>CALUQB010000027.1 GCA_944322815.1 uncultured Bacteroidales bacterium | reverse complement strand
TTCCAAGTCATTACCTCGTTTTTTGAGAAATGCTTATAAGTAGCTTATTTTTAATATATTCCTATTTCAATATCGTTCTTCGACAAAATTAGACTACGCCTGTGCCAAAATATGACACTGGTTTTTAAAATATTCATAGTCATAATTTTTACAATAGCTCGTTAATATTAACGTGAGTTCTCTGAAATTCACTCCGTTCTTTTCATCGAACTGCCTCTGCAGAGGATTCGTGGAACGAATCCGAAGGCAAGTCCTCCCATAAGTAACCTTCTTTTCGTGCATAAGCCATGACGGCTTTGATAGATTGCAAGTCTTGCAGAAATTTCCGATACACGATCAGAGGTGATATCTTTGCATCACGGAATCCGGCAAACGGTCTCATGACACCGGATATCCGACCTGCCTTCGTCGTCCAACGGAAAGGACATCGGTCTACGAAACCGCAAATAGAGGTTCGAATCCTCTCGAAGGTACATATATGGTGTTGATAGTTCAGTCGGTCAGAACGCCGGATTGTGGATCCGGAGGTCATGGGTTCGAGTCCCATTCTACACCCTACGGATATTTTTATTATTTTTGCCGGAAATAAAATCAGAATGGCGGTATACGGATACATATCATCTTGCGGAACTGCGACAAATATTGCCGCAGGATACCCGTATGTGTTGCTGTCTGCCGTCCGACATATTTTCCATCCGGTCAGCCTTTAGGCTGTTATCACTGGCAGCAGGCCGGAAAACAGCCTGCCACTACTCTTATAATTGACTTTTACAGGAAAGAAGATGGAAAATTACAATTTGGCACTTCCTGCAGGAAGATGCCTGTCGGCAAACGACGATATTTCGTCTATCATAAAACAGATCAGGAAACTGCTTTCAGAACTCAGGGACAGGGGAATTGATGACGGTGACATAATCGGCTTGTTGTCTGGAAAGGCGAAAAACGCCAGAGTACGGCTCGGTCCGGACAGGATGCTTGTCCTGGCGGACGAAAATCCGATAAAGATCAAACTGACGCCGGTAGAAAGCACTCTGTACAAACTGGTCCTGAAATACCCGGATGGTATAAACGCCGATGAACTATGGAAATACCGGGAGGAATTATCCGATATTTACGGGAATATGACCGTTTATGATGACATGGAAAATATTCTGAATATCATAGAGAATATCTGCGATGAAGACAAGGCCGCATGGTACACGAACATATCCAGGATAAAAAGAAAGATAACCGGCAAGTTAGGCAAACTGTCCGCAGAAAAATATATTATAAAAAGATGCAATGACGGATTGTACAGGATCCAGGCCAGAGCTTTGTAAATTCCGTGGATTCACGTTACTTATGAGATTGTATCGGGATGGGTCATGTTTTGACATGATAAGTTCATATATTTGCAGGCGGATCCGGTATTGGCACGGACATGAGCCGTGACACCCGGACTCCGATATGACAAAATGAAGGGAGCAGATGAAACAGGACTTGAATTTCATAGCGATAGATTTCGAGACGGCTACAGCCAGAAGGGCCTCGGTATGCGAGACGGGAATATGTGTCGTCAGGAACGGCGAAATAGCCGAGACACGTTCGTGGCTGGTGCAGCCGGAAGGGAATTGGTACAGTCCGTGGAACATACAGATCCACGGAATCAGGCCGGAGGACACGGAAAACGCCCCGGACTTCGTCACTGTGTGGGAAGAAATAGAACAGGAATACCTCGACGAATTCGATACGTTCGTGGCGCACAATGCAGCCTTCGACCGCAGCTGCCTGCTCCAGTCAGCAGAACTTTACCGCATACATCTGCCCGAACTGAAATGGATGTGCTCCCTCCAGACCGCAAGACGGATATATTCTTTCGGATGCAACAGACTTGGCTACCTCTGCGAACAGCTCGGCATTCATGAAGGCACCCATCACAGGGCGGGAGACGATGCTGAAATGTGCGCCAGACTGTATCTCCGTGAACTTGCCGACATGAAAAAGACCCATAACTCTGAATTCCATGGAAAACACTGACGAGAAATTCATGCGTGAAGCCCTGAAAGAAGCCTCCGCAGCATACGAAGAAGACGAAGTACCCGTCGGAGCCGTCATAGTCTGCCGCGGCAGGATCATCGGAAGGGGACACAACATGACAGAAAGGCTGCAGGATCCAACTGCCCATGCCGAAATGATAGCCGTTACCGCAGCGACGCAGGCACTCGGAGGGAAATATCTCGAAGACTGCACACTTTACGTCACAGTCGAGCCTTGCCCCATGTGCGCAGCCGCCCTGAGATGGGCACAGATCAGCGAAATCGTGTACGGTGCCGATGACCCGAAACGCGGATTCTCCGGCTTTACCCCATCGCTGCTTCACCCTAAGACGGTGATCAGGAAAGGTATCCTGGCCAATGACTGCGGCAGCCTGATGTCGGACTTTTTCAGGGAAAAAAGAAAATGACAGATGGAGTGGCTTGAAAATCTAGGACTTCTCGGACTGTTCATCGGTACGTTTCTGGCAGCCACTGTCATCCCGTTCAGCTCCGACGCCGTGTATCTGTCGGTATTGGCAGCCACAGGGAATCCTGCAGGATGCCTCATGGTCGGGACTCTCGGAAACTGGCTCGGAAGCGTATTCACTTATTTTATCGGATGGGCAGGCAAATGGGAGTGGATAGAAAAGTGGTTCAAGGTAAAGCCCGAGACTCTGGCCCGACAGAAAAAGAAAATAGACAGGTACGGCGTATGGCTGGCGCTTATATGCTGGGTCCCGATAGTCGGTGACGTCGTGGCGATAGCCCTCGGTTTCTACAAGACCAGACCTTTCTGGAGCATCATGCTGATGCTTGTGGGGAAGTTCGGACGGTTTCTGGTCTGGACTCTGATATACGGACTGTTCTGACCAGGAGGCCTGCGGCCAATGCGGCAGCGATGGGACAAGCCGCTCCATGGAAGACCTTGCCATGGCTTGCAGCATGGCGAATTTGCAGAAAATCAAAATATGAGTTATATTTGCAACGGAATTGAGATATGGTGTAATGGTAGCACTACAGATTTTGGTTCTGTCTGTCCAAGTTCGAATCTTGGTATCTCAACAGGAAACGTCTGAATCCCTGACAAATAGCGATTCAGACGTTTTTTCACATAATACCGGGTCATAAACCGGCCATACGACACATAACTGATAACGATTCGATGAAAAAGACTCTCAAAAACGATTTCCTGAGCATAGAAATCGACAGCCACGGAGCAGAACTGACCAGCATCAGATGCGGAGATACCGAATATCTGTGGCAGGCGGATCCCCAGTTCTGGGCCAGACATTCGCCTGTGCTCTTTCCCATAGTAGGAAGGGTGTGGGACAATATCTATCATGTAAACGGAAAGGAATACGGCCTGCCTCAGCACGGGTTTGCCAGGGACATGGAGTTTACTCCGGTCAGACAGACTGAAAACGAAATATGGTTCAGTCTGGAAGATTCTCCGGAAACTATGGAAAAGTACCCTTTCAGATTCCGTCTTGAAACAGGCTACAGGCTATCCGGAAGGAAGGTGGAAGTACACTGGAAAGTCGTGAACACAGGTTCCGGGACCATGTATTTCCAGATAGGGGCACATCCGGCATTCTATTTCCCTGATTTCATGCCCGGAACATCAGACAGAGGCTGGTTCCACTTCGGCGGAAAGACAGGGTTGGAATACATTCTGGTGAAAGAAAAGGGATGTGCGGATCCCGACTCGAGATATGCGCTGGGAATGGACGGTGAATACCTCCGTCTCGACACTCACACGTTCGACAAGGACGCTCTCATCATAGACAACAGCCAGGTCGGGAAAGTTACTCTCTGCAGACAGGACAGGACTCCGTGGCTGAGCCTCACTTTCGATGCCCCTCTCGTGGGACTCTGGTCGCCTCCGGGCAAGAATGCTCCGTTCGTGTGCATAGAACCTTGGTACGGACGATGCGACAGGGTCGGCTACACAGGAGAATTCAGCGGGAAGGACTGGATAAACAGACTCGAGGCCGGTGAAGAATTCAACAGCGTCTACACCATAGAGATATAACAAGCACGGGAGACAGGCTCAAAAAAGTGATTCTTCCCTCTGGGAATCAGGCGTTCCCCATAGGGTCGGAGAACGATACCATATCCTCCAGATCCACCTGCTCGGGATAGATGATGATGAAATTCCCGATGGAAGTGTTCCTGTTAAGGAACTGGGGTATCTTGTCCATGGAGGAATCATACGATATGGAGCCGCTTCTGGCACTGACCACGACCAGCACCTCCTCCCGTTTCATGTGCCCGGACATCAGATCCTGCAGTGAAAGGCTGTCCACAGTCTCGAATCTGGAAGAAGTCTCCACTCCGAGATGACGGCACTGCCTGCGCAGCTGTCCTATCGTGGCATCTTCGGAAATGAAGCGTGCCTTGCAGCCGAGCTGGGCCGACATCCTGCAGATGTGCGAAGTCCATCTGGAAAAACCGGTCTCGTATTCCGCACGCGGCGGGACTATGACAGATATTCCTTTCACGGTATTCAGAGGCATGGTGAAACGCGCGACCATGACTTCCAGACTGGTGCCTTTCAGAAGGCTGTTCGTCAGAGCTCCGAAAAACGAGTCCAGGAATCCTGCTTTCTGATGCAGTCCGATGATCACATCCGTAGCGGAATATTCCTTGATGGTATGTATGATGCCGGAGGAGATATTGATGTCATAGCGGCTGACCATATTCACATTCACGTCTGCCGCGGCGGCTATCTGCGCGGCTTTTTCCAGGCCTCTGCGGGCCGCCTCCGCCCTGACTGATGAACCGGAAGCGGAATCCACGTTCACGTTCAGGGCCACGAAGTCACCGCCTGAATGGGGCTTCTTGACAAGCAGGGCCAGATTTACAAGGTTCTCTATGGTATCAGGATTCGCTATCGGGATGAGGATGCGTTCTTTCTGGTCCGGGGTTCTTTCCGCTTCCGCAGGTCCTCCGCCGGTAGCAAGCTTGCGTCCGAACCAGTCGGTAACCAGGGAGCTGATGATGCAGGTGAAGAGAATCATCACGACAGTGCCGTTCAGCACGTCATCGTTCAGAAGCCGTTCTCCGGAGGGAAGGATGATGTCGTGTCCTACCAGGACAGCGGCGAGAGTCGCCGCAGCCTGAGCATTGCTCAGGCCGAACATCATCCCCCTCTCGCTGCGCGACATACGGAAAATCTTCTGGGTTCCGTAAGCCGCCAGCCACTTGCTGAGCGTAGCCACCACGGTCATCACCACAGCCACCTTCAGAGCGGTACCTCCGGCAAAAAGACTGCGGATATCGATGATCATGCCCACACCGATCAGAAAATACGGGATGAAAAGGGCATTCCCGACAAACTCCAGACGATTCATCAGAGGCGACACCCTCGGTATCAGCGGATTCAGCACTATGCCCACCAGGAAAGCCCCGAGTATCCCCTCCATACCTGCCAGAGACATCAGTCCTCCACCCAGGAACACCATGGCCAGTACGAACACGAACTGCATCACAGGATCATCGTATTTTCTGAAAAACCACCTCCCGAGCATAGGGAAGCAGAACACTATCAGAAGGCTGATCAGAACCACATTCACGAAAAGCAAAAGCCAGTACATGCTGTCGGACGTCCCTTTGTACATTCCGCTGATCACTGCCAGAATGATGAGAGCAAGCGTCACAGTGATGACAGTACCGCCGATAGTGATGTTCACGCTTCTCTGCCTCGCCAGCCCGTATCTGCTCACAATCGGATAAGCCACCAGCGTATGCGAGGCATACATGCTGGCCAGCAGGATGGAAGAAGTCACTGAAAAATCCAGAAGCGACATGCTGCTCCAGATTCCCAATGCCATCGGTATGGCAAAAGTCAGGATACCGAACACGAGCCCTTTCACCTTGTTCTTCCTGAAATCTTCCAGATCCATCTCCAGACCGGCCAGGAACATGATATAATATAGGCCGACACGGCCGAACAGCTCGAAACTGCTGTCCCGTTCCAGAATATTGAAGCCGAACTCCCCTATCGCCACACCTGCCAGTATCATCCCGATGATATGAGGAATCCTCAGCTTCCCGAGCAACAGAGGCGCGAACAATATTATGATAAGTACTATGAAAAAGATCCAGGTAGGATCCGTGACAGGCAAACTGACAGCTGCAAGCAAATTCATGTGCGGATAAAATTTCTTTGTTAAAACCGGGTCCGTCCCGTCTGCGACTCCGCCGCAATTACACAAATTTAATAATATCTTTTCATTCTTTCAAACAAGAAAATACGCAATCCGGCTGGCATTCTCAGTTCTGCTTCCTGTACGTCACGACAGCGACTATATTTATCGCCACCGCGAAAACCGACAGCATCACGAAATCGAAACTCATATCCGCGAAATGACTTCCCTTCAGACATACAGCCCTGAGGATATTGACGAAATACCTTGTCGGAAGGAAATACGTCACATACTGCGACCAGGTCTCCATCGAGCTTACAGGAGTGAATATCCCGCTCATAAGCATGAAGATCAGCACGAAAAAAAGCATCATGAACACAGCCTGCAGCATAGTGTCGGAATAGTTCGATATGATGAGGCCGAAACCTGCTATGAAAACCAGGAATATCATGGCACTCACATATATCTCCAGCAGACCGCCACGGGAAGCAAGTCCGTAGACAAAATGCGCTATAAGAATCGACAGGGTAAAGGCGAAAACGCCCAGGATACCGTAGATATTCCGAAATACATCTGGTTTACCCTGGTCTTCAAAGCCTCGATATCCTTGTCGAGAGTCAGTTTCGAAACCTCCTGCTGCGCTTTGACGGCTTCCCGACGGGCCTTGGCATAGCCTCCGTCCCATATCGTCTGCGAAATTTCCAACTGTACCTTGTATTGGGCCTTGGACAGGCCGGCGATGTCGGTCCCCATCATCTGAAGCATGGACTCGAACACCTCGGGGAAAGCTGTCACGTCACTCTGATAAGTGGCCTGGCCGCCAATGGAGATTCTGGGAAGATAGCCCGCGGCTGCGTTTTCAAAAGAAAACCGCGACATGGCATCAGTCAGTTCATACTGTTTGATAAGAGGATAGTTCTCCCGCACCAGGCTGTAGCACTCTTCCAGGGAAAGGGCCTCGCCCCGGAAGGCTGCCGCCAATAAAACAGAAAGGACAATGAAAATTTTCTTCATTCCTGTGAACTACCGTCTCGGACGTTTCATATTCCGCATCATACCCTGCATACCGCCGAGTCCCATGGCCGACTTCATCACTTTTCTCATGCCATCGAACTGTTTTAGCAGTCTGTTGACCTCGGCCACTGATGTTCCGCTTCCGTCAGCGATTCTCTTCCTGCGGCTTCCGTTTATGATCTCAGGCTTCTCGCGCTCAAGCGGAGTCATGGACAGGATGATGGCTTCCACTCCCTTGAAGGAATCGTTGCTCATCTCCACATCCTTGAGGGCCTTTCCCACACCCGGAATCATGGATGCTATGTCCTTGATGTTGCCCATCTTCTTGATCTGCTGGATCTGGTCATAGAAATCCATCAGGGTGAACTGGTTCTTCGCGAGCTTCTTCTTCAGCTTGCGCGCCTGTTCTTCATCGAACTGCTCCTGAGCCTTCTCCACGAGGGTCACCACGTCTCCCATGCCCAGAATCCTGTCCGCGATTCTCTTAGGATGGAACACATCCAGGGCTTCCATCTTCTCGCCTGAACTTATGAACTTGATAGGTTTGCCTACCACGGCCTTGATGGAAAGGGCGGCACCGCCTCTGGTGTCACCGTCCATCTTCGTGAGCACTACTCCGTCGAAGTCCAGCCTGTCGTTGAAAGCCTTGGCAGTCTCCACCGCATCCTGGCCTGTCATGGCATCCACCACGAAGAGTGTCTCTGTCGGATTCAAAGCCTTTTTCAGGGCAGCTATCTCGTCCATCATCTCCTCATCGACGGCCAGACGTCCCGCAGTATCGACTATCACCAGGGAATATCCTTCCTGGCGGGCCTTTGCCACGGCGTTTTTCGCGATGGATACCGGATTTTTCACACCTTCCTCAGAGTAAACAGGCACCTGGATCTGTTCGCCAAGAACTTTCAGCTGGTCTATGGCCGCAGGCCTGTAAACGTCACAGGCTGCCAGCATGACCTTCATGCCTCTCTTGCTCTTGCAGTTCAGGGCCAGTTTGCCTGAAAAAGTCGTTTTACCGGAACCCTGGAGACCGGCTACCAGCACTATGCCGGGATGTCCCTTGACGTTGATGTCGGTAGAGTCGCTTCCCATAAGGGCCGCAAGTTCGTCATGGACTATCTTGACCATCATCTGCTCCGGCTTGACCGCCGTAAGCACGTTCTGGCCCAGCGCCTTCTGCTTCACGTCATCGCAGAACTGCTTGGCTATCTTGTAGCTGACATCGGCATCGAGAAGTGCCCTCCTGATGTCTTTCAGTGTCTCGGCGACATTTATTTCAGTGATTTTCCCTTCTCCTTTCAGAATCTTGAAGGAACGTTCGAGTCTTTCTACTAAATTATCAAACATATGTTAGAGTTTTTTATTTCAAAACAACGTCAGTCCGATGAATTCTTCAATTCAGTTCATCCATGTAATATGTCCCGGCCAAGGTGCGGAGGTTGTATCGGCTGGCCATGACCTGTCCGTAAGCCCCTGCAGACCGTATGGCCAGCAGGTCTCCCCTCTCCGTCTCCGGAAGTTCCCTTCCCTCGCCCCACACATCGCTGGATTCGCAGACAGGCCCCACCACATCATACTTTTTATACTCCTTCACATTCCTCGCTTCAGCGGAAATGTTCTCCACCTTGTGGTATGCACCGTACAGGGCCGGCCTTATCAGGTCATTCATCCCGGCATCAGTAATCAGGAATGTCTTGTCCACACCGTGCTTCACATACAGGACTCTGGTAATCAGACTGCCGCACTGGCCCACGAGAGAGCGCCCGGGCTCTATGGAAATGCGTCTGTCCCCACACTTGCCCATGCCTTCGGCAATGGTTCTGACCCAAAGCCCGAAATCCGGCACAGGATGCCCGTCAGGGTCATGATAGTCTATGCCAAGACCTCCTCCCAGGTCGATGTTTTCCACCTTCAATCCCCTCTCTTCGAAATAAGACACGATTTCACAGGCCCTCCTGCACTCGAGCGAGAAAACATCATGGACATCCAGAATCTGTGATCCGATATGGAAATGGAGGCCCTTGAAGTCTATCCACCTGCATCTGCCCAGAAGTTCTATCAGGGCATCGAATTCATGTTCGGAAACGCCGAACTTGTTCTCCTCCAGACCTGTAGTGATATATTTATGGGTATGGGCATCTATGTTCGGGTTTATCCTGACCATGATCCCCGCTTTTTTCCCCATTCTTCCGGCGATACCGTCGATGACTTCTATTTCCGGCAGAGATTCGCAGTTCATGGAAAAGATACCGTTTCCGACAGCTGTCTCTATCTCCTCGTCAGTCTTTCCTACGCCCGCGAAAACTATCTTTTCCGGAGGGAACCCGCTTGCGAGGGCGGTAAGGACTTCATTGCCGCTGACGCAGTCAGCGCCCAATCCCTTCGAGGCGATATATCTGAGAATCCGGTCTTCGGCATTGGCCTTGACGGCATAATGTGCGGAGATCCCGTATTGCGCCGACAGGCGTACCATTTCGGAGACTGATTCCGCAAGCAGTTCCATATCATAGAGATAGAATGGCGTGCGGATTTTCTCCATCTGGCTTATATCTTTGATTTTCAGCATCTTTTCGTCTGTATATAAAATAATGGTAAAAACGATTGCAAAAATAGGGAAAAAATCGCTAATTTCGCAGGCTGAATTGGAATAATGGAATCAACTTGTTAAAATAACGGTTAAAATATAAGATGGAAATGGAAAAAGGACCTATTTCACAATTCATTACACACCATTATCGTCATTTCAACTCCGCAGCTCTCGTAGATGCTGCAAAGGCTTACGACGAACACATCAACAAGGGTGGAAAGATGATGCTGGCCATGGCAGGCGCCATGAGTACGGCAGAACTCGGACTTTCCCTGGCGGAAATGATCCGTCAGGACAAGATTCACATCGTTTCTTGCTCTGCAAACAACCTTGAAGAGGATATCATGAACCTGGTGGCTCACAACCACTACTACAGGGTTCCGAACTACCGTGATCTCACCCCTGAGCAGGAGAAAGAACTTCTGAACAACCACATGAACAGGGTGACCGATACATGTATCCCTGAAGAAGAGGCATTCCGCCGTCTCGAAGACCACCTCGTGGAAATCTGGAAAGACATGAAAGCCAAAGGGGAAAGGCTTCTTCCATACGAGGTCATCTACAGGCTTCTCAGAAGCGGTGTCCTTGAACAATATTACGAAATCGACCCTAAGGACAGCTGGGTGCTCGCTGCCTGCGAGAAGAACATCCCTATCGTAGTGCCTGCATGGGAGGACTGCACCACCAGCAACATATACACGGCACACTGCATCAAGGGTGAGTTCGACCCGCTCATGATCAAGGGAGGGATCGAAACCATGATGTTCCTGACTGACTGGTACAAGCACAACTCAGGCGGACAGGGAGTAGGTTTCTTCCAGATAGGCGGAGGTACTGCCGGTGACTTCCCTATCTGCGTGGTTCCTATGATGGAGCAGGACCTCGGATGGAAAGGTACTCCGCTCTGGGCATATTTCTGCCAGATTTCAGACTGCACCACTTCATACGGATCCTATTCAGGAGCCGTTCCTAACGAGAAGATCACATGGGGCAAGCTGGATGTGGACACGCCGAGATTCATCATCGAGTCAGATGCCACTATCGTAGCTCCTCTGCTTTTCGGCTACGTTCTGGGCTGGTAATTTAAGTTTGAGGGGTGACACAAAGAGACTTCGGGTCCCCCTCAAACGTCTTTCTTCGAAACCATTGACGAACCGGGAGTAATCGTACTTGTACGAAAGTCTTCACGCTGAGGACACCTGATTTTAAGATTCTTTAACCAAGAGGGTGACTAAAAGGAAGTCTCGACTTTCCTGTCATCCGCAAAACAGTTGCCGATGGAATTTTTCGTTTCGTTCCATGACATACGGCTGTTCCAGTGGATAGCGATGATAGTATCGGCCTCACTTGCCGTGGTAATGCTCCTCATCAAGGTCCCGCACACGGAACATGCCACCAGACTGACCAGGGCCAAGAGCCTGGTAGCGCTCAGCTACATGTTCTGCGCCTTTATCTTCGGCTACACTCTCAGTCATCACGACATCGAACAGTACGGACTTTTCTCGGCGATGACTCTGCTGATAAACGTAGCTTTCTCCACTGCCACACTGTCATTTTCACTGATAAACCTTCTCGGTCACAGATATGTGGACTTCAGCAAACTTCTGGTCAGCATCTTCGCCATATTCATAGTGAGCATGGCCCTCATCGAAGTTTTCTTCAACGGAGAAAAGAACGTGTTCAACATAGTGCTCGTCACCAGCATAGCCATGTTCACGTCCATGTGCATCTACTATATCATCATATTCGACAAATGGTACAGGCACAGCATCATGATGCTTGAAAAATACTATGATGAAGATGAAGAACACAAGCTGAAATGGATCAAGTTCTGTTTCATCCTGGCCATGCTGACGGAAATGTTCGTACTCGTCTACATGTTCTTCCTCAGAGGATTCATGTTCATATATATAGGATTCTACATACTCTTCCTTCTGTACTTCGCAGGAAACTTCATATCTTTTATCGGTAGCCATAAACTGCTTCTGGATGCCTTCGGGCATTGGACGATCAGCCAGGCGAACAAGTCCTCGAAGAAAAAAAGGACTGCCAGGAAAATGAAAAAGACTGCAGCTCCCGCAGCGGCCAGTTCATCCATGGATGACATTGACAGCGTAAAACCGTTGCTGGACGAATGGGTAAGACAGAAACGGTACAGAGAATACGACAAGAGCCGTGAAGAAATCGCAGATGAAATAGGTACTACAAAAGAGTTGCTGAACCTGTTTTTCGCCAGGGAAGTAGGCAAGGATTTCAGGGCATGGAGAACCGAACTCAGGATAGAGGACGCAAAAGCCCTGCTTCTGTCTGACAGAAAGATATCGACGAATATGATAGGAGAAATGGTAGGCTTCAGCGACAGGTCGAATTTCCACCGTCAGTTCACCAAACTCGTAGGCTGTTCTCCGAAACACTGGCGCGATACGGACGGGAAAATCTGAGATACGGTCATTTCCTGGTGACAGGCATCGGAACCTCGATCCTGTATGCGCCTGTATTCTCATCGAAAGTATTCCGGTTGAACTCGACATGCAGGACAGGGTCGAATGTGGAGGTCAGACTATATGTTCCGTGCGGTCTGTCCTGGCGGCAGTCCTTCGCCGAGAGTCTGAACATCCATCCTTCACTCATCGCTATCGTCCTGATCCTGAATGTTCCGGAAGCATCGGAATATGCGGTATCCCTCGAAATCGGGAACTTGAAAGACTGGTCTCCGGCTTCATACGAAGACAGCACTATCATCATGTCTTCCACTCCGGATCCTGCAGGATCATCAAAATCATAGACCTTTCCCGAAACTTCAAGTTCGCTCATGAACTCCGGGAGGGAATCAAGATCCGCGCTGCATGACCAAATACCGGAAATCAGGATGATTCCGGCCACTATTCTTGAAAATACAAAATATAAAGTTTTCATCCGGCAACAAATAAAACACCGGTTCAGGTTCCAGTCACGCGGCAAAGGTAATAAAAATTTGCAGGCGGCTCAAAAAAAATTGAACCGCCCGCAACTCAGAGTCCGTCGTACTGCACTCCGTCATTATTCTGCCTGATGTGCAGGCCGGAGAAGATCAAGGACGACCTTGACCGGATTGAATGTCTCGAGAGGGACTTCCACGAAAAGCGTATTCCAGTCACTCATCGAACCGTTCCAAAGACCCGGCAGCTCAAGGGCTTTCAATTCACGGCCCTGATAACTCTTCGAACTTATGAAACCGGCTTCGTTGTCAACATGCTTCAGAAGGTCGAAACTTTCACCCTTGTAGTTATGCAGACAGCAGACAATATCTACCGGATTGAAATGAGTCGCCGTGGCCAGGGCGGCTGCAGCCTGGATATCATCCTTGTTTATCTGGGCGCCTTCGAGAATCTGGAGCGAAGTGGAACCGTCTTTCTCCGCAATGATGAAAGGTCCGCCGCCAGGTTCTCCCTGATTTTTCACCATGCCGCACACCCTGATAGGACGATTCAGTTTCTCCCTGAGTTTCATGACCCTCGTCTTGCAGTCATCGAACTGAGGCATCTGAATGCAAAGTTCGTTCAGCAGGAAATTCTCGATGTCGTTGCACAACAGCTGGCATTTCGTGCTCTGGTAAACTTTGTCTGCCCCTATGGCGTTCATGCCAGGGATATTCGGATAAGGCTGTATGGTAAGATTGTCTCCAGTGACGGCATCAAGTTCATTCAGATATCCGAAGATCTTGTCCCGGAGTTCCACGGCCTTGCCGAGGAGGACTTTCTTGTATTTCGCCGTGACAGGAAGGAATCTTTCGTTGGCGACATTGTCGATGTTCTTTATGGATACAAGTTCCTCCGAAAGGCCGTTGAGATTATAGATCAGAGCCCCATGTCCGGCAGGACGGAAAAGCAGCCTGCCTTCTTCAGTACGGAACGGTCTGTTATCCTTGTCTACGGCTATCGTATCGGTAGCCTTGTCCTGATAGGTGAAAGTGATATTGTATTTCACCCCGTATCTTTTCTCGAACTCATCCTTTACCGCGGCATATGCTTCTTCGAAAAGATGCTGATGTTCAGGCGAGATGGTCACGACTATATTGGCGGAGCCATCGGCATTCCTCATATAGTTCTGGGCCTCCACGAGATGCTCGGCAAACGCGGTCCTCACTTCGCCGTCAGGATATTTATGGAACTTCAGGACACCTTTAGGCTTGGAACCGTAGTCCAGGCCTTCTTCCGTCAATGTCTTGGACAGGATATCCTTCCGGCTCTCCGGTGTATCGGCAGGCTTGCCGAAAAGCTTTTCGTCATAGAAGGCGAAGCGCTCGATGTTTGCCGCAAATTTGGCTGCAGGGGCATCGGCAGGGACATCTTCTCCGGCCTTAAGTTTGTCAAGGCCGCTGAAAAGATCCTTGAACATCCTGGAAGCCGCACCTGATGCCGGCACGAACTTGCATTTGCCGGCTATCCTGGCATTGTCATAATATTCCGCCGCTTTCACGGCCTCTTCATCACTCAGTACGCAGATTCCTTTTCCGGGTGTGGCAGGCGCCACGATCTTCATCCACGGGAAACCTTTCTTGAAAAGTTCGACCTGCGCCTCGACGGACGCTACCGACGAGCCTCTTGACTCGATCTGGTTGATGTCTTCCTTGTTGAACATATTATATCAGTTTTTGGTTATTATTATGTGCTACACGGATTTTCTCCCTTCATGTCAGTCTATGCAGATCTCCCTGCGGTAATGGTATTCGGAACGGAGCCTTTCAAAATTCTCCGGAGCCATCCTGAACATGAAATCATCTGTAAATATAGGATAATTATATTGAAAAACCGAAGTAATTTCACCCTGATTTTTACCTTTCAGATCCAGATGCACCGGAGCATGTTCCTTCTCATCGTATTCCGGATAAAAATCATACAGCGCCTCTATCCCGAAATGTCTGGCCACAGCCTGGACAGCAGATGCCGTACCATTGAGCTTTCCCTGATACGAGTAGCCTGCGATATGCGGCGTGGCAATGTCCACCATATCCATCAGTGCCGTGTTTATGTCCGGCTCATGATTCCATGTATCTATGATCACAGGTCCAAGTTTCGGTATGGCCTCCATCAGGGCGGCCTCATCCACTATCTCGCCTCTGGCCGCGTTTATGAAAAAGGACCCGGGCCGCATAAGGCTGAAAAAGTCGGAATCCGCCATTCGCCTTGTGGTTTCATCCAGAGGAGTGTGCAGGGTGACTATAGTGGAGTTCATAAGAAGGTATTCCAGTGAACAGAAGCCCTCAGGGCCTTCCTTTGCGGCTCGCGGAGGATCGCACCTGAGCACATCGAAGCCAAGATAACGCGCCAGATGCTCTATCTTTTTCCCGACATTTCCGACTCCTATTATTCCCATCACCGGATGATCCAGTTTTATGGATTTGCGTGAAGCTGTCCCGTAAAGCGCCGAAAAGACATACTGCATCACCCCTCCCGCATTACAGCCCTGGGAATTATGGACTTCTATCCCGCGCGAATCGCAGAATCCGAAATCGATATGGTCCGTCCCAATGGTAGCCGTAGCTATCATCGAGATACGTGAATCGCCGAGCAAGGACTCGTTACATCTGGTCCTGGTCCTGATAATCAGGGCATCAGCATCCCTTACATCCTGTCTGCCGATATTGAGTCCGTCTATATATACCATGTCGGCATAAGGCTCGAACACGCCTTTAAGGAAGGGGATATTGCTGTCTGCTACGATTTTAAGTCTTCTTTCCATCATCATTTCAATACTATCTGTCTTACAAAACCTGTCCGCGGATCGTCCTGCACGAACAGTTCGTCTTCACGGAGAAAGTCATTGATTTTCCTCACAAGTTCATCCCTCTTCGGGAAAAGACGGCTTCTGACCACGGATGAACTCATGGAACAGTACAGGACCCCGTCTTTCAGATACCTTGACACGGTATAGCCTGCAGCGCCCGAGACGATATCCCAGGCATCGAAAACCAACTGTTCATTCAGTCCGGCGGCAATTTTCATCTTCCTGACATACTCGTGGACGACTTCACCCATGGTAGCCGGCTCCTTTCTGGAAAGTCTGTTCTTCATGACATTCATAGCTTCTTGAAATTCCCGGCGGAAGTCTCGAAATACGCCCTGTCGCTGGTAATGCTATCCACTATTCCAGACAGCCTGACCTTGTTGCTGTCGGTGATGAATATCTGGCCGAACTCGTTTCCGGCGACCATGGAGAGGAGATTCGAGATGCGGGTCATGTCCAGCTTGTCGAACACATCGTCGAGCAGAAGCATCGGTGCAAAACCGTAGCTCCGTTTCATGATCTCATACTGGGCGAATTTCAATGACACGAGAAACGACTTCTGCTGCCCCTGCGAACCGCATCTGCGTATGGGATACCCGTCCATCGTAAAGACGAAATCGTCTCTCTGTATGCCTGATGTAGTATATTTCAACGCACAATCCCGGTCATAATGTCTCATGAACACCTCTTCAAGACCGGCATTCTGCAAATCGGACTTATACCCGATGCCGACATTTTCCTTTCCCGAAGACAGCACATTATAATATTGAGTGACTGCCGGGGCTATGTCTTCCGCAAATTTCTTCCTGGCTTCATATACGGGACGGGCGGCCTTTTCCATACGGGAGTCCAGCACTTCCAGAAGATCTCGGCTGAAGTTCATCGATTTGAGCATGGCATTTCTCTGCGAAAGCAGCCTGTTGTATTGCTGCAGGGAATACAGATACTCCCTGTCCATCTGGGAGAGCACCGAATTGACGAAACGGCGCCTCTCCTCTCCGGATTCGCTGACCAGCGATATATCGGCAGGAGAAACCATCACCACGGGCAGTACCCCTATATGATCGGATATTTTCGGATACGGCTTGTCATCCCGTCTGAACCTTTTCTCCCCGGAAGACTTCACCTCGGCTGAGAAACGGCTCTCAAGGCCGTTCTGCATCCGGTAAGTACCTCCGATGGAAAAAGAATCCGTACCGTAGCGGAAGTTGTACCTGTCCGACGATGAAAAGGCACTCTTGGACATCGAAAGATAATAGATGGCATCAAGAAGGTTTGTCTTGCCCTCTCCGTTATTTCCTGATATGCAGTTTATGTTAGGTGAAAACACCAATTCCTGGAATCCGATGTTCCGGAAATCAGATATTACTATTTTTTCAAGTATGGGCATCGCTGAAAGCCGATATTGAAGTTTTCCTGTCAATGCAAAGATAGAGAATTAAACCCAAATAATTGTGGATTTATACATTTTTTTATAAATTTGCGCGCTACTTCGGCCACACCATGGACTATGGCTGTCCGACGTTGATTTTACCTGAATAAAATTAAAAATACTTAAAATATGTCTAAAGAAAACACAGAAAAAAATACGTCTGTCGCTGAGGCAGTGTCCAGGACAGAACTTTTCTTTTCCAGCAACAGGAAAATCATTCTGGCAGCAGTCGCTGTAGTTATCATCGCTGCCGCAGGCATCTTCCTTTATCACAAATACGGATATATGCCGGCCAGACAGGAAGCTCTCGGACAGACATTCCAGGCAGAAGCCAATTTCCGTAACGGGGAATACGAACTGGCGCTCAACGGAGACGGCAACGTCCTCGGTTTTGCCCAGGTAATCGACCAGTACGGCAGCAAGGCCGGCAAGTCAGTATACCTTTACGCAGGTATATGCGAACTGAATCTCGGCAACTGGAACGAAGCCATAAGCTATCTCAACAAGTACAACGGCAAGGATGCCATCCTTAAAGCCAGGGCACTTGCATGCATCGGCGACGCTTACACAGGCCTTACCGACTATGCACAGGCTGTCAGATATTTCGAAAAGGCCGCTTCCGTCATCGACAATGCCTTTGCAGCGACCTACATCCTCAAGGCCGGCATCACATACGAGGCACTCGGGAACTACGCCAAGGCCGTAGAGGCATACAAAACCATCAAGGAACAGTATCCTATGTCCATGGAAGCCATGGATATAGACAAATACATATCCAGAGCTGAAACTATCTCAAGCAAATAAAAGTCACAGGATATATGGGAAGAGCATTTGAATTCAGAAAAGAAAGAAAATTCAAACGTTGGGGACACATGGCCCGTGTCTTCACCAAGATAGGCAAGGAAATCACCATCGCAGTAAAACAGGGCGGTCCTGACGTGACTGGAAATCCAAGGCTGAGGGCCTTGCTGCAGACTGCACGCAGCGAGAACATGCCTAAAGACAATATCGAGAGAGCCATCAAACGCGCAAGCGACAAGGATCAGAGCGACTACAAGGAGGTAAACTTCGAAGGATACGGTCCTCACGGTGTGGCTTTCCTCATAGAAGCTGCCACTGACAACAACAACCGTACGGTTGCAAACATACGCTCATATTTCACGAAAAGCGGTGGATCTCTCGGAACATCCGGCAGCACAGAATACATGTTCGATCACAAATGCGTGTTCAGAATGAAAAGCGCGAAACCGGTGGACATCGATGAGCTCGAACTTGAACTTATCGACTACGGTGCCGAAGAAGTGTTCGAGGAGGTGGATGAAGACGATAACAAGACCATCGTCATCTACGGAGAATACACGGCCTTCAACAATATCCAGAAATACATAGAAGACAACGGCTACGAACTTGTATCCGGAGAATTCACCAGAATCCCTAATGTCGAGCTGAAAGACCTGCCTGCAGACCAGCGTACCGAACTGGACAAGCTTATCGAAAGGCTCGAGGAAGACGACGATGTCCAGAATGTATATCATACAATGAAAGTCGAGGACGAAGAATAGTCCGGGATTTGTCAAGGAAACGGACAGAGATTTCGAAGAAATCGCAACGTCAGTTCGATGAAGTCTCTGGTACTGAATAAAATAATTCATCGAACTGACGTCAGGTAACAATATGAGTATCCAACAGGAAAAAATCAAGGAACTTGTAGACCGCAGGGCGAAAGCCCGCATGGGCGGAGGACAGAAAAGGATCGATGCCCAGCATGCAAAAGGCAAGTTCACTGCCAGGGAAAGGATTGCAAAGCTTCTCGATGAAGGCAGCTTTGAAGAATTCGACATGTTCGTACAGCACCGCTGTACAAACTTCGGCATGGAAAAGACCAAATATGACGGTGACGGCGTAGTGACCGGACAGGGAACTATCGACGGCCGTCTTGTTTACGTATTCGCCCAGGATTTCACAGTATCCGGCGGATCTCTTTCAGAGACCATGGCCCAGAAGATTTGCAAGGTGATGGACATGGCGATGAAGAACGGAGCTCCCTGCATCGGCTTGAACGACTCCGGCGGAGCACGTATTCAGGAAGGCATCTGCGCCCTTGCAGGTTTCGGAGAGATTTTCCAGAGGAACATCATGGCATCGGGAGTCATTCCACAGATTTCAGGAATCTTCGGACCTTGTGCCGGCGGTGCAGTATACTCCCCTGCCCTTACGGACTTCAACATCATGGTCAAGAACACTTCCTACATGTTCCTTACCGGACCGGCAGTGGTAAAGAGCGTCACAGGTGAAGTAGTGACACAGGAAGAGCTGGGCGGAGCAAGCGTACATGCCACCAAGAGCGGCGTGGCACATTTCGCTGCTGAAGACGAGGAAGAAGGTCTGAGAATCATCAAGGAAATACTCAGCTACATACCTCAGAACAACATGGAGGAACCGCCTTACGTACCTACCAACGATCCGGCAAGCAGAGTGGATGATCTTCTGAACGACATCATACCTGACAACCCGAACAAGGCATACGACATGTATCAGGTGATCGGCAGCATCGTAGACGACGGGAAGTTCTTCGAAATACACAAGAACTGGGCAAAGAACATCATCATCGGATTTGCCCGCATGAACGGCAAGTCCGTGGGTATCGTTGCCAACCAGCCAAAGATACTGGCAGGCGTACTGGATATCAATGCATCACGCAAGGCCGCACGTTTCGTAAGGTTCTGCGATGCATTCAATATTCCTCTTGTCACCCTGGTGGATGTACCGGGCTTCCTCTGCGGCACCCAGCAGGAATATGGCGGCATCATAGTGAACGGAGCGAAACTGCTGTACGCATACGGCGAGGCTACTGTTCCTAAAGTGACCGTAACACTCAGAAAATCATACGGAGGCTCACATATCGTCATGAGTTGCAAGCAGCTGCGCGGTGACATAAATTATGCATGGCCTTCTGCGAACATCGCCGTGATGGGAGCCGATGGAGCCGTGGAGATCCTCTATTCAAAGGATATCAAGGCTATCGAAGATCCGGCAGAAAAAGCTAAGGTGGCCGAAGAGAAGAAGAAGGAATACAACGATCTCTTCTGCAATCCTTACCAGGCTGCCAGCTATGGCTACATCGATGATGTGATAGAACCGAGGAACACACGTTTCCGCGTGATCAGGGCTCTCGAACAGCTGGCAAACAAGAAAATGACCAATCCGGCCAAGAAACACGATAACCTTCCTATGTAGTTATGGACAGACTTATGACACCGGAAAAGGCAGGCATGCTTGCAAGAGCCATGGAACAGACTCTTGCAGGGGAAACTTACGCCGCCATCGCCATGGCACTGCAGATGGAAGCCTGCGGGATAGTGCACGATCAGGAAAGTTTCGTCATCACTATCAAGCCGACCTTCAGTGCATGGGCCGACAGGCATTCAACTCTCAGACAGCTGCCTGAAAGAAAATAAACGAAACGTAAACAATAGAGAAATGAGCCAGTACAAATTTACAATCAACGGCAACGAATATAATGTCGAAATCAATTCCATCAACGGGGACAGTGCTGTCGTCACAGTGAATGGAATACAGTATTCAGTAGAATCAGGTGTAGCCGCCTGCACTGCAGCCGCAAACACAGTAATGCAGGCACCGGCATCTGTTCCGGCCCCTGCACCGCAGCCGGCGGCAGCTCCCGCTCCGGCTCCGGCACAGGCATCACAGCCTGCCGCTCCTAAAACAGAAGCGGCTCCTGCACCTGCTGCAGCCGGAGCAGGGAAACCTGTTCCGTCACCACTTCCTGGAGTCATCGTGGAAGTATGCGTAAAGGTAGGGGACGCCGTCAAGCAGGGACAGAAAGTTGCAGTACTCGAAGCCATGAAAATGGAAAACGATATCGAAGCGCCTCAAAGCGGCACAGTCACCGCCATCAATGTAAACAAAGGTGACTCAGTCCTGGAGGGAGCACCTATCGTAACTATCGCATAAGGAACTGAAATACGGTTTTGAAAACGAAGAAGGTGTGGACATAACATGACACATTTTCTTCGTTTTTTTATTCAGGACGAAAACAATACGCCAAAACCTGCAACAGGCCATATACACGCTAAAGATGAAAATGGATTTCAGAGACAGAATATTGATACTTGACGGAGCGATGGGGACGATGATCCAGCGATACTCCCCTACTTCTGACGGGAACAACGACAGGCTGAACTTGGATGCACCTGAAGTCATCGCCAGAATACACAGGGAATACATCGAAGCCGGAGCCGATATCATCGAGACCAATACATTCAGCTCAAACAGAATATCCCAGAACGAATACGGTCTGTCGGACAAGGCTGCCGACATGGCCTACGCCGGAGCTGCCATAGCACGGAAAGTCGCAGACAGCTATATCGCGACAGGGAGGAAGATTTTCGTGGCAGGAAGCGTGGGCCCCACATCCAAATCCCTCTCACTGTCACAGGAAGCCGATGATCCTTCTGTCAGACAATACAGTTTCGATGACATTGCGTCAGCATACAGGGAACAGATAAAAGCTCTGGTCAGAGGAGGTGCGGATACCATACTCATTGAAACATGTTTCGATGCCCTGAATACAAAAGCGGCGCTCCATGCAGTGACGGAACTGTACCCTGACAGGGATTTTCCCGTGATGGTCTCCGTATCCGTCGGAGACAGAAGCGGAAGGACGCTTACAGGACAGACCCTGGAAGCTTTCTACACTGCAGTGAGCCATTATCCCCTCCTGTCTTTCGGACTGAACTGTTCACTCGGAGCGGAAGGCCTGGCTCCGCTGGTCAGGGAAGTTGCGGTCTTTGCGGACTGTGCAGTAAGCTGCTATCCGAATGCAGGTCTGCCCAACGAAATGGGAGGCTATGACGAGTCTCCTGAAAAGATGGCGGCCGACATGAAGGCAATGGCAGCAGAAGGACTTCTGAACATAGCCGGCGGATGCTGCGGAACGACGCCGGAACATATCAGAGCCATATCCGAAGCTTTGGTAAATATCAAGGCGCGGACCATTCCAGCGGCCAATGATTCCAGCCCCCTGAAAGTAAGCGGACTGGAAACCGTCACTGTCGATGTGGAAAGGAACCGGTTCACGAATATAGGAGAACGCACAAACGTGGCCGGATCCAGGAAATTCGCCAGACTCATTTCAGAAAAGAAATACGAAGATGCTCTGGGCATAGCCGCCGGCCAGATCGAAGACGGTGCCGTTATCATAGATGTGAATCTGGATGACGCGATGCTCGACAGCACGCACGAGATGACTGTATTCTCCCGGTATATTTCCAATGACCCGAATGTCGCCAAGGCTGCGCTGATGATAGACTCGTCACACGAAGAAACTCTTCTGGCAGGCCTGAAGAACGCGCAGGGTAAATCCATCGTGAATTCCATCAGCCTCAAAGACGGAGAAGCGGAATTCATCCGCAAGGCCAGAGAGATAAACGCACTGGGAGCCGCCATGGTAGTGATGGCCTTCGATGAAAAAGGACAGGCTACCGATTATGAAAGGAAGATTGAAATATGTTCCAGGGCATACGGGCTCCTGACAGGTAAGGCCGGCATCCCACCGCACGACATCATCTTCGACGTGAATGTACTGTCAGTCGCCACCGGAATAGAAGAACATGCCAGATATGCGATAGATTTCATAGAAGCCGTCAGATGGATCAAGACTCATCTTCCGGGAGCGCTGACATCCGGAGGCATATCGAATCTGTCATTTGCCTTCCGCGGAAACAACAAGGTCAGGGAAGCGATGCACTCGGCATTTCTCTACCATGCCATCAAGGCCGGCTTGGATATGGCCATAGTGAATCCGTCCATGCTCGAAGTCTACGATGACATTGATCCGGAACTTCTCGAAAGGATAGAAGACGTGATTTTCGACAGAAGGAAAGACGCTACTGACAGGCTGATAGAACTGGCCTCGGAAATAGCAGGACAAAATGCAGCCGCGAAAAACGGAACCGGGAACGGCAAGACGGCTGCTGTCAGGATGGAAACTGACGGAACTTCCGAAGAAAGGGTCATAAGAGCTCTGGTGAAAGGAGTCCCCGGAAACCTTGAAACTGACCTGATGACACTTCTTGAAGAAAAAGGAAGCGCCGTGAAGGTCATTGAGGAAACTCTGATGTCAGGAATGGAAACCGTGGGCGAATATTTCGGACAGGGCAAGATGTTCCTGCCGCAAGTGGTGAAATCAGCCAAAATCATGAAAGAGGCCGTAGATATTCTCCATCCGTTCATGAATAAGGATGCCGGAACCGGTTCCGGCAATGACGGCAGCGGCAAACCGAAAATCGTCATCGCCACAGTCAAGGGGGACGTGCATGACATAGGGAAAAACATCACTGCCATAGTACTGAAATGCAACGGATTCGATGTCACGGATCTGGGTGTGATGGCAGAAAAGGAAAAGATCCTGGACACGGCCCTGTCCATCGGAGCCGACATCATAGCCGTGAGCGGTCTGATCACTCCGTCCCTGTATCAGATGGAAGTAATATGCCGTGAGATGTCTATCAGGAAAATGAGCACTCCCCTTTTCATAGGCGGAGCCACTACTTCCGCCCTGCACACCGCCGTGAAACTGGCCCCTCTATACGACCTTGTCTTCTACGGCGCTGATGCATCGGCCAGTGCCGTCATGGCGAAAAGATACATGGGCGACAGGGAAAAATTCATTGCCGAAGAGCATGGAAAACAGGAAGAGCTCAGGAAACTGTACAGCATGAAGGAGAATAAAGGAGAAAGTGCGCCCCCGCCTTCCTTCCCTGCAGAAAGCTATCTGGGAAAATCGGAACTGGACCTGGATTCTCTGCCCGCCACAGAAATCCCGGCAGATGAAGTGATGCCCTATTTCGACTGGAAACTCTTTTACCTGATCTGCAGGATCCAGGATACACAGTGCGAAACGGCACGCGAAATCAAGGAAGAAGCCCTGAACAGGATCGCTGAAATGAAAGAGCATGAAAACCTGAAAATCATGGCAGCCATGGAATTTTTCGAAGCCTGGTCCGAAGAGGACACCATAATCATGGAAAAAAACGGGGAAAAGTTTTCCATACCCATGCTGAGACAGGAAAGCGTCTCCGTCTTGAGAAACGGAAACAAAGCGTCTCTGTCACTGTCCGATTTCGTGGCCGGGAAGGATACCGGAGCAAAATCCGTATGCGGCATATTCGCCGTGAGTGCCGATTCTGACGGGGAACACGACCTCATCGGACAAGCAGTCCTGGATACACTTGCGGAAGCAGCATCCGCCATGCTGGACACCATGATTCAGAATGCTGTCGGGAAGGGCGGGATGACTATAGTAAAACCTGCTGCCGGCTATCCGTGCTTTCCTGACCATTCGGTAAAGGCAGACATTCTGGCTCACCTGAAAGACAGGGAGAGGCTCGGAATATCACTGAGCGAGAGTTATGGAATGACTCCTGATGCATCCATCTGCGGAATGATCTTCATCCACCCGGATGCCTGCTATCCAGACATCAGACACATAGGAAAGGAACAGTTCTCGGACTATTGCCGCAGGCGAGGAATAGGCGGAGCCGAAGGTCGGAAACTGTTGGGACACTATCTGGATTGACTTGAAGATTATATTTAAACATTGACGGGAAGGATTTATCCGAGACAGGAATACCGTCGGATAAATTCTCTCCCGTCGGAAACAATCCCCATAAACTATACTGGTAAAATGAAAATAAGGGACATACTGAAAGGCAGTACAAAGCCTTTTCCGTCACTGGAAATAGTTCCGCCTATGAAAGGCATTACCAACCGCGAACTGGTAGAGTCCGTGAAACCGTTCATGGAGTTCAATCCGCGGTACATCAACGTCACCTGCCACAGAGACGAATATGAATTCAGGGAAGAAGCCAACGGGACTTTCTCCAGACATCTGGTCAGGAACAAAGTCAGCGAAGTGGCAGTCTGCAGCGCCATCATGTCGGCTTACAGGATAGATGTCGTCCCGCACATGATATGCGGAGGAAACACTGCCGATGAAATCGACAACAAACTCAGCGACCTGAAATTCCTCGGCATAGAAAACATCATGGCCCTCCGCGGAGACTGTATCGTCGGAGAGAAACGCTTCGTACCTGCAGAAGGAGGCTACAGATATGCCAGCGAACTGGTGGAGGCGATATGCGCATTCGAAAAAGGCGCGGATCTTTTCAGCATAGGAGTCGGAGGCTACCCTGAAAAGCATTTCGAGGCGCCGAATATCGAAACGGACATAGAAAACCTGAAAAAGAAGGTGGACGCAGGAGCCGACTACATCATCACCCAGATGTTCTTCGACAACAGCGTGTTCTACGACTATGTGGCCAGATGCCGCGAAGCCGGAATCACGGTGCCGATCATTCCGGGTCTCAAGCCGCTCACCACTGCCAGGCAGGTTTCGCTTCTTCCTGAGTCGTTCTCGATAGACATCCCCGTAGAACTGACCGATGAAATCAGGACTGCCGGCGGAAACAGGGAAGCCATCTATCAGATAGGTACTGACTGGTGCATAGCCCAGTGCCGCGATCTTCTGGAGCACGGTGTGCCTGCAGTGCATTTCTATACCATGGGCAAGGCCGAAAACATCGTCCGCATCCTGCGCGAATGCTTCTGACAGAGGGATCTCGCTCGTTCCAGTCGCGGTCACTTCGTGACTTTTGCCCCACCCGCATCATCAAACAGACCGAACAGATTCCTTCATTGAAGAATTCTGCCGTGAGGATGTATCCGATGAAGATGCACAGCTTCTGACATTTGCACAGTTCCTTATGGGTGACGTAATAGCAGCCGTAGACATGAACGAAGAAGAGAATTTTGAAAACTCGGACATCAAATTCGTCACTGTCACTACACCTGCAGAATAATCTTACGTCCGTTGGGACTACTTAATGTGAGTTCGATGAAAAGAACGTAGTGAATTTCAGAGGACTACCTCTTTTAGAGGATTCGTAAAACGAATCCGTGGGTAAGTCCTCCCCTCGATAGGGGAGGATTTAGGTGGGGTGACACGTAAAATGAAGGGAGATTTCGAAGAAATCGTAACGTCAGTTCGACGAAGTCTCTGGTACTGAGTAGAATAATTCGTCGAACTGACGTTACTTAATGAGGGGTGATCCAAAAGAGGCTTTGGGTCACCCCTCATTGATTTGCCGTAAGGTCAATCCAGGCTTTTATGAATCCGAGTCCGGCATGAGATCTTCCGCTGGTCCCGAGTCCCTGCGAATACAAAAATCATCCAAACTATTTCATATCTGAAAACAATTGTTAACTTTGTTAGGATAAAATTTTGCTTGACCGCAGCGACACGATAATAACTAAAGATCAATATAATTATGCAGAACAAATTGCAGGAGCTGACAGACAAACTGTACAATGAGGGTCTGTCCAAAGGAAAGCAGGAAGGCGAAGCCATACTCAACGAGGCCAGGGCCCGGGCGGAAGATATCATAGCCAAGGCTAATGCCGAAGCTGCGAAAATCCTCGCCGATGCCGGGAAAGAAGCGGAGGAACTGAAGACCAAGGTAACCGGTGACCTGAAAATGGCTGCCAGTCAGAGCTTGGCGGCTACCAGGCAGGAAATCGAAAATCTGCTGATAAGCAAAGTCGCCGACAAGGATATAACAGATACGCTGACTTCCGCAGAATTTGTAAAGCAGGCTGTCATGGCTGTAGCCAAGGCTTTCAATCCGGATTCATCCGAGCCTGCCGAACTTTCAGTCATACTGCCTGAGTCCCTGAAAAAGGAAGTGGAACCATTTCTCAGAAAAGAACTTGCCTCCGTACTCAACGCGAAAGTCGAAGCCGGCTTCTCCAGGAAGATAAACGGAGGTTTCACCATCGGACCGAAAGGTGAAGGCTGGTTCGTCAGTTTCACCGACGAAACATTCAAGGAACTTATCTCGGAATACCTGAGACCTGCCACGAAAAAAATACTCTTCGGAGAATAACGGACATGAACAACTATTATTATATAATAGCAAGTCTTCCCGAACTCACCGGAGACAGGGCTTCCGTCGGTAAAAATGCGGATGCCATACTGGATGAAATCAAGTCCCGGTGTACAGCCCGTGACAATGCCGTCATCGGATTCCTGGAAAAAGGATACGCGGAAGAAAACCTCACCGAAGAATTCTACACCGAAGCCGTAACATCGGGGAACAGATTCATCAGGGAGTGGTTCAGATTCGACCTTGCAGTCAGAAATGCCAAGGTCAGATACCTGAACAAGGCTCTCGGACGTGACAGCGGAAAAGATGTCATCGTTCCCGGAGGTGACGGGGACATTGTCCGGAAGGACACCTGGGAATTCGAAGAAGAAAGCCGTCTGGAGCAGGTCCTCGGCAGCGGAGACATTCTGGCCAGGGAAAAAGGAATCGATGACCTGTATTGGGCGAAAGCCGATGAACTGACGACATTCCACTATTTCGATCTCACCGTCATCCTCGGTTTCATAGTCAAGCTGAAAATCATCGACAGGTGGATGAAACTTGATGAAGCGACAGGACGGGAAATGTTCCGGGAACTGGTAGACGAAGTACGCGGTACGTTTGCCGGAGTAAAATACGCAGGCTGAGGGCCGGGAATGAAAATTTCGATAATCAAATAAAGACAGAATATGAAAAGTACAGGAAAGGTTACAGGTATCGTTTCCAATCTCGTCACTGTGGAGACAAACGGTCCGGTGTCGCAGAACGAGCTATGCTATGTGACATCCGGAGATACGAAACTGATGGCAGAGGTCATCAAGGTAAACGGCAAATATGCCGCCATCCAGGTTTTTGAAAGCACGAGGGGACTGAAAAACGGGAATGATGTGGAGTTCGAGGGAAAGATGCTCGAAGCCACTCTCGGTCCGGGACTCCTGTCCAGCAGCTATGACGGTCTGCAGAACGACCTGACGACCATGACCGGCGTATTCCTGAAGAAGGGTGAGTACACAAAGCCTCTGGATGAAGAGAAACTGTGGGAGTTCGTGCCTCTCGCAAAACCGGGGGACAAAGTCGCTGCGGCGGACTGGCTGGGAGAAGTGAAGGAAGGATGGCTGCCTCACAAGATCATGGTGCCGTTCTCATTCAAGGGAGAATATACAGTCAAATCAGTAGTCCCTGCAGGACAATACAACATAAACAAGACAATCGCAGTCCTGACAGATGAAAACGGAGAGGACGTCAATGTGACCATGACTCAGAAATGGCCTGTAAAAGTCGCCATAAAGGCATACAGGGAAAAACCGAGACCACGCAGGATCATGGAAACGGGTGTCCGTGTGATCGACACCCTCGACCCTATAGCGGAAGGCGGTACAGGATTCATTCCGGGGCCTTTCGGATGCGGAAAGACAGTGCTCCAGCACGCCATTGCAAAGCAGGGAGATGCAGATGTGATCGTGATGGCCGCCTGCGGCGAACGCGCTAACGAGGTCGTGGAAATCTTCACCGAATTCCCTGAACTGATTGACCCTCATACCGGAAGACATCTGATGGAACGTACCACCATCATCTGCAACACTTCGAACATGCCTGTCGCTGCGCGTGAGGCATCGGTCTACACCGCCATGACCATCTGCGAGTATTACAGGGCCATGGGACTGAAAGTCCTTCTGCTGGCAGACTCCACCTCCCGCTGGGCACAGGCGCTCCGCGAGATGAGTAACAGAATGGAGGAGCTTCCTGGTGCAGACGCCTTCCCTGTTGACCTTTCCGCCATCATTTCCAGCTTCTATGCACGTGCCGGAATGGTCGTACTGAACAACGGGCAGACAGGTTCGGTGACATTCATCGGCACGGTCTCCCCTGCCGGAGGAAACCTGAAGGAACCTGTGACAGAATCGACCAAGAAAGCTGCCAGATGCTTCTACGCCCTGGAACAAAAAAGGGCCGACCAGAAAAGGTATCCTGCGGTAAACCCTATCGATTCCTACTCCAAGTATCTGGAATATCCTGAAATACGGGAGTATCTTTCCGAGAAGGTAGGCAAAGGATGGGTGGAAAAGGTCGAAAAGACCAAATATATCATCCGCAGGGGAAAGGAAGCCAACGACCAGATCAATATCCTCGGTGACGACGGTGTGCCGATGAGCTATCACGAGCTTTTCTGGAAATCGGAACTCGTGGACTTCATCATCCTGCAGCAGGATGCTTTCGACCCTGTAGACAGCCTGACTCCTATGGACAGGCAGGAATACATGCTGAATCTGGTACTGGACATCTGTGACAGGGAATTCCGGTTCGAGGACTTCGAACAGTGCAGGAATTTCTTCAAGGAGTTGATAAACCTGCTCAAGCAGATGAACTACTCAGAGTTCAAGAGCGGGAATTTCAACAAATATCAGGAACAACTCTATAATCTTTTGAACAATGGCAAATAAGGCATTTCAGAAAACATATACACAGCTGGAGTCAATCACCAAGGCCACGGTGTCACTGAAGGCCAAAGGGGTATCGAATGACGAGCTGGCCACCGTGGAAGGCAGGCTCGCCCAGGTAGTGAAGACAAAAGGAGACCTGGTCACTCTCCAGATTTTCGCAGGAACGGAAGGTATACCGACCAATGCCGAAGTTGCATTTCTTGGAGAGCCTCCGACACTCAAGGTCAGCGATGAACTTGCAGGACGTTTCTTCAACGCTTACGGGCAGCCTATCGACGGAGGCCCTGAAATTGAAGGGGAAAAACGCGAGACCGGAGGACCTTCGGTCAATCCGTACAAGAGACGCCAGCCGTCTCAGCTGATTCCGACCGGTATAGCCGGCATCGACCTGAACAATACTCTGGTATCCGGTCAGAAAATTCCGTTTTTCGCTGATCCTGACCAGCCTTACAACAATGTGATGGCTCAGGTAGCCCTGAGAGCGGATGTAGACAAGATCATACTCGGTGGCATGGGACTGACCAACGATGACTATCTGTATTTCCGTCATGAATTCGAGAGTGCCGGTGCCCTGGACAAGATCATAAGTTTCGTAAATACGACAGAACAGCCGCCTGTGGAAAGGCTCCTGATTCCGGACATGGCACTGACAGCTGCGGAGTATTTCGCAGTGGACAAGAATGAAAAGGTGCTGGTCCTGCTGACGGACATGACCTTGTACGCCGATGCCCTGAGTATCGTAAGCAACCGTATGGATCAGATTCCGTCCAAGGATTCCATGCCGGGTTCCCTGTATTCAGATCTGGCGAAGATATACGAGAAGGCTGTACAGCTTCCTGCCGGAGGCTCCATCACCATCATCGCCGTGACTACCCTGAACGACGGAGACATCACCCATGCCATACCGGACAACACCGGTTACATCACGGAGGGCCAGCTCTACCTGCGTGCGGATCCGGATTCCGGAAAGATCATCATCGACCCGTTCCGCTCCCTCTCCCGTTTGAAACAACTGGTCATCGGCAAGCAGACCAGAGAAGACCACAACCAGGTTATGAATGCCGGAGTGCGTCTCTACGCTGATGCCCAGAATGCAAAGACCAAACTGGAAAACGGTTTCGACCTGAGTGACTACGATCTGCGCTGCCTGGATTACGCGAAGGAATATGCCACCAGGCTACTGGCTATCGATGTCAATATCAAGATAGATGAAATGCTCGATACGGCTTGGGAACTGTTCGCGAAGTATTTCACGAAGGCCGAGACGGGTATAAAACAGGATTTGATTGACCGCTATTGGCCTAATTGAAAAATATGGCGGTAATTTCTGCGTTGGGCTTCGCATCATCGGTCGGTCATGCGGAGGATATGAGGAGGCGCAGTATGACGCCGTAATCGCCCGAAAGAATAAAAAAGACTGAAATGAGTATCAAATTTCAATACAACAAAACCTCCCTGAACGACATGGGCAAGCAGCTCAAGGTCCGGCAGAATGCGCTTCCGACGTTGAAAAACAAGGAATCGGCTCTCCGGCTTGAGGTTAGGAAGGCTAAAGCGAAATCCGCAAGGCTGATAGAGGAACTGGATGCTTCGATGAAAAGGTATGATTATCTGGCTGCATTGTGGAACGAATTCGAACCGGGACTGATATCGATTTCGGACGTGGATCTGGTGACGGTAAAGGTGGCAGGCGTGAAAACTCCCGAACTGAAAGAAATACATTATGAAATACATGATTTCAACGCCTTTGCGAAACCGGCCTGGTATGCTGACGGAGTAGCGATATTGAAAGAATTGTCAAGACTCGGGATAGAATCGGAGGTATACAGGGAGAAAAGCAGGATTCTGGATTTTCAGAGAAAAAAAACGACACAAAAGGTGAACCTTTATGAAAAGGTCCAGATTCCGGGATACCAGGAAGCCATAAGAAAGATAAAAAGATTCATGGAAGATGAGGAGAATCTGACAAAGGCATCTTCCAAGATAGTAAAAAGCAGACATGAAGAAGAGGAGGCACAGCTATGATCACGAAAATGACGAAATACTCCTTCATCATGCTCAGCGATGAAACCGGGAACTTCCTTACGAGGCTGCAGGATCTGGGCGTAGTGGATATTACCAGAGCCAGAAAACCTGTCGATACCACATCATCCGCCATGCTGGAAAAGGCTGGGGAGATAAAAAAGGCAATATCATTGCTGGGAAAGATCGACTATACGAAAGATGACGATTCGGAAGCCATCTTGAAAAGGGCGGAATCAGTCACTGTGCCTGCCGATGTTGCCAGTGCCGCAGCTGACACCGTGACCGAAATGGAAAAGCTGAGGACGAGACTGGACCAGGCATCCAGAGAGACAGGCGAACGGCTGCCATGGGGAGATTTCAATCCTGCAGATATAAAGAAACTGGAAGATAACGGATATACCATAAGATGGTACAAGGTACCTGTAAAGAAGTTCCGGGAAGAATGGGCTGAGGAATATGCTCTGCAAGTCATCGAGAATGACGGTTCCTACGTATGGTTTGTCACGGTATCGGAGACAGGAACAGAATACACGTTTCCTGTACAGGAAACGACCGCACCTGGAGGGAACTGGAAAGAATCCCAGGCAGAAGCGGAAAGGATCGAAGACGAAATCATATCTGCAAAGGCGCTCTTGCTGAAGATGAAAGGGTATATTCCCGAACTCAAGGAAGCATACGCCAGGGAACTGTCCGATCTGGACCTGTATCTCGCAGGCGCATCGAAAGAGACTGCCGCAGAAAACATGGTGACGGTCTTCACAGGATTCGCGCCTTCGGAAGACGATGAAAGGCTTCAGGCGGAATTCGACTCCATGGACATGGCATACGTAAAGGAATCCGCCGTGGAAGAAGACAATCCTCCTATCAAGCTGAAGAACAATTGGTTCACCAGACAGTTCGAGGTCCTGACAGGAATGTACGGCATGCCTGTATACAGCGAATTCGACCCTACACCGATATTGGGTCCGTTCTTTCTTCTGTTCTTCGCATTGTGCATGGGAGATGCGGGCTACGGTATCCTGCTGATACTAATCGGCCAGTTCCTGAAGAAAACCAAGGGAAGCATGGCCAGACTTAGTTCTCTGGTGACAATACTCGGTGTCGGATGCATCTTCATAGGCATAGTGCTCGGAACGTTTTTCGGCATCAACATCGCGGAAGCCGGGTGGGTGCCTGAATGGCTGAAGAAATGCATGATCACGGGCGAAGTGGCCGGGTATTCCGCACAGATGGTACTCGCCATCGCAATAGGTGTCTTCCACATCTGTCTCGCCATGACGATAAAGGCCGTCTGCTACACGAAGAGGTTCGGATTCAAGGCGAACATCAGTACATGGGCCTGGCTCATCCTCATCATCGGAGGTATCATCACAGCCGGAATGGCTCTGCTCGGCGTGATATCGGAACCGGTGACAAAGTGGACAGTAATAGTTCTGGGTATCGTGTCGGGACTGGGAATATACATATTCAATACTCCTGGCAGGAATCCTCTCATAAATGTCGGAGCCGGACTGTGGGATACCTACAACATGGCTACAGGACTGCTCGGTGACGTACTCAGCTACATCCGTCTCTATGCACTCGGACTGGCAGGAGGCATGCTTGGCGGAGCGTTCAACGATCTGGGCATGATGCTGCACGACGGGATTCCGGTACCGGGACTCGACTGGCTGGGATTCGCGGTCATCGTCCTGCTCGGACACGCACTGAACCTCGCCATGTCCTGTCTGGGAGCATTCGTACACCCGCTGCGACTCACATTCGTCGAATATTTCAAGAACTCCGGATACGAAGGCCGCGGTACGGCTTACCGGCCACTGGCCAGACAGACCGAACAGTGACATGAACCGGAAATGACAACATACTGAAAATAACAATTAAAAATAAAACATTCTACTATGGTCAATTTAATTCTTGGTTATCTGGGTCTCGGCCTTATGCTGGGACTTTCAGGAGTAGGAAGCAGTATCGGAACGACTATCACCGGCAATGCTGCCGAAGGTGCATTGAAGAAAAACCCGGACAAATCGGCAAGCTACATGATTTTGTCAGCGATGCCTGCGACTCAGGGTCTTTACGGGTTCGTAGCCTTCCTCATGTGGCTCGGAAAGGATTTCGAAGCGGACGGACTGAAGCTCTTCGGAATGGGGCTCGGCATCGGCATCGTACTGCTTATTTCAGCCATCCGCCAGGGACAGGTCTGCGCAAACGGTATTGTGGGTATTTCCCAGGGACACGATGTCCAGACAAACACCATGATCTACGCGGCACTTCCGGAATTCTACGCCATCCTGGCATTGGTCGGAGCCCTTATGATCTGATGCCGTAAACGGATTTCAGATCAATATCATCATTGGCGGAGCCATGAATAAAATATTTCAAGGCTCCGCCAATTTTTTCTTCAGGCAATATTTACAGCCGGAATCCGTCGTTTATAGGGAAATTGGACAAATTTAAACTATAATTGGACAAATTTAAGAGTCGGTTGGACAGAATATAAATCGGAGACGGAGGTTATTGACTACATTTGTCGGAAAATAACACAAAAATGAAGACCAGATTCATATTATCGCTCGCATGCGCAGTATTCATGCTGCCACTGACAGCATTCTCGCAGGAAAGTCCTGAAGTGACATGGAAAGAGGTGGACGGAGTCAGCATTCCTGTACCTCCGGATGTACACCCGCGTCTTTATGTTCAGGAAAAGGATATACCGGAACTCAGAGAACGTCTGGAAAATCCTCAGATCAGGAAAACCATAGCCACCATGGAGAAACTTGCGAAAGACAGGACTCCCGAAGAGGAAGCGGAGGTGACAGACCGCGGCTTCAGATACTATTTCGTGATGCGCGGCGTCACTACCAAGGCACAACTCCAGGCACTCGACTATCTGGTAAACGGAAACAGGAAATCTGCCAGAAAGGCCATCACATCAATGCTCGACACACTCAAACGCACCAACTTCGGACACGGAAGCGACCTGTCCAGGGCCAGCGGAGTGATGATGATGTGCGGAGCCATAGTATATGACTGGTGCTACGACCAGCTGAAAGAAAATGAGAAACAGATGTTCATCGACGAATTCATAAGAATCGCCGGTACCATGGAATGCGGCTATCCGCCCAAAGACACAGAACCCATAGCCGGACATACTTCCGAATGGATGGTGCTCAGGGACATGCTTTCATGCGGAATCGCCATATACGATGAATATCCGGACATGTACGAACATGCAGTCTCAATGATTTTCAAGGATTATATCCCTGTCAGGAACTTCATCTACTCCGGACACAACTATCATCAGGGAACAGGATATGTCAACGTGAGGTTTTCAAATGATCTGTTCTCTCTGTGGATACTGGACAGGATGGGGGCAGGCCCTATTTATGACAGTTCCCAGCAATATGTCCTCTACGATTTCCTGTACAGAAGAAGACCTGACGGCCAGGTGCTGCCTGCAGGAGACGTGAATCCGCAGAGAGGCGCATCGCCTTCATACTCTCTGCCGGCCATGTTGGCATACAGCTATTACAAGGATCCATATCTGGCAGGAGAATACTACCGCAAGCCGAGAGTCGAGAATCACTGCATGATATTCGACATACTGTGGAGAGACCTGGATATAGAGCCGGCATCACCGGAGACTCTGCCTCTGACCAGGTACAGCGGCACGCCGTTCGGATGGATGATAGCACGTACCGGATGGGGTGATGACAGCGTCATAGCAGAGATGAAAGTAAACGAAAACTATGTAGGAAACCACCAGCATCTGGATGCAGGGGCATTCCAGATATACTACAAAGGTCCTCTTGCCATAGATTCCGGAACATACCAGGGAACGGCAGGCGGATATAACAGCGATCACAACAAGAACTATACGAAACGTACGGTAGCGCACAATTCGCTTCTGATCTACGATCCTGAAGAAAAATTCGCATGCTGGAACTACGGCGGTGCAGGCAAGACGGAATTCGCCGCCAACGATGGAGGACAGCGGATGCCGGGAGACAGATGGGACACCTGCCGTTCTTTCGAGAGCCTGCTGAGTGACAGCTACACTGTAGGAAAGGCGATGGCACACAGCTTCGGACCGGACATCAACATGCCTGAATACTCTTATCTGAAAGGGGACATCACCAGTGCATATTCTTCGAAAGTCAAGGATGTGAAGAGATCCTTCGTCTTCCTCAACTTCTTTTCCGAATCCGTTCCGGCGGCCCTTATTGTCTTCGACAGGATAGTGTCATCCTCCCCTGACTTCAAGAAGACATGGCTTCTTCACAGCATCGAAGAGCCTGTAGTAAACGGGAATACCATCACTGTTTCCAGGACATTGAACGGAGACAGCGGCATGCTGACAGATACCGTCCTCCTTCCGGAGAACGGCAACGCCTCCATCGCGAAAATCGGTGGCCCGGGGAAAGAATTCTGGGTAGCAGGAGCCAACTATCCGAATTCCCCAAGAAGACCTGACCCTGCCAACGAAAGAGGAGCATGGAGGGTCGAGCTCTCCCCTGCCACCCCTGCTGTGGAAGACTGCTTCCTGAATGTAATGCAAATCTCCGACAATACCTGCACATCTCTGTATTCCGCTGAAAAAATCGACGGTGATCAAGTGACAGGGGTCAAAATAGCTGACCGTGTCGTGACATTCAGCAAGGACAGCGGGACATTGCACAACAGTTTCCGTTTCGATGTCACCGGTGACGGCGATTTCAAAATACTTGTTACGGATCTGAAACCTGGAAACTGGCAGGTGCTCAAAGACGGTAAAATATTCATTCCGGCTGCTGATGTCAAGACCGGTGAAGGTCTGCTGTATTTCACGGCACCGGCAGGACACTACGAGTTCCGCCGATAGCTCCGGGACTTCCATAAATCGACAGCCAGCTGAAGCCGTATTTCCGCTTTGGCTGGTTTTTTTTCTGTTTCGGAAGGCCTGGGCCACGGATAATCCTGAAAAGAAGTCCTGAAATAGAGCCTTATTCCCCGTGCACACTTCCAGCCGCCGGACAATGCTACCCAATATCCTCTGCCATAATAGGCCGGGACTGAGAAACTGCCCGGAGCGTCTCTCTCGTATGCATAAATCCTGTCATCCCAGTCATCCACCCTGAAAAGTCCGGCTCTGAGCCATAAAGTAAGGATGTCCGTTTTATATCCACCTTCCAGATATGAAAGGAATGACAAATCCGAATAGTGGAGGAGGTTAAGTCTGAAACCGATGTTCCATCGTGAAAAGCTGCTTCTTATATCCGTCCTGATATCTGTCCTGAACGGTCTGCCGTATGTCCTGTATCTTTCCGACACTCTGATTCCCATGCTGAAATATGGTGACAGCCTGACAGTTTCCGTCATCAGGAACTTGAACTGGAATGAAGATGTATCCACACCGGATTTAGGTTCGGGAGAGTAAGATGCATCAGCCGAAACAGTTCCGCGAAAACGTTTCTCCGAAGAACCGAAACCTTTTTTTCCGGCTATATCCATCCATTTGCCTGAAGAATGCGATACAGCTGCCGAAAACCCGTACTCATTAGCACACTTTGTCCCGCTTCTGGCTGCGCCGGAATACTCTGCAGAATATCCAGGAGGATAATATCTGAACATGGCGGCCATGCGGACATCATCGGCTATTCCTGCACTGACACCGGCCAGGACTGCCGCGACTCCCGTGGTAACATCGCAGGCCGCTTCCCCGAAAAAATCAGCTCCACGCACCGAAAATCTGGCATCGGCAGAGATTTTGGCTGTATGGAAATACTCCTGAAGCCCGATAGTTTCCGCTTCCTGCGACTCTGAAATCTCTATGACCAGAGGTGATACCGCAAAGCAAGTCAGCGACACCTCGCCTGCCATCCCGTACCATCCGAGGTTCATACCATATAGGATGTCCTTTGAAAAATCGGCCATGCCATCCATAAGTCCGCGCAAGCCGAGTCCGGAAACGAAAACCGAAGCGTTGAAATGCCGGATTCCGAAATCTGCCGCCAGACCGCGGAACGCACCTTCTCCAGAATAGGAATTGTACGGTGCTATCCCTGACGGCCGACGGGAAAAGGCATCAGGGGACGAAACTCCGCTCATGGAAAACCCCGGCCACAAGGCCAATCCCTGACCGAAACGCAGACTGAAATCACCTAAAATCACCTTTCCGGGAAAGCGCCGGCCATAATAAGCCGCAAAAAAGGAATATTTTTCAGGAGGAAAATGCTTGTCCTGCCATGAGCTACGCAGGGATATTCCGGCCTCGAAATACCCGCCTGCAGCTATCCTGTATTTCGCGGCATACATGCCTTCAGGGGAAAAACCTACTCCGGTATTCCTGACTCCTGATTTCAATGTGGCCGAATTCCTGACAGGAGCAGAAGATGATGATGAATGCCCAGGCAGAGAAGACGATTCCAGACTCACGAAATAACGTAGTGCAGACACGAAATCATAACCGAAACCATCCAGGGATGAAAGCTCCTCAAAAGAGAGTATATCTCCGGAAAGTTCTCTGTAATCTGTCAGGACTGCAACCTGATAGGATGAAAACAGGCCGCTGGAGAGAAGCTTGGACTTCGGTGCCTTGTTGATTTCAAGAGGATTTACATAAAAGTCAGAATATCTCTCCACATCATACTCGTCAAGTTCTTCCACATTCAGGCATCCGGTGAGTGCCAGGACAGCTCTCATGAACTCCCCGTCATCATCCGCGCCTGAAACCTGCACCGCAGCGATCAGGAATACCATCAATATCCACCTCCGCATATCCGTCATCATCAATACATTTATCACTCCTACGGAATGCGAAGCTACACATTCTTTTACTTGTGAATGTTGTTTCACTATGTTGTCGCACCTGAATTTTTCTTTTTTTGTAATTTTTTCTTTTTTTTCGCGACATGATTCGGGAAAAAACATCCGACATAAGAAATTTCGAAATATTTAAAGAAGCTTCCGACTTATTTGTTAATTTTGCGAATATTTGTAAAAACAGCGACAATGGAGCGTATCAAACTTTTCGACAAGACTTTCAAGACATTCATTCCTTATGAAAAAATCGAGAAGACCATAGATACTGTTGCAGACCAGGTAAATGCTGATTTCGAAGGCTGCACGGACATCCCTATCCTGCTATGCGTCCTCAACGGATCCATCATGTTCACTGCCGAACTGATGAAAAGGCTCCGGTTCAACTGTGAAGTCGTATCCATCAAGCTTTCTTCATACAGCGGCACCAGCAGTACCGGCCAGGTCAGACAGGTGATGGGACTTACAGCCGACATCACAGGCAGGAGAATCATTATCGTGGAAGACATAGTGGACTCCGGGAATACCATCATGGAACTTCAGAAAATCCTTGCTGAAAAAGGAGCCGCGTCTTCCTGCATATGCACCATGCTTCTTAAACCTGATTCATGCCGGAAAGACCTGCACCCGGAATATATAGCCATGGAAATACCGAATGACTTTATCGTAGGGTTCGGACTGGACTACAATGAACTGGGGAGAAATTTCAAGGACATATACATTCTCGACCCGGAAGCACAAGATTTTCCAGAGACAGAAACCAAACAATAAAAACACTTATACATCTGAATAGAAACGTTACAAAACATACAGACAATGAAATATTATATTCTTTTCGGGCCTCCGGGAGCAGGTAAAGGCACCCAGGCTACAGCAATGGTTGAAAAATACAATCTTCGCCATATCTCCACAGGCGAACTTCTCCGCAAGGAAATCGCCGCCGGAAGCGAACTTGGTCTCAAAGCCAAATCCCTCATCGATGCAGGAGCGCTTGTTCCGGATGAAATAGTGGAAGGCATGATAGAATCAGAGTTCAAGACGGTCAAGGACGTGGACGGCTTCCTTCTCGACGGATTCCCCCGCACTACGGCACAGGCCGCCTCTCTGGACAAGATGCTCGCCAAGACTTCCGAAGAAGTCACTGCTGTGGTTTCCATCATGATCCCTGATGAAATGATCAAGGAACGTATCAAACACAGGGCATCCATCGAAGGCAGGGCCGATGATGCAAATGACGAGACCATTGCCAACAGAATCAGGACCTATCATGACAAGACGGAACCGCTGGTAGGCTATTATAAAGAAAACGGCAAATACCACGAGATCGACGGGACAGGCACTATTGACGAAGTAAGGGCGAAGATCTGCGACCTCATGGACAAGTTCTGACATCAGAAAACTGTTCCGGCCGGACTTTAAAAAGACGTTTGAGGGTATCCAGAAATAATTTCGAGTCACTCTCAAACGTTTTTCTTCCAGAAAACAGAAAGAATCATGATCAATATCGGAAATATCGGGAAAGAACTCAGGTCTCCGGAACTCATCACATCGCTGCTCGCAATTTGGGCGGCATCAGTCCGGGCCAGCCACCATTTCCTTACAGAGAAGGATATCAGTGACAGAACCCATCAGCCGTGAAATTCTACGAACGCATGGGTTTCCGAACATTCCGACGTGACGAAACAGACGATCAAGGCAATCCCTTCCCTATCCTGAGAATGGACAGCAGCATCTCCATAGACAGGACATCAAGGACATTCCGTGTAAAATACCTCTCCCTGGCATACCCCATATTGGAAGAAGTCATCTACAAGCCTCTTTCCCGGAATTTCTGGGATGCTGTCTACGCATCTCCCGGAAAAAATTTTTCAGTTAAACATTTTTTCCAAAGTAGACACTACAGACACAGCATATGGACAACAACACCCCGACAGTAGTAAAGATTCACGATGTGAACATAGACAAGGATTACATCAACTGGATAGAAGAACTCAAATCCAGATACCGCAGCGCACAGATAAAGGCGGCGGTCAAGGTCAATGCCGAAAAACTGCACTTCAACTGGGAACTCGGCCGCGACCTTGTCATCCGCAAAGCCGAAGAAAGATGGGGATCAGGAGTAGTCG
>CALUQB010000026.1 GCA_944322815.1 uncultured Bacteroidales bacterium | reverse complement strand
AAATGCCCTCCGCTGTCAAAGCTCCGGTTCGCGGTGGTATACGGAGACCCTGCACCGTCCAACTCGAAGAACAAGGCTACATCTTACAAGGCATGTTTCCTCATCGGCTACTATGACGGACGATTCTATGTCTATACCGGCCGGCTCGACCATGTGGTAAACGAGGAATTCGTCCAGTGGTACTATGACATGAGGGACTACTGCGGAGGAAAGACCCAACTGTACAACTACATTGAGAACAACAAGCTGCAGGACCCTTTCTATGAACAGGTATTCGTGCCCCTCTTCAATGAAAAGGGCAGGACAATGGGGTTCATTGGAATAATCCCGGACACCAGGGCGAAGCCGGAGAAATTCGACAGGATTGAAGGTAACCTCGAACCGCTGAACAGGCTCGGCAAGCTGGTGCTGAACATAGATGAAAAGGACAACCCGCACATGAAACGGCTCGAGGAACAGTTCAAACTGGTAAACCGGGCCATGAAATCACCTGCAGACGGGCCGGACTGCATAGAAGGCGGAGTATGGATCATAAACCAGAAAATCGGGACACTTTCATCCGATTCCTACAGCATTGGGCTCAAATCTATCAATAAAAAAAGATACTGATATGGCATTCATTACACCGGAAGAACTCAAGACACATCTGTACAAGGAGAATGTGGATGTGATCAGCAGAGAGGACGAGACCATCATCACGGCCGCCATTGATGCCGCCGTACAGGAAGCATGGGGATATCTCGGCGATTACGACCGGGACAAGGTCTTCTCTGCAAAAGGGGACGAGCGGAACTCTCTGCTCCTGATATTCGTAAAGGATATCGCCGTATGGCATTTCATAAACCTGTGCAATGCAGGGACCGAACTGGAGCTCAGGCAGGACAGATATGACAGGGCGATATCATGGCTGCGCCAGGTACAGAAAGGGGAAGTAACCCCTTGCCTGCCCGTAATAGACAATGACGGGGACGGGAAACCCGACACCGCAGGACAATACTTGTTCGGCAGCAATCCCAGACGGTCACAGCATTTTTAATCAAATACAGATATGGAAGATACAAGAAAAGACAACCGGAAAGACAATGCACCGGTAATGAACCAGATTATAATCAAGGCACCATTACGCAAGGTCTCCGATGTCGGGACATGGAGAGCCGCCCTGCGTGCTGCCGATGCCGGAAGACCTGCGTCCCTGTACAACCTATTCGAGGATATCATGATTGACGGGCTTCTGAGCGATGCCGTACAGAAAAGAATCGATGCGGTCACAAATGCGGAACTTACATTCCAGGATGCATCAGGGGAAGAGGTGCAGGAGATTTCAGATCTCATGGACAGCACCGCATGGGAGACACTGTTGACAGAAATCGTCAAATGCAAGATGTACGGCAGAGCCGGAATCGAACTGACTTTCGGCCCGGACGGGATATCCGCTTTCGCAATACCGGCAAAGCACATCGACCTGCGCACCAAATCAATCCTGATCCGAGAGAATGACCTTTCAGGGATACCGTATGACACAGATCCGCAGCTCATAATTCTGGGGCAGGATCTTGATTGGGGGCTGCTGCTCAAGGCAACGCCATACGCCATATACAAGCGCGGAGGTTTCGGGGACTGGTCACAGTGGGTGGAGCTGTTCGGGATGCCACGCAGAGTCGGAAAATACAACGCCTATGACCCGGAAAGCAGGAAACTTCTTGAAGAGGCATTCGACAAGGCAGGTTCCGCCCCGTGGATGGTTGTACCGAAGGAGACGGAAATCGAGACCGAGGAATCCAGTTCCGGAAACGGGGGATCTTATGACCAGTTCCGCAAAGCCTGCAACGAAGAAATACTCATCACTATCCTCGGACAGACACTTACTACCGTACAGGGCGACAAGGGGGCCCGTTCCCTGGGCGAAGTCCACAAAGAAGTAGAGGAAGGCAAGAACAAGAGCGACCTCCGTTTTGTGCAGAGAGTGCTCAACAGCAAGGTACTGCCGCTTCTGGAATCCAGAGGATATCCTGTATCCGGAGGCAAGTTCATATTCCCTAAAGCGGTAGAGCAACTTTCGGTCTCGGATGTGGTAAGCCTGTCCCGAATCATGGACATCCCCCAGAGTTTCCTGCACGAGAAATATTCCATCCCCGTGCCGCAAGACGGAGAGCCGGTCGCAGGAATGAAAACAGGGGAACCGGTTGAAGGAGTGCTGATGGATTCCAGTGACACTGACATAAAGAATGCTGACCGGTCTCTGTTCGCCAGGCTGAGGGATTTTTTCGTGAGAGCCCCGCAGGACGGGGCATCAGATGGCAGAGTCCTCATCAGGATGACTGACGGGGACACGATGCAGGAAAGGCTCATAAATGCTGTATACGGCGGTCAGGACTATTGGAATACAGAACTGTTCGGATTCATCGCGAAAGACCTTTTAAGCGCCGTTCAAACGTCATTCAAACAGATTCTGACAAATGCCGACATTACTTACATGGCATCCGATGATGCATTCTCCCTTGCACTTGAGCAGAACATATTCCATTTCTCCGCAGCAAAGACCCTGGCAGAACTACAGGCCCTCAATGATGCGCTGCGTAAAAGCGGAAGTTATGACGAATTCGTCCGGGAAGCTGAAAGCATCTGCGACACATTCAACCGCAGGTGGCAGAAAACGGAATATGAAACCGCAGTCCTCACTGCAGAAGCCGCCAGCGACTACCGCAGGCTCATGAAAAAGCGAGAGCTGTTTCCATTCTGGAAATACGTGACCGCCGGGGACGAGAGAGTAAGGGAAGAACACCGTGCGCTCGATGGAATCATACTGCCTTTCAATGACCAGCGCTGGAACAGGATTTTCCCGCCGAACGGCTGGAAATGCCGGTGCCATGTATCGCCAATGATGCGTCATGAAGTGACAGAAAAGATGCTTGAGGAGTCCCGCAAACGGGTCGACGAATACTTCAAGTCATACGACTGGAAAATGGCCGAACAGTCAGGCTGGGGCATCAACCGGGGCAAGAGGGCAATCATATTCGACGAGAACCAGATGTATATCCGCAAATTCCCGGGAATGGCGGCCAAGTATATGGATAAGGTAAAACCGTCAGACTGGGGTCTGGAGCCGTCACTGAAAAAACTGACCGGCAATGGCCGGCCTGATCTGGTGCCTTATACTGGCACCGCCGAATCCTGGTGGGACGGGCATTCTGTCACTATTGACGGGGATAGAGTACTGCAGATAAAAGACCGGGCAGGACGTACCTGGTATATGAAGAAAGCCGACTATGATGTACATACGACTGACATCAAGAAAAAACGTGCCTTCAGAAAGGATCTGCTGGGCTGCATCAATGAAGTTCTGGACGATCCTGATGAAGTCTGGCTCTCCAATGAGTACAAGGACAGGGACAACCCGGAATCAAGGCTGAACAACTGGATATCCATAAAATACTATAACGGCAGGGCGATAGCCTGCATCTGCAAACTTGAAGGGGACAGGATGGTGTTCAAGTCCTGGTACGAACTAAAGGATCCGAAAGTACGCCATGGGATACTGGTATTCAGAAAATAAAAAAAGCACCGGTGTTCCGGTGCTCATTCTCAGGTTTCCTCCAGGCAGGCTGTCCATGCGATTAGGCCCCGGTCCGTGCCCCACCTCCTGCAGGTTGTAAACAGCTACCTTATGGCCCGTCTGAAGACACTGCAAATATAATGATTTTCTATGGACTTCAAAGAACTTGACAGATATCTCCGGTCGCTTCCGGACAGGATACTACCTGAAGCAGCAGAAATAATAGCTGAAACCGCTACAGAGTACTACCGCGAAACCTTCCGAAAGAAGGCCTTTGACGGCAATCCATGGGCCCCTGCCAGAGTACAAAAAAGGACAGGCTCGCTGCTGATTGACTCCGGTGCCATGATGAACTCCATCCGGGCATCATCTGTCTCCCCTAAAAAAGTGGTCATATCAGCCGGAAACGACAAGGTGGACTATGCCAGAGTGCATAACGAGGGATATTCCGGTCCGGTAACAGTTCCTGCCCATACAAGACATACCAGGCATGGGGATGTCAATGTCCGGCAGCATACAAGGAATGTCAGCATACCGCAGAGACAATTCCTCGGGGACTCAAAAGAACTGAACGACATGATCCATGACAGGATAGAAAAATTCATCGAATCACTTGAAATCTGAAAAAACATGTACAAAGAACTTTTTACTGCAGTATGCGACAGACTGGAAAAGGAAGTGCCTGATCTGCGCTGGATAGATGCCGAAATGGGCCAGCTTTCATCAAGAGGGGACTCAAGGCCTCCCGTCGCATTCCCTTGTGCCCTTGTCGAAATATCATATACATCATGTGATACCCTCTCCGGAGGGAAACAGCGCATAACTGCGGAAATACAATTGAGAATCGGATTCAACATCCCCGGACCGACCAATTCCAATGTCCCGGACAAATACAGGGATATGGCACTTTCATATATGGATGTGCTGGACAGGGTGCACCAGGCTATGCAGTGGTGGGACGGAGGACGGATGTTCAATCCATTGAGGAGGATCAGGGCCATTCCGGAAAAAGGTAGTACCGGATTCAAGACCTGGCTGGTAACTTACAGCACATCATTCCTGGACTGATCAGTTCCAGTCGAAGCCAGGGAACATCATCCTGAGTTTTCGGCTGCCTGTCTTTGAATCGCATAACGACCTGAAAAAGGCATCATTCTCCATTATGGCATTGGTGACGGTTCTCTCATCCACGAAGAACTCGTTTTCAGAGAGTAGCCTGATCGTATCATCGAACCTCCGGCGCTTGAGTTCGGTCCAGTAATAGTATCTGGCCACAAGCACCCTGTTGCGCTTCATGATACGGTCATGTCTGTTCACAAGGACAGGAGCAGGGGTCTCCATCCGGGGAACCCTGCGCACATCCTGCCGCTCGAACTGTGGCAGGTCGAACTCTGTGAACGGTAATGACATCTGGATTGGCATGCAGTAGATTTTATGCAAATGTAACAATAAAAAGTGTACCGGGAACTGCTGGAGACTGATTTCCAGCGGTTCCCGGTACACTTGGGCATATAAAACAGTCAGACTGTCAGATCCCCTTCTGCATCATCTTTCCCGGGGACAAATGCGCTCACGGTGCTGATAACCTGGCATGTTACCTTTACCCGTCCCGAGCCGTTGCATGAAGTGCATTTAAGCGGTACACCGTCCATATAGATGACTCCTTTCCCTCCGCACTCCTTACATATAGCAATTCTGGTCGGTACATATCGGACTGATGATTTCTTAGGGTCAAGCTTCACTGTCTTTTCCATCGCACGCCTCCTTTTCTGTTTTCTTTGCAGTACGGCCAGGGGTATACACAAAGTCTGTCTGCAATCTGGTTATACCTGTAAGCCTGAGTTTGAACCTGTCCGACTTGAGTTTTTCCCTAAGCATTGTATGGATTGCCTGGTACAGTTCTATTTTCATTTCCGGAGCAGACATCTTGCCGCTCGGTTCATACATCCCCTGCAGAGTCACAGGTTTGAATCCGGACTTCTCAAGCCGGAATGTAGCGTAATATAATCCTTGCCTTCCCATAATATGCCTCCTATGCTTCTGTCATTCCAAGAGGGATATTCTTCCACATCCCGTTTGCATCTTTGATTTCGACCCTTATGTACTGCTTGGATATGGCAGGTCTGTAGGCTTCCTCAATGATTCTCACTCCTTCCATAAAGCGGTCATTCCCGCTCTCCTCCGCAATCTTTCTGAGTTGGATTATCCGGGAAGCCTTCAGGTTGCCTTTCTGGTCTTTTGCAAGCAACTTCAGGACCATCCCGACAAGCGCCCTTGATTCATCATTTGCAGCAAGGGATTCTATATACTCCCTGACAATGGCAATTCCTTCATCAACAGTATCAAGATATCCGTCAGTGGTATAATTGCCGAGCGTTATACGACTGTCTCCTCGTGTATTGGTGAATGTATGGGACCTGACGTCCATATCCTTACCCTTCTGCATCCGGAACATTTCCTTCTTCATTTCAAGTATAGACCTGAAATTCTCGATGACCTTGTTCTTAACGGACCTGATGTCTTGAGATATTGTCACCAGTTCGGGAACGGCAGCGTCAATTTCTTCATCCACCATTTCCCGATAGGTGTTCCTCATTTCCTTTGCCTTGGCCTCAGCAGCCTTCTTCTGCTGCTCGACCTGGAATGCCCGGAACTGCTCCAGTTCCGCATCCGTCATCTGTACTGTGTTAGTTTCCATGATAAACAAAATTGATTTTTGATTGTTAAACTTTCAATCATGAGAGGTGTTTGCTCGGTCTATACGGTATATGAACATATATCGGTTCAGGGGTTTTCTTTTCCGGCTCCATAGACTTGAGCCCGCCTTTCCTGATGATACTTTCAAGTTTCTTCACAAGGGAGTCAAGTTCAGTTTCCGTCAGTTCCCTGAACTTCTTGCCGGCTATCCTCGGAGACATGCAGAACGCATCAATGCCGGCCCAGTTGTCCACTGTATTGATGCCGAGCCTGCCGATACGCAGCAGCACTGAAGACCGCAACCGTCTGAGAGTCTCTGACCTTGCTGCTTTGTTGACCCCATTCGGGCCGAATTCCAGCGCATCACACATTTCATTGTATTCATCCTGATACATTTCCCGAAGATGGGTAGTCCGCCCGTCAGTGTACTGCAGAACCATGGATTCCTTGTCTATGGCCGGATTCTTCTTCGCCAGCACATAGAACCTTCCGAAATTATTTGCTTTCCTTCTCATACCATTCCTTGAATTGTCTGTCTATCTTTTCCCAAGTAGGTCATAAAATTTCAAACGTAGCCAACGATCGCTCTATTGCTTTGGCTTCCTTTAAGGCATAATCCTTTTGGTATTCCAGAATTTCTCTACGCGTATAATCCGTATAAAAACAACCATACATCATGGGGCAATATAGTCTAACTGGTTGCTCGCAATGATCCAGGAGGATTACATATTGTTTGACCCTCGGATGGAAACAGAGGAAACGGTAATAAAATACACATCCTCCTCCGAGTCTAATCAATCTGTCATCCGTCTTCAGGTTTTCGATGTCTTCAAAGTTTTGTATTGCTTTCATTTCCTGTCCTCCTCAATCTGTTTTGCGATACAGGCATCTGCTTTTTTAATTGTGGCGACACTTTCGCCATAGGCATATATGAGTGCTTTGCCTATGACCTTATCACCATTCTTCCAGATGCGATATACTTTAGGGCTCATTCGCTTCTGCAGGGCATGACCTTTGGCTGCCGCCAATGTCTCTGTATACCTTCCAGTACTCTCTTCGAAAAAACATTTTTTCATATCTTCTGTCATTTGGTTGATTTCTATTTTGGGGATAGCCATCCAGTATTCCGCACCTTTCGACATAAGATCCCGACCCTTACCGACTTCCAGTTTCCCCGATACACTCATAAGGATATCCTCATCTTTAGCAGGTTTGCAGTCCGGGGAAGTGATGTTCCACTGGTGCCTGATTGCCCATCCTGCCCCGCTGATGAAGTACTTCCCGATCATAGGAGTTAAAACTTCTGTAAGAGACTTGCCGATACCCTCCTTGAATAACCCGTTTGCTTTGGCCATCTTTTCAAACTGGGTCATAAGATCCATGCCCATTCTTCTGATCTTCTGTTGCAACTGTTTCATTTTTGTTCCTCCTGTTTTTTGATTCCCCAATAGTCCTCAGCCCCTTTCTGCCAGATGACAGCCTCGCCGGTCTCCCCAATGAAACGGCCCTTGCTGAATGCCTTGTATCCTTCCACCCAGATTTTCAAGTCCGCATCATATTTTACACTTCTGGCAGCGCGTCCGAGAGGTTGTCTGCCATCTGCATGGCTGACGAATATCAGGAGCTTGTTTGAATATTTTTCTTTGAATGATATATACTGTCTGTAAGTCATTTGCATATACTGGAAAGAGTCTATGACTATGAATTCCGGTGATTTTGGTCTGGAAAGCCTTTCCTCAAGTTCTTCTATCGTACAACTGTCCAGCACCTGGAATCTGGAGCCGCATTCAATCAATCCATAACGCTTGAGTGTGTTCTGGAATGACAGGCTGAACTTTTCTTCGAGTGGAATGTAAAGCACCTTCCCGAATGCTGCCAACTCCTTGCTCAGACTGACGACAGCCGAAGTCTTTCCGTTACCTGAATTCCCCCAAAAGAAAACCACCCCATGACGGTTCATCGTTCCAATACATTTTTCCCATTCACCGGACAAAGTGATAGTACGATGCCTTATGCTGATGACTTGACTCGCTGATAGTGATCTCTTCATTTGAACACTGTTTGAACGGTTATCGAGCATCCTTCAAAGAGAGTTTCTTCAGCTCTTTATGGATTGATTTCTTGACCCTCCGGAGGTCGTTGCCGCATGACGCCGCCTCCTGTTTCACTGTCCGGATAGCTGCCGTGTCAAGAAGGCCATTGGCCTGGCATATAGCCTCGACCTCATTTGAATTCACAAGATCAAGAGGGACGAATCTCCTGCAGATACGGCTGTCTATCTCATCATAGCCCTTTTTGCCACGGTTCAGTCCTTTGCGCATCCTTTCCTGGATGTAATTGGTGGAAAGGAATATCATACCGCATTTGTCCTCCAGAGCATTGTACAGACTGATATAGTAGTACAGCACCGTATCAGTCAGTTTGTCGCCTTCATCGAAGATCAGAAGAGGGCTGTCCATCCTTACAAGCGCATCGATAACGGCAGCAAGAGTCTCCCGGACAGTCATTCCTATTGACCGAACACCCACTTTTGAAGCGAGCTCCCTGATGAAGTCAGATTTGTGCATATCCTCACTGCAAGTGACAAGAAAAACATTCTTATGCTCCCGGCAGAATACACCGGCTGCAGTACTCTTGCCTATCCCTGCCGGGCCGGTTACCCACATAACATTGCTTTCATCCTTTGCATCCTGCATATAGAGCATCAGGGAATTGAATGCGGATGTACGGCACAGCTGCCATTCCGATGCACTGTCCAGTTGCGACGATAGCTTCATCCACATATCCTCCGAAATGAGCTCCCATTTCCTGTTCAGGATTGATGATACTGTCCCGGCTGATGTTCCCTTGAGGGAATTCACGGCCTTTGTCTGCGAAGGGTAACGCTTTACATAGGTCTCAAGCCTTGCCCTGATCTGTTCTTTCTGTTCTGTGTTTATCATAACTATTGATTTTTGTGGATTACATTCTGTCAAGGGCCTTTATCTGGTCAAAGGTCATATTTGAGATCTCCTTCTCCTGCTGGCCGACCGCTACAGGGATAGCGTTGCCGGACTCATGGATACCGTCCTGTTCAGCACGGATCAGATCCGCATAATATTCATATTCCTTGTCTGAAATACCTTTCGGTCTTGGCGTAACAAGTCCGTGCTGTTCCGGGGCAACCCCATGCTCCATTTCCAGCTGCAGCCCATTGATATGCCGTCTTACGCGCTCCAGTTTGTTCGTATCTATCATCTTGAACAGGAATGCCCTCTCTCCCTCTTTCTGGTCTTGCATAGCCCTGTGGGTGGTAACATACGGTTCCCCGATAGCCACACATTGATATCCGTAGTCATCTTTAGTGCACAGCCTGACTTTGGTCATGTCGTGCGGATCATACTGCACATAGAAACTTCTGCCTGTATTGTCGCGCCGGAAAGCCATGTCTGTAAAACCGTCTTTCCCGTAAACATCGTAGATGTATTTCTGTTTGTTGATTGTAATCTGAAGTCCCCGTGCGGTAAACTTGCACTCCTTCTGGGATGTCACCCAGAACAGATCACGCCGGAGCGCATCGGTCAGCACTACTGACTCATCATTTCTGGAACTCTCATAAAGTTCCACCCTCGGCCTGTCGTATTTATAATGTTTCAAGTGATTCCATTCCTGGCGTGCTTCCGCATATATGCCGCACAGTTCCTCGAATGTCGGGAGACTGTTCACATTTGCCTCGATGAATTCCATATTCGGCCTGGATGATTCGGATTTGCTTGTGATATTGCCTCCGGTATATCCAAAATACTTGTGCAGTACCTGCCTCTGGAAACGGCCGAATATTGACTCTATGGACTTTGAGGCAGCATTGTACGGGGCAGTCGGCCGGCTGCAGGTAGCAAGTTTCCTCAGCCACTCCTTTGCGTCTTCTCTCTTGGTGCCGCCCTGGTTGTCATATATGAGTTCTACAGGAAGATGGCCGGTCAGCTCAATGGCCATCCTGTATGCCTCATACATGCTCTCGAAACATTCGGTCTGCGAAATGTTATACCCTATGAAACATTCAGAATATGCGTCAATAACCTCGAAGACCTGGAGTGTGGCAAGTTTGTAGCCCTGCGGAGTATATACCTTATAGAACAGGTTGAGTTTTGTTCCGTCACCGTACCAAATGGAATCCCTCTTGTCCGGCATTATCGTGACATTCTGACGATTATACACCTGTTTCGCAGCAAGTTCCCCGTTTGTGGCATCAAACCACTGGATCTTCACTTCCGGGCGGTTCAGGAACTGGGTCATAGTGGCAGGGGACTTGAGCGGTTTCCAGCCTTTGTCCAGAGCCAGTTCATTGTACTTCTCGAAAATCTGCATATTGGTATAGACCGGTACACGGGAACGCTTGAGCGCAATCGCCAGTCTCTGCCCGTCCGGCATAAGCTTCACGGCATTTATGTTGGTCAATTTCCCAGATACCAGACACTGATATCCTTGACTCCGGTACTGGCGCATTTTATCCTGCAGCCTGGCCTTGTTTTTCGGAAGAGTATGTCCGTATTCATCACGCAGTCTCTCGCACTCTGCAAGAATACCTTCCCAGGATATCGGGGTGGAGTTCCCTGCCATGTTACGGCAGCTGCGTTGCCTGTTGTACCTATCGATCAGCCTGTTGAGCACAGACGCATTGATGACATATTCAGACTGGGTCTCTGATTTCAGTTCCTTGCCGTCTGGCAGCCGATATTCCGCAAAGAACTCCCTTGCGGCCTGGTCGTATTGTAGGATCCCGTCCTGCTCTCTCATCTTCTTCTCCGGATCTCCGTATTTGGCTATGAATTTTCTCTTGAACCGTTCCGGAATGGAAGTCCATTCGACAAGGGCGTAACTGTCCATTCCTTTGCCTGGACGGACAACAGTCACGCGATCACGAGCACATAACTGCTTATAATTGTTATAAGACATCACTTCTTCTCCATCCTCGCCACCCGTCAATTCACTGACCGTCACGCACAGTATGTTGTTGAATACTTCCATTTTCTTTCTGATTGGTTCCCGCATCCGGACTCGAACCAGAGACACTTCCTCCTGCCTTGCAGGTTTGGACTGCTCTACCAACTGAGCTATACGGGAAATTATCCGGGAGTGTACCTAATGGAACTATCATGTGGAAAAATCAAACTGTTGTACACAAAGCGCTTCACAGCGTATCCCGGCATTTGTTAATATTTGTCTACACTCAAACCGTCCTTTGTCATTGAGAGGACATATCCTGATTTTATCAGGTGATCAACCACAGATGCGCAACACCGTGTGATAGTGAGATTGAATTCTGATATCCCGAGGGTGTCCCCGACAAAGCCATTGGACGGAAGGTTGATCTTTATTTCAGTTGAATGGTTCTGGGAAATGATTTCCAGTGCTTTCTAATAATTGTCTTTGGTCATGATCGTGATTATTTATTGATTGATTCAAACTTTTTCTTCTCTGAAATGGCTTGCGCCCGCTCCAGAATATTGCCCCATGAATGCAGATCCACATCCACATAATTCTCCGGCTCCATCCCTGGAACAATCAGACTCATGGTGTTGCCTCTCATGATAACCTCCACTCCGGCAGCAAACCGCTGGTGCATACCATCCGCACGAAATTCGGTCTGACAGTTCGGAATGAAATCATCTTCTATGTACCGGCCTCCCGATGCCATTGCATCCTTCCTGATGTTGTTTCCTCTTTCGTTCTTTGTAAGGAATGAAAGAGCCATCCATACAGCCCGGCGAGTTATGCCGTATTTCGCTGCAAGTGAACTGATGATTTCCGGCTTTACACTGATGTACTTTCTCATACTTTTTAGCTTTATTGTTTTCTTCTTAATTGTTCGTACCTTTGCCACACTTCCCTAAAAGAAGTTCCGCAAATATAACAAAAGATTTCGCCATTATGCAAGAAAAAGAACAAAAGATTTCGCCAATAAAACAGAGAATTCTTCAATATGCTGATTCTTTGGGGATTAGCAAACGCGAATTTTATGCAAAAATTGGCGTATCACGCGGGACGTTGGAATCTAAAACAGGAATTACAGAAGACATTTTGGCGAAATTTATCGCCACATATCCAAACATTTCGCTTGATTGGTTGATAACAGGTGACGGCAACGCAGAAAAGGGAAATCATACAGAAGTTAGTGTAAAAAACACTTTTTCATTACGAACTGACCACAATATAGAATCTCAAACAGTACCATTATATAGAATTACAGCTCAAGCTGGAATTCTGGCACTATTTGACGACACGAGTTCCGACATACCAATTGGACAGATCCAAATCCCGAATCTACCCCGATGTGACGGGGCCTTGTATGTGTTCGGAGAATCCATGCAGCCTATTCTCCAGTCTGGAGACATCATCCTATATAAAAAAGTTTCCGTGGACAATATATTATGGGGCGAAATGTATCTCGTTGCATTTTCCCTTGATGGGGATGACTATGTTGCGATTAAATACATCCAAAAAGCCATTGACCCCCAGAAAGTGACTCTTGTCAGTCGCAATTCCAGTTATGCACCACAGGACATTCCGTGGAATTCAATTCGGGCTCTTGCTCTGATTAAAGCAAGCATCCGATTCAATACTATGGGATAAATAATACCTCACACACGCATTCCAGAATATAGTTAAAGGCTAACCATCTGACTAAACGACGATTAACCTTTAATTCAAATACCATTTTTACAGTCATAAGGGGGTCTATATCCGCTCATTTTAGCCGATTTAATAAATATTTTGGGCATTATACCCCCTCAAATCGCTCATATTTTTCCAAATTTTGTCACCCTAAATGTAACCCTAACACGCACATTTCGTTTTGACAGGCTTTCACAGTGTAACCCTAAGTGTCACCCTAAATGTAACCCTAACCTTAAGAAATCACCTTTTTGAGAGACTATTTTTGTGCCGAGAACGCAATGAATTTTTAAGGGCATTTTAATGCCGTTTGAACGGTATACAATTAAGCCGCCATAAAGGTTATAATTGCCCTTATAGCGGCCTAATTTGCGTTTTTCTGCGCCTGATATATCAATATCTCCGGTTAATGTAACATTCAACTTGAACGGACCCTTCAAAATCGGCCTGAAATGTTACGCGAATGTAAAGCAAAGTAACATTTCGTTTTGACTGCACTCCCCTACTCAAATTCTCCTTACCCACACTCAACCAAATACTTACACACTTCACATACACTCCCCTACCCTACACATTTCGTTTTTACCCCCGTATCATAATGTCAGGGGTCTCGCTTGAAAGCGTACAGTTCCGGAAACGCTACAGGGCGCGGCTTATTTGCAGATAAACTTTTGGCAATCAATGAAATAAATTCATCAAACCGTTGGAATTGTCGTTTATTTTCCGTACCTTAGATGTATGGAAAAGGACATGATAATCAAACTTCTGGAGTCTCAGCTGGCGGCATCGAATGCGACGATTTCACAGCTGAGACTCACCATTGATGAGATGTCTGCAAGCATGAAGTCGATGTCGGCAACCATCGCCAATCTCGAGTCCCTGCTGAAGGAACGCGACAGCAGTCTGGAGAAGGCGCGGAACCAGATGCGCGGCATGTCCAGACTTGCCGAAAAGAAATCGGAAAAACAACGTCCTGTCCCCGAGGCTCCAGGGAGCGCCGTGGAGACGGCAAGGAAAGAGGCGGAGCGCAAAGCCAGGGGCAATAACGGGGCAAGACGCAAGATGAACTTCGAGGTGGAGACGGTGGAACATGAGGTGTATCCTCCGGGCATGGAAGGGCACGTCCCGTCCAGCACAAGGGACGCTGTCCGCTACAGGATGATACCGCCGAGGTTCATCAAGGACGTGTATCACATCCATACGATGAAGGACGGGGAGAGGCTGGTAAGTGCCAGGGCACCTCTTGCCCCTCTCCAGAACTCCAGCTTCGACGGTTCGTTCATCGCCGGCATAGCCCAACTCCGCTACCTGTACTCGATGCCCGTGGAGCGCATCGTGGCATACTTCGGCGAGAACGGCTTCAATATAGACAAACAGACCGCCCACGGACTTCTGAAGAAGACCGCCGCCCTGTTTGACAATCTTTACAGGGCGATGCGGGAGGCCGTCAGGGAAGACAGCTACCTGGGCTGCGACGAGACCTATCACAAGGTTCTTGTGGACAGGGAGCGGAATGACGGCAGGGGAAGCCGCAAGGGCTATGTCTGGGTAATCGCCGCAGTGCATCTGGGACTCGTCTACTTCTTCTACGACGACGGTTCGCGCAGCGAGGAGGTTATCCTAAAGGAACTCGAGGGTTACAGCGGCACGATACAGTCAGACGGCCTTGCCGCATACAGGAAAGTCGCCGCCCGCTCCGGAGGGAAGATACTGAGGCTTGCCTGCCTCCAGCACTGCAAGAGAGAGTTCCTCGAGATGAAGGGCAATCCCGATGCGGACAGGATACTATCCCTGGCGAACGGAATCTATCAGAACGAGCACAGGCACAGGATCGGGACAGACGGGTGGACGGCGGAGGACAATCTGAAATGGCGTCGGGAATATGCCCCGCCGATACTCTCGCAGATAAAGGAGGCTCTGCTCGGAATCAAGTCGCAGCCGGAGAAGTATCCCCCAAAATCCCAAATGTACAGGGCCGCAAACTACATGCTCAACCAGTGGGATGGCATTGAGGCCATACCTTCCGGCGGTGACTACGCGTGGGATAACAACCTCATCGAGAGAATCAACAGGTACATATCAATATCAAGAAGAAACTCCCTCTTCTTCGGCAGCCACGCCGGGGCAAAACAGGGATGCGTCTTTTACTCCCTGGCATGTTCCTGCCGGCTCCACGGGATAAACTTCTTCGAATATCTCTCCGACATCCTCAACAGAGCGGACATCCTCCAGCGGACTGCTTCCCCGAAAGTCTATCGGCACCTACTTCCTGACCGATGGAAAAAACAATGAGCAGGGGCAATATCCTTGCTTTTTTTATCATGATACGGCATTCCGGAGACGCTTACCCAATGTTACCTTAATGAGCCGTAAAATTAATAAATAACGTGAGTTCGATGAAAAGAACGCAGTGAATTTCAGAGAACTACCTCTTTTAGAGGATTCGTGGAACGAATCCGTAGGCAAGTCCTCCCATACGTAGGGGAGGATTTAGGTGGGGTGACACGTAAAAGGAAAGAGATTTCGAAGAAATCGTAATGTCAGTTCGACGAAATCTCTGGTACAGAGTAAAGTAATTCGTCGAACTGACGTTAAATATCATCTGTCCGGCAAAAATTTTCCATCAATATCCCGGAGTCTGGACCATACCGGATGAAGGGTTGGACTCGAATTCGGATGTAGGTATCGGCATGGCATAGTTCGTTTCTTTCCAGACGATATTGGTTTTCGCGGCCCCCGGCCCGGAAACCGTCTTATAATAGCCGGCTTCTTCCGCACCAAGCCGCAGGCGGCGTACATCCTCCCACCATCTCATCTCCCCGAACAGTTCCGCCCATCTTTCGTACAGCAGAGGATTGTCCGCCAGATGGTCTTCCGGATCCACAGTCTTCGTCCGGTCCTGCAGACTGGCATAATCCACGGGGGAAGTCTGGTCCGGGTCATAGCCGTAGGCACGCCTGTGCACCTTGTTCACATACTCCAGAGCCTCGGCATCGCGTCCTTCGGCAGCCAGAAGTTCGGCATACATCAGATAAATGTCAGGCAGACGGATGAAATAGATATTGTATCCGGCCACGTTCTTGGTTTCATCCAGCAGGTGTCCGTCCAGAAAGTTGTATTTCCGGACAGGCCAGCCGTAGAAAGTCTGCGGGTCGTTTCCTGTAGACGGATCCATCTCCCACCATTTCCCGAACTCCACCTGCGCGACCTTCCTGTATGCCTTCACCCCGTCTATGGTCATCTGCACGGAATCGATGAAAGGCTCCAGAGAGCATACGAAGAGTCTCGGGTCGGGCCAGTTCTCATAATCGTATTCAGGAGTACCGAGTTTCTCCCGGTATTCTTCCTGCCGGGCCAGATAAGTCTCCGACAGGGAATATTCCCCGTCCTCCTGTTCAGGAGAAACCAGCACTTCATCAGAGAGAGGCGCAGGATCAGTATAGCCGAAACGCGGAAGGTTCCGGTCATGCATGTACTGGTTTCCGTATGACATGGCTATCCTCTCCCCTGCAGGGTTTATGCAGAACGGCGGATAATACATGGAAAGCGTCGAACCCGTATTCGGTGAACCGTATGCAGCTCCGCCCGTAGGGTCTGCCGTGTTTCCGACCTCGTAGAACGATTCGGAATTGTATTCATAGGCATCATAGCCGTTGAACATCATCCGGTAATTCTCGAACGACACCAGAGACTTCCCGCTGTTCATGATACAGTCTTCCAGATATTTCTTTGCATTGGCGGTATCGCCGGTAAAGAAGTACGCTTTCGCCAGGAAAGCCTTCACGGCCCACAACGTCACCCTGTGAGGGTCGGTCTGCGTGATGAGCTTTTCGGCGGCCAGCAAGTCTCCGATGATGGCGGCATACCCGTCCCCTGTCGTCTCGCGGGAAACGTACATGGATTCGAGATCCTTAGGCACGGCTTTTATGATCGGAATTCCCACTCCGTCCATATCCGGCTCCGCATAAAGAGAAAGCATGTGCCACCAGTAGAAGGCACGGAAGAAAAGGCATTCGCCTTCATAGTTGTCCAGAGCCTCCGCCTCAGCCGGCTGTGCGTTCTGGCGGTACAGGGAAATCTTCTCCAGTGCCGAATTCGCATAGTATACTCCCAGACTGAGTCCCGTCCAAGGATCCGTGACCTTCACGTTACCGGCTTTCACTTCCCCGGCAGAAATGTCTATCCACTCCTGGTCGTTATGCCACTGCATGTCGATAGTATGGTCCAGACAGTACATCACATAACCGGCCCAGTAATTCCCGAGAAAGTACCAGTGATGCTGGACACCGTACACAGAATTCACGATCAGGCCGATATGGTCGATGTTGGTCGGAAAGTTACCGTCGGACAACGACTCCGGGTCTGTAAGGTTCAGATAGTTCTGGCAGGACATCGTCCCGGCCAGAACCAATGCCAGAAGCGATACCTTTATATTATACAGTATTCTTTTCATATCTTCGATATTCCAATAAATCAATGACGTCGCTAAAATGAGATATCCACACCGAACGCGACCATTCTGGTCTGAGGATAAGTACTGCCGTAATAGACACCGTAAGCAGTCTTCGCTGCACCGGCGAATTCAGGATCCAGACCCGAAAATTTCGTGAATGTCAGCAGATTGCTGCCTGTCACGTATATGCGAAGCCTGTTTATCTTCGCCTTCCGGGTCCATTTGCGCGGGAATGTGTAGCCCAGAGTGATGTTTTTCAGCTTCAGGTATGATCCGTCTTCGATGAAATAGTCGGAATAGGTACTGTAGTTCTTGTTAGGATCCTTGACTATGGCATTGCCGTTTTCGGCATCCACAGCCGAAATACGCGGACGGTCAGTCATGCCGTTCCCGAGGAAATACGATGCATTGAATATCTCAGGAGTGGTGTTCGAGCTCTGGACCATATTCTGGGTATAGGCCTTGGCGAGATTCATGATATCGTTTCCGGCAACTCCTGTAAAGTCGGCGATGAAGTCTATCCCCTTATAGCCGAGAGTGATGTTGAAACCATACTGGGCTTCCGGCCACGGATTTCCTATGAATGTACGGTCATTGTCATCTATGGTGCCGTCTCCGTTCAAATCCACGAATTTCAAGTCTCCGACTCCGGTCAGACGCTGGTGATAATACTCATGACCATTGGCCCGGGCCTTGGCATTCAATTCATCGATCTCGGCCTGGGAAGTGATCATCCCGTCTGTTCTGAGTCCCCAGAAGCTGCTTATAGGCATGCCGTTCACAGTCTTGCACGGACTTGTACCGGTGAACGGATGGCCGCCGCCACCGTAAATATAGGCTGTCGGCAGGCCGAGGTCCACGACCCTGTTCCTGTTCTGCGACACATTCGCGCTGACAGCGTAATTGAAACCGCCGACATTGTTCCTGTAGCTGACCAGAAGTTCCCATCCGGTGTTGTCGATGCGCCCGAGATTCACCGGCATGGTCGCCATGGTACCCAGTGATGACGGTCTGGTGATTCCGGAAGAATTCGGAACGGAAAGAGCATAGATCATGTCTTTCGTGATCCTCTGATACCAGTCGAACGAGACGGCAAGCCTGTTCTTGAAAAATTCCATGTCCAGACCGATGTCAAGTGTCTGTATGGATTCCCACCTGATATCTTCATTTATGACCTTGGCGTTGTTGTATCCCGCTACGGCCGAACTTCCGTCGAAAGAATGCAGGGTCACGTTGCTGAACGATGCCAGATACGAATAGCTGGCCAGAGCCGTATCGTTTCCGAGAATACCCCAGCTGACACGCGGTTTCAGTGAACTGAACCAATTCTGTTTCCATTTTTTGAAAAACGGCTCTTCCGAGATCTTCCATCCGGCAGAGAAGGATGGGAAATTTCCCCACCTGTGGGTAGGGCCGAACTTAGGAGAGCCGTCTCTCCTGAAATTAGCTGAAAACAAATAGCGGTTATCGTAGTTGTATGTAAGTCTGGCGAAGAACGACAGGAACCTGTCATAGCTGAGTGTGCCGGATGCAGTCCTGTCATCGACGGTGGAAAGGGCGAAAGACTGCGGATTGTCTATCGGAAAATCGGTCGCGCCGGCACTCAGATACGAATAGTTCGCATTCTTGGCTTCAAAACCTGCCATCACATAGAAATCATGCTTGCCGGCGAACTTTTTCCCGTAAGACAGCGTAGAAGTGAAGGTATATTCCTCCGCATAGTCCAGATATTTGGAATAGCTGTCACTTTCCGGAGTACGGCGCAGGTTGCTGGATTCACTGTAGTTGTCATCAAAGCCTCCGCCGAGATGGGCCGCTCCGGTGACATTGAGTTTCAGTCCGTCCCAAATGTTCCAGTCCACATACAGGTCCGCATTCCCGGCCAGATCCGATGATTTGTAATGATGCTTCGCGATGTCCGCCCGCGGATTCCCGGCATCGGTGTCCACTCCGGAAGGAACTCCGGTCCAGGAACCGTCAGGATTTTTCACGGTGATATAAGGTATGGATACCCACGGGAAGGATAGGGTGTACGGATTTGTCCTGATCCTTGCGAAATATATGCGGCTTCCCACGGTGACAGCCTTGTTCACGGCATAGTCCACATTCAGTCTGGCTGAAATCCTCTCCCAATAGCTTTCCAGCTGGGTACCGTTTTCGCGTTCGTATGCTCCGGCCAGATAGTACCGGATCTTTCCGCTGCCCCCTGACAGGGAAAGGTTGTAGCTGTGCTCTATCCCGTCCCTGTATATTTCCTCCGGCCAGTCGGTGTAAGGCAGGGATGCAGGATCGTTGAATATGGAATTGTTCTCCCCAAGAGCCTGTTTGACCCTGACGAAATCCTGCGTATCGAGAAGAGTGTACATATCGGATAGGGAACGTACACCCACCCTTGCTGAAAATGAAAGGCGAGGGGCGGCGTTGTACCTTCCGGTCTTCGTAGTCACCAATATCACGCCTCCGGCAGCCCTGGAACCGTATATCGCGGCGGCACTGGCATCCTTGATGACTTCTATGGATTCTATGTCATTGAGGTTATAGTCAGCAGTATTGCCGACTGCCACTCCGTCTATCACGAAGAGCGGATTCAGCCCGTTGATGGACCCCACGCCCCTGATGACGATATCGGAAGTACTGCCCGGCGTACCGTCATTCTTCGATACCATCACTCCGGCGACCTTTCCCTGCAGGGCTTCCGCCATGGAACGCGCAGGCAGATTCCTGATATCCTTGGAATCCACGGATGCTATGGAGCCTGTCAGATCCGATTTCTTCTGTGTACCGTAGCCGATGACCACGACATCATCGAGATACTCGGTGTCTTCCTCCATTTCGATAGTGACTTTTTTCCTGTTTCCCATCGGATACCGCACATCTCGGTAGCCGACATAAGATATCATGAGCACCGGCCGTGGAGGGGCCATGATGCTGAAAGTCCCGTCCACATCGGTGATCACGCCGTCAGACACCGGCTGTCCGCGGACAATGACTGCAGCCCCGGCGAGCGGATTCCCGAATTCATCCGTGACCAGTCCTGACACTTCATACTCCCCGTCTGTCTCCTGCCTTTCCTGCGCAACAGCATCCTGACTTGCCGACAGGAGCATTCCCGTCACAATGAGGGAGACCCCCATCCTGCAAAAAAATTCATTCCCGATCATATAAAAAAATAAAATAACAGGGTGCAAAATTACCGCTGAATAGTTTGCCGGACAAAAAATAAGTTTGACATATTGGTAATGAATGTGCGTTCATTACCAATATGTTAGATATAATAAAAAAGAAAAAGTCTTCCTTCCGACGGAAAATTTATGACTGGCGGCAATTATTCACTGCCGGCAGGCTGCCTGCCTCCGGACGACTCGATTCCGGAGGAAAGATTCTTCAGATAGATATCCAGATTCGTCTCGGTAGGGCCCAGGCCAAGCTTCTTCCTGATGGCACTGTTGATCTTGTAATACCTGCTAGAGCTGAGGATATTCCCGATGTCCTTACCTTTGTAGCCCATGAAATACAGACTGCAGTACCCTATCTCCCATGTGGAAAACTGCCTGCTTCTGAGATAGTCTGACAGAGCCGGGTGACGCATCGAGAACATCAGGCCAAGAGAATTCAGATAGGCATCCTGATCCAGGGCTATGGACTCTATCATCTCCATGGCCTTCGCCGGAGAAGAGTTCCCGAGACGTCTCATGGTCAGCAACTCATCCAGAACGGCAAGACGGTTTTCCAGCACATTCCGGACAGGTTCGTCGATAAGCACCGAATTCCGTCGCATTTCGGTCAGCGCATCTCTTTCCTGAGAGACATTCCTGTACAGTTCTTCCAGATATGCGGCTCGTCCGGCCTGTTTCCATATCTTCCTGCGGAAATGCAGCACTGTCAGGATTCCGACTGCAAGAACGGCCGCGAGGGAATACCAGAGGTAGCGTTTCACCCTTTCACTGCGGCTCATCTGCACATAGCTGTCATACATGGCGGCGACAAGCTGTACGTTTTCCCCTATCTTGTCCATATAGGTGGAATCCTTCAGGGCTATGTGTTTCCTGTAGGCATCAAGGGCCTTCCTGTCCTGTCCGAGGGTATCATAGACGTTCGACAGCCGCAGATAATAGACCGGACTGGAGGTATAGTCAGGGTATGCGGCCTCGTAACGTTTAAGATAAGTGATGGCAGAGTCAGGGAAACCGGACTTGAGGTATATGTCGGATATGGCCAGCATGTTGGACGGCTCGTCCACTTCGCCGAAAGACCGTACTACTTTCAGCACGTCTTCCAGAGGAATGTCATGCCTCATGTTCAGTATCAGGCGGAAGTACCTGACCTTGTCGGAGACGTCAGCGTATTTCTTGTAAGGTTCCATCCCGTCAAGTATCTTTTCCGCTTTGGCCTCGTCCCCGCAATAGAAGCAGCACCTGGCAGCCATTATGCCGGCTTCCGTATAATATCTGTACTGACCGGCCTCCAGGAAGCTGTCCCCGGCTTTCCGATAGTACTTCTCCGCTTTCCGATAGTCGAAACCGTATTCGAACAATGAGGCCATGGAAGCATACAGACAGCCACGCAGCGCCGGGGCCGGGACTTCTCCGGAGTGTTCATCGGCGCTGATGTAGCAGAACATGGCGGACTCTTCGTTTCCTCTCAACTGATGCAACCGGCCTATAATATAATACATGTCGAACTTCTCTCTCCTGCTGCCGTGCTTGCGGTAATAGTTGAACACGGCATTGGCCACACTGTCCGCTTCGGTCTTGTCAGCGGAAAGGACTGCAGCAAGACGCGGCTCGGTCTTTTCCACTACAAGCATGGCACTGTCCGGCATCTCGTACATGAGGATGGCGGCTTCATCCAGAGTCTGCTCCCTCTGCATCATCGCGTGACAGTCGGCTCCGGCAACGGACAGGACCGCGACACACACATAAATATACCCGATAAGTTTTATCTTGTCCACAGCATAAGCTTTTATCCTTGCAAAATTAATAAACATTCTCCATATCTGATTATCAAAATTTTCCGTAAGAATATTGTTTTATATGATTTTATGATTAAATTTGCGCCGCTAAAATTCCTTGCGGGGATTTTGGCTTGACATTTATTTATTAATTTTTTAAATCTTTTTGCAAATGGCTGAATATTTACAGGCTGAAAAGAAGCAAGAGATTTTCGCGAAGTACGGAAAGTCTAATAAGGACACCGGCTCTCCTGAGAGTCAAGTTGCTCTGTTTTCCTACCGTATCGCTCACCTTACCGAGCATCTGAAGAACAACAAGAAAGACCATGTAACACGTCTTTCTCTTCTGAAGCTGGTCGGCAAGAGACGTCGTATTCTTGACTACCTCAAGGAAATCGATATCGAGAGATACAGAAATATCGTCAAGGAACTCGGTCTCCGTCGATAACCAGGGAAAGAATATCATGAGGGGCGGCCATCATCATGGGGTCTCCCCTCATTTTTTAGGATGCAATCCACCCCTGTTCCGGTGAAATAGATCGGTCTGCAGCCGGATTCAGGTCACGATATGAAAGAAAAAGACAATAAGTGTAAATAACTCCCATAGGGGGAGGCAGACTGAACATAATTACATGAATATCATCAACAAAAAAATCGAATTGTCCGACGGAAGGATAATCGAAATCGAGACAGGCAAGCTCGCCAAACAGGCTGACGGTTCTGTCGTAGTCAAAATGGGGGGTACAATGCTCCTCGCATGTGTCACTTGCGCAAAGGATGCGAAACCTGATGTGGATTTCATGCCGCTCCAGGTGGACTATAAAGAGAAATTCGCTTCAGCAGGCAGGTTTCCCGGAGGATTCATGAAACGTGAAGGAAAGGCTTCCGATGCAGAGATCCTCACTGCAAGGCTTGTGGACAGGGCGCTCAGACCGCTTTTCCCTGAAGATTTCCACGCAGAAGTTTTCGTGACCATCAACCTTATATCTGCAGAAAAGGACATCCAGCCGGATGCTCTCGCAGGTCTGGCAGCTTCATCGGCACTGGCAGTAAGTGACATTCCGTTCGGAGGTCCGATTTCAGAAGTAAGGGTGGCCAGAATCAATGGCGAATTCAAGATAAACCCGAACTTCAGCGAGATGGAAAACTGCGACCTGGACATCATGGTGGCAGCTACATACGACAACATCATGATGGTCGAGGGCGAGATGAACGAGGTGAGTGAGGCCGTGATGCTCGAAGCCATCAAATTCGCACATGCGGAAATCAAGAAGCACTGCAAGGTACAGATGGAGCTCATGGAGGAGACAGGAAAGACTGTAAAAAGGACTTACTGCCATGAGGAGAACGATGAGGAGCTCCGCAAGGCCGTCGAGGCTTTCTGCTATGACAGATGCTACGCCATAGCCAAGTCAGGTCTGCCGAAACATGAAAGAAGCGATGCTTTCGATGCCCTGAAGGAAGAGTTCTACCAGACTATTCCTGAGGAAGAGAGGGAGGCAAAGCAGATGATGGTCGAAAGATACTATCATGCTGTGGAAAAGAACGCCATGAGAAACATGATTCTCGATGAGGGTCTCCGTCTTGACGGCAGAAAAAGTACCGAGATACGTCCTATCTGGTGTGAGACAGACTACCTGCCATGCGCTCACGGTTCAGCCATCTTCACCAGGGGCGAGACACAGTCGCTTTCTACCGTGACTCTCGGAACCAAGCTGGACATGAAGGAGCTTGATGAAGTACTGGTACAGAAGACAGAGCAGTTCGTCCTCCACTACAACTTCCCGCCATTCGCCACCGGTGAGGCCAAGGCACAGAGAGGTGTTGGCCGTCGTGAGATAGGACATGGAAACCTGGCATGGAGGGCACTGAAGCCTATGGTTCCGCTAGCTCCGGAAAATCCTTATGCCGTACGTGTAGTATCGGATATCCTCGAATCGAACGGTTCGTCATCCATGGCTACTGTCTGCGCAGGCTGTCTGGCCCTCATGGATGCCGGCGTGAAGATAAAGAAACCTGTAGCAGGTATCGCCATGGGACTCATCACTGACGAAAAAGACCCTAACAACAGATATGCTATCCTGAGCGATATCCTCGGAGACGAGGACCACCTCGGAGACATGGACTTCAAGGTAACAGGTACCAAGGACGGTATCACCGCCACACAGATGGACATCAAGGTGGACGGTCTTTCATACGAAGTTCTCGAAAAGGCTCTCGAACAGGCCCGTCAGGGAAGAATGCACATCATGGGCGAGATGATGAAATGCATCAGCGAGCCTCGTGCAGACTACAAGCCGTTCGTTCCGCGTATCGTCCAGATCAGGATACCTGGCGACTTCATCGGTGCTGTCATCGGAAAAGGCGGGGAAATCATACAGAAGATCCAGAAAGAGACAGGCACGACCATCACCATCACAGAGGAGAACAGCGAGGGTATCGTGGACATCTTCGGGGAAAGCAAGGAAGCCATGGACAAGGCTCTGGAGTGGATCAACGGTATCTGCGCAGTGCCTGAGGTAGGTGAAATATATCACGGAAAGGTAGTGTCCATCCTCGAATTCGGGGCTTTCGTGGAAATCCTCCCTGGCAAGGAAGGCCTTCTGCATATCTCCGAACTGGACTGGGGCAAGACCGACAAGGTGGAAGATATCCTCAGCATCGGTGACGAAGTGGACGTAAAACTGCTCGAAATCGATGAGAAGACCGGAAAGATGAGACTTTCACGCAGGGTCCTCCTTCCGAAGCCTGAAGGCTATGTCGAGCCTGAGCGCAAGCCAAGACCACAGGGTGACAGAGGCCCTCGCCGCGATGCGAACAAAGGTCCTCGCCGCAACGGAGGAAACGACCGCAGGAAATAGGCGGGAACGACAACGCAAAATCCGCCGTTGACGGTAATCATATATTGGTGAGGCGTGCTGAACGCCTCACCAATTTTATTATAAAGGCAGTCCGGCGAAATTCATGCTGATTCGAATTTGCATTCAATGATTATTTAAGTATTTTTGCCACTTTCAAAATCAGGAATATGCTTGTCCGGGTCCCGAAAATATGCGATGAGGAAAAACTCGTCTCCGCAGTCAGAAACGGAAAGATAATATTGAACTGACAGGCTATGAATTCTTCTACAATTCCGGTGAACTGTCCGAATGTACCAAGACAGTGAATATCGACTCGGATGGCGCCAGTATTGAAGACGTCCTGAGCAATGTCCTGGCAGATACAGGCTTCACTTTCCGGATCAAGGACAGGACCATCATCATCATTCCTTCGGACAGGACCCGGAATCAACGGTCCGTCATCTCCGGACGTGTATTCTCAGCTGCGGACGGACTGCCGGTACCGGGGGTGTCGGTATATGTGGAAGGGACCATGTCCGGAACGTTCACCGATGCCGACGGAAATGAAGATGGCAACGGGGAGAATGAAGGCGATGAAGGTGACGAACAGGAACCTGCCGCAGAACTCTCCATCGAAAAACAGTGGGTCGCAGATCTCTCGGAAGAACAGGATGGTTCTACAAGGAAATGTTTCGGACGGCGTGGCCGCCCGTGGCCTCGTGAACGGGAGGGACCCATATCGCAGATATGGGAGGGATTTACCGGACCGAACATTTACGGCCTGTCAATTTAAGAGAATTACTGCCCGTCATCTGCGGATGAAACAGTTTATAGGAATTGCGGGAGGATTTATTTCCGGACCTGTTTTCTCTGGTCCTGGGAAGCGTTCCCAAATCAATTCAAACGCTGCACGTCATCTGCGGATGAAACAGTTTATAGGAATTGCGGGAGGATTTATTTCCGGACCTGTTTTTTTTCTGGTCCGGAAAAATCCTCCCGCAATGATATTAAACAAGGAAACTATTTCCCCGCAAGATGACACTCCCACTTCCAGGCCGCAGCCAGAGTCTCCTCAACTGACCTCTGGGCCTTCCAGCCGAGCTCCTTGTTCGCCAGCGAAGTATCTGCCCATATAGCCGTGATGTCTCCGGCACGGCGAGGCGCGAACTTGTAATTCAGCTTCAGGTTGTTCACCTGCTCGAATTTGGTCACAAGTTCGAGCACGGAAACAGGACGGCCGGTACCGATATTGAAAATCTCATAATCCTTCTTCATCTTGCCGTCAAGCATCCTGGATACCGCAGCCACATGAGCTTTCGCCAGATCCACCACATCTATATAGTCTCTGAGGCAGGTACCGTCAGGAGTAGGATAGTCATTTCCGAAAATGCTCAGACACTCTCTCTTGCCGATGGCTGTCTGCGTGATATAAGGCACGAGATTGTTGGGAACGCCTCTCGGAAGCTCCCCGATCAGTGCAGAAGGATGCGCTCCGATAGGATTGAAATAGCGCAACGCAATACCCTTCACAGGACCGAGTTCCTTCACTCCGGAACGCACTTCCGTTCCGTATGCCCCGGTAGCCCGCACCACATCCGTCAGGATATCCTCGCAGATCTGTTTTGTCGCTCCGTATGAACTTTCCGCAGGCTGGCGTGGAGATTCCTCAGTCACAGGAAGCTTGTCAGTCTCACCATAAACAGTGGCTGATGATGAGAACAGGACGTTGCATCCTCCGTGATTCTTCGCAGCATCCAGAATGCAGAGGAAAGACATCAGATTGTTCTTATAGTACTTGATAGGTTCCGCCACGGACTCGCCCACTGCCTTGAAGGCGGCGAAATGAATGACTGCATCGATTCTGTATTTCTCGAATACCATGTCGACAGACTTCTGGTCACAGCAGTCGATCTGCTCGAACGGGAGGTCCTCCTTCCCGGTAATTTTCTTCACGCCGTTGAAGCATGTGAGGTCACAGTTCGAAAGATTGTCAGCGACGACCACGTCATAGCCGGCCTCGATAAGTTCCACGGTAACATGGCTTCCGATATAGCCCGCACCACCGGAAACCAGAACACATTTTTTGTTCTTGTCCATAAGATAAAGCGTTATTAGTTATAGATTCTTTCAGAAAATTTCACTGTATCTTACAAATGTACTAAATTTGAGAGTAAGAACAAACGGCTTATGGGAATGTTTTCTTTTTCTTGTAAAATATTTTCTTTTTTTTCACTTCTGACACTTTCAGCACTGCAATTTCAGGCCGGAGCCATGCCAGAAGACGAGGCAGACTCTGCATCTCATACCAGGACACACTACGCGCAGGACTATATGGACAATGTCGCACGGAACGAACTTGGTCACGCCCTGACAGGAGTGCTGGCACTCACTGCGGCAGGTGACACCATAGTATCATGGAACTCCGGCTCCCTGCTCATGCCGGCTTCGAACATGAAACTGCTGACCACAGGTCTGGCATTGGACGCACTCGGGAGCGACTTCGAATACAGGACCGGCATAGGGTATTCCGGGAAAATATGCGACAGCACATTGGTCGGAGACCTTTATATTACAGGTGGAGGAGACCCGACACTCGCATCGGATGACAGCATTGCGACAGCACTTGGAGAACTTTTCAGGCATTGGACCGGCTTTCTGGGAAAAGCCGGGATCAGGAAAATAGACGGACATATCATCGGTGATGACAGGTATTTCGGCCTTCCGATGCCGGAAGAGCAGACATGGCAGTGGGATGACTGCGGCACATACTACGGGGCAGGCGTGAGCGGACTGACATTTTTCGAGAACATGCAGACTTTCAGCGTGGCTCCGGGAAATGAAGTCGGTGCACCTGTCAGCATACAGGAAAAATTTCCGGAATGCCCGTGGATGGAATACCGTTACAGCTGCACCACAGGGGAGGCAGGGACTGGAGACAGACTGTATTTCTACACTACGGACATGGTTCCGGTCGGGGAAATGCGCGGGACATTCGCTGTGGACAGGGTGCCGAAGTCTCTGGAATGCAGCAACAAGTTTCCGGCTTACACATGCGCGGCATATTTCACCGGATGGCTTTCAGACAGAGGGATCGAATGTACGGAAGGGCCTGCTGACACAGGATTTTTCGCCCCGGCCGAAAGATGCGTGCCTCAGGACAGTCTCACCATGCTCGGATGGACTGCATCACCGGCTCTGGGCAGGATAGCTTTCATGACGAATCACGACAGCAACAACGTCTATGCTGAAACACTGTACCATACGCTCGGGAAAGAGCTGTGGGGGAAAAGCGACTATGTGTCTTCCCGTCAGGTCATGCGTAAGCTGCTGCAGGAAAAGGGACTGGATCCGCGTGGCATCGTAATTCAGGACGGAAGCGGTCTGTCGAGACACAACCTGCTGTCACCTTCGTTCATCTGCGGATTCCTCAAGGCCATGGAAAAAAGTCCTGAGTCCGGGGCTTTCATCCTCAGCCTTCCTTCACCAGGGGACGGAGGTACCATGGAGACAGTAATGGCTGGATATGACAGAAGTCTGAAATCAAGAGTCAGGCTGAAAAGCGGCTCGATGACAGGGGTAAAATGCTTCAGCGGCTATGTCTTTCCGACACCCGAGGCCGCCGCCGCTGCAGGAGACCCGGCCGCGACATCAGGACCGGCGGTCTTTTCCATCATGATAAACAACTCGCTCATGTCGCAGTACCGCATGCAGAAAATCATCGACCGACTCGTTTTTCTCATCACTGCCGATATGGACAGTGACCCGTCTTAACCCCGTCACCACATTACCACGTCACTGGCCGCTGCGGAAAAGAGTACGGCAAAGGGCCGGCACGTCAGGCACTTTCACCACGCGGATATTCTCCGGGATGTGATTCATGGCACCATAGGAAGACACATAAATGGTGCTGAATCCCAGTCTGGCAGCCTCGGCCACGCGGCGTTCCGTTTGTGAAACGGGGCGAATCTCACCGCTCAGACCCACTTCTCCTGCGAAACACACATCGGAAGGTATCGCGAAATCGAAATTCGAAGACAGCACTGCGCAGATGACAGCGAGGTCGCAGGCCGTATCGGACACGCGCAGGCCTCCTGCCATGTTCAGGAAGACATCCTTCACACCGAGCCTGAAACCGGCACGTTTCTCCAGGACCGCAAGCAGCATGTTCAGCCGCCGGACATCGAATCCTGTAGCCGAACGCTGCGGAGTCCCGTAAGCTGCCGAACTCACCAGAGACTGCACCTCTATCAGGAAAGACCGGGTCCCGTCCAGAATAGCTCCCACGGCGATACCGCTCAGTCCCTGCCCGTGCATGGGGATAAGCATCTCGGACGGGTTCAGCACCTCTCTCAGCCCGGTGCCCGTCATCTCGAATACCGCCATCTCCGAAGTGGATCCGAAACGGTTCTTTATGCTCCTGAGCAGACGGTAGGCGCCGGTATTGTCGCCCTCGAACTGCAGGACCACATCCACTATATGCTCCAGCACTTTCGGACCGGCGATACTCCCCTCTTTCGTGATATGGCCGATCAGAATGACAGGGATACCCGTCTCCTTAGCCAGACGGAGCAACATCGACGCGCATTCCTTGATCTGCGACACCGACCCCGGAGAGGACTCCATCGTCTGCGTGTACATCGTCTGTATCGAATCCACTATCATGAGCTCCGGCTCTGTCTTTTTCGCCTCCGCCAATATGTTCTCCATCAGCGTCTCGCTGTATATCAGGCAATCCTCCCCGTCTCCGCCAAGTCTTGTGGCCCTGAGCTTTACCTGCCGGGCGCTCTCCTCCCCTGTCACATACAGGGTCCGCAGCCCCCGGCAATGCAGGGGAATCTGCAGGGACAGTGTCGATTTCCCTATGCCGGGTTCTCCGGCAATGAGCACGAGAGACCCCTTCACGATACCGCCGCCCAGGAGCCTGTCCATCTCGGAACTCTGCAGGGTGGTCCGGCTTTCTTCCGTGGAGTCTATTTCCCTGAGAGACAGAGGACGCGATGAAGTCCCGACAGAATTTTCTTCATGCCTGCGCGAGGCCTGGGCGCCGGTCACCACCTTCTCCTCCACCATTGTATTCCACTCGCCGCATGCCGGACAGCGTCCCATCCATTTCGGGCTTTCATTTCCGCATGACGAGCAGAACCAAACCGATTTCGTCTTTAAAGCCATACTGATTTCTGTTTTGCAAATCTCAAAATTAACAATTATCTGAAAAAACGGAAGTCCGTATCCTGAAAAAAGAGTATCTTTGTATTAATAACCGAATTTCTCCTCCCCATGTTGATAACCATACTCATACTTGCCGTCTCGGCCGCATTTTTCGTCTCCGGAAAGTTCCGCTCGGACATAGTGGCGCTTTGCGCCCTGCTCGCACTGCTCATATTCCAGATACTCACTCCGGAAGAAGCATTGTCCGGATTCTCGAACCAGGTCGTCATCATGATGATAGGCCTTTTCGTGGTAGGCGGAGCCATTTTCCAGACAGGTCTGGCGAAAATGATAAGTTCGAAGATCCTGAAGCTGGCCGGCAAGAACGAGACGGTACTTTTCCTGCTGGTCATGCTGGTGACCGGAGGCATCGGGGCATTCGTCAGCAATACCGGCACAGTCGCGCTTATGCTCCCTATAGTCGTGAGCCTGGCTTACAATGCAGGCATGAGTCCGTCCCGGCTGCTTATGCCGCTCGCTTTCGCCAGCAGCATGGGAGGCATGATGACACTCATCGGTACGCCTCCGAACCTCATTATCCAGGACACTCTGACCAGCGCAGGCTACGAACCTCTGTCATTCTTCTCGTTTCTGCCGGTAGGTCTCGTATGTCTGGCCACAGGAATACTGGTACTGATGCCGCTCTCGAAAATATTCCTTTCGAAAAAGACCGGAAGAAACGACAAGGCCGCTTCAGGAAAGACACTGAACCAGCTGGTCAGCGAATACAGTCTTTCCGACAATCTGTACAGGCTCCGCATCAGGGAGAAATCCCCTGCCGCAGGGAAGACAGTGGTCGATCTGGACCTGAGACGGGAGTATAGGGTAAACGTACTGGAAATCAGGAGAAAGGAAACTCCGCAACAGCGTTTTCTGAAGACAGTGAACCAGGAGCTGGCCTCACCGAAGACAGTGATGTATTCCGGCGATGTCCTGTATGTACGCGGCGAGGCGGAATCCATAAACAGGCTGTCGAAGGATTTCAACATGGAAATACTCGACGACCACACTTCCGAAATAGCTTCTTCTCCGGGAAGGACACTCGCATTCTATGACATAGGCATAGCGGAAATCGTACTGATGCCATCCTCGAACATGGTGAACCAGAGCATCAGGGATGCCGGATTCAGGGAAAAATTCAACGTGAACATACTCGGAATCAGACGCAAGCAGGAATATATCCTCCACGATCTTGGAGAAGTGAAGGTACACAGCGGAGACGTGCTCCTGGTTCAGGGTACATGGCAGGACATAGCCAGACTGAGCAAGGAAGACACGGAATGGGTGGTACTCGGCCAGCCTCTTGCAGAAGCCGCCAAGGTAACGCTGGACTACAAGGCACCTGTCGCCGCAGTCATAATGATAGCCATGGTGGCGATGATGGTTTTCGACTTCATTCCGGTAGCTCCCGTCACGGCTGTGATGATAGCCGGGATACTGATGGTGCTTACCGGCTGTTTCAGGAACGTGGAAGCCGCCTACAAGACCATAAACTGGGAGACCATCGTGCTGTTCGCTGCCATGCTCCCGATGTCCCTTGCTCTGGAGAAAACCGGAGTTTCAGGCCTCATATCAGGAGCTCTTGTGAACGGACTCGGGAATTATGGTCCTGTCGCCCTGCTGGCCGGAATATATTTCACAGCATCTCTGATGACCATGTTCATCAGCAACACCGTGACTGCAGTGCTCATGGCTCCCATCGCCCTGCAGAGTGCGATGCAGATCGGGGTAAGTCCGGTGCCTTTCCTTTTCGCCGTGACCGTGGCGGCGAGCATGTGCTTCGCTTCCCCGTTCTCCACTCCGCCCAACGCCCTGGTGATGCCTGCCGGCCAATACACTTTCATGGACTATGTGAAAGTCGGACTGCCGCTCCAGATCATCATGGGCATAGTGATGATCATCGTGCTGCCGCTGCTCTTCCCGTTCTGATCCGGAGGTCTTCTCTGTTATTTTCTGTCCAGTTCGAAGACTTCAAGCCCCCGGATATCGGCACCCTCTATCCTGAAGCGCAGAGCGGTACGGACAATATGGAATCCCTGGATGCCTGCCGCACCGGGATTCATAACCAGCATGTTCCGTTTCACGTCATTCACGACCTTGAGTATGTGCGAATGCCCGCAGACGAACAGTTCGGGCCTGAACTCGTCTATCAGCGCCCTGGCCCTGGGATCATACCTGCCCGGGTAACCGCCGATATGTGTCATCAGGACCTTCAGCCCTTCACAGTCGAAAAGCTGGTATAGAGGATAATCCAGTCTGACATCATAGCCGTCACAGTTCCCGTAGACCCCTTTCAGCGGCTTGAACGCCGCAATGGCTTCGGCTGTCTGTATGCCGCCGAAGTCTCCCGCATGCCATATTTCGTCCACCGGCTCCAGAAATTGCCGGAACGGCTCATCGAAAATTCCGTGCGTGTCGGATATCAGTCCTATGAACATAATGGAAAATTTCATTTAAATCCGCAGGAATTTACGTAAGTTTGCCGGATAAACAAAAGGACAATGGAAATTTTTTATACGTCTGACATTGCCGGAGGCATACTGAATCTGGGGGAGGAAGAGTCGCAGCATTGCATCAAAGTGCTCAGGCACAGGGCCGGAGACGAGATTTCGGTGATAGACGGAGAAGGTACGCTTTTCCGGTGCAGGATAATATCAGACTCGGCGAAGGGAGCGTCGGCGGAGATTCTGGAAAGTTTCCCGGATTGGGGAGGGCATCCGTATCATCTGGAGATGGCAGTGTGTCCGACGAAGAACATGGACCGCTACGAGTGGTTCGCCGAAAAAGCCTGCGAAATCGGGCTGGACAGCATCGTCCCTGTCATCGGAGAACATTCGGAACGCAAGGTGCTGAAACCGCAAAGACTGGAGAAGATACTGCTTTCAGCCACGAAACAGTCCCTGAAAGGAAGAATCCCGCAGTTGAAGGAGGCTGTATCGGTGAAAGACTATATCGGAAGCCTCCGGGATGTTCCTGACCGGATGAAACTGATAGCCTGCTGTTTCGAAGATGACAGCCATCCGAGGATTTCCATCAGACAGGCTCTGGCGGACATGCCGGAAAAATACCAGGGCATCTCTGTACTCATCGGTCCCGAAGGCGATTTCTCGGCGGAAGAAGCCGCTCTGGCCATGAAGTGCGGTTTCATCCCCGTGCATCTGGGCCCGTCACGTCTCAGGACAGAAACCGCCGCCCTTACGGCCGTATTCGCGGTTTACTCGCACTTCGTATTGTAACGTCAGTTCAACGAATTATTCTGCTCAGTACCAGAGATTTCGTTGAACTGACGATACGATTTCTTCGAAATCTCTTTCCTTTTACGTGTCTCCCCTCCTAAATTGGGTGACTCAGTCACCCAATTACGTCTTTCTTCGAAAGACTGGCCCTGTCTTAACCCCCTGCCCCCTATTAGGGGGATTTTCTTAGGCCTCTCGAGGGGAGAACTTACTGCCGGATTCGTAAAACGAATCCTCTAAAAGAGGTAGTTCTCTGAAATTCACTTCGTTCTTTTCATCGAACTCACGTTATTGTAATATCATTCGGGACCAGGCTACTCTGCGGCTACTTTCTGATGATCTCTATGGTGGCGTCCAGACCGACCTTGATGATGGACGATGACTTGCCGGTGGATGTATTTTCCAGTGCAGGGTCCACTATATAGTCCACTCCATCCTTGATGACCTGCGATATTTCCCGGAAATTCTTAGGTGTAGGTTCTCCGGAGATATTCGCCGAAGTCGAGACTATCGGACAGCCGAAACGCTTGACGAGATCCACACAGAAGTCCATCATCGGAATCCTGATTCCTACGGTACCATCGGCAGCCACAGTGTTATACGCCAGCAGATACCTGCTTTTTTCAGGCTGCTCCCCGGCCTCGGGCCGCACGGAAGCGATCGCTCCCGGGTATATGATAGTCATAGGCTGATCGTTTACCTCCACGAGCTGCACGGCCATTTCCGGAATTTCCTTTATGTACCTGGCCACCATATCGAGGTCGCTGGCCAGCAACACCAGGGACTTGCTATCCTCTCTTTTTTTCAGGGCGAAAATCTTCGCCACTGCCTCAGGGTCTGTAGCGTCACAGCCCAGGCCCCATACGGTATCCGTCGGATAAAGCAGCAATCCCCCGGAGCGAAGGACATCCACTGCCTTGTTCAAGATCTCTTTAGTTTCCATAGTCCGATATTTTACAGATTTTCATTATGCACTTCAGCGTCCTGACTGACCGCAAACTCCGCTATGACAGGATAGTGGTCGGAATAGCGTATCCTTGGAGAAGCATGGCTCAGGGCGGAATAACCATCGGGAATAAAGATGTAGTCTATTCTCAATGCCGGCCACAGAATCCTGTATGTGGAACCGAAACCGTTGCCGGCTTCACAGAACGTATCCTTGTGCCCGCGGATAAGTCTCTGGTAAGTGTACGACATGGGAGTGTCGTTGAAATCTCCGCACAGAATGGTTTCCGAACTGCAGCCGGAGACATGCTCCAGCACCTGTTCCACCTGGCGCGGTCTCAACGACAGGGAATGCCTCATCTTCTTCTCCGTCTCCCTCCAGATACCGTCTTTCCGGTCCATTATCCCCTTGACCATTCCCGGAACAGATATATTGTAACTTTCAAAATGACAGTTGTACAGCCTGAACTGCCTGCCGAATGCCTCGATATCCGTAAACAGAGCCAGATTCGCACTGTGCCCGAACTTCACGACCCCTTGTTCCAGAATGGGAAAACGGCTGAGTATCACGTTCCCGAAGCATCCGCCACGGTCCGAAAAAGCGTAAAAGTCATAATCATAGCCTGGAAATTCCGATGAAAGTTCCTGCCTGAGGGTCTCCACATCCCCGGCATGGTATTCCTGCAGGCAGATGATATCGGCATCCGCATCTTTCAGGAAAGAAAAGACGGAATCCTTATAATCGGATACTGTCCCTTTTCTGTCCAGGCTGCCCGGATCCATGAAGCGGCCGACATTGTATGAAACCATCCTCAGTGTCTGCCTGTCTTCATTCGTGCCGTCGGGAGCATTCCCCACCCGGAAACTTCTCCCCAGAAAGAAAAATGTCGGAAGCAGAGCCACCAGCGGTATCACGAAAGCGCGGGATTTTCTGATTATCGCCCATACCAGCAAAAATACGTTCAGCAGGGCAAGCGGGAAAAAGAACAGCCCGGGCAGCATCATGTACCAGGCCTTCGCAGGATTCACGAAAGCCGAGGCATACGACATGACCAGCAGTGCCGCCGCCATGAGCATCAGCACCCTGTTCGTAATCCCACCTATAAGACTTCTGCTCATCTTTCAGTTTCGGGCCTTGTCAGGCCAATATTCCCGTCAGCCTAATACATTCTGTTCCGTTTCTTCCAATACAGTATCAGAAGCCAGCCGAACAGCATTCCTCCTAGATGCGCGAAATGCGCAATACCGCCGCCGACGCTCCGTATGCTGGAAATGCCTGTCAGAAGTTCTATGACGGCGAATATCAGGACGAACCATTTTGCCTTCAGGGAAACAGGAGGGAAAATGAGGGTCAGTACGGAATCAGGGAAAAGCATGGCGTACCCTATCAGCACACCGTATATGGCACCGGAAGCACCCACGGTAGGGGTATATTCCAGAGCCTGGTATGCAGCCGCTGCCTGCTGGGAGCCGTCCGCAATTTGTGAAAGATATACCTGCGATTCTATGAACTGGACTCCTGTATGAAGCAGAGCCGCCCCTATACCTGTCACGAAATAGAAAATCAGGAATTTTTTCGTACCCCAGATCCGTTCCAGCACGCATCCGAATATGAACAGAGTGTACATATTGAAGAATATGTGCCAGAAGCCGCCGTGCATGAACATGTGCGTGATGATCTGCCATGGCTTGAAGAACGGCGAAGTCGGATAGAACAAGGCGAAATGCGACATCATGTACTGCTGGTTAAGGGCAGTCATGATCATCACCAGAATGTTGATGATGATTATGTTCTTGATAGCCGGCGGTATGGAACTCAGAAATCCTCCGCCTCTGTTGTATGAATAATAACCCATTTGTTTTCCTGTTTAAAAAATTATGGTTCAGTCAAGCAGTTTCATGATGTCGTCTTCGGACAGGACAGTCATGATCCTGTGTCCCGAATTCGTAAATTCAGTATTGCCACATGCGAAAAGATCATCTATAAGCCTCTGGGCCTCTATCGGCGTCCTTACAGGCGATCCGCTCACAGCTCCCAGCCTGGCAAATCTGTCAGCCAGTGACGAAAGCATGTCCTGCCGAGCCGAAACATGGTCGTCGGACAGAGCCAGAATCAGGTCAGGCAGCATCTTTTCCACGCCCGCTTCATCCGTAGGATAGCCTTCGGGAACGCCTTTCACGATCACGGTATCCACACTCTGAGGCTCTATATCGAATCCGAATTTCGTCAGGATGTCTCTGTACTCTGAAAAAAGATACATGTTTCCGGCACCTATCGTGACCTGTACAGGGAAAAGAGAAGCCTGCACCGCATTCCGGTTCATGGCGAGCGCTTTCATCCCGGCTTCGTAGAGGATACGCTCCATGGCACGCCTGATATTGACGATCATGACTCCAGACTTTACGGGAGTGAAAATGTATTTCCCTTTCAGTATGAGCATCTGCGTGGCAGGGAGGATCTTGTCCTCGAACAGTTTTCCGTAGTCATCCCTTTTGTCGACTGCAGCAGGACTGCCACCCATGAAGCTGTTTCTTTCAGCGAAAAATTCATCATCTCCGGGGACCGTCTCCTGCTGAGGGTATCGCGGCTGTCCATGATAGCCGAAAGTATTGGAATACGGAGACGTTTCCGACGGGAAACCGTCGTTCTGAAACGGATTGTATTCCGGATTATAGGAAATCCCCGGTTCCACGACAGGATGGGATTCCTGATAACTTCGGCTCAATACCGGGATTTCAGGAGCCCCTTCCCTGTCGAAATCGATGGCATCTCCGAAAGAGTTCTTCCCGAGAGCTTCCTTGATACAGGCATACAGGGTCTGGAATATGACATTGTCTTCCTCGAACTTGACCTCGGTCTTGGTGGGGCTTATGTTCACATCCATAGTATGGGGATCGACATCCAGATAGATGAAATACACCGGAGATGTCCCCTCCGAAACCAGGTTGCCGTACGCATTCATCACAGCCTTGTGCAGATACGGGCTTCTGAAATATCTGCCGTTCACGAAGAAATACTGGTTCCCCTGGTTTTTCCTGGCTGAATCCGGACTGCCGGCATAGCCCCTGATACCTACTACCGATGTTTCCGTGGAGATGTCCACAAGAGCATTTGCCACAGGGCTGCCAAGCAAGTCCTGTATCCTGAATTTCAACGAATTTGCTTTCCTGAGTACGTATATCTCACGGCCGTTTGAGGTAAGGGTGAAGTTCATATCCGGCCTGGTAAGTGCGATACGGAGGAATTCACTGACGATGTGCTTCATCTCCACATTGTCGGACTTTATGAATTTCCTCCGGGCAGGTACGTTGTAGAACAGATTTCTCACGGAGAAATTTGCTCCGCGGGGAGCAGAGATTTCCTGTGTGGAGACATGTCTGGAATCGGCAAAGACGACTTCGCATCCCACCTCATCTTCTTCTCTCCTGGTTCTGAGTGAAACTTCCGCCACAGCCGCTATGGATGCCAGGGCCTCTCCCCTGAATCCGAATGTCCGTATGGCGGAAAGATCTTCCGCAGTGGAGATTTTCGATGTGGCATGCCTCTCGAAACAGAGTACGGCTTCGTCAGGAGACATGCCGCATCCGTTGTCAGTCACCTGAATCAACGTCCGGCCCGCATCCTGTACGGACACGGTCACTGTATCGGCTCCGGCATCCACGGCATTTTCCATAAGTTCCTTCACTACGGAAGCCGGCCGCTGGACTACCTCCCCGGCGGCTATCATGTTCGCTATGTTGCTCGGCAGAATCCTTATATCCATCTCTTCTCGACTGAAATGATCGGATTTACCAGAGCATGGTGAAGTATTTGGCGAAGAGGACCAGAGCGATGAAGAAGAGAACCAGCCCGATCATGCCGACTATAGCCATGGACTTGGCGGGCTGTTTGGTCCGCTGATAGTTCCCGTTACGGAAACTGCCCTGGATATAGGTGCCCGGGACGTATTTCTCCTTGTCGAGACTGCCGTCCACATGACCGAATTTCTGCTTCAAAGCTTCTTTCTCCGGGTCATAATACCTGGGTTTGTAATTGAACACTCTGTGTTCCTGTGCGCCGAAAAAACTGAAATTCATAAAACTTGCATTTATCGTATTGCCCGTCATGGGCAGTTTATCATACAAAGATAGCGATTTTCTCGCCTGTTTGAGATTTTAATGCTAACTTTATGGAAAATTTACGGGATCATGGATATCAGAATCGGGAACGGATATGACGTTCATGCATTGGCATCGGGACTTCCCCTGTGGCTGTGCGGCGTACAGATAGAAAGTGAAACAGGCTGCGTGGCACATTCCGACGGGGACGTGGCCATCCATGCTCTCTGCGATGCATTGCTCGGGGCTCTGGCCCTCGGCGACATAGGGAAACATTTTCCGGACACATCCGACGAGTTCAGAGGGATAGACAGCAAGATTCTGCTGCGCAGGACGATGGACATGGTGAAAGATGCCGGATACAGGGTCGGAAATGCGGATATCACCATAGCGCTGCAACGTCCGAAACTGGCCGCTTATATCACGCGTATGAGGGAAAATCTGGCCGGGGTGATGGGCGTGCAGGTGACGGCCGTGTCCGTAAAGGCCACCACGACTGAGAAGCTCGGCTTCGTGGGCAGGTCCGAAGGGTGCGAAGTATTCGCTACAGCCCTGCTTTTCAGTAATGAATGATATTTTTTCGAAAAAAAGTATTGCATTTTCAAAAAACCTTCGTACATTTGCAGTCCCAAATCCAAAGGGACTGATTCATTGAGATATGGTGTAATGGTAGCACTACAGATTCTGGCTCTGTCAGTGAGGGTTCGAATCCTTCTATCTCAACCATCCAGACAGCACCGTCATCGGACGGGAAAGTCGATTACGGCAAACGCCATGGCGGGTTAGCTCAGCTGGTTAGAGCGCATGATTCATAATCATGAGGTCCGCAGTTCAATCCTGCGACCCGCTACAAATAATCTTACTGAAAATGAAGCACTTGCAGAGAAATCGCAGGTGCTTTTTTCGTATATGAGAGTGGCTGTTGAGACGGTGATGATATGGCTTTGACAGCATCAACGGAAAATCCATGTTGATATAGGGAAAAGGCGAGAAACAGGAAAGGTATCCTTTCAGAGATTTATCTGACTATCAACTTTCAGTCTGTATCAAGAGCGATAAAATTTGAAATTTAAAATATTATTTTGATATTCGGGATGAATATATAACTTTGCATAAAATCAATAAAGGCATGCGAATCATTGCACGAAGCAGAATTATTGAATACTATACGCTGCATCCGGATACACGAACGGCATTGGAAGACTGGTTCCAGAAAGTAAGGCAAGCCGAATGGAATTGTTTTGCAGATATGAAACAAATGTTCAACAATGTAGACAGCGTCGGCAATCAGCGTTATGTGTTCAATATCCGAGGAAATAACTACAGACTGATAGTGGTTGTCAAATTTACCATAAAAACAGTTTTAATACGATTTATCGGGACGCATGCAGAGTATGATTTGATTGACGCAAAAAACATATAGAGATATGGCAAAGATTCAGAATGAGACTGCATATAAGGCAGCAATGGCAAGGATAGAAGAACTCCTGCCACTGGTCAATGACGACACTCCTTTGAGTGACAAGAATTTGATTGAATTGGATTTATTGTCAGAACTTGTATCCGACTATGAGGATGAACATTATCAGATAAAGACACCTGCACTTGTTGATGTTATAAAACTTCGGATGTATGAAATGGGGTTGAATCAAGTAAAACTTTCAGAGTTGCTTGGAGTCAGCACATCGCGTGTAAGCGATTATCTGACAGGACGCAGCGAGCCTACATTGAAAGTAGCAAGAGAGATCAGCAAAAAGCTCAACATAGATGCCAATGTTGTATTGGGTGTTTGAAAACCGACTTTAACAGGAAAAATCTTCCGATTTGATTTCTGATGAGATTGAGTCGGAAGATTTTTCGTTTATATGGATGCAGATTAAGACACATTATAGACAATTTGTAAACCGTTCGATAAACGATGAACTGAGTATCACAGAAAATCCAGGTTGATTTGAGATGTGGACTAACCGCATTTTCGCCATGAAACGTTGTTAGTCCAGAGGTTTTCTGCTGGACTAACCGCACTTTCGCCCTGAAACGTTGTTAGTCCGGAGGTTTTTTCACGGACTAACCGCACTTTCGCCCGGAAACGTTGTTAGTCCAAAGGTTTTCTGCTGGACTAACCGCACTTTCGCCCTGAAACGTTGTTAGTCCGGAGGTTTTTTCACGGACTAACCGCACTTTCGCCCGGAAACGTTGTTAGTCCAGAGGATTTCACACGGACTAACCGCATTTTCGCCCTGAAACGTTGTTAGTCCAGAGGATTTCACACGGACTAACCGCATTTTCGTCCTATAGCGTTGTTAGTCCGGAGGGTTTCATCTGGACTAACCGCATTTTCGCCATGAAACGTTGTTAGTCCAGAGGTTTTCACACGGACTAACCGCACTTTCGCCCGGAAACGTTGTTAGTCCGGAGGTTTTTTCACGGACTAACCGCACTTTCGCCCGGAAACGTTGTTAGTCCAAAGGTTTTCTGCTGGACTAACCGCACTTTCGCCCTGAAACGTTGTTAGTCCGGAGGTTTTTTCACGGACTAACCGCAC
>CALUQB010000025.1 GCA_944322815.1 uncultured Bacteroidales bacterium | reverse complement strand
GGATTCGTTCCACGAATCCTCTAAAAGAGGTAGTTCTCTGAAATTCACTGCGTTCTTTTCATCGAACTCACGTTATTATAATCCGCAGCTTCCGTCTTCGCACCAGTCTTCGCTTTTACGTCCCTTGTATTCCGGATGCCGTTCAAGCCAGACTGCTGCATATCTGCAAGTCGCTATGCAAGCCAGCCCCTGAGACAATGCATAGTCGTATGCGGACTTTACAAGTTCAGAAGCAATGCCTCGTCCTCCGATTTCGGACGGTACGACAGTATGCCGGATATCCAGACAGCCGTTCTCGATTTTATACGTAACGTATGCTTCATATCCGTCAACTGTGACATGAAATCCGGATTTTTCCAGTGAATGCATTATTCCGTTCATGATTCCTATCAATATTCAGGTTCCACCAATGTTTTTATTAATTTTTGTCCTTTTCCATTTTCAAAGATACTGAATTAGTCTGAAACTGATGTTGTGTTTGCTTTCAAATTATTAACTTTGACACACTGAAAACAACTAATATTAATAACTTTGTAGAAATTTGAAGCAATTCACAATAAGGATTATTCCGTTGTGAAAACATTTAAGGGGGCGGATGAAAATCCGTCGCCTTTTTTCGTCTTTTTCAGGTGACAACGAATCAGAAAAAAGCATATATTTGCAGTGGTATTAACACTTCTGTTAAATAATGATGTTAAACACATCGGTAAGACAAATGCCTGAATTATGGATAAGATAAAAAAATACACGGAGGAGCCGGAGAAAAACGGTATGAAGAAGCCTGCCGGGGCGAAAGGGCAGAGGTCAACGGAGCAGTCGATAATGGATGCTGCCGAGGAGCTCTTCCTGGAGAAAGGCTACAGCCAGGCTACCACGACCATGATAGCCAGGAAAGCCGGTGTCACCCACGCCATGCTGCACTATTATTTCAGGACGAAAGAACACATTTTCATGAAAGTCCTGGAGAAGACCATGGGCGGACTCATGCAGTCGTTCCGCCCGGTCATGAACCGGGACGAACCGTTCTGGGAGACTCTTGAAAAAGGAATTTCTACGCATTTTGATTTCATGATGGAACATCCCCGGTTCGCATTCTTCCTCTACGACACGATCATGCACAACCCTGAACTGGTGGACCGCCTGAAAGAGAATTTCCAGCCTGTCATCAGGAAGATATTTACCTTTCACATCAGCCGGATTCAGGAAGAGTCCGCTCGCGGGACCATCCGGAAAGTGGATCCCATCCAGCTCGTAGCCGATATCGTGTCCCTGAACCTGTCCACATTCCTGCTCTTTCCCGTAGCTGCGAATCTTTCGGGAGGCATCTCCGATGCCAATGCGCAAGCGCTGCTCGAATCCAGGAAAAAAGAAATCATAGCCCTGATAAAGTCAAGGCTTTACGGAGAATGATGACAAAGACGTTAAAACAGATAATGATGCAACGCTTGAAAAGAACCATATTCCCGGTATTGCTGGCAGCCTGTCTCTGCCCGCTGACACTGCATGCCCAGGTCACCATCGACCAGTGCATGGAAATGGCCAGGGAGAATTATCCTCAGGTGAAGCAGCTCGGCCTGATCGAAGAAGCTGCCAGGTATGACATAGCCAGCGTGGCGAAATCCTGGCTGCCTCATTTCACGGTTTCCGGGAAGGCTTCGTATCAGTCGGACGTGGTGGAAATGCCGTTTGACATTCCCGGGTTCTCGTTCAATCTACCTCATGACCAGTATTCGCTCGTAGGTGAGATCAGCCAGACGATATGGGACGGCGGAACGTCAGGAAGCCAGAAAAGGGTCACGGAATCCGGAGCCGATGTCCAGAAAGAACAGGTCGAAGTCTCTCTTTATGCGCTGAACGAGCGAGTGGAGAAAATCTTTCTCGGGATTCTACTGATAGACGGGCAGCTGGAGCAGAATGACATACTGGAAAAAAGTCTGGAGAGAAACGCCGGCCAGGTCCGGGCATGCATGGAAAACGGGACGGAATACAGGTCCGATCTTGAAATGATCGAAGTGAGCATGCTCGACTGCGAACAGCAGAGAGACGAGCTGCTGAAAGACAGGGAGGCATACGTGTCCATGCTTGAAAGACTCACCGGGACCAGTCTGGCAGGACAGGAATTCATCATGCCGGATGAAACTGTCCTGATGCAGATCCCTGAAGAAGTGACCCGTCCTGAACTCAGGCTGTACGATGCCCAGATACTGCAGCAGGAAGCCATGGTACGCCAGCTGGACTCGAAGATATCCCCGAAATTCAGCCTCTCCCTGCAGGGCGGAGTAGGCCGTCCTGGTCTGAATATTCTGAAAAACAGTTTCCAGCCTTACTGGACTGCCGGGGTGAAGATGTCCTGGGATATCGGCGCCCTCTATACCAGAAAAGACGAGAAACGCAAGCTTGACGCCCAGATGCGGAAGATAGAATCTGACAGGGAGACATTCCTGCTCAATACCGGTCTTGACGCGACCCAGATGCAGGCTTCCATAGACAAGGCCAGGGCATTGCTGGAAAAAGACAGGAAAATCATCGCTCTGAGGGAATCCATACGCTCCTCAGGAGAGGAGCAATATCGCAGCGGAGTCATCACCATGACCGACCTGATGTCGAGAATCGACGACGAATACAACGCGAAAGTCACCGAATCCATTCATAAAATACAGCTTATTATGGCGGTTTATGATCTGAAAAACTGCATGGGCTATTGACGGAAGAGCCTGTCACTATTGGAAATGAACGGAAAATTATGATTGTCATGAAAAAATACAGGAATATTTTCATTGCCCTGGCGGGCACAATGACATTGGCCGCCGGATGCGGCCTCAAGAAACCGGAATTCGATGCCTGCGGGCAGGTGAATGCGACAGAGGTGACGGTGTCGGCGGAAAGCGGGGGAAGGATAGTCTGGCTGGAGGTCGAGGAAGGTGACAGGTTCGGGAAAGGAGAGCTTGTCGGACAGATTGACTCCGTGCAGGTATGGCTGCAGATGGAGGAACTGGTCCGGCGGAAAGAGAGCGCCACGGTGAAACTGGTGGACATAGACTGCCAGATGAAGTCGCAATATGCCAGGATGGAAAATCTGGAGTCCGAGCTGGAACGTTCCCGGTCGCTGCTGGCAAAGGATGCGGGCACACGGAAACAGGTGGATGACCTGGAGTCTGAAATAAGCGTGCTGGAGGGGCAGATAGCTGCTGCGGAACAGAACTACAGGCAGACCAATGAAAGCGTCAGGGCGGAGATAGCTACCATAGACGTGCAGATAGCGCAGATGGAGGACAAGCTGAAGAAGTGCAGGATCACGGCTCCCGTTGCAGGGACAGTGCTCGAAAAATATGCGGAGGAAGGAGAGATGGTGACATCGGGGAGGCAGCTGTTCAAGATAGCGGATATGGAAAATGTCCATGTACGGGCTTACTTCACATCGGCACAGTTGGCCGGCCTGCATCAGGGTGACAAGGTCAAGGTCATTCCGGATGACGGTACTCCGGAGCCGCCGGTATATGAGGGGGTGGTAACCTGGATATCCGACGAGGCGGAATTCACTCCGAAGAACATACAGACCCGTGACGAGAGGGCGGACCTGGTGTATGCCGTGAAGATAGCTCTCAGGAACGACGGGAGGCTGCGTCTGGGGATGTACGCCTATGTCCGGATCTGAACAGCTTCCTGGATATGGAATGAAGTGCCGAAGTCAGTACAAATTCAGATGAATGCTCAGGGATGACAGCTATTGAAATAAAACATATTTCGAAACGGTACGGAAAGATCCGGGCCCTGGATGACATTTCCCTGAAGGTGGATGCCGGGGAGATTTTCGGACTGATAGGGCCTGACGGCGCCGGCAAGACGACCCTGTTCAGAATCATGACCACGCTCATGCTTCCTGATTCGGGTTCGGGGACTGTCTGCGGTCTCGACATCGTGAAAGACTATGCCGGGCTGAGACGGATCATAGGCTATATGCCGGGCAGGTTTTCTCTCTACCAGGACCTCAGCGTCAAGGAGAATATGGACTATTTCGCCACGCTTTTCGGGACTACTGTCCGGGAAAACTACGGAACCATAAAGGAAATATATTCCCAGATAGAACCGTTCGCCGACCGACGTGCCGGAAAACTTTCCGGGGGCATGAAACAGAAGCTTGCACTCTGCTGCGCACTGGTGCACAAGCCTTCCGTACTGTTTCTGGATGAGCCTACTACAGGGGTGGATGCCGTGAGCAGAAAGGATTTCTGGAACATGCTGTTCAGGATAAAGGCTTCCGGTGTGACCATATTCGTTTCCACACCGTATATGGATGAAGCTGCCAGATGTGACAGGCTGGCTCTGATACGGGACGGCTCCATCATCGGAACCGGCACGCCTTCGGAAATCGTTTCCGGTTTCCCGTTCAGGCTGCTGTCAGTCAGGGGAAGCCGGATGTACAGGCTGCTGAAGGAACTCCGGAATATACCGGGTGTGATCAGCTGTTTTTCGTTCGGCGATTCGCATCATGTGACATATGACCCGGCTGTGACGGATAGAGTCAGGATTCTCGCCAGGCTATCTGATGCCGGATTCGGGGACTGTACGGCCATGGACATCATGCCGTGCATAGAAGACTGTTTCATGTGGCTTTCAGGTCGGCGCGATGTCCCGACAGCAGGGCAGGATGGTTTAAGGGCATAGAAATACGTGCTTATGGAAGAAAATGTCATTCATATCAGGAACCTTACGAAGAAATTCGGAGACTTTACGGCGGTGGACCATATAAGTTTCGATGTCCGCAGAGGGGAGATTTTCGGTTTCCTGGGTGCGAACGGGGCAGGGAAGACCACCGCCATGAGGATATTGTGCGGTCTCAGCCGTCCTACCGAAGGGGAAGGTACGGTGGCAGGATATGACATATGTTCCGAGCAAGAGAAAATAAAAAGGAATATCGGTTATATGAGCCAGAAATTTTCCCTCTATCCCGACCTGACTGTCCGGGAAAATATCCGTCTGTTCGGAGGTATTTACGGGCTGGGTGACAGGCGGATCAGAGAAAAGACGGATGCCATGCTGGATATGCTCGGAATGCAGTCCGAGAGAGACCAGTTTGCAGGTGCTCTTCCTCTGGGCTGGAAACAGAAGCTGGCTTTCAGCATAGCGATGGTCCATGATCCCGGAATCATCTTTCTGGACGAGCCGACAGGCGGCGTGGATCCGGAAACCAGGCGACGGTTCTGGGAGATGATATATGATGCGGCTGAAAGGGGAGTGACCGTATTCGTGACCACCCACTATATGGACGAAGCCGAATACTGCGATCGTGTTTCCGTGATGGTGGACGGACGGATAGCTGCTCTGGATTCTCCTGACAGGCTGAAATCGGAATTCCATGCCGGAAACATGGATGAAGTGTTCGGAATCATTGCCGGCAGAGCCGGAAGGGAGGAATGAAGATGAAAGAGTTCGCAGCGTCAGTGGTCAAGGAGTTCCGCCATATTTTCAGGGACAGGCGCACCATATTGATAGCCATGGTGATGCCTGTGGTCCAGATCATCCTGTTCGGTTTTGCGGTCAGCACCGAGGTGAATGATGTCAGGGTCGTATTCTGCGGAGATCTCTCGGACGCAGAAGTCCGCCGGGCTGTGGACAGGATAGACCAGAACAAATATCTGAGGATCGTCGGCAGGCTGGACAGACCGGCAGAGGCGGAAGAAATGTTCAGGAAGAACGGGGCGGACGTGGCTGTATGTTTCGAGCGAAATTACGGGAGCAGGATGGTCGCTTCCGGACATGCCGGAGTCAGGATTATCGGCGACGGATCGGATCCCAATACGGCGCAGATGATAGCCAGCTATCTGAAAGGAGTGCTTCAGTCGGAACAGTCGGAAGTCAGTGTGGCCTTGGCTGGAGATCCCCGTTCGTCCATGACTCCTGTGGTGCAGCTGATGTACAATCCGGCGATGAAGTCTTCCTATAATTTCGTGCCCGGGGTCATGGGGCTGATTCTCATGCTGATATGTTCGATGATGACAGCCGTATCGATAGTGCGTGAGAAGGAGACCGGTACACTGGAACTCCTGCTGGTGTCGCCTGTGAAGCCGCTGTGGATCATCGTGAGCAAGATGATTCCGTATCTGGTCCTGTCAGCCGCGAATTTCGTGAGCATCCTCCTGCTGTCGCATTATGTGATGGAAGTGCCTGTGAACGGCAGTCTGCTGCTGCTTTCTCTGGCTGCATTGATTTTCGTGGTGACTTCCCTCGCTCTCGGCCTGCTCATTTCCGTGATATCTTCAAGCCAGAGGACTGCCCTGCTGATATGCGGCATGGGGCTGACAATGCCGACCATGATATTTTCCGGAATCATTTTCCCCTGCGAGAGCATGCCTGTCATCCTGCAATGGTTTTCGGATATCATTCCTGCAAAATGGTTCATAATCATCGTGAAGAAGGTCATGATCCAGGGTGACGGACTGGCTTCTGTCATTAATGAACTGTCGATATTGGCCGGCATGGCGGCCATCCTGCTGGCGGTGAGTATAAAAAGTTTCCGGACGAGGCTGCAGTGACTTCCGGTGAGGAGGTTGTCAGGACCGGTTTCCGGACCGGCTTGCAAGAAGAGCCGCAGGACTGACGTTAAAATAGAACTGATATGTGGAAATACCTTTTAGAGAAAGAATTCAAGCAGTTTTTCAGGGATCCGGGGCTTCCGAGGATGGCCCTGATGTTCCCCGTGCTGATGATGCTGGTCTTTCCGTTTGCTGTCAGCATGGAGATACGGAACATAAATCTGGCCGTGGTGGACGGAAGCAGGAGCCTGGAGTCCTCCCGTCTGATAGAAGAATGCATTTCTTCAGGGTATTTCAGGCTGGTGGAGGTCTGCGACAGCCCTGAGGAAGCGATGCGGCTGATGGATGACAACGATGCGGACGCCATCATCACCATAGGTCCGGATTTCGCTGCCGATGTCGCGACCGGTGCAGGATTCCCTGTAGGGATAAAGGTAAACACGGTGAACGGGACAAGAGGCAGCATCGGGGCGCAGTATCTCCAGGCCTGTATCAGGATGTATCTGCAGGAAAGGAATGCCGGGGCGGCCGGTATGGATTCGGTAACAGGTACGGCTGCGTCTTCCGCACCTGTCATCGATGTTTCCGAAAAGTATTATTTCAACGCTTATCTGGACTACAAGCTGTTCATGATACCTGCCCTGATAGTCATCGGCATCACCATGATCACCGCTTTCCTGCCTGCCCTGAACATCGTATCCGAGAAAGAGACAGGGACTATCGAGCAGATAAACGTCACCCCGGTCAGCAAGACGGCTTTCATCATCTGCAAGATGATACCTTACTGGGCGATATCCTTTTTCGTGCTTACCGCCTGTCTGCTCATAGCGTGGGCTGTGTTCGGATATACCTGCCGGGGAAATCTGCTCTGGCTCTATCTTTATACTACCCTGGATATCATCGTCATGGCCGGCCTCGGGCTTCTGATTTCGAATTACAGTTCCAATGCCCAGCAGGCGATGTTCGTCATCTGGTTCTTCGCCGTGATTTTCATGCTCATGAGCGGGATTTTCACTCCGATAGCGTCCATGCCGGACTGGGCGCAGGCCATCACTTATTTCAATCCGATGCGGTACTATGCCGATGCCATGCGTGCCGTCTACCTGAAAGGCAGCAGTCCTCTCGAAATCTGGTACGATGCCGCCGGCCTGGCTGCCATCGGCATCGCAATGGTTTCGTGGGCCATAGCGAGCTACCGCAAATCATCCGACTGATTCCGGGTGTCACGCGTTTTGTCCGGTAAATTTTATCGGAACCATCCGTATGTAAGCAAGTTTGTCTATATTTGCCACGTTTTTTTAATCCGTCGGACAGACGTTGTTTTATGGAAAAGGTCTCGGAAAACCCTTTAAAAAACCGGAATGCCGCTGATACGGGGCTTGGAACCGGCAGGTCCGCCCTAATGGCCGTGACTGCGGTTTTCGTCACATTGTACCTGACTTCCAACATCATGGCAGTCAAGGTGATCAGTATATTCGGCCTGTTTTACTTCGATGCCGGTACACTTACTTTCCCTTTTGCGTATATGCTGGGAGATGTCCTCACTGAGATATGGGGCTACCGTATAGCCAGGAAAGTAATATGGCTCACCTTGCTGTGCAATATCCTTCTCGTGGTCTTCACCATGGTCGGAGTCTGGCTTCCGTCTCCTGAATATCTGTCCGAGACGGCTGATGCATACGGTCATATTTTCACTTATGTGCCGAGGATAGTCCTTGCATCTCTGGCAGGTTTCCTGTTTGGAGAACTTTCCAATGCCTGGCTCATGGACAGGATCAAGGTCTGGACTGAAGGCCGATGGCTGTGGGTGCGTACCATAGGAAGCTCTGTAGTTGCTTACATATTTGATTCCGTGCCGTTTGTCCTTATAGCTTTCGCAGGTACGGTACCGGCCAGGGATCTGTTGCTTATGATAGCTTTCCAGTATGTTTCGAAGCTGGCAATAGAGGCATTTTTCGGGACCCCTATGGCCTATGCCGTCATCGGTTGGATAAGGAGGATGAAATGAACAGATATTCTGTCATTTCCGAAGGGGGTTTCCCTCGGGAATTCCTTCTTCTGCAAGGTACGGGATGCCGCTGGCGGCAATGTTCGTTCTGCGACTACCATTCCGATGCCGGTCCTGACCCGTTTTCCGTCAACAAACCGGTGCTGGAGCAGGTGACAGGGGAGTACGGGACTCTGGATATCATCAATTCCGGCTCTGCCGCCGAATTGGACGACAGGACATTGGACGAAATCAGGAAGGTGGCGGAAGCCAGGGACATACATACTCTCTGGTTCGAAATGCACTATATGTACCGCCATCGTCTGGCCGGATTTGCATCCATGTTCGCTCCTGTACAGGTGAAGTTCAGGTGCGGAATAGAGACTTTCGACCCTCTGCTCAGGAACAGGTGGCGCAAAGGTATCCCCGCCGGCGTGTCCGCTGAAGATGTTGCCCGGTATTTCCAGGGCATTTGCCTGCTGTGCTGTACAGGCGAAGAAGGTGATACTCCTGAACGGCTTGTCCGAGACGTGGAACTTGCACGGGAACATTTCGAGTACTGCAGTATAAACCTTTTCTGTGACAACACCACTCCGCTTCACCGTGATGAAGCCATGGCTGCATGGTTTATCCGCGAAATCTACCCGGACCTGAGGTCAGACCCCAGATTCGAAATCCTCCTCGGCAACACCGACCTCGGTGTCGGATGATGATTTATCAGAAAGTGACTAAACTACAGTTTTTTGCAATCATCATCGCCAACATCAGATATCCCGGATCGTAGCACTGTCCCTTTATGGCGGCTTTGCCTTTGTTTATATGAATTCCTGCGTGTGCAGGGTTTTGCGGACTGGGATGTGGCTTTATCTGAGTCTTGTAGTCTTCATAACTGATGGAATGACAGCAAGATACTGATATTGACGCATATCCGGCAAGAGTGTCGTCTTTTTTTCTCGGCCCGAATTTTATGTTTCCCGGAGTAGGTTGCAGGTAGAAAGATCTCCATACTGAGACGTAGCTTTCCGGACCTCCTTTCAGATTATCCATGAAGAATGCGGAAGGGGCAACTTGTCCGTCAATAATCATTGATGGCGAAAATATTATGCGGGCGACCTCTTCATCATCACTTATCGTTTCCGGAACTGTAAGATCGCTATGCTTCATGTTTCAGAATATTGCTGATATGGCTTATGACTGTCAGAAAATTCTCATGGTTGAATGTCGAAATCCCTTTAATCTGGTTCTCTTCATTCAGGAATGCAGCATATGAAAAATCCGTGTTGCCGATATTGATACTGGCAGAATTCTTTTTTGTTGTCAGCATGAATGTTCCGTTCGGACAAGGGTAGAGATTCCAGTCTGCAAGAATGGCAGCTGGCATGGAGTTTATTGCATCCCTTGTGTTTTCGTATGCTCCTTTTTCCATGGGACTGCCGTCATAACCATCCCAATCTTGTTTTAGGTCCAGATACAATTTATCCAATCTGTCCAGAAAAGATTCCTTTGCTGAAATTGATTTATTATAATCCAGAAAAAGAGAATAGTTTGCAGAATGTATGGATGTGCTTGTCCGTATGTGGAAAATTGCAGCGGATTTATATGATACTGCATATGTTTTCGATGATGACCATCTCCCTCCTCTCTCTGGAGCCGCAATTTTAAAGTCATAAGATGTGGCTGTCATTGATATCTCCTTTCTCTTTCATCATTGTTATAATATTGTCCGAGACTATATCGTGGAAAGCACAATATATGATATTGTTTAACTTTGTCAGGACTTCAATCGCTTCGGCTGCTCCGACATTCCAGGCAGATGCGTTCAAGTCAAGGTTGAAGTATAAAACCTGATTGTTTTTGATTTCAGCGGCAAGAGCGGCTTTCATTACTCCCTCCCCGATATTCATGTCGACTTCCTTGCATATCCTGAAAGCCGGTTCGTCCGGCAATGCCATTGATGCCATATCTATTATATGCTGTTCGTTGAACGTATGGCGCAATGCGGCAGGATATATTTCCTTGATGGTTCTGCCGTTGTCTGCTACGATTTTCCATGTGTTCTTTTTCTGTATGCTGATGGTCGAAATGCTTTTTATATTGCAGACTTTCTCTGCGTAAGCAATCAGCCTTGATGCAAGCGGGAGCATAGTGTCGGTGAATGATCTATAGCACTCGGCTTCAACTGCAGCGGTGGCAGAATTTTCGGTAAATATAACCTTTATTTGTTTGTCCTGATCATTTAACTCTATACGTGAAACAGATTCAGGTACATGTTGATCTGTGGTCTTGATATTGAAATATTCCGATATGAAGCCATTAAGTGTTTCCGTGTCGGCAAGCTTTCCTTTGCATGTGTCGAATTCCAGTCCGACTTGTACATTGTTAAGAAAAGTCCTGTTGTAAACTCTGTGCTCTGGCCCGTTATATGGATTGATGATGTTCATGTTCTATATCTAACTCTTTGCGAAGATAATACAAACGATGCAAATTACAAAGAGAAACGGCTTACGGCTGATATAACTCCATATGCCAGGAATTAGGTCGTGCCTGTTAAAACTTTTCTGAAAGTGTTTTGCAGAAACGGAAAGAATTCCTATATTTGCAGTGTACTACTTATATAGTACAGTAGAACGACATGAAGCGCCATATATGCAGGAGAAGACCGGATTCCAGACTGCATGGTGCCGGACAATATTGAAAAGATCAGTACACTATGTTGGAAATTGGAAATGTATCATTCGGATACGAAAAGAACGTCCCGGTGGTCAGGAATCTTTCCTGCCGGCTTCAGGAGGGCAGAATTTACGGCCTTCTCGGGATGAACGGGGCCGGGAAGACGACCCTGCTGAAACTTCTTTCCGGACTGCTGTTCCCGGACTCGGGCAGCATCATTCTGGATGGAAAGGATGTGTCAAAAAGGAGCGTGGAAACTCTTCAGAAAATCTTTTACATGCCTTCGGAATTCAGGTTCCCCGGTATTTCTCTGGAAAAGCTAATCGGACTCCAGTCCGTATTCTATCCGTATTTCAGCCTTGAAATCCTCATGGATTGTCTCGAATCATCCGGAATCGGCAGCGAGGTGAAAGATTTGGGGAAATTGTCCGGAGGACAGAAGAAAAAAGTCATGCTCGCGTTTGCATTGTCCGTCAGGACAAATATCCTGCTGATGGATGAGCCGTTGGACGGGATGGATATTCCGTCCAGGGATATTTTCAGGAAACTGCTGGTAAAGCATACGGATGAAAGCCGGACTGTGGTCATTTCAGGGCACAGGACGCAGGACATGGAGAATCTGCTTACGGACGTGCTGATTTTCAGAAAGGACGGGACGGTGTTCGCCGGATGTCTGGAGGAACTTTCTGGGAGGTATTCTTTCGGGGTGGACCGGACCGGTGCGGGCGCTGTCTATGCAGAGCCGTGTCCCGGAGGATTCAGGGTGATCAGGGAAAATATGCCGTCCGCATGGCATGATACCGATGCGGATCTAGAGATGTTGTTCAATGCCGTGAGAAAAGGAGTGATACGATGAAGACTTTCAGTTTCAGAAGAATGTGGCGGTTCTGCAGGCTTTTGCTTGAGCAGATGTGTTTCTATAGTTTCGGGAAAGCTGCGGCTGTCATGCTTGCAGTCATAGTGTTCTGCTGTCTGCTGCCTCTGCTGGCAATGGACGGAGCCATCCAGGAAAAAATGTCGGTCACGGAGGATCTGATCAAGGTGCTGGTCATGTTCTTGCTGCCGGTTACGTATGGTCTGGCCATGTCGGGAGGTGTTCTTGTACCGAATCTGATGATACCTGCCGGCCGCGGTGAAAAGTTTGCGGCTGCCTATTTCGGTGCTGCTCTCATGGGAGCGGCTGTAGCGGTCATGGCGGTCATCGTCGGTTCAGGAGTGTATTGGCTCGGAGGTCTGGTTATGGCAACAGATGCCGTTCATGACCCGGGCACAGGACAGTATCTGCTGTTTGTCAGGAATGGCGCTGCTCTCTGGCGGACTCTGCTTGAAGTGTGCATCACTTCCACTGTCATTGCCATGATTCTGCCGGTATTGCGGAACAACGGATACCGGAAGCCCGGGTTCTGGCTCGGAGTGCTGGTGTATCTCCTGGTCCTGTTCGCCCCTGCAGCCATGATGATGGCCGGTGTACTTTCAAGGTCCGCGGCACAGGTGTCCACAGCTGTGATTTCGTGCCTGCTGCTGGCTGTGAATGTGTGGTATTCCTGTTTTCTGATGAAAAGATGTGAGCTCGGATGACAGATTTCAGGGATGACAGGGCCATATATCTTCAGATGGCCGACAGGATATGCGATGACATACTTTCCGGAAAGTACACGGCCGGAGAGCGTGTGCCCAGTGTCCGTGAGCTGTCGGTAATGCTCGGCGTGAACGCCAATACCGTTGTCAGGACGTATGATGCATTGACGTCCGACGGTATCATACAGACGCGCCGCGGTCTGGGCTATTTCGTGACTGACGATGCCAGGGACAGGATTCTGTCGGTGCGGAGAAAACGTTTCATGGAAGAGATCTTGCCGGAAGTGGCCAGACAGGCCCGGTTGCTGGTAATTTCCGCCGATGAGATTCTGGAACATTTGAAGTAGCATGCGGGTTGAAATTTCGGATGGAATTTCTTAAATTTGAAACTTTAACCACATAAGACATGAAAATCCGCAGGGCACAGGAAAAAGACATGGACCGGATAGACGACCTTCTGTATCAGGTATGCATGATACACCATGAAGGCCGTCCGGACCTCTTCAAGACAGGTGCGAAAAAATATACCCGAGACCAGCTGGCGGCTATTCTGAACGATGAAAAGACACCCGTATTCGCTGCAGTGGATGACACCGGCACCATGATGGGCTACGCTTTCTGCATATTCAGGGAAGTCCGTGACGACAACATCCTCTACGACCACAGGACCCTCTACATCGATGACCTCTGCGTCGACCGGAAATTCCGTGGCCAGGGAATAGGGAAAGCTCTTTTCCAGGCTGTCAGAGACTTCGCCTCTGACAATGGATGTGACAGCCTCACCCTGAATGTGTGGAGCTGCAATGCCTCCGCCCTCGAATTTTACCGCCGCTGCGGGCTCACTCCGCAGAAGACGATAATGGAAATGAACCTGCATGCGGACCACTCAACAGACATGAAATGAAAATCACATTGCTCCAAAGAGATATAGTATGGGCCGACCCTCAGGCGAACATGACCCGGAATGACAGCATATTCCAGTCAGACGGCGGTTCCGACCTGTACATTTTCCCGGAAATGTTTTCCACGGGTTTCTGCACCGTGCCGGAAGGCATAGCGGAACCGCTGCCTTCCGCGACCCTCGGATGGATGAAAGACAAAGCCGCCCGGAACAGTTGCGCCATAGCGGGCAGTGTCGCCGTCCTGGAAGACGGGAAATATTTCAACCGCTTCTATTTCGTGCATCCTGACGGGACGGTGGATCAGTATGACAAAAGGCATCTTTTCACATACGGCGGAGAACATCTGAGGTTCACGGCTGGCAGTGAACGTACCGTAGTCGTATACAAAGGCTGGCGCATACTTCTGGAAATCTGTTACGACCTCCGTTTCCCGGTATGGTCCAGGAACAGGGGAGACTATGATATGATCATCTACGTGGCGAGCTGGCCGAAACCGCGGACCGAGGCCTGGAGACAGCTTCTCAGAGCGCGGGCCATAGAAAACCAGTGCTATGTGGCAGGAGTGAACAGATGCGGCAGTGACCCGTCATGCGAATATGAAGGCGGGACAGCCGTCATAGACCCGTTCGGGAAGACTGTAGCCGAATGTCCTGACAGTGTCGAAAGCCTGATCAGTGCAGACATCAGCATGGATCTTCTGGAAGATTTCAGGAAGAAATTTCCGGTTCTCGAAGACGCCGACACGTTCGGATTTCAGAAAGATACCTGTACACTGTAAAATAACGGAAGTCCGATGAAATCTCCGATACAGGTAGGATATTCCGTCGGGCCGGAGTGAAGACCATTTATAAACGGACACGAATATGACACAAGTAAAACTATTGCTTGGCGATGAAGCCATAGCCGAAGGCGCCATGCATGCCGGAATCAAGGGCGTATATGCCTATCCCGGCACCCCGAGCACCGAGATCACTGAATACATCCGGCATTCGGCCATGTCCAGGGAAAACGGTATCCACTGCACCTGGAGTTCGAACGAAAAGACTGCCATGGAGGCTGCGCTGGGGATGTCCTATGCCGGCTGCCGGAGTATGGTATGCATGAAACACGTCGGCATGAACGTCGCTGCCGATGCCTTCGTGAATGCCGGCATGACAGGAGTGAACGGCGGTCTGGTAGTCGTAGCCGCCGATGACCCTTCCATGCATTCTTCCCAGAACGAACAGGACTCCAGATTCTACGGGAAATTCGCCATGATTCCCACTCTGGAGCCATCCACGCAGCAGGAAGCATACGAAATGATGGCATACGCTTTCGAGCTTTCCGAAAAGGAGAAACTCCCTGTGCTGCTGAGAATCACGACCAGGCTTGCCCATTCGAGGGCTGCGGTACGGATATCGGCGGACAAGCCTGATACAGTCAGGAAACCTGCCGACAGAGACCGCTCCGCATGGGTTCTCCTGCCAGCGAACGCCAAAAGGAAGAATCTCGCGTTGACCGCGAAACAGCCTCATCTCGAACAGCTTTCCGCTTCCTCCCCGTTCTTCAGGATATCCGTTCCTGATTATCCGGCCGTTTCCGGAAACCAGGGTGCCCATTCGGGCAATGACTCCGTCTCCGGGAATGCAGGTGCCCTTCCGGGCAATGCCGGAGCTGTTTTTCCGAAAGGGATCATCGCCTGCGGCACAGGCTACAATTATGTCATGGAAAACCATGTCCTGGAAGCAGGATATCATTTGATGAAGATATCCCAGTACCCCGTTCCGGCAGAAGCCGTCAGGAAATTCGCAACGGGATGCAGCCAGATATTGGTCGTCGAAGACGGCCAGCCTTTCCTCGAAGAGCAGGTGCGGAGTATCGTGGGCGGGGACTATCCTGTAAAGGGAAGGCTAACGGGAGACCTGCCGCGGACAGGGGAACTGAACCCGGACTGTGTGGGAGAAGCTGTCGGGAAAAAGACAGTCCCGGTATATGCCGTGCCCGAAGGCATTGTCCCGAGACCGCCGGCCCTGTGTCAGGGATGCGGTCACAGGGACGTATATATTGCCCTTAACCAGGTGCTTGCCGACTATCCCGAATCGAGGGTATTCGCCGACATCGGGTGCTATACCTTGGGCGCGCTTCCTCCGTTCTGCGCGATAGACACGTGTGTGGACATGGGGGCTTCGATCACCATGGCGAAAGGTGCAGCGGATGCCGGACTTCATCCTGCAGTGGCGGTGATAGGCGATTCCACTTTCACGCACAGCGGCATGACGGGGCTTCTCGATGCCGTGAACGACCGCTCGAACATAACGGTCGTCATTTCCGACAATCTGACCACAGCCATGACCGGCGGCCAGGACTCTGCCGGTACGAACAAGTTCGAAGCCATCTGCCTGGCATTGGGCGTGGAAAAAGAGCACGTGAGGGTGGTGGTCCCTCTGCAGAAGAACATGGAGGAAATCACCCGCATCATCAGGGAGGAGCTCGAATATGACGGGGTTTCCGTGATCATTCCGCGCAGGGAATGCATGCAGACACTCGCCAGGAAGAAACGCACGGCCGGCAGACAGGCCTGAATCCGGACAGTTCTCAAACAGGAAAATGAACAATGAAAAAAGACATCATACTTTCAGGCGTGGGAGGTCAGGGAATCCTCTCCATAGCCACCATCATAGGAGATGCGGCTGTCAGAGCCGGACTGAATCTCAAACAGGCTGAAGTGCACGGCATGAGCCAGCGCGGCGGGGAAGTGGAATCCGGGTTGAGGCTTTCAGATGCCGAAATCCATTCCGACATGGTGCCGCTCGGCTCGGCGGACATCATCCTTTCCATGGAACCGATGGAGGCGCTCAGATATCTGCCGTTCCTGCACAAGGACGGCTATGTCATCACCTCGTCTTCCCCGTTTTTGAATATAGACAACTATCCCGAAGAAAAGGTGAAATCGGCACTGGCTGCCATGGAGCACGTCATCACTCTCGACCTCGACAGGATTTCACAGGAGAATTCCATGCCGAAATCGGCAAATGTGATACTGCTCGGTGCAGCTGCAGGTGTCATCGGCATACTGACGCCGGACCAGCTCAGGGAAAGCATACGGAATGTTTTCGCTTCCAAAGGGGAGCGGATAGTGGAAATGAATCTGAGGGCTTTTGAAATCGGACAGGAATATGGCAGATAACAAGGTATTCCCGGAGGCTCTGGTGGCAGATATTGTCAGGGAGCTGAACATCGCAGATCTGGAGAATGCGACCATAGGGGAAATCCTTCTGGTAGCATCCGCTCTGGAAGAAAGGACAGGCATACCGTTCATCAGGATGGACCAGGGTTCGCCAGGTCTCCCTCCGAACAGGATAGGCATAGAAGCAGAAAAGGCGGCTCTGGACAGCGGCATAGTGTCGCAGTACCCGGCGGCAGCCGGAGTGGCGGAACTGAAAGAGGCGGCATCGCGTTTCGTGAAAGCCTTCATCGGCATAGACATCAGCGCCAGGGCCTGTATCCCGACTACAGGCGGGGTAGCTGCGTCATTCGCATCCTTCATAGCCTGCACCCAGCGTCTGCAAGGCAAGGACAGGGTCCTGTTCATCGATCCCGGCTTCCCGATACAGAAATCCCAGCTGAAAATCCTGGGCATAGACTGGGTCTGGTTCGACATCCATGATTTCAGAGGGGAAAAACTGAGAGACAAACTGGAGTCCGTGATGTCTTCAGGAGACATAGCCGCCATAGTGTATTCGAATCCGAACAATCCGGCATGGATCTGTCTGGAAGAGTCCGAACTGGAGATCATAGGCGGACTGGCCACGAAATACGATGCTGTCGTGATGGAAGACCAGGCATATTTCTGCATGGATTTCAGAAAGTATCTCGGAAAACCGTACGAACCGCCGTATCCTCCTACCGTAGCCAGATACACGGAGAATTACATCCTGATGCTTTCTTCATCGAAGATTTTCAGCTATGCTGGCCAGAGAATGGCTCTTGCATGCATCTCCGATTCGCTTTTCGACCGCCATTACCCGGCACTTGCAGGACGTTATGGCGACTCGGGCATTTTCGGCCAGACATTCATAGCTTCCATCCTGTACATGATCACCAGCGGATGCACCACATCCACCCAGTATGCCTATGCAGCCATGCTTGAGGCTGCCTGTGACGGCAGGATAGATTTCGTGGAGGATACCAGGGTCTATGCGGACAGGGCGGAAAAGATGAAACGCATCTTCCGGGACTGCGGCTTCCATATCGTATATGACATGGATGTCACACAGAAAGTCGGGGACGGCTTTTTCTTTACGCTCGGCTACGGAAACATGAGCGGGGGAGAGCTGCTGAAAGAACTGCTCTACTACGGAGTCAGCTGCATCAGCCTGGGTACGACGGGCAGTGACCAGCAGGGAGTGAGGGCATGTACTTCCAGAATGCGGGACGAGCTGTATCCTGTACTCCGGCAGAGGATGGAAGCATTCAGAAAGGACCATCCGGACGGCAAATGACCGGATTCCATCCCGGACCCGTCCATGAACCACAGAAAAACATTATGAAAAACCAGCAAACGATAAAACCATGATCTGGAACAAGAATAAAGAATGCATGAGCAGGGACGAAATGTCCGATCTGCAGGGGAAACGGCTTCACAAACTCGTGGAACTGGTCTACCACAACGTGCCTTTCTACAGGGAGAAGATGCAGGCACTGGACATGACACCCGATGACATCAGGACCATAGAAGACATCAGGAAACTGCCTTTTACCACCAAACAGGACCTCAGGGACAATTATCCTACAGGTCTCCAGGCTGCCAGCCAGTCGGAAATAGTCCGGTTTCACGCTTCGTCCGGGACTACCGGGAATCCTACGGTAGTGGGTTACACCCGCAGAGACCTGGAGATATGGAGTGAAAGTGCAGCCAGGGCTTTCACGGCTTACGGAGTTACACGCGATGACATCTTTTCCGTCGGCTACGGCTACGGACTATTCACGGGCGGGCTCGGAGCACACTACGGCGTGGAGTACGTGGGAGCCACTGTCGTCCCTACATCCACCGGAAATACGGAAAAGCATCTGCGTCTTCTCAAGGACCTGAAGATCACAGGTCTGGCATGTACGCCTTCCTATGCATTGTATCTGGCGGAAGCCATGGAGAAACACGGTATGACGAAGGATGACATCAGTCTGAAGATAGGCGCATTCGGAGCAGAACCGTGGACAGAAAACATGAGACAGGAAATAGAGTCCAGACTCGGACTGCAGGCATACAATATTTACGGTCTGAGCGAGATCATCGGCCCGGGAGTTTCATACGAATGCGAGTGCAAGAACGGTTCGCACATTTCCGAAGACCACTTCTACCCTGAAATCATCGATCCGGACACCCTCGAACCGCTCCCTTACGGGACTACCGGAGAACTGGTCTTCACCACCCTCACGAAGACAGGTATGCCGCTGCTCAGATATCGGACCAGAGATCTGTCCTCCCTGATCAGCGGCCAATGCGAGTGCGGAAGGACTAATGTGAGGATGACCAGAATCATAGGCCGCTGCGATGACATGCTTATCATCAGGGGTATCAATGTCTTCCCGTCCCAGGTGGAAAGCGTCATACTGGATATGCCTGAGTTCGAGCCTGTCTATCTGATGGTGGTCGACAGGGTGAACCTGCTCGATACACTGGAAGTCCAGGTCGAGGTCAGACGGGACTATTTCAGTGATGAACTCGGGACCATGCTGCAGCTGAAGAAAAAGCTGGCGGACAAGCTCAAGAGCATTCTTTCCATCAGTGCCAATGTCAGGCTCATGGAGCCTGGTTCCATTTCCAGGTCGGAGGGCAAGAGCGTAAGGGTGATTGACAAGAGAAAACTAAAATAACGTTATATCATGACTACAAAGCAGATATCTGTTTTCCTTGAAAACAAGACAGGTCGCCTGAACGAGGTGACCAAGGCGTTGGCGGCACATGACATCAACATGCAGGCTTTCTGCATAGCAGAGACCACTGATTTCGGTCTGATGCGTCTGATAGTGCAGGATGCTGACCATACGGCTGCGGTGCTGCGCGATGCCGGCTTCGCCGTGATACTTACCGATGTGATACAGATTCATTGCCCGAATGTTCCGGGAGCTCTCTCGAAGATTCTGGAAAGCCTGGCGGAAGATGATATTTTCATCGAGTACATGTATGCATTCGCACAGTCAGAGAGTGCTGAGGTCATCATTAATCCGAACAATCTCCAGAAGTGTCTGGAGGTCTTGAAGCGGAAGCATCCTGAAATTTTATAGCGGTCTTATTCAAAAGGACCCTTGTTTAACGTAGCCGAGAGCCTTCTCCACGAGCAGCCGTTCGCTGCCGGGAGTATATCCCGTATGCGAATATACGGTTTCACCGCCGACGATGATCATTACGAACGGAATCGAATTTATGTTCAGAGACTTCGCCAGCTCGCTGTTCTCATCGGTATAGACTTCGTACGGCCACATCTTGGCTTTTACGGTAGATTTCACCTTGGCGATCGAGCGTGCGTCATCAGTGGAGATGGCCACCACCCTCAGCCGGTCGGCCCAGGTATCTTCTATTTCAGCGAGTGCATCCAGTTCGTTCTGGCACGGTTTGCACCATGTGGCCCAGAAGGAGACTATCACTACGTCATCCTTGAGGACATCGCTCATCAGTACTGTGTCGCCCGAAAGGTCCTTTACGGTGATGTTGGGCGAGATGTCCTGTGCGGAGCACAGGGATATTGCCGCGGTAGCGGCGATAATAACAGTCAGAATCCTTTTCATGTTAAATGGATTTAATATTGCCATAAAATTATAAAATTTTTCAATTCGGAATGACGGGCAGGTCACTTTCCGACAGGTAGTCGAGGGCGATGCGGAACTTGTGTCTGACACTGCGGCGGTCCGGTTCGGTTCCTGCCCCGATGTTCAGCCTGTAGAATCCAGGTACGGAGTAAACCGAAATATCGTTTCCGAGAATGTCATACGATACGGCGGCATTGCAGTCCGCCCTGACCGGGGATGTGCTTTCATCCACCCTGATGTTTGTCCGGCATTCCCAGTTGTACCTTCTGACAGCCCTTTTCAGCTGCCGTCTGTAGAATTCAGGCACTCCTTCGCTGATGTGCAGTGTCATATCGTTTTTCGTGATTTCGTGCTGTCTGTTCACGGGGGCTCCGCCTCTCGGTTTTCCGGGGGCATCCCATCTGACATAGAAAGAGATATGTACAGGCATGACTCCCTGGATCGGCGCCATCTCCACAGTTCTGGACTCAGGCAGGAATCCGAATCCGGTATGCAGGGTAAGCCTGTAGCCGTCTTCTGTCTTCTCGCAGTCGGCTTTGTCGAAAATGTCCGTCTCTCTCAGCGACAGAAAACCGTAGTTTTCCCGCAATACGCTTGATGACAATATCCTGTACAGACTGTCTGTGATATCCGTCCGGCCGGTCCCCTTGAAGACAGGTATCGCCGGAAGCGGTCTGTTCCTGAGACCTGCCCCGCTGTCTATCTGGGCATTGACAGATACGTAGGCTTCATCCATGTTCAGGATCACCCTTCCGTCCCTTATTTCCATGCTGAACGTCCTGTCATCCTTGTTCCATGTCTTTTCCTTTCCTCTGGCCAGATTCCTTTTCACTCTCGTCCCGACATATTCGCGGTATTCTTCGTCTACGATGGACGCAGCCCACTGAGGAGGTTCGTAAACATATTTTCTGAGAAAATCCAGCGCCTCTTCCTGAAGGCCGGAAGATACAGGGACAGCTATAGTATGACCTCCGGCATCGACTATTCTCTGTCTTCCTCCGACAAACATCAGGGCATGTTCCACGAACTGACGGTATTGCGCAGATACCGATGAATATATGAAGACGCTGTCCGGATCAGGTACAGCTGTTTCTTCCGCGAGCGAATCAGGTACGGAAATCGCTTCCAGATATGATGTCACGGCACGCTGCAGATGCTGCATACCCATTCCGGCAGTACGCAGAGGATTCTTTCCGAGGTCCTCAGTCTGTGTCATCGGATCATCCACGACTTGCGGCAGGTATCTGAGACTGTCGCGGGAAAACATCCATCCTGCGAAATCATTCCGTTCTTTTTCAGTCAGGAAATGTCCGTAGCCCCATTTGATGGCTGCCTCATCGTAAGGTCCTATGACAGGCACCCTGTCGGTCAGGCTTATTCCGTCCTCAGGCTGTACGGCATAGTTCAGCCTCATGTAGTCCATGATGGAGCTTCCGTGTGAAAATCTTGCCATGACTGCAGGGTTCCGCAGCTCTTTCACATCGAAGCGGCAGCTGCCGTAGAAATTGTGTTCCAGTCCGAGTGTATGGCCTATTTCGTGTGTGATGACCATTTCGAACATCGCCAGATACATCTCGTCCGGCATCGGCATGATGTCACCTGTCTGGGAAAGGTACCACTGCCTGAGTGTCCTGTCCACACCGCTGAAAATTCCCAGATATGCGCAAAGCGACTCCCCTGTCCTCAGGTCAGTGTACACTCTTCCGTATGCGTTCCCGTTCCGGGGGGCATCGTTGAATTTGATCCAGGATATCCTGGCATCGTCTGTCCTGTATTTGCCTGATTCCAGTTCATCGCGTGAAGGTTCCGCAAGTCTTACTCTGAAATCCAGACCGTCTTTTCTGAAAACCCGGTCCCAGTTCTCTACGGCCTTTCTGACTGCAGGCAGAAGATGCTGCGGAAACCCGGGATATACGCAGAATGTCAGGCTGTCACGGAATTTCTTGATGACGCTGGCTTCCCTGATATAGATGCCCGCCGGATCTACCTGTACTGCAGGAACTTCGAAATAGCCGACCCTCCTGTCTGCGAATACGGACTGCATCCTCTCTTCAGGAAGCAGTGTCAGACATACTCCTATTGTCCATTCTGTAGATTTGTCCGAGGCTCCGGGGAGTGGCAGGGGAGCGTACCTGAGGCTGTATCTGATGATGACCTGTTCTCTTCTGTGTTCTACTTCCAGGAGACGGGAACTTCTCTCTATCCTGTTCCCGATTCTCAGAAATGCGGCATAAGGCTGCAGCCCGAAATAAGCGTCATCTTCAAGCCAGTCGGATACCGGTATGGTGATGCAGCTGTCCCTTTCTTCCAGGATAGGGAAGCGTCTCATTTCCATATATTCCGACCTTTCCGCGTACAGCTCGTGCAGATGGTCGTGTTCCGGGTTTCCGTTCATGCCCGCCCATCCGGCCGCGGAGTGATAATGCGAGGACGCGAAACCGGTGGCCTGCTGCAGCACCAGTTCGTCACCTTCCCTGACCAGTCTGAAGATCATAGGGCCGAACCTGTCTCCGGGGTATCCGAATTTGGCGTCCGGTCCAGGTTCGAAATCAGTGTCGATGACGGTCACGAACATGCTGAAATCCCTCCCGACGATACTGTCGGGAATGCTCCATTTCTCTGATGTATAATACGGATCCAGGCGATCCCGTTTACCTTCGCGGCCCGATGATATCGCTATCACCGTCATGCCCAGGATAAAGGTTAGAATCGCCTGAATCAAAAAAATATGTCTGAATTTCATAAAAGTCCCGAAGACTTGAAGTATTAAATCCTTTCCCTGTACGAGAATACGAAGTCCACTACATTCGTGAAACCGTCGAACACGCGGACAGACTGGTTTCCTGAGCCGTCCTGCTCGATTTCACCGGCGGCAGTCAGGTTGAATTCGACCAGGTCGCAGCTTCCGTCCTGATGCCTGACTATTGCGCCCATGTGGTGTGCAATGCCTTTAGGAAGCAATTCTTCACCATATCTCACATCCTCGTTTGTCGTATCTGACTTCATCTTCAGTCCGGTGATCACCGCTCCTGTATCATCGGCAGTCCACAGCGGTGTGATGACAGGCGAATCGGATGTAAGGTCGACCTTGTAGATGGTGTTCCCTGCCGCATAGAAGAAGAGCCGTATGAAATAGTCGGATGTGGCCACGGGGATTTTCCCGTTTCCGTATGATGATACGTCACCTTCCATGCTCACTGTCCATGAGTTCGGACAGTTCGAGAGACCGGCCGTATGTCCTGTGATGGAATACATGCTCATTTCATAAGAGTGGAATGTGTTTCCGACATGGCCTGTCGCCAGGATGTTCGATACGCCGTTTTCCACCTGAGTCATTCCCATGTTGTCCATGACCAGGCCGGCAGGCAGGGCCGAAGGGTTGAACATGTTCGGAAGATCGCCTTCTTCGATGTCGGTCAATGATGCGGTATTCGCCTGGTTAGGGTTGAAATAGGCATCATCGGCAGTCCCTCCTCCATCGATGATATCAGCCCTTTCATTGTACCCCATACCCAGTCCGGAATTGCTGTAGTACAGAAAACGGCTGCCTTGGGAGTCGTAGAGAACAAGACATTGCGCGTTTCTTCCATAAGAAAGATTCATGTCCGTAGCGTAATAGTCACCGCCTCCCGCAGTCTGTCCGAGTTCGGCTTCATACATAAGCGCCAGTTCGTCCGGTACGGCATACCAGAGACGTCCGTCATCTATGATGGCGAAACCGTTTGTATGACCCTGCATCATCTGCGGATTGAAACTCATGTCCCCGGAAGCCTTTTTCCCGTACAGGATTCTCCAGTAGTCCAGAGAAGAATGCTCTGCCAGTGTGCTTCCGTTCAGGATATATGGTTTGGCTGATGTGAAAACCCCGAGAAGGATTTCATATCCCGGGTCCATAGGATACTCTCTTATAGGCAGGGACCTTCTGTACGGGTGGACGCCCAGGCCTTTCGGGCTTCCGTCCAGGGATATTCCGGTTTCCTGCCTGTAAATGTCGGAAGTGACCACCCTGCCGTCACCTTCTCCGTCCACGCTGCCGAGCACGGCCTGCCCGTTCACATCCTGGAGGAGAAACCAGCATTGCTCGAACTTGAAGATAGGGTTCACCGGTATCTCGGCGTATGTCGTGATGCCAAGTTCGTCATCTGTCACAGCGAAGATGAAATTTATCGTCTGTACATCGCTGGAAGTGACTTCGAAAGTATATGTGGGTTCGTGTCCCACTTCTTCCCACGAGAGAGCCGCGCCCTGGCGTTTCCATACGTAAGACAGATTCCCGGTATCTTCTTTCATGGTCTGGCTTACTGCCGGATCCAGTGTGACGGTAGCTGTCTGTCCTGCAGCCGGAGTAGAGTAGCTGTACACTCCAGGAGTGATGATGATCTCGTTTATTTCGTGATATTCGTAGTTCCCCAGATCTTCATAGCAGGAAGAAACCGTTGCCATGACTGCCAGGAGAACCGCTGCATATCGGAATGTTTTCATAATATTCATTGTCAGTCAAATAATTTGCGAAAATTCGTTTATAACGGGAATGCGATTTCAGTTCCGCTGTCTTCGTCATCACCGTAAAGCGGTCCGTTTTCGGCTTTCCATGCATTGTACGCGGAACGTATCTGAAGCTTGGAATCATTGTTCTGCTCGATATCGCCATGCACAGCCTTGAAAGTTTCCATCATGAAGATGTATTTGGACGTGCTGTATGCGCCCCAGAACTGGCTGTTCCAGTCCTGAGGATAAATCTGCAGGACCACATTGACTCTGGCTGCATTGTTTTCTATCCTTCCGGAGCCGAACTGATGGTCATGGGATGACATGTCGTACACTATGTCTGTCTGGCCGGTATATGTGCTGGTCCTGGTGGAAACGTTTTCCCTTGACGGGCATTTGATCCTGAACTTCGCAGCTGATGTGGCTGTCCCTGTAGGGAATTCATAGGGATTTTCGAATACCAGTTCAGGCGTAAATGCCGAGGCCACCGGATTCGTGGTCACTTGGAAGGTGCGCGGAGCATCCAGGAAATACCCTATCAGCTGCGCCGTGAATTCTGTTTCAGAATATCCTTCACCTCCCAGGATATATGCATCCAGATATTCTTCATCCGAGAACGTGTATGATACGGCACCGCCTAATTCAAGACGGGGAGCCTCGTCATACAGGGCGATGTCGTTTACCTTGCATGCGCTTATGGCACAGACAAGTGCCGCAGAAATCATTATGTGTCGTGTATTCATCGTCTAATTGTTGTTTCCGAAGATAAATTCATCATCAGGTATAGGCATCTGGTAGTGAGATGCCATGCTTTCATTATTGTCCAGAGGACAGCCGGGGAAGTCGGTGAAAGCGAATCTCTTGTAGAAGAAGAAAAGCTGGCCTTCGCCGTAATATTCCTTCAGGTATTCCTTCATCAGTTCGTTCGTCCTCACTGTCTGGCCCGTGACCATACCGTAGATCTGCCTGGTGTCGGTCTTGTCGAAGTCGGTAGTGGTGGTAGTTGAATATTGCCCGGTACGGGTACTGATGACTTCGTCCAGATATGCTGCCGCTGTCTTGGCATCAGGCTCGCATTCGGCAGCGATATAGTACATTTCCGGAAGACGGATCAGAGGCTGGGAGTTGAGTCCGGAATAGTCGTCCCTTGAGGATGTATAATAGCTCTGGTTGTATTTCTGGCTTACTCTCTTGAACTGGCCTCCGTCTGTGCTCACCCTGCGAAAAGTCTTGTATCTGGCGTCCGCTTCTGTCTGGTACCATGTCCTGACGGTGGTCTCGTATGCGCTGAGAATGGTGGAAGCATTCGCGTTTACGAAAACTTCGTCCACTATCTGGTAATAATTGTCGATGTACAGGGAGAAAATCTGTTCGGTAGGCATGATAGGGGCCGTGGTGATCTTGTCGTATGTGGACAGTGTGAAATGTCCGCTTCCTATCACGTCGAGTGCATATTGCAGGGCCAGAGCCTTGCTTTCTGCATCTCCCTTGTAGCAATAGACTCTTGCAAGCATGGCCCTCACGGCCCATACGTTCATCCTCATCTGACGCATTTCGGTGAAGGGATCGGCAGAGTTGTCGTAGTTGAATATCTCGCTGTCATGTCCTTCGAGCAGTTCTTCCGCAGCCAGAAGATCTTCGATGACCATGTCCAGGACTTCTGACGCCGGGAGTATCGGAGTCGCTATGTTGTCGAAACTGGTTCTGTATGGTACGGCGTCTGCTTCTGGATTGTTCCTGTAGTCTGCCGGACCGAACATCCTGAGCAGATCGAAATGCAGGAAAGCCCTCAGTCCCAGGGCTTCGCCCTTCATGGTCTCGTAGTAGTTCTCCGTAGTGATGACAGAGCGGTTCTGGTCCACGAATTTCAGGAAATTGTTTATGTTCGCTATGACGTTGTACATCTCGGAGTAAATGCTGTTTACCGTGCTCTGATATGTTCCGTCGTATGCATAGACGGCTGACCAGTCATATACGTCAGGTGCGCTCTCGTACAGACCCGCAAGCATGTCCATGTAGTAGTAGGTGAGGGTTTGCCCGTAGAGCATGGTCTTGCCCATTTTTACGTAGAAGCCGGTGAGAGCATCCTTGAAGCCGTATTCCCTGGCGAAAAGATCTTCTTCCTCCACGGAAGTTTTCGGCTGTACGTCCAGCCATTCTCCGCAGGAAACCAGTAACGGCAGTGCCAATATCGCTGTCAATATTTTCTTTTTCATATTCAATACCTCCTTGCCTTAGAACACCAGATTAAGTGAAAGTGCGAACTGTCTTGAGAACGGATAGTCCGTACCTCTCTCCCTCTTTATGGAAGAAAGATAGAAGATGTCTTCCATGTTGAAAGCCCATTTCATCGAGGAAATGTGGAGTTTCTGCAGGAACGGGAACTGGTTTTTCTCCATCCTGTAGGAAATGGAAAGGGAGCTGAACTGGAAAAGGTTCTCGTTCATCACGAAACGGGAAGTCTGCTGGGTGTTCGCCCCGTCGGCCGAGTTCGTGATTCTCTTGTACTGTGCCACGTCTCCCGGCTGCTGCCATCTGTCGTAGAGGGCGCGGCGGTCGGCATTGTAGCGCAGGTCTGCGTTTTCCACCTTGCTGACGAGGGTGGAGTTGTACATCTGGCCTCCGAAACGGTACATGAAGTTCAGGCTCACGCCCAGGCCCATATAGTTGAATGATGTATTCACGTTTCCCTGCCATTTCGGTTCGGAATCTCCGCAGACTACTGCATCCACAGGGTCATATTCGCTGGTGATCGTACCGTCCCTTTTCAGCAGGATTTCATCTCCCGTGGCAGGATCGATGCCGAGAGAACGTACTGCCCAGATGGCCGTAGTGGACATTCCTTCGACATAGCGGGGCAGCGGAGTGACAGACTCTGCGCTGGCGTTCAGTTCATTCATGCGGGACAGGGCCTCCGATATCTGAGTGAGCTTGTTCGTGTTGTGCGAGCCGTTCAGCGATATCACCCAGTATGCTTCCTTGGCCTCGTTCCTGTACGGGATGAAGGCCACATTCAGTTCGACACCCTGGTTCTGCAGAGTACCCATGTTGGCAGGATATGAACCGAAACCGATAGACGGGGCGAGAGTGATCTGTGCGAGAGAGTTGGTCGTGTTTTTCAGATAATATTCAGCCCTGGCGGTGATGCGGCCTTTCAGCAGGGAAAGTTCGAGCCTGGTGTTCCATGTGGCTGTCTGTTGCCATTTGAGCTGGTTGTTTCCGAGCGCCACCAGTTCGATACCGGTCGCATCGGAAGAAAGATAATACTGCATCAGGTCCGAGTATGAATATACCTGACGGGACTGGTACGGGGCGAAACCCTGCGTACCTGTGATACCGTATGAAGTGGCGAAGACCAGGTCATCCATCCACTCTACGTTCTTCATGAACTTTTCGTTCGTTATGTTCCATTTGTAACCTACTGACCAGAACGGAGCGAACCTGTTGTCACGGCCGAACTGGGAGGAACCGTCCACCCTGATATTCGCATCGAAAGAGTGGCGGTACATATATGAGTAGCCGGCGGTGAGTACTGCTCCCAGGCTTCTGGAAGTGTTCTCGGAACCGGTCATGTTTTCAGAATATTTCTGACCGAAAAGGATGTGGTCCATGGAATCATTCGGGAATCCTGTCACCAGCGCTCCGTAAGTCTCGTCCTTGTATTGCTCGACAGAGTAGCGGAAGTTCGCGGTGAGGTAGTGTTTTTCCTTCAGGACCTTGTTGTACATGGCGGTGAAGTCCACGGCATAGTTGAAAGACTCGGACTGGTCCCTCGAAAAGTCTCCTTTCAATGTCGGGTTAGTGACATCGGTGAAGGCCGTATGGTATCCCGGACGGAAGACTTCCGCCTTGCTCACGCCCTTGCTCAGGGATACGTTTCCCTGGAGAATCCAGTCCGGGGAAGGACGGTACTCCAGTTTGAAAAGTTCGCGGATGGTCATGCTGGTCGTCCTGTCCAGGCTGTGGAAAGTCGCGTTGTACATAGGGTTCGCGATTTCGTATGTGTTTCCGTCGCCAGCGTAGATCATGTTCCATGTCTGCATGATCTTGTTTATGTTCCCTTCTTCATCGTACGGACGCAGATATGGATTCAGCATTGCGTACTGGCTGAATGAGCCGTAAGGGCTGTTGGTTCCGGTGGAATTGTCCACTGTCACGCTGTTTTTCAGCTGGAACTTGCTGAAACGGTAGCTTAGGTCCAGAGATGCTGTCTGTGTGCTTCTCTTCGAGCCTTTCATCACACCCGGGGTCTCGTTCAGACCTGCGTAGAGCTTGTATCTCAGGGCCTGTGAGCCGCCCTCCAGTGTGACCGCATGCCTGTGCTGGACGGAAGTGCGGAGCGGCTGTGAAAGCCAGTAAGTGTCCACACCTCTGCGGACTTCCCTCAGACGAGATTCATAGTCCCTGAGGGCGGCGAGGTCGTTCTCGGGATACAGTCCTGCCAGTTTCTCTACATAGATCTTCTCTTCCGAATTCATCAGGTTGTAAGAAGTCAGGTCAGGAATCTCCACGCGCACGTTTCCGCTGTAGGTCACATTTATGGCACCGGGCCTCGGTGCCAATGTCTCTATGACGATGACGCCGTTCGATGCTTTCGATCCGTAGATGGCGGTCGCCGATGCATCCTTGAGGATAGTGATGGAGGCTATCCTGTCCGGGTCCAGGTCAGCCATGGTCTGGACATCGATTTCGAATCCGTCCAGCATCAGCAGAGGCTGGTTCGGATAGGTGTCGTATTCGCCCTGGAGAGACACCAGATCTCCTCCGGCAGCCGAACCTCCAGGCAGTGTGGAAGTACCGCGCATACGCATGTCAGGCAGCCTGTTAGGGTCTGAACCGAGCTCGAAATTGTCCATCACACGGAAGCTCGGGTCTATCGTACTGATAGCTTTCGCTATATTGCCTGTGGACACTTTCTTGATATCTTCTCCCTTCATGGTAGTCACGGAGCCGGTATAGCTCTGCAGGTCACGTTCGAAAATACCTGTCACTACCACCTGGTCCAGTTCGTTCTGGTCAGCCTCCATCACTACATCCACTTTGGCTTTCAGGTTTCTCGGACTTACCTTCACTTCCTGGGTCTTCATGCCGAGGAAAGAGAACTCCAGTACGATATCAGGCATGATGTCGAATTCCAGAGTGAACTTTCCGTCCCCGTCAGTGAAAGTACCTGTTGTCGTCCCTTTGACGACAATGCCTGCTCCTGCCACGGGAATGCTCTGTTCGTCGATGACAGTTCCCGTCACCGTGACCTGAGGCACCTGCGCCCATAGCGAGGACAAGGCTATCATGCACCCTAAAAGGGTGGCAATAATTTTTTTAACCATCAGTTTCGATTGAAATTAGAACAATAATTCTTATTTAAAGGCATATTCATGGCGGTGTATCATGTCGCCCTCACCCTCAATGCCTTGCATATTATCAATTCTGATACACCTAAAGAGACTGTGCAAAAATTTACCATTTTGACACAGTCTCGTGAAAATGAAATCAATAGTTTAGAACTGGCATATAGGATGGATGCTGCAACCGTACTGATCGAAATCATCTCCCCATCCGGCATCTTCAAATATTGCAGGCACATGCCAATCATATACTGCTGCATATGGGTCAGTTGCATAATTCTTTGTATGAACAGTATAACTCATGTTGTCCCGCATACCTTCAGGTTTTACTACAGTTGAAGATATCCATCTGTAAGCGTTATCATCTCCCGGTTGAACAAGCTCCCATGTATCTTCATCATATATTGCTGGATGCAAACAGTCTACATATTCCGTATAATCTTCATTGATGGCTTGGAATACAACATATTGCTCAGTGTTGTTTTCTAAAGAATATTCTTTATACAAGTTCCTGATGTTGTCCCATGCGGTTTCGATTTTTGCCGGGTCAGAGTCATCAAGTTTTGTAGTTGTAGTACCGAATTCATCTGTTGTAGTGATAAATTTAGCATTACTCATATATTCTACAACAGCTTTCAGTTCTTCAATAGCAGGAATATACCATTCTACACCTTGCTCTTTACCAAGATCTTCTACCCATTTAAGCATTTGGAAATGATTTTCCCAATCAGGAGCGGTTTTCATTGTCTGACTGTTTGTCAAACCATTTGTAGTGTTGCGAGGTGTGTATGAATCTTCCATGGTAACACCTGGAATCATTGTCCAATTTCCATCAGGAAGTTCAACCCATTCATCGCTACTTGCCTTGAAGAAATACATGTCGCAGATATTCTTGACTGTCAGACTGAACGCTTTTCCATGCATGCCTTCTGCATCCACTTCATATACGATACCTACAGTCTTGCCGTTTACCACGAAAGGATCACCGATATTCATTTTCACACGTTGAACGACATTCAGGGTTGCCGATACCTCTCCGGCCTTTATGGTGAATGTTGCGTTTCTGTTTCCTGCAGTCAGGCTCGATGCGGAAACGCTTATAGTCTTCTCGTCTTTCTTGCTGGCAGTTATGACGTCAGTATCACCGCTTTCAGGAACGATATCCCAGCTGTCGACATTGGTGACTACCTCTACATCGACAGCATCGCCGTTTGAGTTAAGGGTCACGGATTCCGGCTTGACCATTATCGACGGAGTCTTGGCTATCTGGGTTACCTGGAGTTTGGCCGCAGCTGTATTTGCCCCTTCTCCTACGGTTACTGTTACGATACCGTTGTTGGCTTCATCCTCAGGAACTTCCTTGACACTTATAACCAGTGCACCTGCAGTCTCGTCGTATTCCGCCGACAGCCATCCTGCTTCATTGCCTTCCGTATCAGAGCATGATACAGCTACCCTTTCCGGAATGGAAACCGTGAGTTCAACCAGTTTCTCGGTTTCGTCGTTGTTGAAGATGACCTGATTTTCGTTCAGAGTGATGCTTGCCTGAGGCGCACCTTTCTGTGTGACGCGGAAAATATTGATAGCGCCTCCATCTTCAGGAGATATTCTGTTCCCGTTTTCATCGGTCTGCTGGAAACCGATATTGGCGGCTCTGTCTGTAGTAAGATAATAGGCTGGAACAGTCACGGAATATGTCACTACGCCGTTTTCTTCACCCACTTTTTCGATAGTTGGGAATTCAGGCCATGCTTCGTTTCCGCTTTCAGATCCCCATTCTTCATCCATAACCCAGTGCTCTACGTTGGTTATCAGCGAAAAAGTCTGAGGTTCCGTGCTGTTGTATTCGAAGACGAGACCGGTCTCAGGATCAGGATTAGTGGTGATGGTAGGCTCGGAACTCAGTGAAACCAGACCGACTCTCTTGGTTACTATCTCGTTGTTTATTTCCTCGCTTCCGCTGACTATCTCTATGGCTACGGTCAGGTTCTTTTCAGTATCCTGGTTGATCTGGGATGTGAGGGTCAGGACTGAGACTGTACCTTCATCGGTTTCTTCTTCGGAGATTTCGTATGACATCCATCCGTAGTCATCAGGGAGCTGTACTTTCGTGACAGAAGAACTCTTGGTCTGCTCGTCTGTCTCGCCTTCTTCTCCCTCTTCCGGGGTCTCGGGCTCTTCAGGGACTATCACTTCCTGGTTAGCTGAGATTTCTATGGACAATATATTGTTCGTGAGCATGCGGATTTCCCTTACAGCAGGTTCTCCTCCGATTTCGGACGGGAACTGGATGATAGGATTGTCGCCTGTCATGTCGCTGTCCAGGAAAGTCAGATATGTCTTCGTGTTTGCTCCCTGTGATACCGTGATGGTCTGGGTGGCAGCTGCCGATCCTGAGCCGGCAGTGATGTTGATGGTAGCGCTCAGTACATCTATGGAGTAGTTCCTGTTCGGTGTGATGACCAGGTCGTTTGTACCTTCCGGACGTGAAACTTCGATGATATTGTCTTTGTCATTTTCTTCGAATGTCCAGTCATAATTGGCTTCGACTGTGATTGTCTGGCTTTCGGTAGAATTCCACTCGAAAGTCACATCTCCGTCAGGCAGTCCGCTGATGGTAGCCGGGATTTCTTCCGGTCCGCAAGCTGCTGACAGCAGCACCAGTGACAGCGCTGCAGCGGTTTTCCATAATGAAACTTTTTTCATCTTGCTTTAATTAAAATTATAATAATGAGTTATAGTATTATCGACAGACTGGCATTCATACCCGTGTATTCAGGTACGTATCTGCATATTCCTCCTGAACAGGTCTCACCGGCGCGATGCCGCCCCCATGACAGGGATGTCCGGAGGAATTTCCATGCATAGCTTACTCCTATGTCATAATAGTGGGTGTTCGTCGTGGCGTATGTCCTGTAGTTTATCATGTCGCTGACATAGAACATGAAACCTGGTGCGATGCCGAATTCCAGCATCCCCATCATCCAGCCCTGGTCATCGAAGAAATCGCTCCAGGCGTGCTGTACCTCCATTCTCAGTGAGTATCTTGAGGAGATCTGCCACAGCACATCGGCAGCTGCAGACACTGTGTTCATGTCCATTTTTCCAAGGCCGAAACGGCTGACTTCCGGTTTTCTCTGCCATCCCATCGCGAGGATAGTCTTCCAGTCCGGTCCCCATTTCTTTTCGAGTTCCAGATATACTTCTGCCCAGAGAAGTTCCCCGCCGGTACTCATGAACCTGTAGCCTGTATCGTCGGCTTCCATATCCCAGAATACTGAACCGTTCACTGAATATTTCAACGGCCGTCGCGGATTTCCTCCTACAGGAATATTTCCGGTGATGTCGATACTTCCTCCGGTTTCTCCGCCATAGTCATGTACCTGGTGTGGATATAGCTGGAAGAGAGTGTATTTATGCTGTCTTGTAAGTGACGGAATATAGTTCAGGTTCAGCGTAGGGGAATTCGAATCATCCTGATACAGGGACATGTTCTCTATGGATCTCCATACTGCAGTGATGCCTACCCTTGGCAGCGTAACGTCCAGATTCAGCAGGAGGGCCTGTCCCGGTTTTACAAAAGCGAACACTGTCTGTCTCGGGTCTATCCCGTAAGACTTGCCCTTGTGTACGTATTCTCCGCTCAGGGAGAATGCTCCCTTGCTGAAGCCCAGTCTTCCGCTGAACGAATTCACAGTTGCAGGTGCCCCTTCGATCCTGTCCGATGTCTTGTCATCTCTCATCAGCCATGAACCGGCTACAGTCAGGACCGCATCTGTTTCGGGAACGATCGGTTCAAGAAGCGACAGTTCGAGATCTGCACCATATACTATGCTGGTGTTGAACATTTCCATGTACCGTCTCGGAAGTCCGGCCATGACCTTGGTCGAAATCCAAGGGAGCGGCCGCCATTTTACATTGGCTCCGAGCACGGATGTATTGATACCCATGTCCCTCTGTTCGTACGCTCTGAACAGAAGACCGCTTCCGAACTGTTCGTAGAATGTTCCTGCCGTGATGTCCCACTTGCTGTCCGACCAGCCTGCGAAAAAGCCTTTCAGACCGTTGCCTTCAGGAATATCATATCCGAGCATAGGCGGCTCGTATATGTCATACTGGAGTCCTGCACGGAATCCCTTGATAGTATACCCAAGGTTCACATAGGTATTCGTACCGTATTTCCGGGTGAGGGGAGTGCTCAGTGACGGGTCATTAATATACCATCCCCATGAGGTCTCGATGCTGCCGTTCAGCTTTCCGAGGTCTCGTTTTTTCTTTTCCTGTGTCCAGACGGGCACAGTCATCAGCAGGCATAGCGCTGCCAGAATATATTTCCGCATATCGAGAATCAGTACCCTTTGGCTTCACCTACATGTGCGACCTGAACATTTTCACAGAGACCGTCGGCATCATCCGTGACGAATACTATCAGTTCGCAGTTCTCGATGCTCGTGATAGGTGTTTCCTGCAGATTGAATTCAGCCTCGAAGTGCTGCGGTTTGCCTTTGGCGAATGCCGCTGCCTGCCCTTCCACACCCGGATAGTATGCTTTCATCACTCTGAACATGTTGATCATTTCTCCGTTCTGTGCGGCTTCTATCCCATTGTCAGTGAGGACAGCCACGATTTTCCCGTTGAAGTCTTTCTTGGTACCTACTGTAGCATTCAGTTTTATGGTATTGGCATCGGGAGTGCTGCTCCACATGGCTATGGCCACATCTTTGGCTCCGTTGATGGCGGCGTTCCTGAATGACTGGGCCAGATTTTCCGAGGCTGTATAGTCATCTTTCGAGCGGTTCAGGAAAGACCTCGGTGCACCAGTGTATTTTTTGTCTCCAGCATTCGCCCCTACGTTTATGAAGTCGCAGAACAGTCTGGACCATTCCTGTGATTTCTCGGAATACCAGCTCTCATATACTGAAGAAACCGTATTATGTACATTGTAGGCGATTACGGTTTCAGGATTGTCAGATGCCAGTTCGGATATTACCCTGATCATTATCGGGCAATACTCGCAGTTTGTCCTGGTGATTTCTTCCAGGAGTGCACGTGAAGTGAAACCGTATGAGCTGGTAGCGGTCACTTCTACAGTATTCTTTACAGGAGAGCCGGCGACGGTAGCTGAAATGACGACAGGGGAGAAAGAGCCTTTTGTGGTGCTGAACCTGTTTCCTTCGACAGGTTCTCCGTCAGCATAGAACTGGCCGAGTTCAGTCACGTCGTTTCCCTCCGCGTCTGTCAGAGTAAGGATGGCAAAGTCTCCTCCGTCATTGTATATCATGTTTTTGGCTGCGGACAGAGTGTACTGGGAAGATGCATCGGCATCTACTCTGGCAGCTGTGACCGATATCTCCTTGGATATGGCTTCGTTGTATTTCGCATAGAATGAATATGAACCCGGTGTTTCAGTAGAGAATTTCGGAGCAGTCAATTCTGTCTCCTGATCGCCTGAAACGCAGAAAATCTGAGCCTGATCCGTAATGTCTTCGCGAGAAGAATTGTTCACCACGGTGAATGTGGCAGCATCGGAGCCGTCTGCGAAAATGGAATTCTTGTCTGATGAAAGGGAAATGCTCAGTGAGTCTACGTTATCTTGCCCCCCACTACCGGTGGTACAGGAAACTGCAAGTCCTGAGATGACTAATGCTAAGCCCGCAGAAAAGATAATGTTAAATCTGTTCATTATTGCGTTAGTTTTGTTTAAATTTTTAATCTGAAACGGCATTACGGGTTATGATTTTTAAATCGATTCAGATTTTTCCAGCCCCAAATATAGCAATAATTCCCGAATCTGCAATCTCTTGCCTCCCTATATCAATTTTGTATAGCTCATGTCCCTCCTGATCTCAGAGGCTGTCCATGTGGAAAAACTCCTCCCTGATTTCCTCCAGCCTCCTGACCTGATCGGCCTCCGGCAGACAAGCCAGGCCGGTGACATGGCCGAGCATGGCAGCTCCGCCGAAACCTGAAGACCGCAACTCTCTGACCCGGTCCAGGGTCACACCTCCAAGAGCAATGACCTTGCTGTCTATGATACCATCGGAACAAGCCCGGCCCAGCACCTCCGGGGGAAACGCCGAACGATAACCCTGTTTCGATACGCTGTCAAATATAGGACTGAGGAAGACATAGTCACATGATGGCTTCCAGAGCTTCACCTCCTCCAGTGAATGACACGACCGGCTGACATGCCCTGTATAGCCCTCTGGCACTGAACTCCGCCTGGAATTCAGATGTATTCCGTGCAGACAGTACGGTCCTGCAAGTTCGAAAAAATCATGTATGACGATATGTGCACGTTCCTCAGCTGTCAGGCCATCCAGTAGCCGTGCACAGTCGGAGGCCGCAGCTCCCGGCTTCCGCAGATGCACGAAATCCACCCCGTGCGCCAGCAGCCGCCGAAGAAACGAAACTTCCCCGTCCATGAATGACGGGGAAGTGATCACTATCCATAACATCGTATCTATCTCAGTTTCGAGATTATCAGTTCCGCCACCTTCTTGCCGGACATGAGCATTCCGCCGAAGATAGGTCCCATGCGCGGTGTGCCGCTCACTGCAGACGCAGCCATGCCGCATACATACAGGCCCGGATAAATCTCCTTCGTCCCGTTTACCACTTCCTGTTCTCCGGCAATCACATCCAGGGACCTCTCGCCGATCACATCCCCGGTGTCGGTAGCCAGCCGGATGCCGTTCTTGCGTGCCACGGTCTTGCAAATCTCGCTGTCATGCCCAGTGCCGTCGATGACGCACTTCGCCATGATGTTCAGAGGGTCCACATGCAGTCCCTCGCGCAGTACCGGAGTCCAGTTCACCACCACTCCGCTGACCACATTGTTCTTGAACACCACATCCTCTACCGAATAGCAGTTGAATATGGTAGCACCTGCATGCACGGCCTTGTAGAGCAGGGCGGAAGTGCTTTCCACCGAATCCATCACGTAGAGACCGTCACCGTAAGGCTTGTAGTTGATCTCGAAATCCTTCACGATGCCGATAGCCTCTTCCTGCACCACGATCTGGTTGAACATCATGGCACCGCCCCACATTCCTCCGCCAGGAGAAAGCTTGCGGTCGAACTGTGCCACTTTCAGGCCTGCCTTGGCCAGATAATATGCTGCAACGATACCTGACGGGCCGCCTCCCACGATGGCCACATCCAGGTCGAGATTCCTTTCCAGCTTTTCGAAATAGGTGCTGATGATACCTCTTGAAACGTTTTTCTCTATCATTTTTCCTCGTTTTAAGGCCATGCCGACAAGTCAGCATGCCAATATTAACGTCAGTTCGACGAATTATTTTACTCAGTACCAGAGATTTCGTCGAACTGACGTTACGATTTCTGCGAAATCTCCTTCCTTTTACGTGTCACCCCTCTTAAATTGGGTGACTCAGTCACCCAATTACGTCTTTCTTCGAAAGACTGGCCCTGTCTTAACCCCCTGCACCCCCTATTAGGGGGATTTTCTTAGGCCTCTCGTATGGGAGGACTTGCCTACGGATTCGTTCCACGAATCCTCTAAAAGAGGTAGTTCTCTGAAATTCACTGCGTTCTTTTCATCGAACTCACGTAATATTATTTTATTAGCGGCCGGTTCCGGCCAATATCCTTTTCATCTCGGCTACAGGATCCTCCGCCCTGAGGACGCTTCCGCTCAATGCGATGCCGCTGACACCGGTCTGCAGTATTCGGGGAATGTCATCGAACCCGATGCCGCCTATCGCCACTATGGGCAGATCTATCCCTTTTTCTCTCATCAGTGCAGTCAGTCTGCGGTAGCCGTCAAGCCCGAGTACCGGAGCGAGATTCTTTTTCGTGGTCGTGAACCTGAAAGGTCCGCATCCTATATAGTCCACGCCCTGTCCGGCCAGACGGCAGATATCTTCGAAAGTATTGGCTGTACCCCCGATGATGAAGTCTTCGCCCAGTATCTTTCTGGCTTCGTCCGCAGGCATGTCATTCTTTCCCAGATGCACACCGTCAGCTCCGGTACGTTGGACGAGCTCCACATGGTCATCTATTATGAACACAGCCCCACGCTTTCTGCATTCAGGCAGAAGCTGCAGCGCAGTTTTCTCTATCTCCTCCTCATCGGCATCTTTCATCCTGAGCTGTATCCATCTGCAACCGCCCTCCAGTGCCATCATGGCGGAGTCGGCATATGAATATTTCTCCGTGTAGTGCGTGATGAACTGAAGCCTCGATGCTTCCAATATGTCTGCCGATAGTTTCATATCCCGTTTTTCAAGAACGCGAATATATAAAAAAAAAGCCGACAGCAGGCAAAAAAATCAGACAAACCTCCCCGTCACACTTTCCCGGCAGTCCCTGATCCGCTCAGGCGACCCGCAGAAGACTATCCGTCCTCCTTCATCTCCTCCTCCCGGACCCATGTCGATGATATAGTCGGCATTCCTTATCACATCCAGATCATGTTCTATGACGATGACCGTCGCCCCATGGTCGACCAGCTTCTGGAAAACCTGCAGGAGTGTCTGCACATCGGAAGGATGCAGTCCAATGGTAGGCTCGTCGAAAACGAAGACCGAATCCTCCTGTCCGCGGCCCATCTCGCTGGCCAGCTTGAGCCTCTGGGCCTCTCCTCCCGAAAGACCTGGAGTCTGCTCACCCAGAGTCAGATAACCCAGCCCCAGTTCCTGAAGCACCTGCAGTCTCTGCCGCACTGTCTTCAGGTCCGCACATGCCGCCAGGGCATCGCTTATATCCATGTCCATCAGTTCAGGCAGAGAGTGGAATTCCCCTGCCGCATTTTCACGGCGTATCAGACTGGCCGTCTTCGAATATCTCGAACCGCGGCAGTCAGGACATGGTATGTCCACATCGGGCAGGAACTGTACATCCAGGCTTATCTGGCCTGTCCCGTCACAGGTAGGGCACCGCAGCCGCCCGGTATTGTAGGAAAAGTCCCCGTCCCTGAACCCCATCTTGCGGGCATCCTCCGTCTTCGCGAACACTTTCCTAAGTTCGTCATGGACATTGGCGTAAGTCGCCACCGTGGAGCGGACATTGATGCCGATAGGGGAGGCATCGATAAGCTTCACCTGCCTTATGCCCTCTGCCTCGACTTTTTTCACATGGTCCGGCAGTTTTTCCCCGGAAACCGCAGCTTTCAGACCCGGAATCAGGCTTTCCAGCACGAGCGTTGTCTTTCCAGAACCCGAAACCCCGGTGACCACAGTAAGCCGGCCTTTCGGGATATCCACCTCCAGAGGCTTCACCGTATGGATATTGTCAGTGGACAGATGGATTTTCCCCTTCCCGAAAATTTCATTGGCGTCAGCCGCCTGACGGACACGGACATTGGCCTTTCCCGACAGGAAAGGGCCTATTTTGGAGTCGGGATTCCGTTTTATCTCGTCCAGGGTGCCTTCGGCAATGACTTTCCCTCCTTTCGAGCCGGCCCCCGGACCCATCTCTATGATGTGTCCGGATTCCGACAATATCTGTGTGTCGTGGTCGACGAGTACGACGGAGTTCCCGTCGGCTATGAGATCTTTCATCACTCCGGCCAGACCGACAATGTTAGCCGGGTGAAGTCCTATGGACGGTTCGTCCAATACATACAATACTCCCGTCGTCCTGTTCCTGACTGCCCGCGAGAGCTGCATCCTCTGCCTTTCTCCTGTGGACAATGTCGAGGCTGCACGGTCGAGGCTCAGATACCCCACGCCCAGATCCAGCAGCCTGTGGGATGCGTCCAGAAAAGATTCGCAGATGTTTTCCGCCATGGTTTTCATTTCCGCCGGGAGCGAGTCCGGAATCCATTTCACCCATTCCACCAGGTCGGACAGAGTCATGGTACAGGCTTCCGCCAATGATATTCCTCTCACCAGGGGAGCGCGGGCAGCATCCGAAAGCCTGGACCCTCCGCAGTCGGGGCAGGTTTCCGTCTTCAGGAACTTTTCGACACGTTTCATTCCCTTTTCATCCTTGACTTTCGCCAGGGCGTTTTCCACTGTGTAGGTGGCGTTGAAATATGTGAAGTCCAGCTCTCCGGCCTGATTCGTATTCTTCGATTTGTAGAAAATGTGCTTTTTCTCGGCAGGGCCGTGGAACACGATGTCGCGTTCCTTCGGTGTGAGCTCGCGGAACGGTATGTCCGTGCGTACTCCCATTTCCCTGCAGACATCCACCATCAGTGACCACATCAGGGTGTTCCACGGGGCTACGGCTCCTTCTTCAATGGTGAGGTTTTCGTCCGGGACCAGGGTGGATTCGTCCACGGTCCTGACAGTGCCCGTGCCATCGCATTTCGGACAGGCTCCCTGACTGTTGAACGAGAGTTCTTCCGCCGACGGAGCGAAGAAATGCGCTCCGCATTCGGGACAAACAAGCTCCAGTCCTGCCGCCACGTTCAGGGACGGTTCCAGATAGTGCCCGTTCGAGCAGCGGTGGTTTGCCAGGCGTGAATATATGAGCCTGAGACTGTTCAGCAGTTCCGTCCCCGTGCCGAAGGTGCTGCGTATGCCCGGTATGCCCGGTCTCTGGTGCATGGCCAGGGCTGCAGGGACATACAGGACTTCATCCACTACGGCCCTGGATGCCTGTGTCATCCTCCTTCTGGTATATGTGGACAGCGATTCCAGGTATCTTCTCGACCCTTCCGCGTACAATACGCCGAGGGCAAGGGATGATTTCCCTGACCCTGACACACCGGCTATGCCGGTTATTCCGTTCAGGGGCACTTCCACGTCTATGTTCTTCAGATTGTGCACTCTGGCTCCGTGCACGATGATTCTGTCCGGCTTTTCTGTATTCATGTCTCGATTCACGAAATCACTTTCCGTCCCAGGCGGTATTCACGTTTTCTTCCCTGATGGCGGAATCCTTATGCCAGAGTTCCGCCGATGATGTCCTGGAGTTCGTTCGTGATTTCCTGCTGACGCTGTTTGTTGTATTGGATGCGTATCTCATCGAGAAGCTGGTTTCCGTTGTCGGTGGCCAGCTGCATGGCCATCATCCTGGCTGCGTGTTCCGCTGCATTTGCGTCCAGTACTGTAGCGTAGATTTTCAGAAGCAGTAC
>CALUQB010000024.1 GCA_944322815.1 uncultured Bacteroidales bacterium | reverse complement strand
CGACTCCCTCAGCTCCCACAAAAGTTAGACATTTGTGTCCCATAACACAATGATTAATGTAAAAACCTGAAGTCATTCGGCTTCAGGTTTTTTTATGACCGTAATTCAGATTATTATGCCTGCCAGTTGTACGGGTTTGGCGTTCTTCTTCCATTCCAACAGCTTGTCGTATATCTTTTTTGTTTATGGCTGCGCTTTATGCTAAATTTGATCGGATAAACCAACAATGAATCTATATGAAACCCTGCGTCAGAATAGTTCTTGTGTCTTTCTTCTTTCTTGTATTGGCGGGAGCCGGTATTATGGCCCGGACTCTGCCTGATACACATGACATGACGGTCGTGGACGGTGAGCAGCGGGATGGATATAAATGTTTTCTGATAGAATACAGTGCCGTTTCCGGATGTGATTACCAGACGGAAGACGATGGCAATGGAGAGGAAGACTGCCGGGACGGAATCCTCAGGTCGTATCTGCTTGTACCTGACAGCGCTTCGGCATTGGATAAGCGTCCCGGGCTGGTCCTTCTGCATGACCATGGAGCCAGATTCGACATAGGAAAGGAAAAGCTGGCCAGGCCTATGGAAGATACCCCGCTGCATATCCGCAGATCTTCGGAAGAATTTGTCAGGACGAATTTCGATGGAGTCTATTTTGCGGATTCATTGGCTTCGCTTGGCTATGTGGTCATAGTCCCCGACATGTTGTACTGGGGCGGCCGCAGTACTCAGGCTTGTCAGGAATGGTCCCGACTCAAATACGGAAATGCCGATGAGCCTTCGGTCGAAGAACACAAGAAAAAGGCCAGGATAGATTCATTGAAGAAAGCAGTGTACGAAGGGCAGAGGACCGTATATGACAGTCTGGCAGCCAAGGGTATCATCTGGGCGGAAAAGACCCTGGAGGAAGACGCATGTGCAGCCCGGATTCTGGCAGGGCTGGATTTCGTGGATCCGGAAAAAATAGCTGCATTCGGCTGGTCGATGGGAGCACATCGCACCTGGCTCCTGACAGCTTTCTGTCCCGACATCAGGACCGGGGCTGCTCTCTGCTGGATGACCTTGAAGGAAGCGGAGAAGACGCCATACAAGCCATCGGACTATGCCATGCTGATACCGCGACTCCGTGACCGGTATGATTTCCCTGATATTGCCCTGAAACTGGTTCCGAAACCTTTCCTTTTTCTCAGCGGCACACGGGATCATCTTTTCCCGGTCTGGGCTGTGGAAAAGGCATACGGCAGGATGCAGTCCATATATGATGAGCATGGGGCGGAAGGCAGGCTCAGGACAGAATTTTTCGAAGGAGGACATCATTGTGGGAAAGAGGAGCAGCGCAGGATAGTGGATTTTTTCGAAAAAACAGTACCTTTGCAGACCGTGTCGGAAGTAAATTGACTGAAACAGATGGACAGGAATACGGTATGGGACCCGCTGAGAAAGAAAAACGTGGCACTCACGCCCGAAGAGGATGTGAGGCAGTGGTTCATTTCGCAGCTCCATGAGCTGATGGGCGTGCCTCTCCATATGATGATGAGCGAGGTTTCCGTATCCGTAGGAGGGAAGAAATTCCGCGCAGATATAGTCGTTTACGGCAGGGATGCTTCACCGGTGGCGGTCGTGGAATGCAAAAGACCGGATGTTGCCATCGACAACACGGTACTGAACCAGGCCGTGGTATATAATATGGCGCTGAAAGTCAGGTACATATTCATCACTAACGGAAAGTCCACCTTCATCTGCCGGAGGGAAACGGCTGACGGCAGGCTCCGTTATGTGTTTGATGCCGGGCTGCCGACATGGCTGGACATGATGTGAAATACGCTAATTCCAATCTGACAGATGACTGTTACACAAGGGTTTCTGGACCATAAGATTTTTCAGATAATATCGGATACCGCCTCATCTCTGGGAGTGAGGGCATTCGTGATAGGCGGCTATGTAAGGGACTGTTTTCTGGGGAGACGCAGCAAGGATATAGATGTGGTGGTGGAAGGCAGCGGAATAGAGCTGGCCGAGGCTGTAGGTGCAGCGGTACACAGCCATGTGTCCGTATTCCGGAATTTCGGCACGGCCATGCTGAAATACAGAGGCATAGAAGTGGAATTCGTGGGAGCCAGAAAAGAATCCTACAGACGGGATTCACGCAAGCCTATAGTGGAGAACGGCAGCCTCGAAGATGATCAGAAGCGTAGGGACTTCACCATAAACGCCATGGCATTCAGCCTTCAGAAAGAAGATTTCGGGGCACTCGTGGATCCTTTCGGAGGTATTCGGGATCTCGCGGCCGGCATTATCAGGACTCCTCTTGATCCGGATACCACTTACAGCGATGATCCGCTCAGGATGATAAGGGCCATCAGGTTTGCCACCAAATTAAGTGACGGGGATGTCAAGTTCCGGATTGTCCCCGAGTCATTGGAATCCATCCGCAGGAACAGGGGCCGGCTGGAAATATTGTCCAGGGAAAGAATAGCGGAGGAACTGAACAAGATGCTTGTCTGCAGCCGCCCTTCCATAGGGTTCCGGCTTCTGGACGAGACTGGACTGCTGGACCTGATATTGCCGCAGCTGTCGAAATTGAAAGGGACGGAAAATGTGGACGGACATAGCCATAAGGAAAATTTTTCGCATACCCTTGAAGTAGTCGACAATATTGCAGCCGAGGAAACGGCTGCCATTGCCGAAGGCCGCTTGAAGGATTTCGAATTCGTGGACGGGGTGGAGACGGAAAAGATCAGGACCGAACCGAATCTTTGGCTCAGATGGGCCGCACTTCTGCATGATATAGGAAAGCCGGCAACGAAGAAGTTCGACAGTGAGACGGGGTGGACTTTCCATGGTCATGAAATAGTGGGGGCGAGGATGGTCCCGAAGATTTTCAAGTCCCTGAAGATGCCTCTGAACGAAAAGATGAAGTACGTGGAGAAGCTGGTGCTCCTGCATCTCAGACCGATAGCCCTGGTGACGGAGGAGGTCACCGATTCGGCTGTCAGGCGTCTCCTTTTCGAGGCGGGGAACGATATCGATGATCTGATGCTGCTCTGCCGGGCAGACGTGACGTCCAAGAATCTCAGGAAAGTGGAGAGACTCAGGCAGAATTTCGAACTGGTGAAGCGGAAACTTGTCGAGGTGGAGGAGAAGGATGCCATCAGGAATTTCAAGAACCCTATCACGGGCGAGTATGTGATGGAACTTTACGGCATTCCGCCTTGCCGGCAGATCGGGGAACTGAAAGAATATGTGAAAAACGCCATTCTCGACGGAGAGATCGGGAACAACTTCGAGGAGGCCGACAGACTCATGCGCCGGAAGGCATCGGAAATGGGGCTTGTACCTGTAAATAAGTAAAAATACAGTATGACTGAACTTGCAATAGTTATTCCTGCATATAAAGGAAAATTTTTTCGAAAGACACTGGAATCCATAGCCTCACAGACTTGCAAGGATTTCGTTTTGTATATCGGTGATGACAATTCGCCTTATGATCTGGAAGCGATAGTAGACGATTTCAGAACGGAAATAAATATAGTATATCGGAAATTTGAGGAAAATATCGGCCGCAAGGACCTGACTGCCAGTTGGGACAGGTGTGTGAAAATGTCGTCCGAGCCTTATGTGTATTTCTTTTCGGATGACGATATGATGCCGGATGATGCAGTTTCCAGAATTTATGATATGATAAGGAAGTATCCTGACCACGATATTTTCCGCTTTCATCTGAAGTTCATAGATGATTCAGGAAAAATATTCAAGTCCAATCCTCCGTTACCGGATGGCGTATCTACTGCTGAACAGGTATTGTGTGACAAACTCGGATGCAGGACTTCATCTACGGCATGCGAATATGTGTTCACACGGAAAGTCTATGACCGTACCGGAGGCTTTGTCAGTCTGCCGTTGGCATGGGGTTCTGATGATGCTACGTGGTATAAGTTCGGCCTTGATACAGGCATCGTGAATATACCCGGGGCGGCTGCCATGTGGAGAGATGGAGGAGGGGAGAATATTTCCACGAATACAACGATGAACAGGGAGAAGTTCGAAGGTACTATCCTGTTCATGCACTGGCTGAAAGAAAACTACAGATATCCTGAATCTCGTATGTTCCGGAAAGATCTGAAGCGGTACCTGAAGAATATCATACGTTCTACAGTACAGATGGACTATACAAGAGATGCTCTGTGGCGTCTGTGCAAGGCCGTGTCCGGGATGTGGCCGTACCTGTCAGTTTATCTCCTGTTCAAGTTTTATCTGAAAGGCAAGGCGGAATAAGAAGGTTCCTGGCTCCGGAAGAGAGGGATGAACCTAAAAGTGGCGGTTCACCCACCCGTTTCCGTCTTCACAGGCTGTGGCTAAGACGGAACAGCGGCCACAGGTATTCAAGACGGAACAGTCTGTAACGGAGTTTGCCGTTCATTCTCTGTTTTTCCGGTTTCAGCGACAGCAGCTTGGCCCTCATGTCCGATATCTCGTTTCCGAACCCTGATGCGTCTTTCATTTTCAGAATATTTTTCAGGTGCAGGAAACAGTTCAGAACCTGCATTCTGAAAATGGCGTCTTTCGTCCGGGATGGAATTTCCAGGCTTTTGTCCAGATATCCTATCCTGTCGTATTCGGCCATGAAAAAATGATATTCCTTTTCAGGTGAAAGCGTATGGCAGATGCTGCTATCCCGCTGAAGATAATAGTAATAATCCCTGTCGATGTGTACGCATACTGAACTTTTGCCTATAATCCGGTATACCACGGCATGATCTTCAAAATACATTCCTTCAGGGAAAGGATTGTTTTCCAGAAGTTCCTTGCGGAAAATTTTGGTGCAGGCGGAACTGCTGATTCTTTCCATGAACATGTCGGCGATGACATCGTCTGGACGTCTGACAGTCTCAGCCCCGCTTCCTGAGTCTTCAGGCACGGGCATATCCGGTGAGAATCTTCTGAAATTACAGTAGACAACGTCTGCATTATACTTTATGGCCGCACCGTACATGTTTTCGTACATGTCATTGCTGATGAAGTCATCGCTGTCTACATAGCCTATATAAGGGGCTGACGCCACTTTCAGGGCACAGTTGCGGGCATGTGACAGTCCTGCGATATCCAGATGGATGACTTTTATTCTGCTGTCTGATACTGCGATTTCATCGCAAAGTTCGGAAGAACCGTCATCAGACAGATTTTCAGCCAATATTATTTCAATATCGGAAAGTGTCTGGGCCCGTACGGAATCAACGCATTTCTGCAGATAGCCGGCGGTATTGTGAACAGGTATGATAATGCTCAGGCAAGGCATGGCTTTAAAAATATGGATAGAATGATGAATCGGTTCAGATCTTGTCTTTCCAGAAAGCCGCGTAGCTCGGGTGGTACCAGGCATGGCAGCCGAATGGCAGTGTATCCCCGTTGATATGGAAAGATGCTTCAGGATTCTGTTCGAACGAAAATTCCAGAGCTTCGCGCCATCCGGGAGTGTAGAGCCGGTCGGTTCCTTTCAGTTCATAATAGAGCCACAGATCTTCAGGATAGAGTCTTGTACCTGATGACAGGTCTTTTGATATCTTGTCACGGTATTTCCCTGTTATTTCCATGAACTTGCTGATTTTTCTCAGCGAAAAGCCTCCGTTTCCCACACCGTACAGGTTCGTCTTGTGGGGATATCTTCCATTGTTTCGGAGAAACAGTCTGTTGAATAGCAGAATGCTTTTACCGTACCAGTGGAAATATTTTTCCTTCATGGGAATCCACGGAGCGCCGATGTAATCGTAACCTTTTTCCGCCCATTCTTCAAGCCGGTCGCTGAATACGTATGCATCTGTCTGGTATATGAGCATATAGTCGAACCGGCTGAATCTGGCATAGAACGGTTCTGAGATAACCAGACTGTTGTATGTCCTGACGCTTCTGAAATTTCCGTCAGCGAATCTTTCAAACGAAAGTTCCGGATATTCTGCCGATAATGTTTCTGTATCCAATGACTCTGGAACAGCGGCTATGATGGGATATTTTCCGAGAACCGCGACAGCCTGCCTGATGGATTTGTCTTCCTCAGTCCTGAGGTCTGTCTTGTACAGGGGAATGACGATTACAACACTCATGTTTCAGTTAACTGGTATTTTTACCGAATGGCAAATTTATCTATTTTTTTGATTTAGTGAATTATAAAATTTATTTCTTAAAAGATATTTTCGTATTTGAGAATCATTTAAGGACGATCCCCCCATTTGTAGGAAAATAAAAAATGTCTATTTTTGCCGGATAGTAGAATAGTCACACTGTCAGATGAAAACACTATTTATCATTCCATATATACCTTATCCTCTTGATTCAGGTGGAAGCCAGGCTTTTTTCTCAATGGTGGAAAATTTAGAACATGATAACGATATACATATTATTTTCCCTGGAACATGTCAAGATGCAGACAGAATTAGAGAATTGGAGGATATATGGAAAAACGTTACCTTTTATCCGTATTTTTACGCTAAGGACGAGAAACCTGTCGATTTCGGAGGATTGTACATGTCCGAAGAAGAAAAACAGTACTATCATTCCTCGTTCTTAAGTCATGTTTTCAATTTTTATGACTCTTTGAAACGGAAAGTAGCCCGATACCGGAGACATCATATAATATATGACGATTGTAGCGCATTGGCTAGAAGATGTTCCTTGCTGACCAATCGGGATTATTACCTTACTGAAGGTTTTGTCCGTCATGTGGAGAATATATCTCACCGGGAGAAGTATGACTTCATTCAAGTGGAGTTTTATGAATTTCTGCCTTTGTATATGATTTTACCGAAAGATTCTTTTAAGATTTTCGTCCATCATGAATTGAGGTTTATAAGATTGGACAATGAACTCGGCCTTTTCCGTGACCCTACATTAAGTGAAAAGCTTCAAGTAGAACGAATACGGTTGACGGAATTGTCCATGTTGGATAAATATGATATTATAATTACATTAACCGATACGGATAAGAAGATTCTTGTCGGGCAGCATATTGACAGTAATAAAATCAGGGTGTCGCCAGCCACGATTACTTATGACGGTATACAAAAACATGAATTCAAGAAATGCGGTCTGGATTTTGTTTTTGTAGGAAACAATAATCATTTTCCAAACTATGACGGTGTGACATGGTTATGTGTTGAAGTTCTTCCATATCTGAGGAAACTATCTTCGGAATTTAGGATTCATGTGGTCGGTAAATGGGATAAGAGAATATCTGATTTATACAAGAAGAAATATCCTGAAATTTCATTTGAAGGTTTTGTCGGAGACTTGCATGCTTATCTGAACGGGAAAATTTCCATAGTGCCGATCAGGATCGGAAGTGGAATGAGAATGAAAATTTTAGACGCAGTCAATAGCTTCTCTCCGGTAATTACCACTTCCAAAGGCATTGAGGGGCAGGATTTTTATGATGGGGAAGATTGTATGATAGTAGATGATCCGGAGCAATTTGCAAATGCTATGATATCATTGGCAAAAGATGAGGATTTGCAAAGGAAGTTTACAGAAAATGCAAGTATAAAGTTGGTCCGTATTTATCCTAAAGATAAAATGCTGCAAATTAGATCTGGAATTTATTCGGAAATTTTCAGAAAGATTTCTGCCATAGACGAATAAAATCGCGGATTCTAATTTCCCTGGCACGTCAGCCCAGCAGTTTTTCAAGCCAGTGGAAGATGAGGATGATCCTTTTGCGGAGGACTTCCAGGTCGAGGGTTTCAGTGGTGTCGTAAGTCTTGAAGGTGTTCATCGTGATGCCGGACGTGAAGAAAACAGCAGGAATCCCGTGGTCGGCGAAGACTTTCTGGTCGGAAATTCCGTAAAATACTTCCGTGAACCTTTCACTTCCGTAGTACGTTTCTGAAAGTTCCAGCCCGGTCCCGTAGAAACGGTTGCACAGCGACAGCAGCTCCCTTTCCGCAGTGGGGAGAGTATGATTACCCAGAACTATCATATAGTCTTTCCGTCCGGATGAAAGCGGGGCGAGCGAACTGCCTATCTGCTCGATGTTCGCCATGGCACGGATCTTCTCCGGAGTGACGGCTTTTCCGGACAGGGGGTCTGTCAGTTCCCCGTTCTCGATCATTCTCCAGAAAGCCTCGGACCCGGCCATGTTCATTTCCTTGGCATCGAAGGCCACGAAAATTATGCTCTGTCCATATGTCCTCCCCATGGTCCTCATGGCGGAAAACATATCGGCGAGACTGAGCAGGGCGGCTACTCCCGAAGCATTGTTGTCCGCCCCGGGATACATTTTCCCGCCGAGTACTCCCAAATGATCGTAGTGGGCTCCTATTATTATATATGAGTCGGCCGGCTTCATCCGCGAACCGGGAAGCAGTCCGACAATATTGTGGCCTATGGTGCCGTGGCCGGCGAATACATGTTTCGAGTATGTACTGTCAAAAGGAATGAGACCGGCCCTCCTGAAATGGTCGATAAGCCAGAATGCCGCTTCGGTCGCTCCTCTGCTTCCCGTGGCGCGACCTTCGCACAATGAATCAGTCAGGAAATCTATCCTTCGTCTCAGCTGTTCTTCCCAGACCAGGTTGTGGGCTGCAGTGTCGTTGCTGATCCAGAAACTCTGGCCGGACAGCCTGATGCCTCCGGATATGAGCAGGAAGGCGGCAATGACCGTAAGTATGAATCTTTTTTTGTTCATTTTCTTGTATGGAGGCACGATAAATGTGTATATTTGCCGATTGTCCGTTTCACGGGCGAGCAAAATTAGAAAAATAATGCTATAAACGGAAATTTTTGTAAAGTGTCGGGCCTGTCAAGGAAAATAATGGTGATCATCTCATTGCTCCTCACGTTGTGCGTGAAGGAGTCGCTGGCACAATATGACACCAATGTCTTCTTTTTCAGAGGCCGTCAGGCCATTCTGGACGGCAAGTATGCCAATGCCATCGAAAATTTCAATATCCTCGCCTCGCTCGATTCTACGAACTATATGACCTATTTCTTCCGTGGCATCGCAAAATACAATCTTGGCGATATCCGCGGTGCATACAATGACTTCAACACTTCTGTCAGGCAGAACCCGGTCTTCACCTCGGGATATCATTATCGTGCCATCACCCTGAGCCGTTCCGGCAGATATGAAGAGGCCCTGACAGATTATGAAAAGGCCATATCTCTGCGTCCGGGGTTCGTGGGCCTGTATTTCAGCAGGGGAGTGACCTATTTCCTTTCGCAGCAGTTCGACAAGGCGGTTTCCGACTTCAACAGATATATCCGGAAAGAACCGAAAGATCCGTCAGCCTATCTGAACAGGGGGGCCTGCTATCTGTTCCTGAAGGATACGACACGTGCTCTTGATGACTATAACAGGGCCATCAGGCTGGACCGTTTCGATCCCGAAGGATACATACGCAGAGGCCGGGTATATGCTTCCAGACATCAGTATGAAGATGCGATAGTGGATATGGACAAGGCGATAGCTCTGGATACGTCGAATACGTTCGCATATTTCAACAGGGCCATAATGTATTATGAGAACCAGGACTATATCAGCGCCATGTCCGACCTGAACCGCGTGCTCAGGGATGAGCCCGGGAATGCCCTTACACTGTATAACCGCGGTCTGATCAGTGCACAGGTAGGTGACTATGAATCGGCTCTTTCCGATATGGACAGGGTTCTGAACATAAATCCCGAAAATGTGCTGGCATATTTCAACAGGGCCTCCATTTTCATCGAGATGGGACGTTATGAAGATGCTCTTGAAGACTACGACATGGCCATCGGCCTGTATCCTGATTTCGCGAAGGCATATATGAACAGGGCATACGTGAAGAATCTGCTCGGAGATCATGCCGCATCTAGGAAGGACTATGATACGGCCCAGAAGAAAGTACAGGAATACAGGCAGAAGACAGCCACCGGAGAGGCTTCTTTCGCCGATACTACCAGGAAATACAATGCGTTGCTGGCACTTGATGCAGATTTCGCACAGAAAGATTTCAATGACGAGCTCCTGCAGCACAGGGATATCGATGTCCGTCTGAGACCTCTCTACAGGTTCGTCCTGACGGAAAGGAAGCCGGAAGTGCAGTATGCTCTGGAACACCGGTATGAGAATCCGCTTCTCAAGAGGTTCATGGATGAAGCTCCCGTGGGGATGGTCCTGACAAGTTCGGATACCTTGTCTGCCGGCACGGATGTCATGGCCAATGCCGAACAGCTGCTGTACGGATCAGCTGATGACGGAGCCATGAACAGTTTCTGCAGGGCCTTGTATGAGACTGAAAGCCGGCAGTACAATTCTGCCCTTAGCTATTTCGACAAGGCTATCGGTTCGGCAGGCGAAACCGGACTGGACAAATATTACAAGTCCTTCTATTATATGAACAGGGCTGCGCTGAGAGCCAGGATGATAGAATTCATTTCATCTATCGAAAGCAACGTCCAGGTCCTGACGATGGACGACTCCGGGAATACAAGAGCCAGGGTAAGGGATCAGATTACGCACCAGTATGACTATTCGGAAGCCATCGCCGATATGAAGTCGGCTGTGGAGACTGTCCCGGATTTCCCATATTTCCATTTCAATCTGGGAAATCTGTACTGTCTCTCGTCCGAGCATATCAGTTCGATAGATAGCTATACCAGGGCGATAGAGCTCTACCCTTATATGGGTGACGCATACTTCAACAGAGGCCTTGTGCTTATCTATCTTAAAGACAGGGAAAAAGGCTGTATCGACCTTTCCCGTGCCGGCGAGCTTGGGGTTTCCGAAGCATACAGCGTCATCAAGAAGTATTGTGAGGATGAAAATTGACAGGAGGCGGGATCGGTATGTTGAGGTTTTTTAGTTTGTCCAGCGGAAGCTGCGGGAACTGTTATTATCTCGGATCCCAGGATAAAGGTATCCTGATAGATGCCGGGGCCAGTTGCCGGAAGCTGGTGAAGATGTTCAAGGAAAACAATATCGATGCCTCTACAGTGATGGGTGTCCTGGTCACGCATTCGCACCTGGATCACATCAAGTTCCTCGGCTCGTTCTGCAAGAAGCTTCACAAACCGGTCTATACCACGGCGGTCATAGATGAGGTTCTGGCCGGCCATTCGTTTACTTCGGCCGTCATCGGCCCGTACCGGAACATAATTCCGGATGGGGAGGAGGCTGATATTTCAGGTATCTCAGTCAGATTTTTCGAAGTGCCTCATGACGCAAGACAGACAGTAGGGTATGCCATCACGATGGACGGACACAGATTCGTGATCATGACAGATGTCGGTAGGGTCACGGAAGAAGCCATGGGATATGCTTCCCGGGCCGATACCCTGGTCATAGAGTCGAACTATGACATGAATATGCTGATGAAAGGGCCGTATACTCCGGAGCTGAAGAAACGGATAGCAGAGGGATGCGGCCATCTGAGCAATGACGAGTGTGCCGCCGCTCTGAAGAAGATAGTGCATCCCGGCCTGAAGAATATCTTCCTGTGCCATCTGAGCGAGAACAACAATACTCCGGAGCTGGCATACGCCGCGTCATCTTCCGCACTTCAGGAAGCCGGAGTGGAGAAAGGTACTGTTCACCTTCGTTGTCTGCCCAGGACTTACCCGTCTCCGGTGTTCAACCTTTAGTTTTTTCTTTTTTTATATCGGATTTTTCTTTTTCTGACAGTCTGTTCAGGACTGGAACGGTATTTTTGCCTCCGGCCGCGATGGTGCGGCAGTTTTAAAAAGGAGGTAAAATGAAAAAGATTTTCACGGCTGTGATGCTGGTGTCTGCGTTCTGTCTGTGTCTTTCATGCATAAAGACGGCAGGGGACGGCAGTGCACCTGGCAAGCTGATGTTCAGGTTTGAAGGAAATCCGAAAGAGCTCTCGAAGACTTCTGCGGAACTTCCGGATACGAACGAGTTCCTTATCACTGTCTCCGATGAGTCGGGAAGCGTGATATTCGACGGAAAATATCGTGAATTGCCAGAGGCTGTCGATATAGCCCCCGGCAGCTACAGTATTTTCGTCAGGTCCGAAGATTTTTCCGGTCTGAAATTTTCTTCGCCGCAGTATGGCGATGAACAGTGTGTCGTGGTGCCACCGGCCGGTGTCATGACGGTAGAGCTGGGATGCAGACAGATCAATTCCGGTATCAGACTGGATATTTCGCCGGATTTTCTGACAGCATATCCTGACGGTGTGCTTTTCATCAGGGCCGGTGACAGCAGGCTGATGTACGGTTATTCGGAAACCAGGATAGCATATTTCTGTCCTGGTACTGTCTCTCTGGTATTGTATGAGAACGGAGAGGAAACCCTGTTGCTGACCAGGACTCTGGTATCTCAGGAAATACTCACCCTGAAAGTGTCCGTGTCTGCAGGTAGCGATCCGGCAGGGGCAGGAGGCATATCCATAAGTCTGGATACCTCCAGAGTCTGGACGAACGAGTCCTATGTCATCGGAAGCGGTGATTCCGGCGGGGTGTCTGTTGATGCCGCGATGACCGTAAGTGAGGCCATGGACAATATCGGGATGGATGACGTCTGGGTGTCGGGGTTTATCGTGGGCGGTGACCTGACTTCCGCGAATGCATCTTTCGATCCTCCGTTCAAGTCGGCTTCGAATCTGCTTCTCGGACCGCGGTCTTCCGTTTCTTCGAGGGAAAGCTGTATCGCGGTCCAACTTCCGTCAGGAGATGTCAGGGATGCCCTGAATCTGTCTTCAAATCCTGAAATGCTCGGCAGGCTGGTCTGTCTGAAAGGAGATATAGAGAGTTCGTACTACGGTCTGGTCGGTCTGAAAAACGTTTCGGATTTTGTGCTGAAATGAACATGAGTCAGGTGAAGTCTCCGGTGCCGGGTAGAATAATTCCCCGGACTGACGTCAGGTGGTACAGGTCCGGTGTCACCGTTGGACTGGTGTGACCGGAAAGGACAAAAAAGGAGGTGATCCTGGAATTCTCCATGAATCACCTCCTCCCATATCTTCAAAAGTTCCGGAAGACTTCTTCCGATCACTTTTACTGCTCGTCAGGTCCCTGGTTGTCAGGTCCGTTCTGAGGCCCCTGAGGACCTCCCTGGAACGGTCCCTGAGGTCCGCCCTGCTGGGCTCCTGCAGCTTTGGCCATATCTTCGGAAGCCGCATGCCATGCAGATTCGAGTTCGCTGTTGTACTTGTCGATGTCTGAGATGTTCTGACTCTTGACAGCTTCTTTAAGACTGTTCAGAGCGGACTCTATAGCGCCTTTCTTGTCAGCAGGAATCTTGTCGCCGTACTCTTTCAGGTTCTTTTCGGTCTGGAAGCACATGGCGTCTGCGTTGTTGATCTTGTCGACCCTTTCCTTCTCGGCGTTGTCGGCAGCCTCGTTGGCCTTGGCCTCGTCACGCATTCTCTTGATCTCGTCTTCGCTCAGTCCTGATGAAGCCTCGATCCTGATGTTCTGCTCCTTGCCTGTAGCCTTATCCTTGGCGGATACGTTCAGGATACCGTTCGCATCGATATCGAATGTCACTTCGATCTGAGGAACGCCTCTCGGAGCCGGAGCTATGCCGTCCAGATGGAACTTGCCGATTTCCTTGTTGTCCTTGGCCATTGGCCTTTCTCCCTGGAGAACATGTATCTCCACTGAAGGCTGGTTGTCGGCAGCGGTAGAGAATACCTGCGACTTTCTGGTCGGGATAGTAGTGTTGGATTCGATAAGCTTGGTCATCACGCCGCCCAGAGTCTCGATACCGAGAGACAGCGGAGTCACATCCAGCAGAAGCACGTCTTTCACATCACCGGCGAGTACACCGCCCTGGATGGCTGCGCCAATGGCCACCACTTCATCCGGGTTCACGCTCTTGTTAGGAGCTTTGCCGAAGAATTTCTCCACGATAGCCTGGATGGCAGGGATACGTGTGGAACCGCCGACCAGCAGGACTTCGTCGATATCGGAAGCGGTATAGCCTGCGTCTGACAACGCCTTGCGGCATGGTTCGATAGTCCTCTGGATGAGGTCATCTGCGAGCTGTTCGAACTTGGCCCTGGTCAGAGTCTTCACCAGATGTTTAGGAATACCGTCTACAGGCATGATGTACGGAAGATTGATTTCCGTAGAAGTCTGGCTTGAAAGCTCTATCTTGGCTTTTTCGGCAGCTTCTTTCAGTCTCTGCAGTGCCATCGGGTCTTTCTTCAGGTCTATGCCGCCGTTTTCAGCCGCAAATTCTGAAGCCAGCCAGTCTATGATCACCTGGTCGAAATCATCACCTCCGAGGTGTGTGTCACCGTTGGTGGATTTCACTTCGAATACGCCGTCACCCAGCTCCATGATGGATATATCGAATGTACCGCCGCCAAGGTCGTACACTGCGATCTTCATATCCTTGTTCTTCTTGTCCAGACCGTATGCCAGAGCGGCTGCGGTAGGCTCGTTGATGATACGCTTTACATCCAGACCGGCGATCTTTCCTGCCTCTTTTGTAGCCTGTCTCTGCGAGTCCGAGAAGTATGCAGGAACAGTGATGACAGCTTCAGTGACATCCTGTCTGAGATATTCCTCGGCGGTTTTCTTCATTTTCTGAAGAATCATCGCGGAAATCTCCTGCGGAGTGTAAAGTCTTCCGTCGATGTCCACCCTCGGGGTATTGTTGTCACCGCGGACTACCTTGTAAGGTACTCTCTCCACTTCCTTGGTTACCTGGTCGTATGTCTCACCCATGAACCTTTTGATGGAGAACACTGTCTTGTGAGGGTTCGTGATGGCCTGCCTTTTGGCCGGATTACCGATTTTCCTTTCGCCGCCGTCAGTGAAAGCGACTACGGAAGGGGTAGTCCTCTGTCCCTCATTGTTGATGATGACGGTAGGCTCGTTGCCTTCCATGACTGCCACGCAAGAGTTCGTGGTTCCCAAGTCAATACCAATGATTTTTCCCATAATATTTATCTCCTTTTTATTTATTTTCCTTTTCTGAGGCCGGCTGAAAAGGGAACTTTCCTTTACAAGCCTTGAAATTCCGTCTTTTCAGCCGGCTTCAATGTTCATATAATGTCCCGTCCATCCTTCCCGGATCACCTGTCCGTTCCGGAGGACGACTCCCGAATATCGAAACTTGTGCCAATCGGCAAGAAGCCGTGGAATCTGCCAAAATGGCAGTGCCATATATGCGGAGTATAAGGAAAAATTCCTATCTTTGCGGCCAAATCGGCACTGCCATGCGAAGCGGAATCCGATGTATGTGTTTTACAGGAAAATGTGTCAGTCGTTATGAAATATGCTTTGGTCACCGGAGGTTCCCGCGGTCTTGGTCGGGCCGTTTGTCTTAAACTCTCACGGATGGGAATCCCCGTCATCATAAACTATCAGTCAAATCAGAAAGCGGCGGAGGAAGTCCTTGGCGAGATCCTGTCTTCCGGAGGAAATGCGGAACTGCTCAGGTTCAATGTCGCGGACGCGGATGAAGTCAGCCGCGGGCTGGAAGCATGGGAGCAGGCACATCCTGACGATTATATCGCATATCTGGTGAACAATGCCGGGATAAGGAAGGACAATCTGATGTTCATGATGCCGGCCGAAGACTGGCATTCTGTCATAGATGTCACCCTGCACGGGTTCTTTAATGTCACAAGACAACTTCTGCCCAAGATGATGATGCGCGGGCATGGAGGACGTATAGTGAATATGACATCCCTGTCGGGTCTCAAGGGTATGGCAGGGCAGACAAACTACAGTGCTGCCAAGGCTGCGCTGATCGGGGCCACGAAAGCCCTGGCTCAGGAGACTGCACCACGTAACGTGACAGTGAATGCCGTGGCTCCTGGATTCATAGAGACTGATATGACGAAGGATCTGCCGCAGGACGAGTTGAAAAAGCTGGTGCCAATGAAGCGTTTCGGGAAACCTGAAGAAGTAGCTTCGCTTGTAGGGTTCCTTTGTTCCGACGAGGCCGGCTATATTACCGGCGAAGTCATCAGCATAAACGGAGGTTTGTATTAATTATGACGCGAGTTCGATGAAACGGGTAGTAATTACAGGTATGGGAATATGGTCCTGCATAGGGACAGATATTGACGAAGTCAGGGAATCCTTGCTCGAAGGAAAGTCCGGTATCGGCATCGAGGAGGAGAGGCTTGGATACGGATACCAGTCAGCCTTGACAGGAATAGTGAGAAAACCGGTATTGAAAGGACTTATAGACCGCCATCTGCGCCGCGGGCTTTCCGAAGAGGCCGAGTATGCCTTCATGGCCAGTGCCCAGGCTTTCAAAATGGCAGACATCGATGAGAAATATCTGGAAGACCATGAAGTCGGCTGTATATTCGGCAATGATTCTTCTGCCAAGCCGGTGATAGAGGCTGCCAGAATCATGGATGAAAAGCATGATACCGAACTTCTGGGACAGTCGTTCATATTCCAGGCGATGAATTCTACCGTCACCATGAACCTGAGTACCATTTACAGGCTCAAGGGAGTGAATTTCACTGTCAGTGCCGCCTGTGCCAGCGGAAGTCATTCCATAGGACTTGCATACATGCTTATCCGGAACGGACTGCAGGATGTCGTTCTTTGCGGCGGTGCACAGGAAACCAATTTTTATTCCATGGCCTCCTTCGATGCACTGGGAGCGTTTTCAAAGAACATGCAGGAGCCAGCCAAAGCCAGCCGCCCTTTCGACAGGAACAGGGACGGGCTTGTGCCGAGCGGCGGTGCTGCAGCGCTCATACTGGAGGATTACGACCATGCTGTGGCCCGCGGGGCCAATGTCATCGCGGAAGTGACCGGTTACGGATTCTCGTCGAACGGAACACCGGTGATCAGCCAGCCGAGCGATGAAGGTTGTGTCAGGGCTATGGCCCGTGCCATGAAGGATGCCGGCATGACTCCTGATGACATAGACTATATCAACGCCCATGCTACCAGTACACGTCAGGGGGATATGTTCGAAGCCATGGCTATCGACAAGCTTTTCCACGGGAAACATGCCCTGATAAGCAGTACGAAGAGCATGACAGGGCACGAGTGCTGGATGGCCGGAGCGAGCGAACTGGTTTATTCGCTAATCATGATGCAGAATGATTTCGTGGCTCCGAACATAAATCTGGATGAACCTGACGAATATTCAGCCTGTCTGAACATAGCCAGACAGACTGTACATACAGAAGTCAATGCAGTGCTCAGCAATTCGTTCGGTTTCGGAGGTACGAACAGCGCATTGATTATCAAGAAATTCAGACAGTAACCAACTAAAATATAAGGATTATTATGGACCGTATGGAAATAGAGAAGAAAGTCAGGGACTTTCTGGTGGAGGAACTCGAGATCGATGAAGACAAGATTTTTCCGGAAGCCAAGCTGAAGGATGATATGGGAATCGACAGCCTTGATTTCGTTGACATCGTTGTGATCGTGGAAAGGAATTTCGGATTCAAGATAAAGGCCGAGGAGATGGCCGGCGTGGATACATTCTCCAAATTCTGCGACTATATCGAAAGCAAGGTAAACTGACAGATGAGCCGCAGGGAATGGGCAGGAACGACTTACGGAAACAGCAGGATGCACAGCTGGCTGATTGCGTTTCTGCGGCATGCCGATGTGCGTCTTGCATATCTTTTCGCTTCGGTTTTCGTCGTCCCTGTCTGCCTGCTGTTGAACTACAGCAGGAAAACGGCATACCGGTATTTCAGGCATATCCATGGATATGGACCGCTGAAGGCCGCATGGTTTACGTATGTCAATCATTGTCAGTTCGCACAGGCTGTGATAGACAAGTTCGCGATGTATGCCGGGAGAAAATTCGATGTGGAAATCGTAGGCATGGACAGTTTCAGGGATCTGGCAGGCCGGGAAGACGGTTTTCTGCTTATGAGTTCCCATATAGGGAATTATGAAATCGCAGGTTATTCGCTGGTCTCCGACAGAAAAACGATTCATGCCGTCGTTTATGCTGATGAAAAGGCGTCTGTGATGGCGAACCGGAACAGCATGTTCGAGAAGACAAACATCAGCATGATAGCTCTGGATGCTGACATGAACTATCTGTTTGAAATAGACAAGGCTTTGAGTGACGGGGATATAGTAAGTTTTCCTACCGACAGATTCATGGGGCAGGCCAAAAGCGTGGAATGCATGTTTTTCGGCCGGGCTGCCGGATTCCCTCAAGGCCCTTTCAGAGTCGCTGCCATGCGCGGTCTGGATGTGCTTGCAGTCAATGTGATGAAGACCGGACTGAAAAAATATACGATATATGTGACGCCTCTTCATTATGACAGGAACAGTCCGCGGAAGGAGCAGATAAGGCAACTGTCCGGGGCATACGTTTCCGAACTGGAAAAGAGGTTGCGCCAATATCCGGCACAGTGGTACAATTTTTTTGATTTTTGGCAGTAATGGAACCTATTGTATATACGGAGGAATATCTCCGGACCATAGATGTGCATGATATTCTGCCCCAGCAGGAGCCTTTCGTCATGATCGGCAGGATGACACATTTCGAAATGCGGACTTCCACGACGGAAACACTCATAGGGGACAGTAATATCTTCGTGGACGGTGGAAAACTGTCGGCATCGGGAATGCTTGAGAATATAGCGCAGACCTGTGCCGCCAGAATAGGATTCTACAACAAATATATTCTCCACAAGGATGTGCAGGTCGGCTTCATAGGTGCGGTCAGGAACTATGTCGTGTACAGTCTTCCGTCTGCCGGAGATGTGATAACCACCAAAGTGGACATTCTTGAAGAGGTTTTCGGGATGACCCTGGCTGTCGCTGAGATCAGAAACGGAGGGGAAGTCATAGCCTCTGCGGAAATCAAGCTGTCTGTCAGGAATATTGAATGAACCTTGTGTGCAATTTAATCCGGGTATGTCATGAAAAACGATGTGGTCCTGTCTGTCGAAAAACAGTTCGAAATAAGGTTCAGTGAGGTGGATATGATGAATGTAGTATGGCATGGTTCGTATCCGCTGTATCTGGAGGATGCCAGAGAAGCTTTCGGGGTGAAGTACGGGCTGTCTTATCATAAATATATCCAGGAGAATATCTACGCGCCGATAGTCAAACTTTCTATGGATTACAAGCATCCGCTGATATACGGGATGAAGCCTGTGGTCAGGATCACATATTGTCCTGTGGAAGCGGCCAAGATCATTTTCGACTATGAAATCTTCGATCCTGAGAACGGGACGGTGTTCCTTACCGCCCGCAGTGTGCAGGTTTTCATGGACAGGGATTTCAAACTGTTCTGGGACAGTCCTGATTTTTATGTAGAATGGAAAAAAGATATGGGACTGATATGATCAGAGTCTTGTCATACAGCATCATTTCACCGCTTGGTGAAACTGTCGGGCAGAATTACCGGGCCTTGCTGGCCGGGCGTTCCGCTCTGGCACCTTATGATAATTGGCACGGAGTGCCTGACAGGTTTGTCGCATCGCTTTTTTCTCGGGAACAGAGGGAGAAACTGGCTGTCAACGGGTATTCCCGTTTCGAATCCCTGGCCATAAGGGCAATAGAGGATGCGCTGTCACGTGCGGATGTGGACATCAGGTCACCGCGGACGCTTTTCGTTTTAAGTACCACAAAGGCGAATGTGGAGGAACTTGGCCCGACTGAAGCCCGGGACGGAGCATACCTGGCTCCGGGAAGCACGGCCAGGAAAATAGCCGGGTATTTCGGTATGACGAATGATCCTGTAGTGGTATGCAATGCTTGTATCTCCGGCGTGACGGCCCAGTTGCTTGCAGACAGGATGATAGAGTCGGGGTACTGTGATCATGCAGTCGTGTGCGGAATCGACTGCCAGTCTCTTTTTGAAGTAGCTGTTTTCCAGTCTTTCAAGTCGCTGTCTCCTGAAGACTGCCGGCCTTTCGATATCGAGCGGAGAGGCCTGAACCTGGGTGAAGCGGCTTCTGCAGTCATTTTCGGCAGATGTGATGACGGAAAAGATGGTGCAGGACAGTGGAAGCTGGTCAAAGGATGTCTGGACAATGACGCTTATCATCTGAGCGCACCGTCTCCGGACGGGGCGGGTACTCTTGCAGTGATATCCGGGACTCTGGACGGATGGGACAGGGATGATCTGGCTGTAGTCAGCGCCCATGGTACGGCGACCATGTTCAATGACCAGATGGAATCGGTGGCGCTTGAGCGTGCATCATTGTCATCCGTACCTGTTTCGGCCCTGAAGGGATATTACGGTCACACTTTCGGTGCTGCCGGAGTGCTCGAAGCAGTTCTGGTGATGAGAGCTCTGGATGACGGCTGCATTCTTCCGGTAAGAGGGTTCGATGAAATCGGAGTCAGCGGCCGGATTTCCATAAGCAACCGAGAGGGCAGGACGGACAAAAGTTCGTTCCTGAAAATCATTTCGGGATTCGGCGGCTGTAACGGTGCCCTGCTTTATTCGAAAGCCCTGGCAAAGACCGCCGGTTCCGGGGCAGCTGTGAAGAAAAATCCTCAAACCGTACATTCAGTACGTCTTACCGATTCTTCACTAAGCATTGACGGCCGGAATATCCCTGTGGAACAGAGCGGGAAAGCCATGCTGACATGGATATACAGGACGATGCTGACGGACTGGCCGAAATTTTATAAGATGGATGTGTTCAACAGACTGGTTTATGTGGCTTCGCAGTTGCTGGTCAGGGAAGAGAATGCTGCCGTTCCTGACGTGAACAGGGCTCTTGTGTTCTTCAACCGTTCTTCGACCATCGTTTCTGACCGCAAGCACATCTCCACGATATGCGGCGGGGATGGATTTTTCCCGAGCCCGTCGCTGGCCATATTCACCTTGCCGAATATAACTGCCGGAGAAGTGGCCATCAGGAACGGTTACAGGGGAGAGACTTCGTTCTATATTCTGGACGAACGGAATGAGAGGTTGATGGGAAATATAGTGGATGCCACTTTCTCCTGTTCCGATGTGAGCAGCATGATCACGGGATGGGTGGATTGCAGCGCCGAGGATACGTTCGAGGCAGATATCAGGATATTAACAATATAAATGGAATTGTCATGGAAGATTTGATTTTGACTTTGAAACAGCAGATTATAGATGCTTTGAATCTGGAAGGCGTGACGCCGGAAGATATTGACGATGATGCCCCTCTTTTCGGTGACGGACTTGGTCTCGACTCTATCGATGCGTTGGAGATAATCGTGATTCTGGACAAATATTACGGAATCAAGCTCGCGAATGCATCTGAAGGAAAGGCCATATTCAAAAGTATCGGTTCCATAGCAGACTATATAGAAAAACACAGGACAAAATAATGAACGCTCCCATATCCATAACCGGATTCGGCATCATCTGCGCCATCGGCAACGATGCTTCACAGGTGCTGGAGTCATTGCGGAATGGCAGGTCAGGTATCGGGCAGATGAAATATCTGGAATCGAAACATTCCGATCTGCCTGTCGGCGAGGTAAAGCTTTCGAACGAAGAGATGAAGTCCATGCTGGGGGTCACTGCTCCGGGACAGGTCAGCCGTACATCACTGATGGGGGCGATAGCCGTACGCCAGGCTTTGGCCCACGCAGGCATAACGGATATCAGCGGCAAGCGTGTCGTCCTGATATCGGGGACGACTGTCGGAGGTATGGACCTGACGGAGCGGTATTATCTGCAGATGAAGGCCGGAAAACCGCATCCTGACATTCCCCATGGCAATGAATGCGGAAAAAGCACGGATGAGATAGCCGAGCTTGCAGGACTGGGTGGGGTGGAGACATGCACTGTCTCTACGGCCTGTTCTTCGGCACTCAATTCTATCATTTTAGGTGCGGAAATGATAGACAACGGGGAAGCCGACATCGTGATAGCCGGAGGTTCGGAATCTCTGAGCAAGTATCACCTGAACGGGTTCAATACTCTGATGATTCTTGACAGCAAGCCGTGCCGGCCTTTCGATGATACGAGGACAGGACTGAATCTCGGCGAAGGTGCCGCATTTGTAGTGCTCGAACGGGATTCTCCTGAAAGCATGGCTTATGTGACCGGATACGGGAACCGTTGTGACGCTTTTCATCAGACGGCTTCTTCCGAGAATGGAGAAGGGGCCTATCTGGCCATGAAGGATGCCATGGAAATGGCCGGACTGAAGTCCGGAGATATCCAATATGTGAATGCTCACGGGACGGGAACTCCTAACAACGATGCATCGGAAAGCCAGGCCCTGAAACGGATTTTCGGTGACAGTATGCCCGAGGTGTCCAGCACCAAGTCTTTTACCGGACATACTACGTCCGCTTCCGGTTCGATAGAGACGGTGATCTGTCTGCTGGCCATGCAGAATGACTTCACCCCTGCAAATCTCGGATGGAAAAAACAGGCTGACGGTCTGATCACCCCTACTTCCGGGACTACTGGAATCCGGTTGGACAATATAGTCTGCAATTCATTCGGATTCGGCGGCAATGATTCGTCTCTGGTTATCAGCCGGAACAGACCGGAAACCAAGTCTGGGCACAAGGACGCTTTTTCTTCAAGGACAGCGGCCTGCGAAACCGTGGATTCGGCTGACATGCTGGCAGACTTGAAAGAGTTCATATCTCCGATGGAGTCGAGAAGGATGGGGAAACTGATGAAAGCGGCCCATCTGGCGGCGTTCCGCGCCCTGAAAGATGCTGGAATCAGCTGCCCTGATGCCATAGTCACGGCGACATCCAGGGGAATGCTGGATATCAGCATGCAGTTCCTGGAAGACATCGCTTCCAATGATGAAGAGCATCTGAAACCGACACTGTTCATGCTGAGCACCCACAATACCATAAGTTCAGCCATCGCCATCAGGACGGGATGCCATGGCTACAATATCACATATTCGCACGGAGATGAATCCGCGCACTGGGCGATGCGCGATGCCGGGAGACTGATACGTACCGGGAAAGCCGGCTCGGTCCTGGTGGTTTCATTCGATGAGATGCTTCCGGTCTTTGCCGGAAATCCGGATGCGGAAGAGGCTGAGAGCGTATTCGCGAAAGCCCTGGTACTGGTACGGAACTGATGTCAGGTAAGATGCCACTGCTGTTGTTAGCCATAGTCCAGAGCCTGTTGCTGGCCGGAGGACAGGTGCTCCTGAAGTTCGCACTTGTCCGTATGTTGCCGTTTTCCATGACCCTTGCTTTCTGGAAATCGGTATTTCTGAACTGGCAGTTTGCCGCTTGCGGTCTGTGTTACGGAGCCGGAAGCCTGCTTTGGTTCCATATCATCAAGCACTATCCTTTCAGCATGGCCTATCCTCTGGTTTCGCTGAGTTATGTGTTCGGTATGATAGCGGCCATAGTGTTCTTTCATGAGCAAGTGGACTTTCTCAAATGGACAGGCGTATTGCTCATAATGGCAGGATGTTATTTGATAGCGAGATGATGGAGATAACGAGATGATAAAACAAATTTTCATAGTTTCCCTCTTGTGCCTGCTGCCTTTGCAGGCAGTGTCCCGGTCTGCTGGAGAAGATGAAATGATAAGGCGGATAGAGGATGCAAGTGCTGCGATAGAAAGTCTGGAATGCAGCTTCGTGCAGACCAAAAGCATGAAGATACTTGATGACAGGATGGTGTCGGAGGGGAAGATGTATTGCAGCCAGCCGGGCAGGCTGAGGTGGGAATATACTTCACCATACTCCAGCATATTCATAGTGAACGGCGATACTGTGTTTCTGGAAAACGAAGGACGTACAGACAGCGTGGATGTGAGGAAGAACCGTATGTACAGGGAGATGGCCGGCTTCATGTTGGGCAGCGTATCGGGAAAATGTCTGTCAGATGAGAAGTCTTTCCACGTTTCTGTCACCGAAGATGCCGGAGAATGGGTGGTTACACTCGTTCCGGTGAAGAAAAGCATGTTGCAGATGTGGACGAAGCTCGTCCTGCATTTCGATCCGGCCAGAAACACTGTCTCCGGAATCGAAATGCATGAACAGTCAGGAGACCTGACTGTTATCAGCTTTACTGATGTAAAGCTGAACGGAGACCTGGACCCGGGACTCTTCCATTTGAAATGAAAACAATTATTCTCAGATCATGAAACTGCTTGACTCATTGTTCTCCATAGTATCCGCTTCTTCCGAAGACGGCCGCCACGTCTATACGATAAGGCTGAATCCGGAACATTTCATATACAAGGCACATTTCCCCGGGGAACCCATCACGCCCGGGGTCTGCATAATGCAGATCGCCATCGAACTGATGTCGGAAACCTGCGGGCATCCTCTGGTCTTGAAATGCGCGAAGAACATCAAGTTCCTGAAAGTGATTTCTCCAGCTGAAATCATGCTTCTGGACTGCACTCTGGACAAGTTCATCGAAGAGGGCGATACCGTTTCCTGTCAGATAAGCGTGACAGGCGGAGGAACGGTGTATGCGAAGTTGTCGCTGGCATGCAGCATATCCGAGTGACAGCCATGGATACGCAGGATTCGAAACAGCTTCTCCGCGACCGCGGCATATGCGTGGTCATCCCTACATACAACAATGCGGGGACGATAGCTGATGTCGTATCCCGTTCCATGGCGCAGTGTCATGATGTCATCGTTGTCTGTGACGGCTGTACCGACGGCACTATGGAAATACTGGAAAATCTTCCTGAAAAGCCTGTGATCATTGACCTGAAGGTCAATAAAGGGAAAGGATCAGCCTTGAAGTCAGGTTTCAGGTACGCCTTGAAGGCGGGTTTTTCGTATGCAGTCACCCTGGACGGGGACGGACAGCATTTCCCGGAGGATATTCCGCTGCTGCTGAAAGCGAATATGGAGAATCCGGGAGCATTGATAGTAGGTCAGAGAAAGGATCTCGAAAATGCTGTCAGAAGCAAGGGCAGCAAATTCGCCAATTCTTTCAGCAACTTCTGGTTTGCGGTACAGACAGGCCATTATCTCAAGGATACGCAGACGGGGTACCGGCTATATCCTCTGAGAAAGCTGCGCTGGCTGTCCCTGCTGCCGTCGAGATATGAGGCGGAACTCGCATTGATGGTCGTGGCCTCGTGGCATGGTGTCCGGCTCGTGAGCGAACCTGTGAACGTGTATTATCCTCCGATGGATGAAAGGGTCTCCCATTTCCGTCCGGGAAGGGATTTCATGCGTATTACCATACTGAACATGGTCCTGTGCCTCCTGGCTGTCATTTACGGACTTCCTGCCGCGATATTCCGGTATCTGACAGCCTTTCTGTGTACCGTATATGCGTTTCTTGTCTTCATCATCGGCACCATGTTCATTTTGACTCCTGCCATGTACCTGTACATGGGTGTAGGGAAGATGACGGAGCGCAAGAGATACAATCTCCACCGCATCATGAATTTCATGGCGAAGTTCATCCTGATCTACCATAAGTTCCCGGGTGCCAGGTACTCTCTGGACAACAGGTACGGAGAAGATTTCTCCAGGCCGGCCGTGATCATCTGCAATCACCAGTCCCATCTGGATCTGCTGCCTCTGCTCGCCCTTACTCCTAAGATAGTGGTATTGACAGCCGGTTGGGTTTGGCATAATCCCATGTACAGCTATGCCATTCACCAGGCGGAATTCTATCCTGTCACCATGAATCTCGATGAGCTTATGCCCCGGTTTCGTTCACTGGCGGAGAGAGGGTACAGCATAGCCGTATATCCGGAGGGTACGCGCTCCATGGACTGCAGCATAGGACGGTTCCATCAGGGGGCATTCCACATAGCTGCCGCCCTGGGCCTGGATATCATTCCTCTGGTCCTTTACGGGACAGGCAAAATCCTGCCCAAGAAAGGCCGGCTGCTCAGGAAAGGGATGATCCATCTGGAAATCGGGAGGCGGATATCTCCTGAGGAACTGCGCAATGCCGTCGGTCCGGAATCGAGAGAGCAGGCATCGTATATGAGAAAGTATTGCAGGAAAAGATATGATGAAATTGCAAACAAGATAGAGCAATATGTCTGAGGTTGTGGTTATAGGTTCCGGACTGGGCGGACTGACATGCGCCTTTATCCTGCAGAAGAACGGTTATGATGTCACCGTTCTCGAACAGGGTGCGCAGGCAGGCGGATGTCTCCAGTGCTTTTCCAGAAAAGGAGTGAAGTTCGAGACAGGAATGCATTTCATAGGCTCGGCTGCACCGGGGCAGACCATGCACAGGCTGATGAGGTATTTCGGACTTGCCGATACTGTCAGACTTAGCCCTTTGGATAGAACGGGTTACAATACTGTCGGCCTCTCAGGACAGGAGTTCCGTTTCGCTAACGGCCGCGAGGCATTCATAGAGCAGATGTCTCAATATTTCCCGAGTGAAAGGGATGCGCTTGCGAAATACATGGATATCATACGCAGGATAGCCTCGGCATCCTCACTTTCTTCCCTGACTTCTGCCGGAAGGGATATGGCGGCGAATACGGAATATCAGACCCGGGCCATGAACGAGGTCCTGGACAGCCTTTTCAAAGATGATCTTCTGAAGAAGGTGCTGGCAGGCGATCTGCCGCTGTATGCCGCAGAGCTGGACAAGACCCCGTTTTCCCAGCATGCGTTCATCATGGATTTCTATAACCGGAGTGCGTTCAGGGTCGTGGGCGGGAGCGATGCCATAGCATTTTCTCTCGCGGACGGTATCAGGAATATGGGCGGACGGCTGCTTGTGAAGAAGAAGGCGGTGAAAGTACATTGCGACGATACCAGGGCCACAGGCGTGGAAACGGAAGACGGAGAGTTCTATCCTGCGGATTTCGTGATAAGCACCGTACATCCGAAACGTCTGCTGGAGATGCTGGATACAAGGCTGATACGCCCGGCTTTCAGGTCGAGGATAAACAATATCCCCCAGACTGCCTCTGGATTTGCGGTCTATCTCAAGTTCAGGCCAGGAACCATGCCGTACATGAATACGAACTATTACGGCTACGGTTGCGGGACTCCGTGGGGCTGCGAGCATTATACCCGGGAGAATTGGCCGAAAGGCTTCCTTTACATGCATTTCTGTCATGATGCGCACGCCGAATGGGCTGAAAGCGGGGTGATACTGTCATATATGAATTTCGCGGATGTGGAAAGGTGGCGCGGTACGAGACCGGGTCGCAGGGGCGATTCATACGAAGCATTCAAGCGGGAACATGCCGGACGCCTCATTTCCGAGGTAGAAAAACACAGGCCGGGTCTGGCGGCTTCCATAGAAAGCTATTACACGTCCACACCGCTTACATACCTGGACTATACCGGGACAGAGGACGGATCCATGTACGGCGTGGCGAAGGATATCCATGCGGGAGCGGAAGGCCGTGTCCCTTACAGGACGAAGATCCCGAACCTTTTTCTCGCCGGACAGAATGTGAATTCGCACGGTATGCTCGGTGTCATGGTGGGGACGATAGTCACATGCAGCGAACTGGTCCCGGCAGACAGGATTTACAGTCAGATAAACGGAATCGGGTTATGAAAGGCAGTGCAGTGATCATAGGCGGCGGACTGGGCGGTCTCTTTACGGGAGCCATACTTTCGAAAGAAGGCATGAAGGTGACTGTAATAGAGAAAAACGCGACGATCGGAGGCGGTCTGCAGAGTTTCACACGTTTCGGAGAAGTCTTCGATACGGGCATGCATGTGATAGGAGGCATGCAGGAGGACGGCAACATCAGACGGATATGCAGGTATCTCGGCATTTCCGACAGGGTTCATGTCGAAAACGTGAACCCCATGATGATAGACAGTCTGTATTTCGCGGAAGACAGGAAATTCTACAGGATAGCCCAGGGCAGGGAAAATTTCGTCGAGGCACTGGCCGGGTCCTTTCCGGACCAGAGACAGAATCTTGCAGCCTATACTGATGCCTTGTTCAGGATAGTCGACAGTCTTGACATGTTCTATCTGCGTCCGGCATCCGACTATTTGACGGTCCATTCGGAAGATTTTCTGATGGCTGCCGACAGTTTCATCGCCAAGTACATTCCGGACGAGCGTCTCAGGAGCGTCCTGGCCTATATGAATCCTCTGTATGGCGGCCGGCCGGGGATGACGCCTGCGTATATCCATGCGCTGATTTCCGTGCTCTACATAAACGGGCCAAGCCGGTTTGCCGGAGGAAGCATTCTGTTTGCCGAGGCACTGCGCGATGTCATAGTGGAGAACGGTGGAGAAGTCATCTCTGGTGACGGAGTGGAACATGTAAGTTCAGCGGACAAGCTGATAACGGGAGTCACCACACGCAAGGGCAGGAAATACACGGCCGACTATTATATCAGCGCGATCCATCCGTGCACGTTCATCTCTCTGCTCGATGATCCGTCTGTCCTTCCGAAATCCTACAGGACGAGGCTGGACATGATCCCGGTTTCCTATTCGGCATTTACGTTGAATCTGAAGCTCAGACCCGGGACATTCAGGTACATGAACTGGTCCGGCTACTATATGAGCACCTACGGCGACATCTGGAATTTCGGGAGAAGCGACAGGGAGTGGCCTCTCGGTTTCCTTTATATGACCCCTCCTGAAATAGGACAGGGAGAGTACTCGACGAAGATGATCATCACCGCTCCCATGACATGGGACCATGTGAAGCCTTGGGAAAACTCGCGCTACGGACACAGGGACGCCGGATATGAGGAGTGGAAAGCCGTGTGTGCCGGAAAGCTCCTGGAGCGGATGGAAGAACTGTATCCGCATTTCAGGGACTGTGTGGAAGCTGTCAATTCCGCCTCTCCGCTGACTATAAGGGATTTCTATGGTATCAAGGAAGGTGCGATGTGCGGATATTCGAAAGACTGCAACAATATGGCCCTGTCCCAGGTGCCGGTAGTCACGAAAGTGAAGAACCTGCTGCTGACAGGCCAGAACTGCAATATCCACGGCTTCTGCGGAGTACCGCTCACGGCCATAAATACATGCGAAGCCATTCTTGGACGTAATTACGTAATCGAAAGCATTCACCGGTATGAAAACAGCAGAAAACAAGTTTGATGACATCCGTCCATACTGCGACAGTGAGATTCACGCAGCCATGAACCGTATCGCTGACGATCCTCTTTTCCCGGTACTTTCTTCATTCGTCTTTCCGGAGCGGCCGGTAGAGGAAATCCGGGAGATGGTCAGGAACATAGACTGTATCCGTGATTTCCAGATGAAAGTGATGTACACGATGAACAGGCAGATCATAGACAGGAGCACTACCGGATTTTCGTACAGCGGTATCGGCCGGCTGGATCCTGGGAAAAGGTACACTTTCGTTTCGAATCATCGCGACATCATGCTGGATGCGTCCATCCTTCAGATGATTCTGGCCGGTAACGGTCTGGAGACCACGGAGATCACATTCGGCGCGAATCTGATGCAGGGCGGACTGGTCGTGGATATCGGCAAGTCGAACAAGATGTTCAGGGTGGAACGTCCGGGAGGGAGCATGCGCGAATTCCTGAATGCATCCAGGCATCTTTCCGAATATATCCGCCATACCGTTCTGGAAAAGAGGCAGTCCGTATGGATAGCGCAGCGGAACGGAAGGACGAAAGACGGCATCGACAGGACCGATCAGGGCATCATAAACATGCTCAGGGCAGGAGGACCAGATGACAAGGTCCGGTCCTTGTGCGAACTGAACATAGTCCCTGTCGCCGTTTCCTATGAGTGGGAACCGTGCGATATCCTCAAGGCCGCGGAACTGTGTGCCAGAGAGCAGGGACCTTACGCCAAGAAGCCTGGAGAAGACCTGAACAGCATACTGACCGGAATCCGCCAGCCCAAGGGCCGTGTCCACTTCAGTATATGCAGGCCGGTCACGGAAGAGGATCTGGAACCATATTCGGACCTCCGGTCCAATGATTTCAACCGCCAGGCCGCTGCCCTCATCGACAGGAGGATATGTTCGGCATACCGTCTTATGCCGAACAATTATATCGCACACGATATCCTGTCCGGAACCATGTCGCATTCAAACCGTTATACTCCGGAAGAAAGGGCAGCGTTCATCGGCTACATGTCCAGTCTCGGATCTTCCGGCGCAAGCGGAGATATTGACAGGCTGAGGTCTGTTTTCCTCGGGATTTATGCGAATCCGGTAGACAGTGCGGCCCAATTTGCGGAAAAAGATGAAAGGAATTCTTGAAATATACGATTATCTGTCCGGTCATAAAAGAATCCTGTGGCTTTCGCTGGCAGGAACCGTAGTCATTATCCTGGCCCTGATATTTCATCTGAGATACAGCGAGGACATAAGCGATTTCCTTCCTCTGGATTCTTCAGATCAGGAGGCTTTCTCCATTTACCGGAATATTTCCGGGGCAGACAGGCTGTTTGTCATTTTCAACAATCCGGATGACCCTGACCTGGTGACTGAAGCCATGTCATATTTCGGGGATGCCCTGTCGGAGAGGGATACTCTCGGCTGGTGTTCCGATCTGACGGTCAGGTTCGATATGGACCGCATCACCGAAGTGTCTGATTTCGTTTACGGTAATATTCCTTATTTCCTTACGGATGAAGACTATGCGCGCATGGACAGCCTGATGGCCCTGCCGGGGTATACGGACAGACGGATGGCGGAAAACAAGCGTGCGCTTATGTTCCCGTCGGGAGGCATGGCCGTTTCAGGCATCACGAAGGATCCTCTCGGCCTGTTTTCTCCGGTTCTGGGAAGGCTTCGGACAGAAATCCCGCAGCTTGGCATGGAGCTGTATGACGGGTATATATTCACTCCGGACATGAGCCGTGCCATAGCGATGCTGACTTCACCGTTCGGGAACAGCGAAACTGAACACAATTCCGAACTGTTGTCCCTCATCCGTGATGCGATATCGGATATGGAAGCCGAATATCCGGAGATAGAGGCCCGTATTGCCGGAGGTCCGGCCATAGCCGTGGAAAATGCGGAAAGGATCAAGAAGGACAGCATGCTGGCTATCTCTCTTTCGGTGGTCCTGATAGTATTGCTTGTCCTTTATACGATAGGTTCGGTACGCAATATCCTGCTTCTGTTCCTGTCGATAGGGTGGGGATGGCTGTTCGCTCTCGGAGGTATGTCGCTGCTGAACGACAGCGTGTCCATTATCGTCATCGGAATATCGAGCGTGATCCTCGGCATTGCGGTCAACTATCCGCTCCACCTGATAGTCCACAGGTCGCTTGCTCCGGACATGAGGGTGACTTTGAAAGAGGTGATGCAGCCTCTTGTCGTAGGAAATATCACCACGGTGGGAGCTTTCCTGACACTGGTCCCTCTGCAGTCGGCAGCGTTGAGGGATCTCGGTCTCTTCGCATCCCTTCTTCTTGTCGGCACTATCATTTTCGTACTCCTGTACCTGCCGCACTTCGTCAAGGGAACCCCTGTCCCTGCAGGACGGACCAGGGTCATCTCCCGTATAGCCGGATTTTCCCCTGAAAAGAACATGCCTTTCGTGGTATGCACGGCAGTCATCACGGTCATCCTCTTCCTGTTCAGCGGCAGAACCGGCTTCGATTCGAACCTGGCGAATATCAATTACATGAGTGACGGGCAGAGGGAGGATATGCAGTATTTCCGGAATCTGCTTGCCGGAAACACTTCACATACGGCACAGAGTGTCTATGTGTTTTCTTCCGGGAAAGACTATGATGAAGCCCTGGCACAGGATGCTTCCGTCTTGCCGGTCATAGACAGCCTGGTGGCGTCCGGGCAGGTGGCCGGTTACAGCGGCGTATCCGCATTCCTCGTGTCGGAGGAAGGACAGTGGCACCGTCTCGGAATGTGGAAAGATTTCGTTTCAAGACACAGGTACGGACTGACGGACGGTCTTGCGGAGTCGGCTGCCAGGGCAGGTTTTTCCAGGACTGCCTTTTCGGAATTCTTTGCACTGGCGGAAAAGTCGGGAGACTATGTACCGCAGGATATTGAATTTTTCGCCCCTCTGATATCGTCCGTTTTCAGCCGGAATATGACTCAGACCGGAGATCTGTCTTATGTCGTGAATATACTGAATGTGGAGCCGGAACTCGTGGAGACGGTGAAGTCATGCTTTGAGGACAGCTTCGATGTGGCGGGAATGAACAGCGCATTCACACAGAATCTGTCAGACAATTTCAACTACATAGGCTGGGCCTGTTCGCTGATAGTCTTCTTCTTCCTGTGGTTCTCTTTCGGACGCATAGAGCTGGCTGTCATATCTTTCCTGCCCATGGCTGTCAGCTGGACCTGGATTCTCGGTATCATGGCTTTGGCAGGCATAAAGTTCAACATAGTGAATGTGATTCTGGCTACCTTCATTTTTGGACAGGGGGACGACTACACCATATTCATGACGGAGGGATGCCAGCATGAATATACGTACCGCCGGCCGATACTCGGTTCGTACAAGGTCAGCATCCTGCAGTCCGCTCTCATCATGTTCGTAGGCATCGGTACGCTGATCGTATCCAGGCATCCTGCCTTGCATTCACTGGCGGAGGTGACTATCATAGGCATGTTTTCCGTAGTGCTCATGTCGTACCTGATTCCGCCGCTGATGTTCAGGTGGCTTACCATGAAAAACGGTGTACAGCGCAGGCATCCCGTGACCATCGGAACACTTCTTTCCGGCAGTAAGACCGATCCGGTATGGCAGGTCAGGGGCAGGTACATTTACAAGCCGAAAGAGATTCTCCGTACTGTCACGCGGAATCTGCGCGGATTTGAAATCCCGGATCTGAAAGCAGCTCCCGGAGAGACATATTCATTCAATGATCCGGGCTATGGAGAACAAGCCATGCTCATTGCCCTTTCCCGTCCGGAAATAAGGGTGAGAGCCTGCATCCCTGACGAAGACAGACGGCGGGTGGCCGAGATTTCGGCAAAAGATTTTGTAAACAATATAGAATTTACGGATAAATTATGAGAGAACACATCCTTTCCCTTCTCTCCGACGCGCTCCCTACAGTGGATTTCGGGTCGGATTTCCTGTTCAGCGAACTGGACTCGCTGAATATCGCCAATATTCTGATGATACTTTCCGATGAATACGGCATAACCCTGGACGCTACTGACGTCACGCCCAGGAATTTCAAGTCTATCGACTCTCTGGTCAGCCTCGTGGAATCAAAACTGAACAAATGACGCATATCATGACACTGGAAGAAAGCATTCATGCTCATTCTGTCGCTACTCCGGACAAGGTGGCTGTAGAGTGCGGAGACAGCCGGATCACTTATTCCGGACTATGGGACAGCATCGTCAGACGTGCTGCCGGATTACAGTCGGAGGGACTTGAACCTCACCGTCCGTATGTGTACCGTGCGACCCAGGATATAGACTTCGTCGTTACGTACTGTGCGGTGCATCATCTGAAAGCCATAGCCGTACCTCTCGAATCCAAGGCGCTGGAAGAGAATTTCCGTGCCGTCAAGGAGGAGGTGGATTCCTGTACCTTCGATGACGGTATCCGGGACATCCTGTATACGACAGGTACTACAGGCAAATCGAAGGGGGTCATGCTCTCTGAGACGGCCCTGGTATCCTGCGCGGATAATTTCATCTGCGATTTCCACCTCACTCCTGAACTCTTGTTCATCATAAGCGGACCGTTGAGCCATATCGCATCACTTTTCAAGATGCATCCGATACTGACAGTGGGCGGTACTGTCTGTATTCTGGACGGACTGAAAGACATGAACGCCTTTTTCGATGTGTTCAGGCTTCCTTACACGAAGTTCGCCACTTTCCTGGTGCCTGCCAGCATCCGTCTTCTGATGCAGTTCTCGTATGACAGGCTCTGCGCTCTGGCGGACAAGATAGATTTCATCGAAACAGGAGCGGCTCCCATTTCCAGCCACGACATGGAACAGCTCGCCAAGGCACTGCCGCATTCACGTCTGTACAATACTCTGGGCGGTACGGAAATCGGGGCTGTTTGCACTTATGATTTCAATGACGGGAAATACATGGAAGGCTGCATCGGCCGCCCCATGAAGAATTCCACCGTGGAAATCGGTCCGGACGGAAATCTCATCATTTCCGGACCTACTGTCATGAGCGGCTACGTGGCAGATGCGGAAAATACCGCACGTGTGTTGCAGGACGGGAAAATCCACAGTGCCGATATCGGTTTCATGGATGAGGACGGCATGATACACCTGAAAGGACGTCAGGGGGATGTGATCAATGTCGGAGGCTACAAGATAGACCCTGTCGAGATCGAAAACGCTGCGTCTTCCATACCGTCGGTAAAGGACTGTATCTGCATAGCAGCCACCCATCCTGTCATAGGCACTGTCCTGAAGCTCCTCGTGGTCATGGAAGACGATGCGGAGCTGGACAAGCACGCCCTCGCCAGGGAGCTCAAGTCGAAGCTTGAGCCGCACAAGGTCCCTGTCTATTATGAAAAGACGGATTCCATCCGGAGAACATATAACGGCAAGCTGGACAGAAAATATTACAAACAGTAGCCGCATGGCTGCATAAAATATCGGATATGTCCATTTTCAAGATTTTCAGCAAGAAAAGGCAGTACGACATACATGGTACTCAGGGCGGCATTTCTGCCTCCATCACGCTTCCGGAAGGATTCGACAGAGACCGGGACCGTTGTCCCATGGTCATTCTGATGCACGGCTTCATGTCCTGCAAGAAAATATATCCCATACCTCATCTGGCCAGGGCGCTGGCCGGGCAGGGGATAGCCTCCATCAGATTCGATTTCAACGCCCATGGTGACAGCGAAGGGAATTTCGTGGACATGACCATCTCGAATGAAATCGCTGATGCGGAAGCCGTGTTCGACTATGTCTGCAGCCTGCCTTATGTTTCGGCCATAGGATTTGCAGGCCATTCACAGGGCGGCGTAGTGGCCGGGATGCTGGCCGGCAAACTGGAAGATTCGCCGCGGAAACCTGTCTGTCTGGCTCTGCTGGCGCCTGCAGCAGTCCTGAAGGATGATGCCCTGGCCGGACAATGCATGGGTGCAAGATATGACGCATCCGATCCTCCTGAGTACGTCAATGTGATGTTCCACAAGCTGGGCAGAAAATTCATCAGGGAAGCGCAGAAACTGCCTGTTTACGAGACTTCCGGCCTGTATACCGGGAAAGTCTGCATCATACATGGAAAAAAGGACAGGATAGTCCCTTATTCATATAGTGTCAGGTATGACGGGACATATGAGGACAGCGAACTTCACCTGATCGAGGGCGAGGGGCATTTCCTGAAGAGACACCGGAAGGAAGTCATAGGGACAGTAGTCGCTTTCATGAAAAAGTCCTTCGCTTCAGTACCGCAGTTAAGGAAATAATTCATAAATTTGCCGGACCGTCCGGTCCGGCAATTTTTTTATTGGAGACCTGACCTGATTTTCATAATGAAATACCGTATCCTGCTATATTTCCTGTTTTTTTTGATATTGGCGGCCAAGCCGCAGACAGTAGAGGCGCAGAATGTGGCCATATCGACGAACGCCGTGGACTGGCTGAATTTCGGTACGGCGAATATCGGTGTAGGCGTAGATGTCTCCAGGCATTTTTCAGTCGAAGCCGGCGCCCGTTACAATCCCTGGTCTTTCATCAGGAAGTCATCCGGTCTGGCTGTAATGAACAGGCAGACTACAGCTTTTGTGGGAGTCCGGTTCTGGCCATGGTATATATTTTCAGGCTGGTGGATTGCTGCCAGATGCCAGTATTCGGATTTTTCGGATACAGGAATATGGAGATATGCCCTCAATGAAGGAAAGGCATTGGGCGCAAGCCTGTCTTTCGGCTATACTCTGATGCTGAGCAAGCATTTCAATATGGAATTCGGAGCCGGGGTATGGGGAGGAAGACTGCTCGAACACAATCTGTATCACTGTCCGCAGTGTATGAGGATAAGGGAAAGCGGTCCCAAGGCTTTCATCGCTCCTGACAATATTTCAGTATCAGTGATGTATCTTTTCTGATTATTCAGTGAATCATGAGCAGACTTACCGTCATAAGAATCATAACAGCCGTCCTGCTGGCATCTGTCGCCGTGTCATGTGCCACGAACAGGAAACTGTCCAAACTCCGCAAAAATGAAGCAGGCTCCGTCCAGCTGGCTCTCGGCAACCAGCCGGATTATCTGCCGGATATAAAGGATGATATTCCGGTAGCCAAGGACACCCTGACTGTCAGGGATGACGAGGGCAGGGAAATGATCATCATGAAAGCCATAAAGGACGAAGAGACAGGTGAGATGGTCGCGAATGAAGTCATCAGGGCCGCAACCATCACAGCCCGTTTCAGAAATGTGGCAGAGAGAAACGGAAAGGTGGACCTGGCTTTCCAGGTCATAGTCCCTCCGTCCATGATGGACAGCAAATGGCAGCTTCGTTTCTATCCGGACATGTTCGTATTGGGAGACAGCATCAGGCTGGATCCCGTCATCATTACAGGTGCCGCCTATAGAAAAGCCCAGCTCAGAGGATACGAACTGTACGACAGATTCCTGTCCAGAATCGTCAGGGACTCCACGAAATTCATCAATGTCAGACAGCTGGAGATCTTTCTGAAACGGTACATCCCCCAGATTTATGCCTACAAAGGCGACTCCACTTTCGTCTCGGAAGAAGTCTTCTATTCGTCCTACGGCGTCAGCCAGAGACAGGCGGTCGAACACTATACGAACAAGTTCGCCAGGAATATGAACGAGAGACGGAAGAGCCGGATGGACAAGATGTACAGGAAGTACGTGAAAGTCCCGATAGTCACCGAAAGCATACGCCTCGACTCCGTAATCGTCTCATCGGACGGGGAGTTCGTATATAATTACGTCCAGACCATCAATACCAGACCGAAACTGCGCAAGGTCGACATTATCCTGAGTGGGGACATCTACGAAGAAGCCAAACGTATCTATTCGATACCGAGGAGCGAACCCCTGACTTTCTACATAAGTTCCATTTCCGCCTTTACTGACAATACGGAGAGATATCTGACCAAAGTCATTGAGCGCAGGGCATCGGCCAATACGGAAGCCCATATTGACTTCAAGGTCGGAAAATCCGATGTGGTGCCGGATTTCGGGAACAATGCATACGAGATAGAACTGATAAAACGGACCCTGTCTTCCCTGGTACGAAACGAGGTCTTTGATCTGGACTCCATCATCGTGAGTGCGACTGCCTCACCTGAAGGATCCTATGCTCTCAACAGTTCCCTTGCACAGAAGCGTTCAGAATCCGTATCTGCCTATTTCGAGGATTTCATGGAAGAATACAGGGATTCCCTGGAGATGGCGGCAGGTCTGGTTGAAAACATGGATGAGACCTGGACGGATACCATACCGGAAGCACCAGCCATCAGATTCACACCTCGCTGTATCCCTGAGAACTGGACCGACCTGGATGATCTGGTCCTGGCTGATGTGGTGATGAATGACGGACAGAAAAAACTCTATCAGGACATTCGTACAGAGCCGAATCCGGATGTCAGGGAAAGCCGTCTGAGACAGACCAAAACGTACAGTTACATAAAGGAAAGCCTGTATCCGAAACTCCGTACCGTCAAGTTCAATTTCTATCTGCACAGGAAAGGCATGGTCAAGGACACCGTGCACACTACCGTGCTGGACAGTACGTACATGAGGGGAGTGCAGGCTCTGCGTGACATGGATTATGCAGGAGCGCTTCTTCTGCTCAAACCTTACGATGATTTCAATACAGCCGTGGCCTACATAGGGACCGACAGGAATGCCAATGCCATGAGGATTCTCGAAAAACTGGAGAAGACAGACAAGGTGAACTATCTGCTGGCAGTCCTGTATTCGCGCCAAGGCGATTTCGAGAAGGCTGTAGAGTGTTATGTGAAGTCATGCAGACAGAATCCGTCATACGTGTTCAGGGGGAATCTCGATCCGGAAATATCCGTCCTGATCAAGACTTACGGTCTGAATTCGGAATCCGATGACGAGGTGTTCCAGTGACCGTCCTGCCAAGGAAATGTTTGAATACAACAATATAAGGTGAACCCGATGAAATATTCCAGTCTCATATTTTATATCCTTCCGGTATTCATGCTGTGCGGCTGTTCAGATACGTGGCTTGACAGTATGTGGATTCGGAATGTGGATCTCGAGAACAAGGTGGAGGAAAACACTGACAGGATAGAAGGCCTGGAAGACATCGTTTCCAGGACCAATACCGATATTTCTTCCCTTCAGGCTTTGGTACAGGCTGTCAATGACAGTGATTTCATCACGGAAGTCAGGGATTTTTCTGAAAACGGCAGGACAGGATGCATGGTATCCTTTCACAGCGGCAAGAGTATCAGGATCTATGACGGTACCGATGGTCTGGGCTGTCCCATGCCTGAAATAGGCATAAGGGAAGATGCGGATGGCAGATATTGCTGGACGGTAGGCGGCGAATGGCTAACTGACGGGGACGGAGGCAGAATATATTGCGAAGGTCTGGATGCCACGGTGCCAGAGGTACGTATCACTGACGGATATTGGGAAATCTCTTACGATGGCGGCAGTACATGGACTAATATCGGCAAGGCAGACGGTGATGACAATGATATTTTCGAGTCCATAGAAGCTACGGACAGCAAGGTAGTCTTTACCCTGTCGGACGGGACCTCGTTCTCGCTTCCGTTCTATGTATTCATCGAATTCGACATAGAGGGTGACGAGACCGGGGTTGAGGCCAGAAAGGAAATATCAGTGAACTATACCGTATTCAATGCGACTGAGAACACTTTGGTCACGGCTGCATCGGACGGAAACTATCGGGTCCGGGTGGAAAGGAAGAGCATTTCCGAAGGGACCATTATCATCACGAGCCCGAAATTTTACGAAGACGGCCACATTTCCGTATCTGTTTATGACGAGAACGGATATTCGAAGACCAGGGTCATCAATTTCTATGAGAGGGAAATATATTTCCCTAATGGTCTTGAATACCGGATACCGGCCAGAGGCGCGACATTGGCGATACCGCTGAGCGCGAATTTCGATTACAATATAGAAATTCCGTCCGCTCCCTGGCTCACCAGGCAGTCGCAGACCAAGGCCGAAATGCAGGACAGGTCCATTACCGTCATGGCAGAGATGAACAATGAGTTTACCGAGCGCACCGGGATCATAGAACTGATAGCTTTGAACAATCCTGACGAGCCCCAGTCTGAAATCACCGTGATACAGTCCGCGGCTGATTTTTCCGTGGACAGGAAACGGTTCGTGCTGACGCATGAGGAACAGCCGTTCAGCTGTACTGTCCGGACTTCTCTCGATATCGAAGTCTCCGATGCCGCCGAAGACTGGCTCTCATACTCTCTCGGCAGACAGGAAGAGAACGTCTTCGTCCTGAACGGCAGGGTTCAGTCCAATACCGGTGCCGGCAGGGAAGCCGTGATCCGTATTTCGAACAGCCGTACCGGTTCTCTCCTGGATGAGATAGAGATAGTCCAGCTTCAGGACGGAGCAGAGAATCCTGATGACATGATATTCACTGTCAGGGCGAATCAGGCCAATGACTATACCGTATATCTGCCTCTTTCAGGAGCGGTGGACTGCATCGTGGACTGGGGAGACGGGAGTGTGGAGCATGTAACCTCCGTGATGCCGTCTCACCTTTATGATGTGTCGTCGGCTGCGTATTTCACTGTCCGTATATCGGGAACTGTCACTTCTCTTTATTCATATGATATTCCAGCTCCGGCGATAACGGAAGTGGTGCAATGGGGAAGGACTGGCTTGAATTCCATGTATTATGCGTTTGTCCGGAACAATCTTCTGACAAGCATTGCGCCGGATGAAAACGGTTCCTTTTCGGAAGTGACAGACTTTACGAGAACTTTTGAAGACTGCAGGAATCTGGCGGAAATACCGGAAAGGCTTTTCCGTTTTTGTGGCAAAACGGTTTCATTTGATTGGACTTTCAGCAAATGCCATAGTCTTGTTTCTATTCCTGACGCTCTTTTTGAGGGGTGTTGTTCAGCAGAGGCTTTCTACGGGACATTCAACGGATGTTATCTGTTAGAAACTATTCCGGAAAATATGTTTGAAGGCTGCAAGAGTGTAAAGAATTTCGATGAAATTTTTATGGGATGTTATTCTTTGAAGAATTTACCTGAAAAGCTATTTTGGGATTGTCTCGAGACGACCAGTTTTTTCAATTCGTTTTCTCAATGCAGATCCATTACATCGATACCTGAAAAATTGTTCATAAATTGTCCTCAGGTAACATCTTTTTTTAATGCCTTTATTGACTGCTGGTCATTGTCAGATCTGCCTGTGAATCTTTTTGATAACAATAGAAGAGTATCTAATTTTGAAACTACATTCATGGGGTGTTCAAAACTAACAGGAGAATCTCCATATACAGTTATAAATGGAATCAAATATCATATTTACGAAAGGTATCTGAATCCTGATTATTTTGCAAGTCCTTTATTATTCGGCGGGTGTTTCAGCGGATGTGAAGGCTTTTCGGACTTTCCGGATATCCCGGATAATTGGAAGTGATTTTGAAATATTTCAGTCATGAATAGAAAAATATATATTCTGCTTATAGCATGTCTGGCCATTGCCGGCTGCAAGGATTTCCTGGTAGAAGAGTTCCGGGAATCTGACAAGATGATAGAAAATACCCTGGCAGAGAATACAGAACGCATAGAAGCCCTCGAGAATCTGTGCCGGGATATGAATCAGAACATTTCCTCCTTGAGGACCATAGTGGAGGCCCTTCAGCAAAACGAGTTTGTCCGGTCCGTCACGGCGATAGTGGAGAACGGGAAGACTATAGGTTATTCGATGGTCTTCACTGAGAGCGGCGTGGTGAACATCTACAACGGAGAAGACGGTCTCGATGCCCATACACCCGAAGTCAGTGTCAGGGAAGAAGACGGCACTCTGTACTGGACAGTGGACGGGGAATGGATGCTCGATGAGGAAGGGAGCCGTATCCAGGCTGAAGGCAAGGACGGAATTACCCCGCAGTTCCGGATTACTGACGGGAACTGGGAAATCTCGTATGACGGCGGACAGACATGGAACCGGACAGGTCCGTCTACCGGTAATTCGTTCTTCTCCTCTGTCACCCATACGGATACGATGGTAGTGCTGACTCTTGCAGACGGGACAGAGATCGAACTACCCAGATTGCAGCCAGTAAGCATTGAATTCGATATTCAGGATGATGTGACGGGAATAGCAGGAGGAAAGACCATAATGGTAGGTTATACCCTTACAGGCGCCGATGAAGAAACCATAGTCACCGCTTCTTCTGACGGAAACTATGTAGCCGCAGTGGAGCCTGAAGGTTATGACAGGGGTATCATCAGAATCACGTGTCCGAACACTTATACCGACGGATTCATAAATGTCATGGCGACCAATGAAAGCGGTGTGGCTTTCGTGAAGGTTATCTCATTCTACGAAAGCCGCATCATATTCGAGGAAGGACTTGAATACCGCATCTCCCCTGACGGCGGAGAAATTTCTATCCCGTTCAGCGTGAATTTCGATTATCGTATGGAACTGTCTGGCGAGGCTTGGGGATGGCTCGAAATAGTGCCTGAGACCAGGGCGGAAATGCGGAATGAGAAAATCACTCTCAGGGCGACTATGAACGACGGCTTTTCTGTCCGCACGGCTAAGCTCCTGATATATGCACAGACCAATGATGAGACTCCCTTTACGGAAATCACGGTCAGTCAGGAATCAGCCTATTTCACCATGGACAGGAGCAAATATGCCGTATCATACGAGGGTGAGACCATAGTCACGGAGATCACGTCTTCGCTCGGCCTGACTGCCCGTATCGAGGACGGCAGTACCTGGATTTCAGTGGAAACATCAGACCTTGGAAATCATGGATACAGGCTGACTGCGACTGCAGCCCCAAACGATGGGGACAGTGAGCGGCATGCAGCGATTTCCTTATATGATGCTGCCGGCCGTATTTATCTCGGAGCTGTCGAAATAGTGCAGCTGTGCAGGGATCCCGAAGACCCTGAAGACATGATTTTCACAGTCAGGGCGAATTATGTGAACGAGTTTACGGCATATCTGCCTCTTGCAGGTACACTGGACTGCTATGTGGACTGGGGTGACGGGGATGTGGAATATTACGGAGAAGAGATCTGGTCAGATGAGAATCTGGTCTGGCATAAATACGATGTGGATGTCCCGACTTCATTCGAAGTGAGGATTTCTGGACGGGTTACCCGTCTGGATTCAGGCTATCTTCCTGTACACTGTGTCACTGAAGTCTTGCAATGGGGAAAAACCGGGCTGAATGATATGGGAAATGCTTTCACGAGGAACGATATCCTTACATCCATTCCATTGGATGATATCGGAGCTTTTTCGGAGGTAAATAGTTTTAATGATGCATTTAGTTATTGTTACAGACTAAAGGAAGTACCTTACGGCATTTTCAGGTTCTGTCAAAATACAAATTACTTCTCCAGAATTTTTTTCAATTGCAAGTCATTGTCAATAATACCTGATAATTTATTTGAAGGATGTTCTTCAGCTGTAGAGTTTGTAGAAACATTTTATGGTTGTTCTTCGCTTTCGAATATTCCGGAGAATATTTTCAAGGATTGTGTGAATGTCAGGAATTTTACGTCAGTATTCAACGGGTGTACGTCCTTACAGGAAATTCCTGAAAAGATATTCTGGGACTGCATCAATGTTACTACATTCAATGATGTATTGCGGAATACGTCAATTACGACAGTCCCCGAAAGATTGTTCTGGAATTGTGAGAATGTCACTTCGTTTGCGAATATCTTTGTTGATTGCAAGTCTTTGACGCATGTGCCGGTAAATATATTTGACAATAACAGAAAGGTTTATGATTTTGGATCGGCATTTTTTTACTGTTTTGATCTTATGGGAGAATCTCCATATACAATAGTTGATGGAGTCAAATACCATTTGTACGACAGATATAAGAATCCTGATTATTTTGTGACACCGTTGACATTTGGCGGAGCTTTCGGAGGTTGCGGGAATCTTTCGGATTACGAAGAAATCCCGTCCGATTGGAAATAGGTCCAGTAAAGAATTTGAAGATGCAGTACAGAAGATTATCGGATGAGGAATACAGGGATGCCGGAAGGCGCATACTGTATGAAGACAACCACCTGCTGGTGGTGAACAAAAGGGCGGGGGAGATAGTACAGGCTGACAAGACCAGCGATGAGACCCTGACGGACCTGTACAAGTCATTCATCGCTATGCGCGATGCGAAGCCCGGCAGTGTGTTCGTGGGTGTGCCGCACCGTCTGGACAGGCCTGTGAGCGGGATCACCATTCTGGCCAAGACTTCAAAGGCTCTGGTCCGTCTGAATGAAATGTTCCGCACTGGCGGTATCCACAAATATTACTGGGCCCTGGTCTGTGCCGAACCGCCGCAGCCTGAGGGAAAGCTATCGGGCTACATCTGGAGGAACGAGGCTCAGAACAAGTCGTATATGTGCAGGCCCGGATCCATGAGAAAGGATGCCAGACTGGCGGAACTTGAGTACAGACTATTGTGTAAGACTGAAAGATACTGGCTGGTGGAGGTGAAACTGCTTACCGGCAGACATCATCAGATCAGGTGTCAGTTGTCCGATATGGGTTGCGTGATCAAGGGGGACTTGAAATACGGTGCTCCCCGTTCGAATCCGGACGGCTGTATCAGCCTGCATTCGCGGAGGGTGAATTTCATCCATCCTGTCAGAAAAGAGGAGATGACCATTGAGGCACCCCTGCCTCAGTCATGGGACCGTATCATTCCGCCTGATATCACCGGAAATTCATTTGTTGAGGGAAATTAAAATGCTGTAATTTCAAAGCTTGCTTTTTAGAATTCCCCTCATTCTCTTGAACTGATTTTAACGACAGTCCGATGAAATGTTCTACTTAGCTTCTTCCATTCGCAGTCATTCAAGAGTAGCGATCTGCCATTCCGGTATTCCTGTAGTGGCTGCAATGATATTGTCGGCGACTCCATTTTCCTTGAGAGCCTTAGCTATCCGTATCTTTTCTTCATTACGACCTTCTTCACGACCTCTAGCTTCGCCTTTCGCCTCACCCTCTGCCAGGCCTTCTTCACGTCCTTTCGCCTCGCCCTCTGCCAGACCGTCAGCCTTAGCCGTGTTCAGCATGTTGTAATAGTCCCGTTCGGTGATCATCTCTTTCTCGTATTTAAGTTTCACTTCAGGCTTATCCAATTCTCTACAATTTAGCTATCTGAGCTTCGGATAATCCTGTGGATTTGATGATAATGTCTGTCGGCAGTCCGAGTTTCTTCAGCTCTTTTGCAGCCATAGCCAGACCTTCTTCACGTCCCTCAACTCTACCTTCCTCACGTCCTTTAGCTTCGCCTTTCGCCTCGCCCTCAGCCAGACCTTCTTCACGCCCCTTGGCCTCGCCCTCCGCCAGACCATCAGCCTTAGCCGTGTTCAGCATGTTGTAATAGTCCCGTTCAGTGATCATCTCTTTCTCGTATTTAAGTTTCACTTCAGGCTCGAACCTCGATATCTCGCAGGCCTGGAACAGACGCTCGAAAGCCTCCGTCCTCAACTCCTCCGGCAGCCTGTCCAGAGTGCTGATATGTTTCAGGGCGAAACACCACTGCTCCAACAAAGTCCCACACTCCTCAAGTTCCTTGTCGAACCGGTTCAGTTCAACGAAGATACAAAAAATAGTCTCATCCGGCACCTTCATCGTCGTTTTTTCACGGAAGGT
>CALUQB010000023.1 GCA_944322815.1 uncultured Bacteroidales bacterium | reverse complement strand
GAAAGTAGGCAAACTCACGCATCAGGATTTAGGTCAGATGCAGATGTATGTCAATTATTATGACCGATATGTAAAACAGGATTTTGAAAAACCGACAGTCGGCATCCTGCTATGCAAAGAAAAGAAAGACGCATTAGTAGAATTGACTCTGCCAAAGGATTCCAATATCTATGCCCAGCAATATGCCCTGTATCTGCCGGACAAGAAGTTACTCCGGAATAAACTGCAAGAATGGTTAGAAGAACAGGAAGAATAGGATGTTCACATTGGGTCGCAAAAACAATGTGCTTTGTCCAAACAAATCCCTGTCACCAGCCACAAACTGCACATTTTAGACAAACAAACCGCAATATCTGAGACGGCCTGAGGCTATTGACAGTCTGTAAACCCAGTCAGTGAATATGTAATTTAAGCGCTTTAAAAGTGACAAACAAAATCAGGGAAGGTCATATGAAAAATGGATTTTCAAAAATATTATTAGTATTAGCAATTGTATCACTAATACTAATTGTAGTTATTGAGTTAAGACTGGGGTTTATCCCATGTGATAAATACAAAGAATGGAACTCTATTGCTGTAATACTTTCGTCTGGATATCTAGGCAGTTATATTGTTTATTTCCTTACTATTGTTATCCCTGAATGTAAGGATAGGAAACGAACTATAGGAGCAAGAAAAAAGATGTTCATAATATCAACAAGTTTTGTAACAAGCAATATTATTGCAAATATTAGAGGAGGTATTACTAGTAGCAAAATAATTACTGCTGATGATTTATGTATTAATCTAAAAAATACACCTTTGTATGACAAATTCGTTAATGCTCATAATGAAGAAAGTCTTTGTGAGTCCATATGGCACACATATCAATATTTCAGAGAGAGTTTTTTAGAGTATTGTATTCTTTGGGATAAATATTTAGACGCTGAGTCCTTAGAATTAATAGCAGAGATAAAAGATTGTGCTTTTTATAGGTGTTTAAATGAACAATTTTCATTATACAATACAAAACCTGAGATTCTACCAGATGGACGTAAGATTTTTAAATATACAGTTTTGGGTAGTGTTTCTCTAATAGATGAACAAGGATACGACCAGATTGTAAGGACATTGATGGAAAATCTTGTTTCACTAATAACGCTTATAAAGAAACTAGAAAAACACATTGTCTAGCCATTGAAAATAAATCTTTCCATTAAATGCTTATTCTGGACGATAGTCGGCCACTTGAGTTAGAATAAAGATATCAATATTTCTTTCTCATGCTGTTACCCCGGAGTTCAAAGGAAAGCCTCCGACAAAGTACATATTGCAAGATTAGCCGCCATTACCGGCAAAGTAGCGGGTAGTGACGGCTATTAACAGGTATTTGACGGGTAGTAGCGGCTAGTAACAGGCAATTGGCGGCAAGTAGCGGACTATTCCCCGCAAGTGGCGTCAGGTTGCTGCCAGTTGCACGGCAGGAGGCTTGGGTCTGCCCTTTACCGCACATCGGCAACAATTTCCTTGAACTCCGCGAAGTACGGATGATGCCTATATGCATACCCCGTTCCAATAGGAACATGCAGAGTGATGGCACTTTCACATAATCCAGCTTTCCCAATGAGTTCGGAAGCCTTTCTCGATTCCTTTTCATGAATGGTGACAGAATTAAGACTCGAACAACCTGAAAATGCGTACATGCCGATAGAGCTTACACTGTTAGGAATCTCAATTGCTTCAAGACTTGAACAATCTTTAAATGAGCTCTTTCCGATGTAAGTTACGCAGTTTGGGATTACGGACGATTTGCAACCTGCAATTAGTGTCGAACCATCTTTTGTCAGCAAACAATTATTTTCGGACATATAATTCTTGTTGCTCTCTGTAACTTGTATTGATATCAATTCGACGCAGCCATCAAATGCGAAGTCCCCGATATCAATTACGCTGTCAGGAATCTCAATTGATTTAAGGTTTGAGCAACTATCAAATGCACACTTGCCGATAGTGGTAACACTGTTGGGAATTTCAATAGATTTCAAACTTGAGCATCCTGCAAATACCCTCTCTTCGATAGTAGTAACACTGTTAGGTATCTCGATGGATTTCAGGTTAGAGCACCTTGAAAATGCAGACTCTCGAATAGTAGTAACACTGTTGGGGATATCAATCGATTCCAGACTTGAGCAACCGAAAAATGCCATCTCGCCGATATTCGTTACGCCGTTTGGGATTATTGACGATTTGCAACCTGCAATTAATGTAGAACCATCTTTTGTCAGCAAACAATTGCTCGCAGACATATAATTCTTATTGTCTACTGCAACTTGTATTGATGTCAATTCGACGCAACCCTCAAATACGCAGCAGCCGATATTGGTTACGCTATCTGGGATCTCAATAGATTTCAGACTTGAGCACTTAGAAAAAGCATAATATCCTATAGTAGTGACACTGCTAGGAATCCCAATGGATTTCAGACTTGAGCATTCTGCAAATGAGAACTCTCCTATAGTAGTGACACTGCTAGGAACCTCAATAGATTTCAAACTTGAGCATCCTGCAAATGAGAACTCTCTTATAGTAGTGACACTACTAGGAATCTCAATAGATTTCAAACTTGAGCATCCTGCAAATACCCTCTCTTCAATAGTAGTAACACTGTTAGGGATCTTAATGGATTCAAGGCTTGAGCACCCTGAAAATGCGAACTCTCTGATGGCAGTGACACTATCAGGAATCTCAATAGATTTAAGGCTTGAACAATTTGAAAATGCGTTATTACCAATAAAGGTAACACTGTTAGGAATCTTGATGGATCCCAGGCTTGAGCAGCCATAAAAAGCATTCTCCCCGATAGTGATTACCCCGTAGGGGATTATTGATGATTTGCAAACTGCAATTAATGTAGAACCATCTTTTGTCAGCAAACAATTGCCCGCGGACTTATAATTCTTATTGTCTACTGCAACTTGTATTGATATCAATTCGACACAACCCTCAAATACGCAGTAACCTATATTGGTTACGCTATCTGGAATCTCAATAGATTTCAGACTTGAGCACTTAGAAAATGCGAACTTTCCTATAGTAGTGACACTGTTAGGAATCTCAATGGATTCAAGGCTTGAGCACCCTGAAAATGCGGACTCTCTGATGGCAGTTACACTATCAGGAATCTCAATAGATTTGAGGTTTGAACAATCTGAAAATGCGTTATTACCAATAGTTGTTACACTATCTGGTATCTCGATGGTTTCCAAGCTTGAGCACTCTGAAAATGCCTCCTTTTCGATAGTGGTAACACTATTAGGTATCTCGATGAATTTCAGGTTAGAGCAGCCTCTAAATGCAAAGTCTCCGATAATTGTTACACTGTTTGGAATTTTGATGAATTCTAGGCTTGAACACCAGCAAAATGCTTCGTTTCCAATATTAGTCACGCTGTTTGAAATCTCGATGGATTCTAGATTTGAACATCCTTCAAACGCTTGAGCCTCAATAGAGATGACGCTGTCGGGAATCTTGATGGATTTTAGATTAGTGCAGTTTTTAAATTTCTGATATTCAATAGTTTTTGTTCCTTCTGGTATTGAACAGTGCCCAAACTCGTCAATTTTATATTCCATAGTATTTTCGTTATTTCAAATAATCATGTAAAGGTACTTATTTTATAAATTATTCCCCTCCTGCCAATGTCGTATTAATGTAAAAAAATATTCTCAATCTGTAAATGGAATTTGAAGTTGGGCGGTATCAATTATCTCTTCCAGTTCGATGATGCTATAATCTTTTATATGATGATTTCTACAAAAACTATTTATTTTCTCGGAGTTATATCCTTTGTAATCACTGAATTCCCATTTGACGGATTTAACTATTGATAATATGTGTTCCAGATATGGTATATCAACTTCAGATAAGGACATGCCATACACATGAATATGAGTAATGTCTCGTAACGAATTAAAAAAGCCTTCATGTTTTTTAATTAGTTCATCAACAGGTTTTCTTTGAGAAGCGACTTTGCCTATTGCTGCATCTCTAGCTAATTGTTCATGTAGTTCAGCCGAGTTTGCCTGTTCTTCATAAAATTGAGCTAGCTCCTGTTCATTAAGATCGTCTGGTGGGTCAGGTAAATCTTCTGTATTAAGAGAATCAAGTTCTTCGTAACTTTTGCCATGTCCTAAAATAAAATCCTCATCTTCATCAATACATCCGTGAATATGAAGAACATTGCTTCGACTTATGCCGTAATAATTTTCCAATGTTTTAGTATAATTGAAATTTAGGAATATAGATTCTTGTATTATCAATTTGACTTTCTTTGACTCTAAGGGAGGATTCAATTGCAATATCCATTCATGAAAATACTCCCTAATGTCTAAATATAATCCTTCTAGCTGATTCTCAACTTCAATTTGAGCATCTTGCCACATTCCATCACAATGTTCAGAAGTTAGGTCTGGTCGATTTTCAAATGCGATTTTCCTGCTATATCGAATCGCATCTAAAGACGCCAATTGATTTTCAAAGTCCGACCACCAGTCATTATCACAGTCGCCATATACTTCATCAACTTTAAGCATAATATCGCAATAATTAACATTCAGCCATTTCATAAAGTCCCTATATGAACTATTAATCCCATGATGAAGGTCGAAACCATTGCCAATTATATACAAATGTTTAAGCATATCTTATCATTTATGTGGTAGTGCCTCAGTCAGTGCGTCCGGAACGAATCCTCAGTCCAATTCTACAAAAATACCAATTTACTCATTATGAAAGCCGCCCTCAAAATTACTTTTGGGTCGGCTTAATTAGGTGCAGGAGGGGGACTCGAATCCCAGGGTTTCTATGCTGATTGCCTGGTACTTTCAACCTATTCTGTTACTTACTTGCTACTCCTGCACGAAACCCACTGCACCAATAAATAACAATGCATCCATTTTTACCTCCTTTTTTATTAATACGAGTATTGATAAAAAATCTGCAGTAAAGCCGGTAAGCGTGAACAAATTTGTCATCCCTAGCAAATTATACAGCCAAAACCATCAGCAAAGATAGTAATAAAACGGTCTCTACTTTAATTTTATCTTCTATAACTTTTCTTTTCATGCTGTCGCTTCACTATTCCAACCGCAAACATCAGACACCTTCTCCGATACGCCTCTTCCTCCTCGTCCGGCCTGCGGCCGTCCCAGCGAAGGTCAGAGTCGGAATTGCCGCCACCTCCGCCACCGGAAGAGATTGCAGCAGGTGTTCCTCCGGCAAGAGCATCGGCAATGGCGAATATCCTTGAGCGGAGTGAGGGGTTGGCAAGTTGGTCAAGCACTGTTTCCAATGTGGATTTCAAGCCATCATTATTCTCAATAAGCGTTTTAACATCTTTCCTTAACTGATATAATTCTCCGTAATCCGCCAGTACATTGCGTTGGGCGGATTCAACCTGCCGGGCTGCATCATTCCTATACAGGGATTCTATCTTGCGGACAATTTCAGTAAATTGCTTGGCGATAGACCTGTTCTGACGCTCTATCCATTTATCTGTACCGAACATGGGCACTTTCTCTGTAATTTGCGGTGGGGTGAAATCTACCTTATGGTTACGAAATGGCTGGATAACCGAACGGACTTTTGATACATCCTTTGTCAGTTGCTCCAGTTCCTGTTCCTTTACCTGAAGTTTACCTGCTTTGTCATCCAACTTAGACTGATACTCTGCAATGAGTTTCAGTACATCAGCTTTCTGCGCCTCATATCTGTCAAGAGTTATCTTGCCGGAAGCAAGAGCTTCATCAATTTCTTTAAGCCGATTCCTGCCGGCAAGCATTTCCCTCTCAAGTTTTCGTATCATAGTCTGAAGTCCCTTAACTGCTTTCTCAGCCTGCTTCGCCTCTTTTGTCAGTTTGCGGATATACTCGCGTTTGTGAAGATGTTGTACATTGCGACCATCAATGCTGTCGCCCCGTTCAAGACCGTATTTACTGCCGACTTCCTCGTAAAGCGAAGTGTGCATTTCCCGAAGAATCTGCCCGTATTCATAGCGGTTCTTGCCGAACTTCGCTGACCACATGACACATTCACGACCACTTTTTGCACGAGTCCCGACCGGGATAATCAAGGCATGAATATGAGGGCTGCTCTCGTCAAGGTGTACCTAAAACCCGACAATGTTCTCCTGACCATATCTGCGAACACACCAATCATAGACATCTTTCGCCCAATGTTCGATTTCCTCGCATCGGTGCAAATGGTTGTTGTCGGCATCTTTTTCCAGATTGACAGTCTGCTCACCGAACGCCATTTCAAGCATCCGGTCATGGTTACCACCGAAAATGAATTTTGCACAACAGTTCGGTTGAATCTTGCTGTCCGGTTTGAAAGGCTTCCAACTCAACTCTGCCAAACGTTCCTGTAACCGGACTTCAAGGGATTTCTTCTGATAGCCCAACGGATGAATCTTACCGTCTGGGCCAATCTCGAAATTCAGTTTCATTCTGGTCTTGTCGTAATGATTGGTCGGATCCTGATTCTTCCTGTCAATCTTATCTTCATCCCAACGCCGTTCATTCTCGTTGGCCTCCGATGTGCCGAATGACTTTCCTGCTTCGACATGCATGGCCTGTTTTATATCTGTACTCATATAGGATATTCTTTTGATAAATGTTAATGTTTGAGCTTGCTCCTATGCCAGTCTGCTCTGCTAGACAATGACCGGATTTTATTGCCGACAGGCAAAAAGTCCTTATTGTGTTATGGACTTTCTATAAATTCCCGGAACAAGTTCCTTTACTATTCAATTAGTTCCAGCCCAAACTCATCAATGAGCAGTTGAACAGCCGGATTCTTTTCAATCATCAGTTGGAGCATCTGTCGCTTTGTCGGGGAGAACAGGAAGAAGTCTGCTATGTCCAGACCTTGGCCCCGCTGTTCTTCGGTAGCGATCTGCTCCAGCATATCCGAGACAGTAACGCTTTTGCAGATTCCGGACAGCATCTGGGCTTTCTCTTTCCATTGGTCTGTCGCTACCAGATCCGGAATGAGTGTTACATCTCTACCCCGCAGCACTTGTATCGCATCACTATTGAAACACCCATTCTTGCCACCCGTTGCAAGCCAGATATAATCCGAGATGAAATGACTCATTATGATGGCTGTCTTCTCGCTCTCAACTAGCATTACAGGTGCGGTATCTGAAGTATTCAGCAGGTGTTCTCCGAACAGGCATTGCCGTAGATGAAAGTTGGACAGTTTCAGTTCCGAATGCGCCCAACCGACATAAGCATGCGGTTCCTTTATCCGATCCCCTGTCGCAGAATCATACAGCATTATTTTCCCTGTCCTTACCTTGCCGGATATGTCTGTCTGCCAATATATCGTAGAACCGCCCCACTTATTGGAAGTCCCGACTTTGTAAAGGCTGAAAAGTCTTGCCGTCTCCGTTTCACCGAGAACTCCACACAAGTAGCGGTATAAAGGATTCCGACCGTAATCCGCAAGGCTCCTCTCCACTACTTTAGGGTATATAAAAGTCGGCGGAACAGAAACAGAAATTTTAACTGTCGGTCGGTATGGCTTCTGCAAGCCTTGACTCCCAGCCTGCAATGTATCAGGATGGTCGTGAAAATATTCTCGTGGCGCATAATGGTACCCGCATGAATTCTCATGGTCACATTTGCCGACAGTATCCGGAAACCGGATGATGCCTTCCTCGTCAACATAGCGGACGAAGCAGCGGCTTTTACCGCAGTTGGGGCAATTGATCTTGCTCCCGTAACGGTATTTCTGGAGATGAAACCGATACTCACTCATGACTGTCCGGATTATCGTTGTCTGCACTCTGCACTTTTGCACTTTGGGCAGCATTAACAGATTTGTCTGCATCGGAAAGTGCAATAGTGCAATGTGCATCAGATATGATTTTGTGATAGACCCCGTGACTGACCTTCTCAATGACAGGATTTTTAAGTCTGCACAGCTGCTCCAGAGCATAATAGACAGACCTCCTTGACATCTCGACTTTCCTGCCGGCAATGACCGCATCCCCGGATGTGAAGGTATCTCCGAGCAACGACAGCCAAGCATCTTTGGTATCGCCTATGCTTCCTGCAATAACAGCCTCCTGTGTCCTCCGATAACTCTCCTCATAATACTCTATCATCCGTATGGCTGCCTTAATCGAGTCCGGTTCTATGTTGCACATCTCTCCTTCTCCGGTTGCCCATTTCATTATCTGGAATATCAGAGCGAGCCGAGCGGCATTGCCGTTGAGTTTCATCTTGCGGCTCTCCACCTCCGCATCGTCTTCGATGGCATTCACCTCCTCGATGATTCCGTTGTACCAGCTGTAGAAATACTCCTCTGCCTCGTCATCCATATTGATGACAAGTGGTGAGACGGTATTGCTTTTCTCATCGACAATACATGGGATATCCAGCACCCTGCCAAGTATATCACGCCACTTTCCGAGAATGTCCGGTCTGCCTGTGTTCCTGTCATTCCGTCTCCATACGGATATCTTCCTGTCTTTGGGATAGACGAAGAGGAAACGGTCGGTCAAGCCGTTGGCTACAAAATCAGCCTTGAATATCTCCGAAAGCAGGTTTGTCTGTATGGAACCGATTATATTGATGCACGGAGTCTTAATGAAGGCAGGTCTGGACTCCGATTTACGCACCGCTTTCAATGGCTGTCCGCTATAAGCCGTCAGCAGGTCTTCAATGAGATTGTTCCTGCTGCTGTACCGTTTCACGGAATTGAACAGGGCCAAAATCTCATCCACCACCAGAGCTATTCCCCTCGGATTGTTCTGATGGACGCTTATCATCGCCTCCGGAGTGAAATCCGATATGACTGTAGTCACAAGACAGGGCTTTCTCGGCTGGGCAGTATCACCCTGCCGGTTGCCTGCCGCCATGCTTTTCTCGTATTCGCTCCATTCCTCATTGAACTTCTCGAACATACGGTCGTCCCGCTCATTGATAGGCTTGTATATAAAACCCAACGGCGGAGTCTTGCCCAGTCCAGGACGACCGACCAGCATCATATAAAGGGAAGGGGCGGTCTTCCATTCACCTTTGATGCGGATATGACAGGAATTACCGATAGCCGTTGCCACTGCCGACAATATTATGGATACCGTATATTCCACATTGAAGTTCTCGTATCTGGACAAGTCTAGGACAATCTCCCGGATTTTTTCAGGGAAAGCGTCCAAAGGGAGTCCAGTCTGTGGAATATGCTCCACCTCTGAGCGGAGCATATTTGTCAGTTGCTGAATATTGTACATAGCTTTTCTGCTTTATTCCTGATGTACAATATCCGAAGCGAAATCCTCGTAATGAAAACGGCCCAGAAAGCGGTCAACATCCGCTTGCGTGTACCAGTATTTGTCACCTTCACGGGAATAGCCGAGATAACCGTTATCTCTCAGTTTTTTCAGATACTTGTCCTTTATGCCAAGTTTCGCCATCAATGTCTTGTTGTTATATAGACAATGTGAATCTGTCGGCTGATTGCTTTCCGGAGACTTCGCCTTTTCTTCCACTATGCTGAGAATCTTTTCAAGCAGTTCCCGGTCGCATAGGTTCTTTACATTCGTATTCTTTGCCATATAATTCTGAAATTATGGCCGAACAGTCCTGATGCGCACTCAGACCTCCAGCCCGGTTATGAAATATGGCACGACTGCGCACATCGCACCGAAATCACGGCACGAATGTATAAAGTCTTTATAACTTTATGAGTTACAATAAATTATCTAATATTATGACAGAAGTTATGGAAAGTTATGATTTTGCCATAACTTCGCACGTAACAGATTGATTACGAGCAATAAATAGGAGGAATAAAAAATCTGAAAAATCAGAAGATTTTCCAGATTTAATAGATGAAAGCAGTGTTAAGCACGTCTATTTCGTGGCGGAATCCAAGGATAATGACTTGCAGAATAGCCAGCTCTGTGGCTCTGAGGAAAGCAAGATAGAGTGCACCTATCTGCATTTCAAAGCCATTAGCGACAATTGCTATATCTATGATGTAGCCAAGGACTACAAGAGTCTGTATGATATTGTAACTAAGTAGAAACCTTGACGATATGCATAATATTTCAGGCGGCATCTGCCTCATTTTATCAGTTTCCGCCCGAGATTCATTACAACAAACTTATTACTCTGTACTCTTGTTCTGCCACTCATTAGCAATGCTCTTCCAATCTATCTTGCGTTCCTTTGCACCAGTCCATACATCCCAGTAGTCGGGATCGTCTGACTGAGGACGTTGGGCCTCTGGGAGAGTTCTCATTTTTACCATAAAAGGTAACTCAGATGCCCAACCAAGCAATACTGCATATTGTGAGGGCAATGATGGCATCTCACATAGTATCCCCCGCATATTATCGGGTAGCAAGCGGTGAATCAACTCCTGGTCACGGTCATTGGAGATTCTATGCAGCAAGAAAGAATTACACTGTGACAAAACTGTGGGTGATAATTCAGAAGGCCTTTGGGATGACAGAACTAAGCCTAATCCAAATTTACGTCCTTCGCGGGCGATCTTCTCAAACACTTTGCAGCATTGGGTCGTTGGCCCTGCGTTCTCAGCATCATCATTATAACGTCTCACGAAATAGTGAGCCTCTTCCATCACCAAAATTGTTGGCAGACAAACCTTATTCAGTTTAAGGTATCTTTGTTGTGCCTCAAATACCATCCTGGCAATGACTGCTGTGATTATGCTTGTCACGTCTGATGGAAGCAACGAAAGGTCGATAATAGTCAGTGATTCTTTGTTATCCGAGCCAATGTATTCGTCCAACCAATCACTCAACTCCAGAGACGTATCATCTATCACCTTTTTCACCCTCACATCCGACAATAATGTCTTGATGCGAGGCATCAGCGTCACTATATAGTCTGTAGTATTGAGAATCTCAGCATTGGCTTCAATGGAGCGCACGAAATTTTCTCCAGAGAATGGAATGGGACTATCTTCATCCATAGGCAGAAAATCTTCTTCCCTGCCTCCTGCTTTCAAATAAACATCTCTTAACAAAGTGAGCAAATCATCCACATCCCCTCTCATATAATCTTGATTAGAATATTGAGGGGCCCTTTGAGCCTCAAACTCAGCAACTTTAGTATTAAAAGCCGCTATCGCATCCTTAAGTCCTTGCGAAAACGTATCTTCTGATACTACTCCGGCATTCCATTTCTGGAGTGATTCTTTGAAATTCTTTGGCCCAGGGAAATTGCCCCATGGCGTACCTTTTGTTTTATAAACTTCTATCGTATTGATTACTGTCCTAACAAAACTCGCCAATTCTTTCTCCTTGCTCTCTACCTCAAACATGTTACCACTCCTCACTGACTTAAGCGCATGTACGATGGTCGTACGGTGCGTCTTGGGCGAAGCTTTTGTAAAACCACACCATTCATCTGTATTCCAAAACCATAGAGGAACTTCCAACTGTTTGCTACAATCTCCGTCCTCTATATTCACAGAATAAATATTAGCGTCTTTCTTATCAGTAAACGCTTTACCGTATTCGCCATTAGGGTCGAGTACAATAAACCTACTGTTTACAGGTAAGTCTTTCTTAAATTTATTGTTGTTTGCACTTTCAAGAGACCATCTAATAAGACCTGCCACAGAACAGGACTTACCGCTACCTGTATTGCCAAGAACAGCCAGATGGCGACCAAACAACCTGTCTGGATCTATCATCACCTTAGCATTTCCTACCAGAGGACTATTGCCTATATATACTCTTCTATTCTCACCAGACTCAATAATAGATTTCAACTGAGTTTCTGTTGGGAGGATAACAATGTCTCCAACAGACGGGAATGTTTCAAGCCCACGCTTAAACGTATAACCTTTTTCTGCAGCAATCAGAGTCCCTACAGGTTGTAGTTCCATCTTCCTCAATGGGAAAGGCAAATCAATCAAACCAAAGTCTTGGAATCCGCTTCGTTTCGGGTATGGAGAACGTTGGATGGTTATCCACGAAACTTGCCCCACCACAAAACCCAAATCCACGGGAATCATCACATACCCGTTGACACGTGGAAAGTTACGAGGTGTCCCAGTGTTTAGAGCCACACTGTCTGGTGACTCAACGTCCAATTGCACCTCTATCCTGTCAGGCGAAATAAACTCCACCATCCCTACTCTCAGCGAGGCTAACTGTTCTATTGGTGTTGTTGTCATTTTGCAAGTGTTGATTGTGAAGTTGACGTTGTGGTGGTAGAAGATGTAGTAGAACCGTTCAAAGATGTAGCAGTTGCACTTGTAGAAGAAGAGCTTGAAACCGCCCCCATACGATGTTGCAGAAGCTCTGCCATGCGGATAGTAGTTCTGTCAATAGCAGATTTGGGCAAATAGTCGTTAGCCAGATTGGTCATGTCACCTAGGTTACTACCCATCAGCACAGACATCTGCGCATAGCGAGCGGATTCATAATAGAATTGTAGGATCCGTCCAATCGGGTCATTGAAAGAAATAACGACCAGATGTGTAGAAGGAATCGTAAGCATATCATGAATAACACGGTTGATATGTTCGTCCCCAAAACCATAGCCGTATGTTACCAAAGTACTGTTAGGTCGGCATATAGCAGCGGCAAAGTCTCTGAAAAGTTCCACGTATGGATATTCTGCAGTTTCTCGGTCTTTGGCTGAATTGGGATATATCATCAACTTCAGTGCATCAGCCCCTTTCAAACCTGGCGCATTCAAATAAGGCACAATATTATCCGCTCCAAATGGTAATCCAATTCGTCTTATTTCGTCCTTATTTTGCACCCAATCAACAGAACCGTGTAACTTGGTCAATCGGGCAACACCCTCTAAATAGCGAGGCTCACCACGTATTCCTGGTGGATTATAGTGAATATCAAGATTTAGTCTAGATGAACGGAATATGGGCATCATTGTTCCCACGAACCTATCCATCAGATGAATACCTGCCAACTCCGCGCCTATCTCTATCAATCGGTCATAGTTTGTAGTGAAGATATTCAGTCTCTCACGGTTTCCCGTTCTGCTTGCAAAGCTCAATAAAAAGTTTACCAATACGGAATAAGCATTTTCACGTTTGTCGTCTGCTGCAGTTGCAATTGCCTTTTCAGATTCCAAAATTGACTTGGCAAACGCACTGATGGTAGTATTTAGTTCCTTTTCTAATGATTCAGCTTCCGTGTTTTTATTCAAAATCCTAAGACCGCGCAATAAATCATTTGCAGTCCTAATCTGATCTTCTATATTTCCGCTATCACGTCCGCAGGCTTTTGCAGATTTCTTAGCAGCCTCTTCAATCTCATTTTTATACGTTGTGAAAGAGCTGGCAGCCATCGTTGTGCCACCACTGCCATCAGCCAAAAAACTAACAGCATTGGTTATTCCAGAACCACAGAGTAACGATAGGTGTTCTGACTGAAATAGAGAAGTCAGCCATGGTTCAATACGTGTACGGAACACAGATTTATTTATTTTCGCATCATTTTCGGGCAACCATCCACAGCTATCTGCATTCTGTATATTTCCGTCCTTATCAACAAGTATCAGTTCACGGTCATCACGAGTTTTGATAATGTTTCCTCCGTTGTTAAGCACGTTTTGAGTTTCTTTTATAATATCTTCTTCCATATTAAATTATTAATTACATTTTTATCAGGACATTCTTTTTTTATAGATTCAAAGCAATTTTATATGCTTCCTAACTTTTCTATCAACCTCCCCAGTTCAACCCCCGAAAATATGAGATGAGTAAAACATTTCTTCGCAAGCCTTAGAAAAGGGCTGTTGATTTTCCGTCAGTCTGAAAATAACTTGTCAACATCTCCGGCATTGGAAGGCACTGCCATATCCCTCCTGTTCTGACGGGACTGTCCGATACCGGTCTGCTCAAAAAGGGCGTTCAACTCGGTATCCGGGAATAGTCCGTTGCCGAATTTCCAGAATGACTTCCGGTCCAGTTCGGAATACTCAGGCATATCACCGCAATATATGCGTCCGCACATATAGGCAAGAAGAGCTTTCGTGCCTTTCCTCCATCTGTAATGGGAACTATCCTCCTCCATATATCCGGCTTCTATCGCCTTTGCAAAGACAGTACGGGCAAGCGGCGTGTCAAGCCTGCCAGACAACACAACCTTTTCGGGCATATCCTGTCCTTCGGCCTGACTATTCTTGGTTTGAACCGTTTGTTTGTCCTTTTCCCTGTTTTTGGCGTGCAACTTTTCTGCACCACATGCAAGCGCACATGAGAGAAAAAGGGCAAAGAACACTCCTGCTATTACGACTATATCCGGACGGTTATCTTTTATCAGATCAATCGTTCCTAGACCGACAAGAAGCAGAGTCCCAGTGAAAATAAGGATTGCAGCAGACCACAGGATTATCCGTTGATGCCGCTTGAACATAGTAGCAAGCACCAGGATGAAGATAAGGGCACATATCTGTAATAGGATTATCTGTGTAATAGCCATTTCGGTAAAAATTTCAGGCACAAAATTAATGATTGTTTTCAACAGGCAGTCTTAGAAGCTGTTTTGAATAAAATCAAAACAGCTTCTTAATCGTCAGACAATCTCCAAAGCAATGAAATCGTCAGTCAGTCTGGCAACTTCATTGGACAGTGTTTCCGGAAGGAGTCTGGCATATACCTTTTCCGTGACATCCGTACTGCTATGACCGAGCAGCCTGCTGACAACGGACATGGACAAACCTTTGTTCAAGGCGAAAACCGCAAATGAATGCCGGGCCGCATGCATCGAGAGACTGAACGGAAGGCCAATATGTTCACCGACAACGGCCAGCGACTGGTTGATGCATTTCGTGGCATTGTTGCGGGCCTTGTACAGTGCCTCCGCATCGTCGAGATCCAGATCGTCCTTCACCAGATTGAAGACATACCGGCATCCGGAACGCTTCTCCTGCCACCGCTTCAGGATATGCAGGGCGGGTTCGGTAAGGGGAATCACATGACGTTTGTTCGTCTTGATCATTATCTTCCGCAACTCCTTCCGTGAAAAATCGATATGCTTCCATTGCAGGGTCATCACATCCACCACGCGGAGCCCGCAGGCATGGAACGCAAAGAAGAACATCTCCAGAAACTCTTTGCGGCGCGGTTCGGGACAAGTATTGTAGTATTCGAGCAAGGACAACATCTGCTCTTTTGTCAGGCTTTTCCCGTCAAACTCATTCTCCTCCTCCGACAACGAGACTTTGGTAGCGATACGCATATCCTGGATTCTCGCATTTACAGCAGGTTCTATCATCCCCATTTCGCTGGCGTACGCACATGCCTTCAGAATAGGAGTAAGGGCATGGTTGATTGTCGCATCGCTGTTCAGCTTGACTCCCCGGCGCCATGCTATGTACTTGTCCAGCAAATCCGGAGTCATATCTCCGATATAGATTGAGTCAAGGCGGCTTGTACCGCATTTGGTGGCACGGAGAAAAGTTTGGAAGATATTCATGCAGCTCCTGCCGTTCTCATAACGGCTGCGGCCTATCCTGTTCCTCGAATAATCGGAAGCAAGCCGTTCCATAGCGAACTCCACAAAATCCTTTCCCTGATCCTTACGTGCCAGAGGTTTGTCGGCAAGCAGGCCTGCTATCACCTCAGCCGTAATCTGATTCGGATGAGCCTGATTATACTCCGCAAGAAGTGAATCAACCTTGTCCACACGGGAAAGCAGGAGATTATTTAGTCTCTTGTACTCATCCCCATAACCGGCACGCAGGGCACCACGTCCCTGATTGCCGTTCGGATTCCAGTCCGCAACTTTCACAAAGACATTGGTTGTCTTTCTGATAACCTGCCTGTTCCATGTATATTCCAGTTCGACAGGATAGGCTTTCTCCTTGTCTACCGTTTTCGGCGTGCGAAGGCGGTATTTGCCCAACGGATATTGTCTTTTCGGTCTTCCCATATGTTTTTCCTCCTGTTTTAATATTCCCGAGGATAAACAAAGGTAATGTATTTTAGACAAACAAACTCCGATTTTGGAAAGAAAAACTGCATTTTAGACAAACAAACCACACTATAAAAGACCATAAAACACCAGCGCGACAAACAAATTATCTTTGTTTATCGCGCTGATTTTCAATCTTTTAATCTATTCAAAGAGTATCAATACTCCTCCTCGTTGAAAAAGAAATCGTCCTTTGTAGGATAGTCGGGCCAGATATCTTCGATACTTTCATAAATCTCGCCGTCATCCTCCAGTTCTTCAAGATTCTCCACTACCTCGAGAGGCGCTCCGGAACGCGTGGCATAGTCGATAAGTTCCTCTTTTGTCGCCGGCCAAGGAGCATCTTCAAGCCTGTACGCAAGTTCAAGTGTCCAGTACATAGTTATTCAGTTTTAAAGTATTTAAATTCAATTCCTTAACATCTATACGGAGCTTACTCCGAAATAGGACGCAAATATATACAAAAAAAATCTAAGATGAATTCTTTTTATTAATTTTGCGCTCTGAATTTTACGCACGGGAAGACAATTACCATACCATACGAAAAAGACTGTTAAAATGGCATATTCAAAAGAAGACCTTTATGATGCCGGAATCACGGAACAGATAGCTTCACACTATCGTGAAATCCTGAGACTTTTAGGAGAAGACCCTGAAAGAGAAGGACTTGTAAAAACACCTGAAAGAGTGGCCAAAGCACTGCAGTTCCTGACACAAGGATACTGCCAGGACGGGGCGGAAATCATAAGAGGCGCTATTTTCAAAGAAGAATACCGGCAAATGGTCCTGGTCAGGGACATTGAGCTTTATTCCACATGCGAGCACCATGTCATGCCTTTCATCGGAAAGGCTCATGTCGCATACATCCCCGACGGCTACATCACAGGACTGAGCAAAATAGCCAGAGTCGTCGAGACATACGCACGCCGTCTCCAGGTCCAGGAAAGGCTGACTGTACAGATCCGGGACTGCATACAGCAGACCCTGCATCCGCTCGGCGTCGCAGTAGTCATAGAAGCCGCCCATACATGCATGCAGATCAGGGGAGTCCAGAAAGCCAATGCCGTCACTACCACATCGGCATTCTCCGGAGTCTTCCTGAAAGACGAACGTACCAGGAACGAATTTCTGAACCTGATACGACACTGAAGCGCATGTTTCTGAATTGCAACGACCTACATGGCGGGATCAGAAAAGTTTCTGAAGGAAATCCGACAGGTAAACCCGCCAGTTCCGCCATGTATGTCCGCCTTCAGACTCATGATATTCATACGGATAGCCATGACTGTCCAGATATTGGCGCAGCCAGACATTCTCGTCATACAGGAAATCATCTTTTCCGATAGCTATATAATAAAGCTCCACTCCATCGGAAAACTGGCGTGCGATCTTCCTGTCGAAATCCGAATACACTCCATCTCCTCCCCCATTGCGTGGCACTGTCGCAGAAAATAGTCCGACATAGCCGAAAGTACCCGGGTACAGTTTTGAAATGTGAAACGAGTGGAATCCTCCCATAGAAAGCCCTGCTATGGCCCTGCTCTCTGCCTTGCGCACTGTACGGTAATGTCCGTCCACGTAGTCAACAATCTCCATAAAGGATGTCTCGTAAGAACCCTCCATGCTCTTTTCAGGCCTCGTTATAGGCTGATAAAGACCGTCCGGGCCCTCACCTGGAGCAGAAGGAAGCGCCGCATTGCCGTTCGGCATGACCACGATCATCGGTTCCGCCTTCCCTGCAGCTATAAGGTTGTCCAGTATCTGTGTGGCACGCCCCAAAGTCATCCAGGCATCTTCATCACCTCCCATCCCATGCAACAGATAAAGCACAGGATATCTCCGGCTCCCGGAATCCTCATACCCTGCCGGAGTATACACGGTCATACGCCTGGACATTCCCAGAGACGGAGAATCATACCAGACCTTGGACACTGTCCCATGACGCACATCTTTCACGCCGTACAGGTCGCCTTTTTCCCCGGGCACGATGAAAATATTCATCAGAGACCTTACATCACGCATCAGAAAGACGTTCGACGGATCAAGCATCTGCATTCCGTCCACCATGAAAGCATAGCTGTAAAGTTCAGACTCCAACGGAGCGGAAGTCCAGCTCCATACTCCGGACTCGCCTTCGGTCAGTTCGGCACTGCCCCATCCGCCCTTTCCGGAAGAAAGGAAATCGCCGCGCACTTCCACCTTGACAGCTTTCGGAGCATGAATCCTGAAAGTCACCGAACGATCTTCGTTGACCTGAGGAGACACCTGCCCTTCTACAGTGAAAATAGCCTGCTGCCCCATCACAGGGACAGAGATCATCAAAACCGCCAGAAACGAGAAAAAGATCTTTCTGACATCAGCAACAAATCCGGACATATCGCTTCATATATGAATTATCCTGCAATTTAATAAAAAAAACTGTATGTGAATGGGGCAAAAGTTCCGAAGGGACTGAGCCGGATGTTCAAGATACCCCTCATAGGTCGTGAACGGTTCACGAGAATATCCTGCGGATATTCGAGAGTGAGCAGAAAGACATTTGAGGGTGACCAAAAGCCCCTTTTGGTTCACCCTCAATACTCTCAATATGAATCCTGCTCTCAGGACTATTTCAGATATGCGTCAGCCACCACCTGCTCGCTGCGTGCGATGAAATCGCTCAGATCCTTGCCCTTCAGCATGCCATTGGCCAGCAGGGCCAGATCAGTCACCTGTTTCAGGATCTCATTGCCGGAGGCGAAATCCTTCAATTCGGTATTTCTGGCATTGACGGCCTCGTCTTTCCGGGCCTGGGCCTCCTTCTTCTGGTCTTCGGTAGCATCCTGCGGCAGATCCTTGACAGGGTCGGCGACCTCCTTTCCGGCGAAAGCATCGGCCTTGGCCCCCATAATCTTCATGATCAGAGGATTCTGCATGTTGACAGCGATGTTGTACGACTCAGGCATCTCGCTGTAGAAGTTCATGCCGCCTCCCAACGAAGACATGTCACGATACCGTCTCATGAACTCGGACTGGGTGATCAGTATAGGCGAAGCGTTCTCGCCGAGATTCTCCGCCGTCACATAATAATTGTTCTCAGTCGGAAGGACACTCTTGAATATGACATCCAGGTCGGACTTGTCCTGTTCGCTCAGCTCGGGACGGATCCTCTCCTCTTTAGGTATGAGATTTTCTATACTGTCGGAGTCCACACGTGCGAAACGGCTGTTTTCGATCTTGGTCTCCAGCAGATTCACGAAATGCGCATCCAGCTGACAGTCCATCAGAAGCACGTCATACCCCTTCTTCCTGGCAGCCTCCACATAAGCATACTGGGCGACCGCATCTGTAGCATACAGGAACACAGTCTTCTTGTCCTTGTCTGTCTGCTCCCCTTCTATGGCTTTCTTGTAATCGTCTATGCTGAAATATTTACCGTCAGTATTCTTCAGCAGACAGAACTTCATGGCCCTCTCGCAGAATTTCTCGTCCGAAAGCATGCCGTACTCGATGAAGAGCTTCAGGTTGTCCCACTTCTTCTCCAGAGCTTCCCTCTCGTTCTTGAAAATTTCCTCCAGACGGTCGGCCACCTTTCTGGTGATATAGCCGGATATCTTCTTCACATTCGCATCGCTCTGCAGATAGCTTCTGGACACGTTCAAAGGTATGTCCGGAGAATCTATGACACCATGCAGCAGAGTCAGGAAGTCAGGCACGATATTCTCCACGGAATCCGTAACGAACATCTGGTTGCAGTACAGCTGGATCTTGTTCCTGGTCAGTTCCATGCGGTCCTTGATCTTAGGGAAGTACAGGATACCGGTCAGATGAAACGGATAGTCCACGTTCAGATGGATGTAGAACAGCGGCTCCTCCTGCATCGGATACAATGCCCTGTAGAACTCCATATACTCCTCCGGCTTGATATCGGACGGCTTCTTCGTCCAGAGAGGCTCCACCTTGTTTATCACGTTGTCTTTGTCCGTATCGACATACTTGCCGTCCTTCCACTCCTGCTCCTTTCCGAAGACCACGGGCACAGGCATGAACTTGCAGTATTTGTCCAGAAGGGTCTGGATACGGCCTTTCTCCGCAAACTCTTTCTCGTCATCAGCTATATAAAGCGTGATCACGGAACCCCTGTCGGTCTTGTCACTGTCTGAAATCTCATATTCAGGGCTTCCGTCACACGACCATCTGACAGCCTTCGCACCCTCTTTCCACGACAGAGTATCGATAGTCACCTTGCCAGCCACCATGAAAGCGGAATAGAATCCAAGACCGAAATGGCCTATGATACTGCTTATCTGGTCCTTGTATTTCTCCAGGAACTCTCCTGCGCTTGAAAATGCTATCTGGTTTATGTATTTGTCGACCTCTTCCTCTGTCATACCGATACCGCGGTCTATGATCTTCAATGTCTTCGCATCGCCGTCAAGTTCTATTCTGATGGACAAGTCCCCAAGCTCTCCCTTGAAATCACCAGAAGCGGCAAGCGCCTTCATCTTCTGGGTAGCATCCACCGCATTGGCCACCAGTTCCCTGAGGAAAATCTCGTGGTCGGAATACAGAAATTTCTTGATCACCGGAAATATATTCTCGGTGGTTACACCAATATTGCCTTTATTCGCCATAATATAAATGTTTTTTAGTTTTCTGGTTCGTGTCCGTCCCCGGACAATAACATTAAATCCATATGAGTCCCTTGTCCGGGACATCCCCTTATATCGCGAGGGTGACTCAAAAGGGACTTTTGGTCACCCTCAAACGTCTTTCTTCGAAACCATTGACGAACCGAGAGTAATCGTACTTGTACGAATTACCGAGGTGAGGATAATGGAAAAACGCAGTTTAACACTGGACCCATCCTAACCCCCTCTGTTCGCTTTCGAATGTCCCCCGGACATTCTCATAGAACCGCTCTCGACCCCTATTAAGTTATTTCATAACTTTTCCTCGTTTCGCCTCGGATATAGCGGAATACATTCCGCCATACCTCTCGGCTTATCACTCGGTTAGGGGGATCTCGCTCCTTCCAGTCGCGGTCACTTCGTGACTTTTGACCCACCCACAAACTTTTGGTTGGCGGCCGGAAAACCGACCGCCAACCAAAACTCAAAATCCATTCCCGAACATGAATACTGACAAAAAGTCAGTAATACGACAAATCCAGATCAGTACAGACTCGTAACGTAAGATGTATTACCTTGATCGTAAGTGATATTGCAGAAATCAAGCATCTGACCGTCCTTATACATCCGGACCTCGAATCCGCCTCCGTACGGTTTCATGGTTTCGCTGTCATACACCAGGTTGCCATTATCGGAACGGCTTTTGTCATGATGGAGCACTACCCCTTCTTCTCCGGTCCCGCACTCCGCCTCATATCCGCCATCTTCGACGACAACGCCGGAAGAAACGACATCATAGACAGCCTCTGTACCTTCCATGCCTGAAAATTTCACCGTGACTGACATGTCACGCATCACCTTGGACACTCCGAAATCGGACTTTTCCGAAACTATTTCCCAGGTATCGGGAGCGATACACCTGATCACATATTCTCCGTACGACCAGATAAAAACGGGAATATCGTACCAGAAAGGAGCATCCATCTTCACCGTCCATTCGGAGCCCGGTTCGGAAAAGCGGGTACCGTATGAATAAACCGTAGCCATATCCCGGATATTGACAGTATTCGGATCTATATGCCTGATTCCTCCAGGGAAAAGGGAAGCAACATCGAATTCTTCCTTCTCCTGTTCCGAAAGTGAAAGATAGATGTCTGCATCCCTGGCTACTGCCACCGCGGAGACAGGCTGGAAAACACAGGCCGTCCCCATGACATTTTCCGAATAATGGATTATGTTGTATTCATTCCGGTTCGGTTTTCCGGCTTCTTCCACCATGCAGGAAGCGGTCATCAGAACGGCCGCCGCCATCATGTAAATCCTGTAAAGACTTTTCATCTGTTCTTCGTTTTACGTGTGTTTCAAAGTCGGATACCGACACCTGCCATACCGCCCATAAATTGGGTACCCAGTCCGAGTTCGACAAATCCATAGACTTTCCGGCCTACGGAAATGCCGACAGGCGTAAGCTGAAACGCGGGATACAGGAAATACTCACTGTTTCCATAATCCATATTCCGCTTTCCGCCTATTACTATGCCAATCCCGGCTGCAGAATACATTCTGACCAGATTCCTGTTCAGCCAGTTGAATCTGGCTTCCGGCAATACAGACACTGCAACTCCCCTGTTGCAGCCGGACTTCTGTCCCGTCACGGAATCATACACGGTCTGATACATCCCGTTGAAACCTATACCGATAGTCAATGCAAACCAGCGCTTGAAATTGATGTCCATCTCGGCGGAAATGATTCCAGTCATATACCCGGGACCTCTGTATCCCCTATATATTGACTCCATGGTAGACGGCTGATAAAAATTCATGTCATAATCAACGAAAGAGAAGAAACCGTTAAAGACCATTTCCGAGTCCATCAAAGGAATGCCGCCCCATCCGATCCTGAGTTCATATCTGAAATCGGAAGGTTCCTTCTTTTCAGAAGTTGTCATGTCAGGAGCCGTTTCCTGTGCGGACAAAGATATCCGTCCGGACATGACCAGTATTGCCAGCACAATGAATAACCTGGCTGAAAGCGTCATCTTATCCAATAACATAATCATACTTTTTTTCATATCTGTCCAGAGGCTTGCATTTCACTGAAGACGAGCCGCGCGACACCGTGACACAATCCTCCCCGAAACCCAGTTCGAATTCATCTTCAAAACCGTCATACTCTTTGTAAATGAAAGACAGGCTTCCCGAAACAGCCTGATATGATTCTATCGAATCCGGAGCAACCAGTTTTTTCACCGGTTCTCCATCGACGGAGACCACATCCAGACGGAACTCGCCTATATCCAACGAAAGGCTGAAATCTTCCAATGTGACATATCCGTCATCACACAGCACGGATGATACTACGGACCCGGCCGGCAAACCATCGGCAGCATCCGATGAAATGATGAATCTGCCCGGGGCTTCCGAAGTGACCGTAAATGTCCCGACAGAAGGGAAAAACCTGTAAAAAGTTATACTCGGATCCACCGTGAATGACCCGTCGTCATTCAAAAGAATCCGCCCGATTCCTGAAATCTCCGCCTCCTCATAGAAAAGGCAATAGTCCCAGTTCCGCTCCATGCCGAAATATTCTGTGGCAAACGATACCGCAGCCTCCCTGTCTTCGCGGATTTCCTGATACTGCTGGAAAAAATACGACAGCTCGGCCGCCTTGAACATTTCATAAACATAAGCGCCGTAAACAGGCTGCACTACCATATAAGCCGGCTCCTGAAGTTCATCCCTGTCATTATAGATCTCACATGACCAGACGAAAGGCAGCAGTGCCGCCGCCAGAATATATTTCACGTGACTTTCCATCTTTTTCATAACCTTACACCTGTGAATCATTATTCTCCATGACTGATATATACTCGGACCGCTCTCAGAATCTGTAGCCGGCCCCCAGTGCCAGACCGCAGAAATAATGGCCTATACCGATCTCCGCGAAACCGAAGAACCGCCTGCCGACCAGGATTCCGAACGGGGTCAGCTGATAAGCGGCCTTGAGCGAATTGAACCGCGGACCCTGCCCCGGATCACCTATCGGATCATTGTAATTGTGATTCAGGGACAGGCCGACACCTGCGTACGAATACATCCGGACGGATGATCTGTTGAACCAGTTCACACGGAAAGAGGCCATGGCCGTCAGATAAGAATCGAGGCTCCTGGCCGCCATCATGTCAGTCTCCCTGCTGAAACGTTCTATCCACCCGGCTTCATAGAAAAGATGGGCCTGCAGGGAAAAGACTCTGGTAAAGTTGTAAGCGTAGCCCAGAGACCAGACACCGGAGACATATTCACGTTCATAATACCTTGACTTCATATAGGCTCCATGAAGCGAATTATATTCAAACGGCATTTCATGATTGTAAGTAAAGGCATATCTTCCGGGAACTATTCCCGTGCCCGCCGTAAACTCATGCCTTCCCGACAACGGCGGCCTGGAGTTTCCACCTGCCGACTGATGAGAAAACAGGAACAAGGCAGATACAGCCAGAAGCGATATTAGCAGTGTTTTTTTCATAAGTTTCATAAAATCCGGACTATAGATGCATCCGGAAGATAAATAGTTGCAGATTTTCACTATCTTTGAAAGACAGGATATCAAATATTTCCGTATGAGAAAAAAACTGATAGTCGCCCTGGTCTACGACTTCGACGGGACACTTTCCCCGGGGAACATGCAGGAATTCGGTTTTATCCAGGCGATAGGAAAGACTCCGGAAGAATTCTGGAGAATGAGTGACGAGATAGCCAAAGGGCAGGATGCCAGCAATATCCTCGCCTATATGAAACTCATGTTCGATGAGGCCAGAAAAGCCGGCATACCCCTGAGAAAAGAGGATTTCAAGAAATTCGGAGAAGAAATCGAACTGTTCCCGGGTGTCATGGAATGGTTCAAGCTCATCAACGATTACGGAAAAGCCCATGGAGTGAAGATCGAGCATTACATAAACTCTTCCGGCCTGGCCGAAATGATAGAAGGCTCCCCTGTCGCGAAAGAATTCAAGAGAATATTCGCCTGCTCGTTTCTGTACAATGACAAGGGAGAAGCGGAATGGCCCGGAGTGGCCGTTGACTACACGGCCAAGACCCAGTTCCTCTTCAAGATCAACAAAGGCATACTGAGCATCCGTGACAACAAAAGGGTGAATGAAAGCCAGCTTGATGAAAACAAGCGGATTCCCTTTCCTGCCATGATATATTTCGGTGACGGGGAGACCGATGTGCCGTGCATGAAAATAGTGAAGATGTTCGGAGGGAATTCCATAGCGGTCTACAGCCAGAAATCCGAACGTAAAAGAAACATCGCAAGGAAACTCCTGCGCCAGAAAAGAGTGAACTTCATCTGTCCTGCAGACTACGGGAAAGACGGGAAAATGTACGAAATCGTATGCGCGATCATCGACAAGATAAAAGCCGAATACGAATTGAAAAAACTGGAAAACTATTGAACATCTTCCCCGTTCCAGAGCCTGTCATTATTCTCCAGAAGCCTTTCGACAGCAGGGACATGTTTTTTCTCTATCTTGAGGGAAGACAGCTGCGCGATCTGGCTCACCGAATGCAGATCCGTCCCCAGAAACGAATAAAGCCCGGCCGCAAGCATGGCTTCTGCCTTTTCCCTGGATGAATTCCCGTAAAACCCGCCAAGAGACAATATGTTCAGCTGGAGCTGCGTATCCATGTCCGCGATGGATCTTATCTCCGTCAGACTTGCAGAATAGTAGCTGTACCTTTCAGGATGAGCCAGTACAGGATGCAAGCCTACGGCATTCAGATGAAAAACGAAATCACGGATATTCCGGGACTCATAAGCGTACGACATCTCTATCAGAATATGCCTGCCGCCAAGCAGGAGTGCGCTTCCGGCATTCTCTTCACTGAAACCGGAATCTACTCCGGCATAAACCATGTGCTCCCCGGCCACACGGCACTCCACACCGGTCCTCACAAGCATGTCCGAAACTTCGGAAAACCGATTCCTGATGCTCGAAGGATTATTCGCAGGATACAGTTCCGGATATACGTGAGGAGTCAGAATACAATGTTCCACGCCCATGTCATGGAGAAGCCCAAGAGCCTTCACGGAATCCTGTCCTGTACGGAAACCGTCATCGACACCGGGCAGGATATGCGAATGCACATCCGTCCTGAAATCCATGTCGGCAAATTTCACGTATGATCTGAACGGCCACATCATACAGTTTCCTGTTTTCCTGCGGTATCATAGCCGTAGCCATATCCGTAGCCGTAGCCGCCATATTTTCCGTAAAGTTTGCTTTTTGGATCTATATTATTGATGATAAGGGAAATATTCCTCAACCTTCCGCTATCGGAAGCGAAATTGATCTCATCAATGAATCTGAGATCCGACACCCCGCACCTTACGACATAAAGAGTGGCATCCGTATAATTGTTCACCACCAAAGGATCTGAAATGATCACGTACGGAGCAGAATCGCAAATGATATAATCGTACTTTTCCCTCATGGAAGATATGAGGTCCTCCATTTTCCTGCCGGAAAGAAGTTCGTTCGGATTCGGCGGCATCGCCCCCCTCAATATGACATCGAGGTTCGGGCTGCCTGTACCGCGGAGAATCACTTCTTCCAGTTCTGAAGACCCGCTCAGATAAGTGGACAGGCCCTTGCCGCTTTTGGGAACGTTGAAAATCTTGTAGTCGAACCCGTTTCTCAGATCGGACTCGATAAAGAGTACCTTTCTGCCGGCAAAAGCCAATGTCAGGGCCAGATTCACAGCCACGGTGGATTTTCCCTCACCGGAAACGGAGGACGTCACCTGGAAGACCTTGCCCGGGATAAAGCCAAGGTTTGCACGCAAGGCCCGGAAAGTCTCGGTCAGGACATCCCTGCTGCCCTGGACCACCTTGGATATGTCGCTCTTCGGAATATAACCGACTACAGGAAGAGAAGTCCTGTCCTGGACATCCTTTATATTCGATACTTTCCTTTTAAGTACATTGCTCAGGAAAAATACTCCCGGAGGGGCTGCAAGCCCCAATACGAAACATACCGCATAGATGATCAGGGGCTGTGGGGAAGCCGGTCTGTCTGGACCGTCCGCAGGCTCTACAAGTCTGGCATTGTCAGTCTGGGCATACAGTGATATGAGAGCCTCTTCCTTTTTCTGACGGAGAAGGACATAGAGAGGTTCCACTATCATCTGCTGACGCTCTATCCTGGCTATATCGAACTGCTGGTTCGGAATTTCCGCCATCTTCTCCCTGTCCGCCGAAGCCTCCTTCATCAGAATGTCGTACCTGTATCGGTAAGACTCCCTCAACTGGTCCAATGTCAGGGACACAGCCTTGCGCATGTCCCGGATCTGATTCGTCAGAGCCATGATGCGCGGGTTAGTCTCGGAAGCCCCCAGCATAAGCCTGCGCCTCTCTATCACTATCGTGTTGTATTCGTTTATCATTTCCGACAGGCCCTGGTCATCGATACCGATATTCGCCGGCAGAAGACTGTACTCGTTCCCGGCATCGGACATGTACTCTTCTATCATGTCCATGAAACGGATCTGCATCCCTATCTGTGTCAGCTGGGCATCTGCCTCTGTATCTTTCCTGATGATGGCTTCGGACTGGAGCATGAAATCCACCAGGGAATTGTCGGACTTGTAAGACCTCGCCTCCGACTCTATGTCCCCGAGCTGCGCTTCCAGGCTTTCCAGACGCTCGTCAATGAAATCCAGTGTATTGGAAGTGGACAGGGAAAGATACATCTTAGTATCTTCGTTGTACTGGGCAATGAGGGAATTCAATATATCATCGGCACGTGAAGGGATATTGTCCCTGATACTCATCGTGATGACGCTGGAACGCTCCCTGTAGTCCGTGGTACCGGCAGACAGGACGGACGCATAGTATTTGGCCATCTTTTTCGGAGAGACATGAACCACCCTGTATCTGCCCGGCTCAAGTCCCAACGAATATGCATCCGACTTCGACAGGACAGCCACGTTGTTGTCCGGCAGGTTTATGGCATCCCCGAAATTGTAAGTTCTCCCCTTGAATTCCTTGAGTATAGGATTATCCGCATCCTCCTTTCCGGCGATGAACGACAGTTTGCGTATGGTATAGGAGAGCGTATCCCTGGCGACTTCGAAATCTATGGATATAGCCGGATATTTGTTCCGTGCACTTCCTGACATGAGAGTGAACGTGACGGGAGACGTCCTGTACATCTCATTCTCCCGGAACATGTCCTGTTTCCGGAAATATCTGACGTTAAGGGACAGATCCTCGACCACGCTCTGCATCAGAGGTCTGGATTTCAGTATGTATATCTCATTCTGGACCAGTCCGTTGGCTTTCATCCCGGTAATATCGGAAAGAAGCTGGAGTTCGGATCCCATACCGCCTGTCATACGGTCGTTCGCTATAAGGATGGTAGCCGACCTGTTATACTCCGGTGTAGTGAACTTCAGATAGACATACCCTGCCAGCAGACATGCGAAGACCGACAGGATGATCCAGTATTTCAGATCCCATATCACATCGACTATATAACGGAGATCTACGGAATCCTCCTCTCGTTCCTTCTGTGCTGCTGTATTCAGTTTTGTATTTTCCATATCTGGCATCTTTTTTTCGGGGCATAACCGCTATCTGGAGGAAAGCGTGATCACGCTCAATACCACGGATATCACTGACATGAATGTCGTCACGCCTGACAGAATGGTGCTCCACAAAGGTGTCGTCGTCGCCGTGGCGACCCGTGTCGGACTGGCAGGAACATACAATACGTCATTCTGCTGAAGATAGAAATACGGCGAACCCAGTATCTCGCTTGATTTCAGATCTATCTTGATATGGGTATTCAGACCGTTCTCGTCCCTGATCAGTATGATTCCGTCCCTTCGGGCAGTAAGATTCAGGTCCCCTGCCATTCCGAGAGCCTGAAGAATCGTCACCCTCTCCGAATTCACGCTGTACGTTCCCGGATTCTTCACCTCCCCGAGAACCGTGATCTTGAAATTGGCAAACGACACGTATACTACGGGATCCTTGACTTCCTTTTTCAGTTCCCTGGTCAGATACTTCACCAGTTCCTGGCGGGTCATTCCGAGAACCTTTATCCTTCCGATGACAGGAAAATCGATGTAACCGTCCTTGTCCACATGATACTGCAGGGTGGAATTCTCCGGTGCGCCGGATGAATAAGTGGTGATTTCCCCCAGAGTCAGATTGTACGGCTGGACCACAAGTTTGTCAGGTCCGGAAACCACGATTTTCAATATGTCATCGCGCTTGATCACCGGTTCGTAATCGGTGACTATGCGGTCGATCTCCGCTGTGTCTATGTCCTGGAAATAAAGAATCTGCCTCGATGTCGTACAACTCACTGTCAATACGGCGGCAAGGACACAGGTTAGAGCCAGTTTGACCATTTTCAGATTCACGATACTGTCAGTTTATGTTGGACTAATATACCTTCACTTCGAGTTTTGCATAAGCCCTGTTGACCTTGTCAAGTGCATCGGCCACAGAGTCTGCCGTAGCGAGCAGCACTCCGAGTCTTCTGTGCCCGGCTATCTCCGGCTTGCCGAAAATACGCATCTGCACTCCGGCTTCCGAAAGGACATTTTCCAGGTTCCTGAACTCGTACTCTCTGGTATTTCCCTCGACCACTATGGCCTTCGATGCCGATGGACCGAAGAACCTCACTTCAGGCACCGGAAGGCCAAGGACGGCCCTCGCATGAAGGGCGAACTCTGACATATCCTGGGAAATCATCGTGACCATGCCGGTATCATGAGGCCTTGGCGACACTTCGCTGAATATCACGTCCTCTCCCTTTACGAAGAGCTCCACGCCGAAGATACCGTATCCGCCCAGCGCATCGGTTATCTTCCTGGCGATATCCTGAGCCTTGGCCACCGCTGCTTCAGGCATAGGCTGAGGCTGCCATGACTCACGGTAGTCGCCGTCTACCTGATGATGCCCTATAGGCTTCAGGAAGGTGGTTCCGGCGCAATGCCTTACTGTCAGAAGAGTGATTTCATAGTCGAAATCCACAAACCCTTCCACTATGACCTTTCCGCTGCCCGCACGCCCGCCTTCCTGGGAAATATGCCAGGCATGATCCATATCGGCAGCGCTTCTTATCACACTCTGTCCATGACCGGAAGAACTCATGACAGGCTTGACCACGCATGGCATTCCTATCTCTTCGACAGCAGCCTCGAATTCCGCCCTGTCAGTAGCGAATCTGTATCTGGATGTCGGAAGACCGAGAGTCTCGGCGGCCAGACGTCTGATGCCCTCCCTGTTCATGGTCAGGAAAGCGGCCTTTGCCGTAGGTATCACGTTGTAGCCTTCCTTTTCCAGTTCCACGAGAACATCGGTAGCTATGGCCTCCACTTCAGGAATGATGATATCCGGTTTTTCCTGCTCGATGATTTCCCTGAGAGCCATGCCGTCGAGCATCGAGATTACATGAAACGAATTGGCCACCTGCATGGCAGGTGCGTTTTCATACTTGTCCACAGCCACCACTTCCACGCCGAAACGCTGAAGTTCGATAGCCACTTCCTTTCCAAGTTCGCCGGAACCGCATAAAAGCGCCTTTTTGCCGAACTTTGTAAATGTTGTCCCTATATTAGCCATATCGTATCCCTTTATTTTCCGTATCTGTTCAGTATATCTCCATAGGCATCTATCCGCCTGTCCCTGAAGAAAGGCCATCCCCTCCGCACATATTCCGTCCTGGCCAGATCGATGTCCACGACCCTGCATTCTTCCTCCACACCGAACTGTGTAAGGATCTCGCCCTGTGGCCCTGCAGCGAAAGAATGCCCCCAGAACTCCAGACCCGGAGTGCACCCTGACGGATCATCCTCATGGCCGACCCTGTTCACAGTGATGACAGGAAGCCCGTTGGCCACCGCATGGCCTCTCTGTACCAGCTGCCATGCATCACGCTGCATGGCCTGTTCCGGAAGAGAATCCGTAGCCACGCCGCCTATCGCGGTAGGATATATCAGGATGTCCGCCCCGTTAAGCGCCATGATACGCGCAGCCTCAGGATACCACTGGTCCCAGCATACCAGCACGCCGAGCTTTCCGACAGATGTTTCCACGGGATGGAATCCCAGATCTCCAGGCGTAAAATAGAATTTCTCATAATATCCCGGGTCGTCAGGAATATGCATCTTGCGGTATTTCCCTGCCATGGTGCCATCCTTTTCCAGAACGACGGCAGTATTATGATATATTCCCGGAGCCCTTCTTTCGAAAAGAGAAAGGACGAGCACCACTCCCAGCTCCCTGGCCAGTTCTCCGAACGTCTCCGTTGACGGACCCGGCACAGGCTCCGCCAGGTCGCACAAGGCAGCACTCTCCATCTGACAGAAATATGTAGAATTATGCAATTCCTGCAACACTACGAGCTGCGCACCCATGGAAGCGCACTTGCGGATATTCGCCTTTAGTTTTCCGATATTTGCCTGAATATCTGTGGAACAGGCCATCTGCACCATTCCTGTTTTCAATATTCCCATATATTGTCTTGAATTTAAATCATTCTTATTCCGGATCCCGACCCTGGCAGGACTCATCTGTCAGTCCGGAGATATCCCTCCGGAAACTGCATGGTGACACAATGCAGCGAACCATGCCCTGAAAGAAGCGGTCTGCAGTCGATCACCACTATTTCCCTGTCAGGGAAAGCCTCCTGCAGCCGCGTCCTCGCCACTTCATCCAGCGGGGAAGCCGCACCCGGAAGCAACACGGCTCCGTTCAGTATCAGGAAATTCGCATACGAAGCCGGAAGTCTGTAATCATCCAGATACATAGGCTCCGGCAGAGGCAGCGGAATCAGCCTGTAATGTCCTCCGTCTTTCGTCCTGAAACTCCTCAACTGCTTTTCCATGGCCGCCAGATCATCATAATTCGGATCTTCAGGATCAGTACACTGCATGTATGCTATGGTATCCGGCGAGCAGAACCTGGCCAGTATGTCCACATGACTGTCCGTGTCATCACCGATGATGGAGCCATGGTCCAGCCAAAGTATCCTGTCCAGACCGAAAGCGCCCTTGAGCTCCTGTTCTATCTCCTCTGCCGTCAGATACTCGTTTCTGTTCACCGAACACAGGCACTCGCGCGTGGTAAGCATGGTCCCGCATCCGTCACTGTCGATACTTCCGCCCTCCAGGACATACGGTCTCATATCCACCCCCAGCACATCGTCCATGAAAGCCCCCTGGCCGAAAACCATCTTCGTGATCTGATTGTCCAGATCCGAGGCGAACTTGAGTCCCCACCCGTTGAAAACGAAGTCGTACAGATACTTCTCGCCGCCGTCTCCGAAAACCGAAATTCCGCCATGATCCCTCGCCCAGGTATCGTTAAGAGGCGCCTCATAAAAGAAAATGCGCGAAAAGTCCATTTCGAGCCCTTTCTCTGACGAGATACGGGCAATGTCGGACTTCGCTTCTTCAATGCTACGGCAAACGATCATCAGAGGCTCGAACCTCAATATGTTGTATGCGATCTCCACATAACAGGCAAGCACGCTTTCCAGCGCATGCCATTCCGTATCGGAATGCGGCCATGTCAGCTGCACTCCGCTCTGTTTTTCCCACTCCGCAGGTAATCTCATAATTCGACCAAGATTCCGTATAATCATTAAATTAGGTGAGCGGAGACAGCAAGAGCCGTCTTGCTCACCCTTGAAAAGTTTTTACGTCCAGTATCATAGTTAAGCATTTCGCGGACGCAAAAGCAAATATAGACAATTTCCCGTTCCGTGATATCAGTCGAGAATATTTTTCCCTTCCAATATGACTTTCCTGTAAATCTGTTCGGCTATATAGAAATCCAACGGAGTGTCTATATCCACTGATTCCATGCCCGAAGTAGTGACAAACAAAGGATTGTCACCTATGATATTCCTGTTCTTTATCAGAGACTCGCGCTTCACCATGGTAAAACCGAAATTCAACGCCTTGACATCAGGCAGATTCTGACTGTTCGGAGCATTTTCCTTGTCATAGTTCAGAGGCTTTCCGTCCAGCCACAGGAATTCCTTCACATCGGAAACGGTGGACACGCAGTCGCAGCCCTCCTGCATTTTCTCCTCATACAGGGCCTTGCACTTCATCATCGTCTCCACTGACACGAACGGAGAAGTCACAGGACAGTAACAGAAGACATCACAGTCCGTCACGATGCCGAGATGCTGGAAAAACTCGCTTCCGGAACATGCCGATGAAGCATAGTACGGCTCCCGCCTGTGCCATGAGACACCATTGGCTTCAGCCATGGCTATAGCTTCCTCCGAATCCGTATTCACTATGATGTCATCGAAAAAACCGGCTTTCTTCAGGACCTTGATCTTGCTTTCGAGAAGGGTGGTATCGGCGAAAGGCCTTAAATTCTTGTTCTGTACCCTCTGCGAACCTTTTCGTATGGGAATTACAGCCTTAATTATCATAAACTCTCCTTTAAAATAAGCGTATCAAATACACGGAATCCGAGACTTTCACGCCATCGGACTCACGTTATTTATGAAAATCATTATCTTTGCAAAGATAAGATAAATTCATATACCATGTCAAATAAATTAACAGTAGGCATAACACAGGGTGACAGCAACGGCATAGGGTACGAGGTCATCATCAAGGCACTCGCCGATGAAAGGATGCTGGAGCTGTGCACGCCGGTCATATACGGGTCTTCGAAGATATTCGGCTTCTACCGCAAGCAGTTGCACAATATCGGACAGGTAAATACCAATGTGATATCGAATGCGAAAGACGCTCATCCGAAAAGGGTCAATATCCTCAACTGCATACCTGAAAACACCTGCATAGAACCTGGTCTTTCCACTCCTGATGCAGCCAGGGCTGCGATAGTTTCGCTCGAACGCGGAGTAGAAGACCTGAAGAACGGGGAAATCGACGTTCTGGTCACGGGACCTATAAACAAAAGGGCGATGAACAACGAAGGCTTCGGCTTCACCGGCCACACCGAATACCTGAAAACATCTTTCGGGACAGACGATGTGACCATGATCATGGTAGCCGAACAGTTGAAAGTAGGAATAGTCACCAGCCATATCCCTCTCAAGGATGTTCCCGGCGCACTGACCGTAGAGAAAATACTCACCAAGCTCAGGGCATTGAAACATTCCATGGAAAGAGATTTCGGCATACATTCGCCGAAGATCGCCGTGCTGGGCCTGAATCCGCACTGCGGAGACGGAGGACTGCTCGGTGACGAGGAACAGTCCGTCATCCTGCCGGCCATAAATGCGGCTACCGATGAAGGCATACTGGCTTTCGGGCCTTATTCTGCCGATGGTTTCTTCGGACTGGGGAACTACAGCCGGTACGATGCCATTCTCGCCATGTACCACGACCAGGGACTGGCTCCGTTCAAGGCCATAGCATTCGAGTCAGGAGTGAATTTCACGGCAGGATTGCCGGCGGTCAGGACTTCGCCTGACCACGGCACGGCATATGAAAAGGCCGGAAAGGACGTTGCAGACCCGCGGTCCATGATATCCGCCATCTACACGGCCATCGATGTCTACAGGAACCGTCAGGCTTATGACGAACTGGTAGAAAACAGGATGCAGGTCAAGATGCCTGACAACACGATAAAGCCTAAGGGAGGGAAAATCATAGAATGACGGCAGAAAACAGACCTCCTATTTTTCTTTATACCGACGGAGCGTCAAGCGGGAATCCCGGACCGGGAGGCTATGGCATCGTGCTGAAATGTGCCGGACATGTGAAGGAAATGTCCGGCGGTTTTGCCTACACCACGAACAACAGGATGGAACTCCTCGCCGTCATCATCGGGCTTGAAGCCATAAAATGGAAAAATGCGGACATAACGGTGATCAGCGATTCCTCCTATGTGGTCAAGGCTGTCAAGGAAGGCTGGGTCTTCGACTGGGAGAAAAAAGGATTCGCGAAAGCGAAGAATCCGGATCTGTGGATGAGGTTCCTGAAAATATACAGACAGCACAGGGTCAGATTCCAGTGGATAAAAGGACACGCCGGACATCCTGAAAACGAAAGATGCGATACTCTGGCCGTAGCGGCAGGCGCGGGTGCGGTAGCCTCGGGAAAGACACTGCCGGAAGATACGGGCTATCTCGCGAACTTGTAAACATGCCGGCGGGACATCCCGGATTCCGGCATGAAGAATAGCCAACCATGGAAAGGAACGCATTACAGACTGACATACAGTTTCTGCCCGGAGTAGGGCCGAAAAGAGCCCAGCTTCTCAAAAAGGAACTGGATGTGGCTACTGTAGGCGATCTCATAAAGATATACCCTTTCCGCTACATAGACCGCAGCAGCATCATCCCCATCAGTTCAGCCACTCCGGACATGGCATACATACAGATCAGGGCCAGAGTGACTGAAATCCGTCTGTTCGGGAACAAAGGGAGCATCGCCCCGGAGGATGTCAAGTTCAACACGGTCAGGAGAATGAGTGTCATGGTCACTGACGGCACAGGCTATATGGAACTGGTATTCTTCAAAGGGATCAAATGGATGCACTCGAAACTCAAACCGGAGGAAGAATATGTCTTCTTCGGAAAACCTGCCATCTTCAACGGGCATCTGAACATGGTTCATCCCGAAGTGGATCCGGCTGCAGGAACTTCGGGGACAGGCAGCATCATGAACAGCACCATGACAGGAGTCTACCCTGGAACCGAAAAGCTGAGGAATGGTGGAATCACAGGGAAAGTGATGAACAAGCTGATGGAAAACGCACTGAACATGGCGCTTCCGGACATAGAGGAGACCCTGCCCCAGTACCTGATGCTGGAAAAGGGACTTGTCCCCATACACTTCGCCATCAGGAACATACATTTTCCCAATGATCTGAACTCCCTCGAAAAAGCCAGATACAGACTGAAATTCGAAGAACTCTTCTACCTGCAGCTCTCGCTCCTGAAACAGAAATATGTCCGCAGCCGGAATGAAAACGGCATCCGGATGCCGAAAGTAGGGGATGCATTCAACATCTGCTACAGTTCACTGCCCTTCCAGCTCACGGGGGCGCAGAAAAGGGTGATCACTGAAATACGGAACGACATGAAGAGCGGACACCAGATGAACAGGCTTCTGCAGGGAGACGTCGGAAGCGGAAAGACCATGGTAGCCGTACTCTCTGCCCTTATAGCCGTAGGTAACGGATACCAGGCCTGCATCATGGCTCCCACGGAAGTACTCGCGCAGCAGCATTTCAAGAACATATCCCGGTACCTGCAGGGGACGGGGGTACGCCCTGCCCTCCTGACCGGTAGTTCGAAAACGGCCGAACGCCGTGAGATACACGCCGGGCTCGAAGACGGCTCCATCGGAATCATAGTCGGGACTCATGCCCTCTTCGAGGACAATGTCATATTCCGGAATCTCGGACTCGCCATCATAGACGAGCAACACCGTTTCGGAGTGGAACAGCGTGCAAAGCTCTGGAGGAAATCCTCAGGCGGCCTGGCCCCTCATGTCCTGGTCATGACAGCCACGCCCATACCGCGGACACTTGCCATGACTCTGTACGGGGATCTGGATGTATCGGTAATAGATGAACTTCCCCCGGGCCGCAAACCGATACAGACCATAGCCGCCAATGAAAGCAAGAGATCGGCCATGTTCCGTTTCCTGAAAGATCAGATAGCACTCGGACGCCAGGTCTTCATAGTCTACCCTCTCATCTTCGAAAGCGAAAAGATGGATTACAAGAATCTGGAAAAGGGTTATGAACAGGTAGTGACGGCCTTCCCGTTTCCTCCGTACAAGACTGCGATAGTCCACGGACAGCAGAGCAACGACGAGAAAAAATTCAATATGGATGCATTCGCGGCCGGACGGGCCAATATCCTGGTAGCAACATCCGTGATAGAAGTGGGGGTCGATGTCCCCAATGCTTCCGTGATGGTAATAGAAAGCGCGGAAAGGTTCGGACTCAGCCAGCTGCACCAGCTGCGAGGCAGGGTGGGACGAGGTTCCGAAAAGTCATTCTGCATTCTGATGACAGGAAACAAGCTGAGCAAGGAATCCAGACACAGGATAGAACTGATGTGCGCCACGGAAAACGGATTCGAACTGGCTGAGGAGGACATGAAAATGCGCGGCCCTGGAAATCTGGAAGGGACTCAGCAAAGCGGGCTGCCCATAGAACTGAACATAGCTTCATTAGCAAAGGACGGTCTCATACTCAATGACGCCCGCCAGTGCGCACAGTCCGTACTGGATGAAGACCCGTCTCTCAGCCTGCCGAAAAACAGGATCCTGGCGGAAGAAGTAAGTCATGACAAATACCGGGTCCGCGACTACAGCCAGATCAGCTGAGTTCGCGGCTGCATCGGAGCGTGTGCCGGAACGGGCAAATGACACGTTTTCCAATCCACGGCTTTATCCGATGCGGATATGAGCCAGGATGTCGGAGGCGTTCATGGATTCTTCGCCGATAAGGGCGGCGGCACGGTCGCCCGCGCTGCCATGCAGCCATACTCCGGCTGCAGCTGCATCAGCCGCCGTGAAACCGCGGGCCAGCAGGCCGGTGATCAGTCCGGTCAGGACATCACCGCTGCCGCCTTTCGCCATGCCGGGATTCCCGGTGGTATTGTATTTCAGTGTACCGTCCGGAGAGCAGACCATGGTGTGCCAGCCTTTGACCACGATCTCTGCTCCCGTAGCTGCAGCGAGCGATTTTACCAATGCTACTTTCTCTTCTTCTGTCTGCCATACCTGGTCCTGTCCCGATGGACCCGCCTGTCCGCAAGCAGTATCTGTACAAATGACTGGAACCGTCCGGCTGTCATCGGATTTCCCGTCTGAGACGGAAAGTTCCGGATATCGGACGACAGAGGCAGTCAGGGCAGAACGGAGCAGGCGGCGGAGTTCGCCTATATGAGGGGTGAGGACCGATCCGGGAGGGATAAGTGCAAAAAAGCCTGGATGTGAGGATATGAGATTCAGGGCATCCGCGTCCAGAACCATAGGCAGGCCGGTTTTCATGAGGAGACGCAAGGCGGCGGCTGTCTTTCCGGACTGTCCAAGACCGGGGCCTGCCCCCACGGCTGTGTATCTGGACATGTCGGAGGGTAGTTCCGAAAAACAGGTGTCAGGGTCAAGGCTGAGGATGGCCGATGGGTGAAGGATGTGGACTGCAAGTCTCTCGTCTGCAGGGATGTGGGCGGTGACGAGGCCGCAGCCGGAGCGGAGAGCCGCCCCTGTCGCCAGCAGGGCGGCTCCGGTCATGCCCCTCTGGCCTGCGACCAGCAGGGCATGACCGAAATGCCCTTTATGGGCATTCCGCTCCCGCCGCGGAAACATCGCACGGACCATCTGCCCATCGATCCGCTGTCCTGAAATATCGTATTCCATAACGTAAATTTACCAAATTTTTCATTTAGTGAAACTGACTTAGTGAAATTACTGCTAAATTTGTCCGACAGAACACATATCCGGCCAACTCCATGGTCAGGAATTCTGGTACTGAGTAGAATGATTCGTCGAACTGACGTTATTTATGGACGAGAAAATGAAAGACCGGCTCATAGAATGGGCCGAGAAATACAACGATCCACAATACTTTCAGGAAGATCCCATAATCTTCCCGAAATATTTCGCGTCCAGGCTCTCCGACGGCTACTGCCTGGCCGATATCGAAATATCTGCCGTCATAGCCGCCCACCTCGCATGGGGCAGGCGCTCCATGATAGTACGGGACTGTATGAAAGCCATGGATGAAATGTCCTGGCAGCCGTACAAATACGTCATGGCAGGAGAATACAGGGACGAAAACGCCAGCCTGCACAGGACAGTAAAATGGAGCGAATTTGCCGGAATATGCAGGAACCTCTGCAAGATCTACTCCCGGACCGACAGCCTGGAAAGCCTTGACTGCCAGCAGATACGCACCATGATCTTCAATCAGAAAGAAGACCAGAAAGCCCCCAACAAGAAAATCAACATGATGCGCAGATGGATGGTCCGTGATGACGCGAAAGTCGACCTCGGAGTATGGAAACATACCGACAAACGGGAGCTTCTGATACCTCTGGATGTCCATGTCTATGACATGGCTGCCAGTCTCGGACTTACATCCCGCAAACAGAAAGACATCAGGACAGTCATGGAGATCACTGATGCCTTCCGTGAGATTTTTCCCGACGATCCGTGCAAGGGCGACTTCGCACTGTTCGGATACGGACTGTACCAGCAGGAAAAACCATAAAACCAGTACGATCAAACAAGTGACACAGCCATGCCGAGAATGTTCATAATATCAGGATGCAACGGTGCCGGCAAGACCACGGCATCCTACACTCTCCTGCCTGAAATGCTGGAATGCAGCCAGTACGTGAACTCCGACGAGTTCGCAAAGGGGCTGTCTCCATTCGACCCCGGGTCAGTGGCAGTACAGGCGAGCCGGCTCATGTTGATGAGAATCAAGTATCTGCTGAAAAGAAAAGAAGACTTCAGCATCGAAACCACGCTGGCTACGAGAAGCCTTCTGAAAATGGTGGCCGAAGCCCAGGCCGAAGGCTACACGGTCACGCTCATGTACTTCTGGCTGAATTCTCCGGACCTCGCCGTGGCCAGGGTGAAAGCGAGGGTAGCCGCCGGCGGCCACAATATTCCTGAAGAAACCGTACGCAGGAGATACCGTGTGGGACTGAGCTATTTCTTCAAGGATTACGCCCCGCTGTGCGACCGTTGGATCCTGGCAGACAACTCGCAGGTACCTTTCAGAGTCATTGCCGAAGGCTACAAGGACGATGTGACGGTAATAAAGGATCACGACACCTACGACAGGATCAGGGAATCGGCGATGATGGATTAACGTGAGTTCGATGAAAAGAACGGACTGAATTTCAGAGAACTGCCTCTGTAGAGGATTCGTAAAACGAATCCGCAGGCAAAGAGGGTGGGTGACACGTAGATTAAGAAGAGATTTCGAAGAAAAAGGAATGCAATGGAAAAAAGATATTATCTTGACAGATTCAAGGTGAGTGTCCCGCAGCTCGAACAGCTGACCGGGACTTCGCTTTCTCAAGGAGGGGACTATGCCGACCTCTATTTCGAACATACGACATACAAGGATCTGCTGCTGAGGGACCACGAAGTGTCTTCCGGCGGTTTTCACATCGATTATGGCGTCGGGATCAGGGTTTTGAAAGGCGACAAGACAGGATACGCATACTCCGAAAATACCGAAATGCCGGATATGCTCTGCGCCGCCAGGGCTGCCGCCCAGATCGCACAGGCCAATGTCATACCTGACGGACATTCTTACAGAATCCCGGAATCTGGTCCATGTCACCGGCAAGGCACCTTCTACCGTGCAGACGAAATGTGGAGCGACAGCGAAACCCGGACTTTCATTCCGATACTGAAAAAACTGGAATCCATGATTCTGGCCCGTGACAGCCGTGCAGTGAAAATCATCGCTAGGCTGTCATGGTCCGAAAGCTACATCATGATGTTCAATTCTATCGGAGAACTCACCTGTGATTTCAGGCCGATAGGCAGTCTGGTGGTCTCGGTAATTTTTTCCGAAAACGGGAAAAACGAGAACAAGACTTCATCAAGGAGCTTCAGGGCAGGTGCTGAAATGATCACAGACAAACTGCTGGAAGAAATGACAGAAGAAGCCGTGTCAGGGATAGATGCCCGTTTCCAGGCTGTCAGGCCGAAAGGCGGCAAAATGCCGGTGGTGATGGGAGCCGGGGCATCCGGCATACTCCTGCATGAGGCGATGGGACATGCATTCGAAGCTGATTTCAACAGGAAAGGACAGTCCGTTTTCGCCGGGATGACAGGCAGTAAGATATGCGATTCATCGATCAGCATAGTAGATGACGGCACCCTGCAGGGGAATCGCGGAGCCTGCAACTACGATGACGAAGGCATACCCGGGCAGAAGACATACATGGTAAGGGAAGGGGTGCTGGAATCATATCTCCATGACCGGATAAGCGCCCGCTGGTACGGAGTCCCTCCGACAGGCAACGGCAGACGCGAATCATTCAGGTTCAACCCCATACCGCGGATGAGGGCTACCTATATGGAAAACGGGAAAGCCACGAAAAATGACATAATAGCTTCTGTAAGGAAGGGAATCTATGTAGACGAGTTCTCGAACGGCCAGGTAAAGATCGGCGAGGGCGACTTCACCTTCTATGTAAAGAGCGGCTTCCTGATCGAAAACGGCCATCTCACAGCTCCTGTGAAGGACATAAACATCATAGGGAACGGGCCTGAGGCTTTGGCTGACATCACAGCTGTAGCGGACGACCTGATAGTGGACAACGGCACATGGACTTGCGGGAAAGACCAGAATGTCCCTGTGTCATGCGGGATTCCTACGGTGCTGGTCAGAAGCCTGACTGTAGGAGGGGAATAATTCAGGACACGGCTTAAAATTTTTTTAAAAAAATGGACAAAAAAGAGAAAAACATTATAAAGAAAGAGAAAAACCTGACCGGTCTGATATCGGAAAAGGAAAAGTCTCTCGCCCTCCGCTGTATGGAGGCTGCGCTAAGACACGGTGCTGACCAGGCCAGAGTCTCCCTGAACAAAAGCGTGCTGGATTCATACAGCATGCTGAACGGCGAACTGGACAAGGTGGCGCACTCTGCCGACAGATCCATATTCCTGTATGTCTTCGCAGACGGGAAATACGGGACATTCTCCACAAACATGCTCGACGAAACTGAACTGGACAGGTTTGCCGCACAAGCCGTAGAGTCTGTGAAAATGCTCGCAGAAGACCGGTACAGGACGCTTCCGGAACTGTCAAGAACAGCATGTGACGCTGTCACGGGCCGTGAACTTGGACTATACGATGAAAGCTATGAAGACCTGACATCGGAAGACAGGCTCCGGCTGGCCGGGAACGAATGTATTTTCAAGGACATTGCAGCCGGCACTCCCCTTCCGGACGAAGATTCGTCTTGTGATGCCGGGACTCAGGGCAGTCGCCGGTTTTTGGTCATATCTGAGGAATGCGAATATTCAGACTCCGTTGATGACAACTTCACCGCTGACTCGCACGGTTTCTCCGGCAGGCATACCGAAACGTCATTCGCCATCTGCTCCGAGATCACGATAGAAGCCGGTGGAAAGAAATATTCCGGATACTGGTGGGACTCTTCACCGTATCTGTCGGGACTACACAAAGGAATTTGTTCGGAAACAGCCTTGAATAAAGCGGTCAGTCAGATAGGACCTGAACGTCATAGAGGAGGGAAATTCCGGATGGTGGTGGACAGGTCTGTCAGCTCCAGACTGATATCGCCGGTCATTTCAGCATTGAACGCCGCCTCGATCCAGCAGGAAAGTTCCTTTCTGAAAGATTCATTGGGCAAAAAGTTTTTCAGCGACGGGCTTACACTCGTCGATCTGGCCAGGACTCCGGGAAAACCAGGCTCCAGGTTTTTCGATACGGAAGGTGTCGCCACCCATGATATGGATATCATACGTAACGGTACTGTGGAAACATGGTTCGTAAACTCCTACATGGCCGGGAAAATGGGTATAAAACCTACGATAGAAGGGGTTTCCAGACCTGTATTGATGCCATACCATGCTTCGGGGCATGGAATTCCGGACAGCTTCGGGGCCGATGAAATGATAGCGGAATATGGTTCCGGAATATATGTGACCGGATTCAACGGAGGAAACTGCAACCCTACTACCGGGAATTTCTCCTATGGCATTGAAGGTTTTGCTTTCAAGAACGGAAAGGTGACCCATCCGGTCAGGGAAATGATCATCACAGGAAACATGCTGGAGCTATGGAACGGGCTGCTGGCTGCAGGAAACGATGCCAGGGCATGCACCAGATGGCAGATACCGAGCCTGTGCTTCGGAGATGTACATTTCAGTGCATGATTAAGAAAAAAATCCTATCTTTGCCGACCTGTAACTGACAGGCCGGCAATATTGGCCGAATGGCCGCAGAAAAATCAAATACAACATATCATGAAAATAGGAAAGAACAAGGTCGTCGAACTCTGCTACGAACTCGTAGTAGACGGCGAAGTAGCGGACAAGACTACCAAAGAAAGACCGCTGGATTATATTCACGGGACAGGCATGCTTCTCGAAAAATTCGAAAGCAATATCGAAGGCCTGGAGCCTGGCGAAAATTTCAGTTTCACTCTGACTCCTGCAGAAGGATACGGGGAGATCGACCCTGACCGGATCATAGATCTTCCGAAAGAGGCTTTCGAAGTCAACGGACAGATTCAGGAGGATCTTCTGGTACCTGGCACCACAGTGCCGCTTCTGAACGGGAGAGGACAGGTCATTCCAGGCAAGGTGCTGGAAGTGAGCGAAAAATCCGTAAAGATGGACCTGAATTCTCCTATGGCGGGAAAGACTCTGAATTTTTCCGGTGAGATCGTCTCCGTGCGTGAGGCTACCGAGAAAGAAATGAAAGAGGGTCTGCATGGCGAGAATGTGCATCAGTGCAACTGCGGTGGCGAACATGGAGAAGGCTGCGGACATCACGAAGGCGGCTGCTGCCATGAGGGCGAAGGACATGGAGAAGGCTGCTGCCATGAAGGCGAGGGGCACAAGGAGGGCTGCTGCGGACATGGTGAAGGGCATCACGAAGGCGGCTGCTGCCACGGAAAAGAGAACAAATAGCAGAGAATGTGGCTTTTACTCGCGTTTGTATCTGCGGCGCTTTTAGGCGTATATGATGCATCAAAGAAGTCAGCACTGAAAGACAATGCAGTTCTTCCAGTGCTGCTTTTGAATACTGTTTTTTCCACTCTGATTTTCGCTCCGTTCATTCTGGACAGCATCATAGGGAGCGGATGGTTTGCAGGGACGGCGCTCGACCCCGCACCGTTTTCCGGACATCAGGAAGGAAGCCTGCTTCACGCTCACTTTCTGGTCATCATCAAGTCTCTAATCGTTCTGACTTCATGGATTTTCGGATATTTCGGGCTCAAACACCTGCCCATCACCATTGTCGGTCCCATAAATGCGACCAGACCTGTGATGGTGCTGGTCGGTGCAATGCTCATTTTCGGAGAGCGTCTCAACTGGTGCCAGTGGACAGGTGTAATTCTGGCAATCATTTCCCTGTTCCTGCTCAGCCGTTCCAGCAAGAAGGAGTCTGTGGACTTCACGCACAACAAATGGATAATGTTCGTGGCCATAGCCGCAATAGTAGGTGCCGTGAGCGGACTCTACGACAAATACATAATGACGGAACTGAGCCCTATGTTCGTTCAGGGGTGGTACAATTTCTACCAGATGCTTATGATGGGGATCATTGTAGGGATACTCTGGTATCCTCACAGAAAAAGTACTACTCCATTTCATTGGAGCTGGGCGATTCCGTTGATATCGATATTCATTTCTGCCGCCGATTTCTCATATCTGACTGCATTGAATCAGGAGGATTCCATGATTTCCGTAGTTTCGCTGATTCGCAGAGGGTCAGTGATAGTATCGTTCATCTGCGGTGTTTTGATTTTCCACGAGAAGAATCTGAAAGCAAAGGCTCTGGATCTGGCTCTGATTCTCGTCGGAATGATTTTCATCTGGCTTGGTTCCAGATAAATAAAATCAGCTCAGCGGCTCTGGAATCTTCAGAGCGATTTTGCAGACGTTCGTCCAAGTATCATCTGCTGCATTCTGCCGCGATAGTGACGCAGATAGTGTCGTTTCAGGTATCATCTGCTGCATTCTGCCGCGATAGTGACGCAGATAATGCTGTTTCTGGAACTATCTGCTGCATTCTGAGCCGATAGTGACGCAGATAATGCTGTTTCTGGAACTATCTGCTGCATTCTGCCGCGATAATGACGCAGATAGTGTCGATGATTGTGATGATTGTCCCGGCGATTGTCCCGGCGACCGTGCCGATGATTCTCCCGATGACTGCCCCAATGATTCTTCCGGCGACCGTGCCGATGACTGCCCCGGATAGAATAAAAAAGGACCGGACATCATTCTCTGACATCCGGTCCTCTAAACTAAAAGCGGCAGCTACCTACTCTCCCACCTGGT
>CALUQB010000022.1 GCA_944322815.1 uncultured Bacteroidales bacterium | reverse complement strand
GCACCCCCTATTAGGGGGATTGCGCGACTACTCGTCGCGGTCGCCATGGCGACTTGTTAATTATTAAGGGCTATGGTACAGGGTCAAGTGACCCATCCTAACCCCCTGCACCCCCTATTAGGGGGATTGCGCGACTACGAACTGACGTTATTATAATGATATGCCGAAGAAAGAGAATGTACGGAAGATGTTCGACAGCATCGCCGGGAACTATGACAGACTGAACCATATACTGTCTCTGGACATAGACAAGTCCTGGAGGAAAAAGGCTGTCAGGGAAATCGTCGTCAAGGACGTTCCCCTGAAAATACTTGATGTCGCCAGCGGAACAGGAGACTTCGCCATGGGCATTGCCCGGGACTCGGCACCGGGCAGCCTGATAACGGGGACCGACATTTCCGAAGGAATGCTGGCCATAGGCAGGGAAAAGGTGAAAGCGGCAGGTCTGGATGACAGGATCAGGCTGGAATACGGGGACTGTGAACAGCTGGAATATCCTGCATGCAGTTTCGACAGAGTGTCGGTCGCTTTCGGAGTGAGGAATTTCGAACATCTGGAAAAAGGCCTTTCGGAAATGTGCCGGGTACTCAAGCCTGGAGGAAAATCCGTAATCCTCGAACTGTCAGTGCCGGGAAACCCCATACTGAAATCGGTCTACAAGCTGTATTTCCTGCATGTCCTGCCGCTGATAGGCGGTCTGGTATCCGGAGACCGGGCGGCATACAGGTATCTCCCCGCTTCCGTACTGAAATTTCCGTCTCCGGAAAAAGTCTGCTCGATGATGCGCTCCGCCGGATTTTCAGAAGTCCGGACCAAAGCTCTCACTTTCGGCATCTGCAGAATGTTCGTAGGAATCAAATGACATCCGTCGGACTACTGGAACAGGAAGACCACGAAACCGATACCGGTCAGAAGCGAGAAAAGGAATGTACTGATCACCAGCATTGGAAGCTGTGGGTCAAGAGCTTTTCCGCTCAGATGCCATACCTTCACCAGATGCACGATGAAAAGGGGCAATGTGAAGACGAACAGGTAGTGCCACCAGTCAAAAGCCCGGGCCATGGTATAGCCGATCATGGCCGCCCATCCTGCAGTGACCAGAAAGACATGATAGACCTTAGCCTTCTTCTCACCGAAACGGACAGGTATGGTCCGTCTGGTCAGTCTGTCGCTTTCGATATCACGGATGTTGTTCACATTAAGAACTGCAGTGCTCAGGCAACCGACAGAAACGGCAGGAAGGAGCAGATACCAGTTCGGAATCTCATGCGCGGCCACGAAATATGAGCCGAGAACTGATACTATGCCGAAATAAATGAAGACATTCAGGTCTCCGTAACCTCTGTAGCCGTATGGATTCTTCCCGAGCGTATATCTCATGGCTGCCGATATGGCCATCAGCCCCATAAAGAGGGTAATGATAGCTCCATAACTGAAGAAGGTCCCGAAAGAAAACCATACCATGGTCAGACCGCTGGCTGCAGAAAGTGCGGCATATGTCCAGACCATCGTCCTGTATCCTTTTTCAGATATGAGACCCTGGGTAAGAGTATAGGCCGGACCTTTCCGATCATCTTTCCGGTCAGTTCCTTTCAGGAAATCCCCAAGTTCGTTCGATGTATTGGACAATATCTGGAGAAAGACCGCCGTCAGCAAAGTAAAGAATGCGGTCCACGGATTCACCACGTAATCCGCAGTAGCGAGAAGGAGTCCTAGAGCGACTCCGGCAAGTGACTGGGGAAGAGTTCTCAGTCGCATGGCAGTAATGTATGGTTTTAATTTTTTCATGGTTCCAACAACATACAACGTGTAAAACAACATATAAAACAACACCGCAAACAACCCGCAAGACATGGAAAGACGCGATCTTTATTTCCGGTTAAGAATCTTATTCGTCTCTTTCTGTGGAGATGTAAGGAACGGGAAAGTGTGCAATATATCCCGTTTTCCACAGAATTAAAACGGGTTGTCGCGAGGACAACCCGTTTTGTTTACTACGGGCCGGAATCCGACGTCAAGCTACTGCACCGGCTCAGTCAAGTTTCAAAACTGCCATGAAAGCGCTCTGCGGGACTTCCACCGTGCCTATCTGACGCATGCGTTTCTTTCCCTGCTTCTGCTTTTCAAGCAACTTGCGCTTCCTGGAGATATCACCTCCGTAACACTTGGCGGTGACATCCTTCCTCACGGCCTTTACAGTCTCGCGGGCGATGATCTTGGCTCCGATGGCAGCCTGGATGGCCACATCGAACTGCTGGCGGGGGATCAGTTCTTTCAGTTTCTCACAGATCTTTCTTCCGAAATCATAGGCATGATCCGCATGTATGAGACTCGAAAGTGCGTCCGCAGGATCCCCGTTCAGGAGGATATCCAGTTTGACCAGTCTGGCTTCCTTGAAGCCTATGAGATGGTAGTCGAAGGATGCATAGCCTTTCGATATGGATTTCAGTTTGTCGTAAAAATCGAAGACAATTTCAGAAAGAGGCATCTCGTATGTCAGTTCAAGTCTGTCGGAAGTGATGTAATGCTGATTTATGAGAGTCCCTCTCTTGTCCAGACACAGTTTCATGATAGGACCGTAGAACTCCGACTTCGAAATGACCTGCGCCCGTATGTACGGTTCTTCGATCTTCGATATAAGAGTAGGGGCCGGAAGTCCTGACGGATTATGCACGTCCATCACTTCTCCCTGCGTCGTATATACCTTGTAGGAAACGTTAGGTACGGTGGTGACTACGTCCATATTGAATTCACGGTACAGCCTCTCCTGGATGATTTCCAAGTGCAGAAGACCGAGAAAGCCGCACCGGAAACCGAAGCCCAGAGCCAGTGATGATTCCGGTTCGAACACCAGTGACGCATCATTCAGCTGCAGTTTCTCCAGAGACGACCTCAGCTCTTCGTACTGGTCAGTCTCTACAGGATATACACCGGCAAAAAGCATCGGCTTCACCTCTTCGAAACCGGCAATGGCCTCAAGGCACGGATTTTCCACATGGGTGATGGTATCTCCGACCTTCACCTCCGAAGCTGTTTTGATTCCTGAAATGATATAGCCTACACTCCCACACGGGATTTCAGGACGGGGATCGAGTTTCATCTTGAGCACACCGACCTCATCGGCGTCATAGACTTTTCCCGTATTGAAGAATTTTACTTTGTCTCCGGACTTTATGGAACCGTTCACGACCTTGAAATAGGCGATGATACCTCTGAACGAATTGAAGACGGAATCGAAAATCAGTGCCTGGAGCGGTGCATCCGGATCACCTGTCGGGGCAGGAATCCGCTCCACTATGGCATCCAGTATCTCCGGGACTCCCTGACCTGTCTTTCCCGATGCGCACAATACATCTTCGGGCTTGCATCCGAGGAGATCCACCACCTGATCCGTCACCACGTCCACCATAGCCGAGTCTACATCGATCTTGTTCAGGACTGGTATGATCTCCAGATCATGTTCGATGGCGAGATACAAGTTCGATATAGTCTGAGCCTGGATGCCCTGAGTAGCATCCACGACCAGAAGCGCTCCTTCACAGGAAGCTATTGCACGTGAAACTTCGTACGAGAAGTCGACATGCCCCGGGGTATCGATGAGATTCAAGGTGTATTTTTCCCCGTCATGTACATAGTCCATCTGGATAGCATGGCTCTTGATCGTGATACCCTTCTCCTTCTCCAAGTCCATGGAATCCAGGACCTGTGCCTCCATATCCCTCGCGGCCAGTGTCTTCGTGATCTCGATCATCCTGTCGGCAAGAGTGCTTTTGCCATGGTCAATATGAGCAATAATGCAGAAATTCCTTATATTCTTCATAAACAATCCTTGTAATCCGCAAAGATAGCAAGATTTACTAAACATGCCGCTCAAAGAATACGCCTTATGAAACAGCTGTTAGAATTTTTCGTAGAAATCTCGTGTCAGATCCATATACTCCTGAGTATAGGACGGCCCGTCGTGGATCGTCAGGAGGCTGTCCGCAGGCGTATCCTGTCTTTTGCGATAAAATTCGACAACGATACGTGATGGCTTTTTCCTTTCGGTGGTACGTATGCGTACAATGCGGAAAGGATACAGGCCGGACATGCGTGCATGCCTCATGAGCCAGAGTTCCGAATCCGCAGGCAAAATGACTGAAAGTATACCGTCGTCAGCCATTATATCGGCAGCGCAGGCTATAAGGTCCCGGTATGACAAAGATTCCGTGTGCCTGGCAGCATTGCGCCGGAGATCCGGCGCACCCAAAGAGAGGTCATAATATGGCGGATTCGAAAAAATGTGATCGAAACATGTATACGCTCCGGATGTTCTGAAGTCAGCCAGAGACGAATGCACGGCTTCGAGCATTCCCGGCCATGGGGACGCAGCGAAATTCCGCCCGGCCTCAAGTGCCGATGCCTCGTCTATGTCTATGGCAACTATCCTCGCCGTACCTGCATCGGAATCCGGTGACATGTCCGGCACGTCCTGAATCCGTCCGTTCAGTCCGGAAAGCCGCTGCGCTGCCATGAGAGCTATCGTACCGGTACCAGTACCGATGTCCAGAGATGTCCTGTCCGACGGACGCACTGTCATGAGCGCACCGAGAAGAACCCCGTCGGTATTGACTTTCATGGCAGATTCGACATTCTCGACCGAAAAATGCCGGAAGCGGAAGATTCCCATAACATCGCTTATAATGACAGTGGTTCATCTATGAACTGTCCGTCACGCATGAACAGGCTGCGGTCGCACAGGGATGCAAGTTCCGGATCATGTGTGACGATGACGAAGGTCTGTCCGTGAGTGTCGCGGAGCTTGAAAAAAAGGCTGTGCAGTTCCTGTTTGGTGACGCTGTCCAGATTTCCTGAAGGTTCATCCGCGAATATCACGGCGGGATGGTTGACCAGGGCCCTGGCTATGGCGACCCTCTGCTGCTCGCCTCCGGAGAGTTCAGACGGCTTGTGGCCCGCACGTTCAGCAAGACCGAGTTCCATGAGGAGGGATTCGGCTTCCGATCTGGCATCCTTCGTCGATCTGCCGGCTATGAGGGCAGGAATCATGGTATTTTCAATGGCCGTGAACTCAGGAAGCAAGTGATGGAACTGGAAGACAAAGCCGATTTTAGTGTTGCGGAAGGCTGACAGCAGCCGGCTGTTCAGTCTGAGGACATTTATCCCGTCTATGACCAGGGAGCCTACATCAGGGGTGGAGAGGGTACCCAGAATCTGAAGGAGGGTCGATTTTCCTGCTCCTGATGCGCCCATGATGGACAGGACTTCGGACCTTGATACGGTCAGCCCGATTCCTTTCAGGACTTTAAGTTTTCCGAATGATTTCTCCAGACCAGCGGCTTCGATGATATTCTGCATTTCCTTCCTCCTGATTTTAAACGGATTTGTCGGCAAAGATAAACTTTTTATACGACAGAACACTCATCAGGAGAGAACATCTGATCTGATTAAAACATAAAAATGCCATGTTGAAAGAAGCATGCAGACTGAAGCTATTTTACAATGCTGCAATTTGCGCTTTTGTCAGACCGGTCATAGATGCTATCATCTCAGCAGACATTCCTGATTCCAGCATCTTCTTCGCCACTCTGGAAATACCTTCGGCTATACCTTCAGCTCTACCTTCGGCCAACCCTTTTGCTTCACCTTCGGCTAACCCTGCGGCCAGACCGTCAGCCTTCGCGGTGTTGAGCATGTTGTAGTAGTCCCGTTCCGTGATCATCTCTTTCTCGTTTATAACGTCAGTCCGACGATGTATTCTACTCTTACCAGAGATTTCGTCGGACTGACGTTACGATTTCTTCGAAATCTCTTTTTATCCTACGTGTCACCCCTCTTAAATTCTCCCCTATCGAGGGGAGAACTTACTGCCGGATTCGTTTTACGAATCCTCTATAGAGGTAGTTCTCTGAAACTCACTTCGTTCATTTCATCGAACTCACATTATCCAAGTTTACTTCCGGTTCGAACCGCGCGATCTCGCACGCCTGGAACAGACGTTCGAAAGCCTCTGTCCTCAGTTCCTCGGGAAGCCTGTCTAAGGGTGGGTGCCAAGACGGCACCCACAAACGTCTTTCTTCGAAAGACTGCCCCATCTTAACCCCCGCAGGCATGCCTGCGACCCCTATTAGGGGTGTTTCGAGCCTCCGGCTCGGTCACTTCGTGACTAGTGAATTCACTACTTTTATGCATAATGCAACACTCCTCCTTCGTCTTCGTGAAGCGGTTCAGTTCTACGAAGATAGTAAAAATAGTCTCATCCGGAACCTTCATCGTCGTTTTTTCCCGGAAAGTATATTCGGAAATGATGCCGTCTTCCGGGGAATACCGCTGCATGTCCTGGAGGTCCTTGTCGAGTAGTCCGATGAAATACACCGGAGGGATGTCGTACACCTGCCCGTCACCTCTCTGCGAGCCCATGTCGTAAGCCTTGGAAGCATAGAGGACACACCTGCGGAAGAAATTGGCCTGATGGTAGCACTGGAGTTCGACGATGAACTGGCGTCCGTCCTCGCCGCGGCACCGCAGGTCGAACCTGACGCTCTTGTTGAACAGAGTGAACCCGGGAATCTCCGTAGTCTCATACGATATGTCGGCCACCATCCTGTGAGGCGGGAGGATGACATTCAGCAGGTCAATGAGCACGTCCTTGTTCCTCTGGTCACCGAACACCGCCTTCAATCCCGCATCGGTCAGGATATCGACATACCTCTGCACTACCGCCTTCCTGCTTTCAGCTGCTCTGCTTTCCACTGCACTTTTGGCCATAAAAAATAGAATTTAGATGGTTTGATTTTCATATTCATATCCGCAAAGCGACCGCCGAGTGTCATGTCGAGCGAAGTCGGGACATCTGCAACAGGTATCGCTTTCAGAAAAGCAGATCCCTCCACTCCGGTCCACAGGACCTCCGGTCGGGATGACAAGATGAGGGTATTTTTTTGGAGGGAGTGCAAGAAAAAGAAAAACATTGGCCGAAGGCTACAAGATTTTTCCTTTTTTTTAGTTTTTTTGTTTTTTGAGATAGCACAGGCTCTGAAAATCCCGGAAATCAGGAATGTCATTGACCGTGAAAAGAAAATATTTGGAACCGGACTCCATCAGGAGTATGAATAAAAAAGGACGGATCAAAAGCCAGACCCGTCCTCTTCACACAAATCTTAAATAAAGAACTATGAACCGGAAACTGTTCGACCTTCACAGGCAAGCCGCCGGTTTTCATTACATGTGTTTATTTCTCTGCGTCTGCAGGAGCCGCGTCATCATCCGGAAGGACAATGACATTGTCAGTGTATATCAGGGTGCCTGTCCTGCCGAATACAGGAGATACCGATGTGCGCCTGAGCGGAATGACATCAGTACCCACGGTCTGACTGCCGCTCCTTGTATCCGCACCGGCAAATGCCGATGAAGAAAGCTGCGGTCCAGGATAACGTACTGAGGAAGAAGTGACAACAGGTGGTGTTCCCTTGTTGTTGTCCTCATACCACTGGTTCACCCAGTCCGGATTCTCTCCGTCCACTATCCAGCTGACAGCCCAGCTTACCGCATATTCCCTGAACCACCATTCCCAGTCGTTCGGACCATAAGGGAACATGTAATCAATATCATCGGACGATGTCTGGATCGTGTTCTGGTTATTCACCACGAAATCAGGCTCTATCCCGTCCGCATAGTCGCTGTTTTCCTTTGCGTTATAGATGCGGAATGTGATCGGAGCGAATTCGAATGATCTTGTCTGGCTGTTGTTGTATATGACTGATGTGGTCATGCCGACATTCTTGCCTTCCGTACGGCTGCCGAATGTATATACAGGGAAGTCAATACCCTTTAATGTGTTTATGACAATCTCGGCAGCAGATGCAGTGCTCTCGGAACAGATGACATAAAGTCTGTTTATCCCGAGATCAGGCCCGTTCCCGAGGGTATTGTGCACGTCAGGATTGTCGCTGCGCTCGAATGTCCAGGTCTCCCACTCGTTATCCGCGAATTCAAGCCTCGCCATAGTCTTCTGAAGATTGGCGGAGCCCACTATTGATGTCATAAGATAACGGCACTGCTCCATGGCCCCGCCCACGCAGAAACGGAGATCCAGTATGAGATCCTCGATATTGTTCTGCAGAAGCTGGTTCAAAGACCACTCAAGAGAAGACTGGGCTGACAAGTCGAAACTTTCCAGAGCCATATATCCTATCCTGTGCGGTTCACCTCCGGTTTTCGGAGCGAGCAGGATCACCGAGTTTGTCAATACCGGATTGTACTGGTATGAGCCTGCGGTGATATCGACAGACGTGCTGGTGGTCATTATCCTGTAATTGCCGTTTTCATCATAGACAGGCTGCCCGTTGTCATCCAGTTCAGGCTGCTGGCGGACAAAACGCAGGGTATAGGAGCCTGAAGTGGTATAATACAGCTCCTGCTGGTACCTTGCATAATTGGACATGGTAATGGTAGTACCATTGACCGAATTGATCATGTCGCCTTTCTTAAGCCCGGCCGTTGCCGCAGGAGAGCCCTGATAAACATAGCCGACCACAAGTACTACAGCATCGCTTGTCGCCTCCCATCTGATAGAGTTGGTAGGACCGATTCCGAGACCTGCCTGCATTGCCCTGGTAGCAGGAGCCTTGCTGAAAGCGGCGGCGCCAGAGGTGCTTTCATTGAGGTAGGAATAGATGTACCTCTCGCCTTCATACACGGAATATTCCCTGTATATGCCGCCGTCCTCGATGTTCGTATCCCCCATCTTGGTGAGGTTCGTATAAAGGAAGTCCGTATAAGGGGCGGAAAGGTCTATTTTGCCTTCAGCGTCCAGCTGGTTATACTCCTCTTTCCAGAGATAGTTCTCTTTCAGATAAGCATGCATCGCCGAATTGAGAGATTCGTTCAGCACGGCATCCCCGGCAGCCTGGACAAGCTCACACAGCAATGTCCTCGGATACCCGTCTACAGTGACGTACAGGGATATGGTACGTTCATCACTGCTGTTCTGGTCCACATAAATCCGGACAGAGCCGCGTCCCGCAGCACTGTTGTTGTTCATTGCCGCAATTTCGGCCCAGTCGCCCCCGTCCGAAAGCTCCAGGTCCGCGTTCCATGCTGCGGCCGCATCGAAAGTTATCGTCACAGTCTCTCCCGAGCTGCTGACAGTGTCCCCTTCCCAAGGGTTGTTGATATTGCTGATACCGTTGCCTTCCGTTTCTGCCGGACCATCCTTTTTGCATGATGATACTGAAACCAGCAATGAGGAAACCGCAATAAGAAAAATAAAATTAAAAATTCTTTTCATCTGTTTATATTATAATTCGTCCAATAACCTTTCCGGTCGTTGAATGGATTAAAAGGGAGGCGGTCCGCAAACCAATGGGCCGGCCTCCCTCAAGTTGATATGCCTACTTGCCAAGCAGGTCATTAAGATCTATTATCTCTGCAGGATAATAATACCCTTCAGCGTCCTGCCATATCACATACATGACAGAATATGTCTTGTCATAATAGAAGCCGCTGTCCGTACCATACTCCACGTCAGTGGCAGATGTTGTTCCGTCATAAGCCTGCAGACGGGAATCAGCCAGGATGTCCGCCACTATGCGGTTCGGATAGGCATCGTCAGGATCAACTCCGCTTGCGGCAGGATTCTGGAAACTTACCCAATACCTGGCGCACTGGCTTCCTGCAGTGACATCGAACGAGAACCTGTACGGTCCGCTGTTGTCCGTAGGATTGTCCGGAAGTGCAGTGTATTCACTGATGGCCTTGCCGTTTATCTTGACGGTTATCTTCGGCCTGTTCGCCTCATAGTTGGCATTGTATTTATCGGAACCTTCCGCAGCGAACACATCAGAAAGCAGTATAGAGCTGAGTTCGACGATTTCAGGCGGATAGATGTAGCCTTCATCATCTTCCCATACAAGGTACATGTTATCGAATCCCTTATTGTATATGCCCGGATGCTCCACACCTGTCGCAGTCTGCGGATCAGAGTACACCTCCGCCCTTGAATCAGACATGATGGCAAGAGCTGTCTCATCAGGAAAATCCGGGTCTATGGTGATATAGTTCGGATTCTGGAAAGACAGCCAATATCTGCCGCACTTGTCTCCTACCTCGACATCATACGAAATAGGCAGGCTGTAGTCGGAAGGAAGAGCCGACATTTCTCCGATACCGGTATTGTTGATCTTGACATTGCTTATCTTCGGCCTGTTGGCTTCATAGTTGGCATTGTACCTGTCTGAACCTTCAGCAGCATAGATAGCCCTAACGGACACTGTCTTGAAGTCACAGGAAGCCAGATGCGTAGGATTGCCCTCACTGTCGATACCGACAACAAAGACATAATATGCCATCTGGGAATTGAGATTGCTCAGATTTATCTCGGCTGCTCCGTCCGCACCTACTTCATTTATATACTTCGTATTGTATGAGTAGCTGTCCATGGCAAGCACCTGCTCGATCTGGGCATCATCGCGTCCGCCTGCGTAAGTTCCGAACGGATACATCTTCAAACCGTTTTCATTGGTATAAAGATAGCGGTATGAAACGGCACCCTGACCAGATACGCTTATTGTAGCATCAGTAATACTGATACGATCCACAGAAAGAGTGACTTCAATATCATTGTAAGATATGGAAGCCGATGAAACTTCCTGACGCAGCACTGCACCGGCATTGCCGTCCTTGTCAATAGCCACTGCCACTATGTAGCCCTTCTCCCCTGCGGCAAGACCTGTCTTGGTAAACTTGTATGATGCGTCAGTCCTTGCAGTCTGTTCCATCAGATATTCCACCATAACCTCGTCTGACTCGTAGCCACCGATCTTGTCTTCTGCCAGATATGTTACATAATATTTGTAGAAACCCTCAGAAGGAGTCACTATCGCGGATACTGATGTATAGTCAGAAGTAATGTCGCTCAATTCCACTTTCAGTGAGCCGCCAAACTTGATGGCCGGAAGTTCGGCCTCTACCGTATAAATATCCTCTTCAGTATATGTACCGGAATTTTTAATAGGCACAACCATCAGAACATAAGTCGTTCCCGGGAATAATTCATTCGGCATTATCTCACCGTAATCATTTTCCGGAGCACCGAATTCGGTGAGTTGTCCTGAGAAATCGTCATCCAGTATGCTGTACAGATCACCGACTGCACTTGAACCGGCATTGAGATTGTCGAGCACATTCGTCGCATTGAAGCTGTCCTTGTCAAAAACAGCGGCATAATATGAAGATACGCCAGACACATTGACATTTACAGTTGCATTTTCAAAAGTAATGTCAGAGACCTGCATTTCCACGCCCTTGCCTTCGATCACCTCGAATATAATGTCATTCGGGTCAAGAGGTTCCAATTCTGTGAAATATTCGTCAGCAAACCAGCTGTCAAGACACCATACCACGTAACTCTGTTTCTCATCATATTCTACGAGAGATTCAAGCGGCTTATTTCCTATCGGCTCCGTTGAGAAAAGAGCCCTGGTGTCGGACAGGAGGTTCTCTGCCAGAGTTTCAGGCGAAAAGTCTTCGAGAAGCGATACTCCATAATAAAATCCGTTCCACAGATAATCATCTCCCCACGGATCATACGAATTTGTGATGGATATTGACATATCCGGCCCAATCGTGATGACATGCGGAGCTTCTCCGACCTCCACAGCCACTTCGCACATGGAGAATTCCTTGTTTGAAGACACTGCAAGCACAGACACCTTACCTTCCGTTTCTGCATACGGGTTATCTGCCGACGGTGCCGTAATAGACAGGATATTGCCATCCACCGAAGCCTTCCAGCCATCCGGTTTCATGACAGCAGTCTTGACTGCGTTCTTCAGGGTAAGCTCAAGCTCTATAGTCTGTCCGGCAGATACATACTGCTTGCCGGCGAACACAGAGCATTCGAAATCCGTGAGTTTGGCTACCTTGATGCTAGAACCGTCACCGAGAGTGAAATATACATAAGACTCGTCCTCGTCGACTTTTGAGAAAATAGACGCCCCGTCTACAGCCTTGATGCCCGTATCAAGCCAGGAGGATCCGTCAGGAGAGACCTCCCACATGTCTGTATCCGGGTTCACACGTATGCCCGGAGTGACAGAAACAGGCACCTTATTGCCGTCATCCAGCATAGGCTCGCCGTCCAGAGTCCAGTAGTATTCGCCGTTTTCCTCCATGACTCCTATTACGGAAGAAGCCTCGGATCCGGCTTTGGACACCTCTATGGTCTCGCCGCTGGAAAGGACGATGGTGTAGATACCGGTCTCTTCATCCAGCACACACGATACCACCGATACATTTTCCTCCAGCATGCCCTGTATGGAGGATATCTGGTCCTGTATGTCCGCGGCAAGTTCATCTACACGGTTTTCCAGATCCGTGATCCTGTCATCAAGCTCGGAAATGTTACAAGACACCGCTGCCGGAGTCAGGACAATGAGGGAGGACACCAGCAGGTGCCCCATCCCTCTAAACAACTGTAATTTCATAATGTAAAATTTTAGTGTAACGTCAATCAATATCTAGGTACCGTAACATACTGTACAGTCATGCCGTACCATTCTTCAAGAGTGTACTCGTTGCCTTCTCCGTCTATGATAAGGGTAGCAAGGGCACTCTCTGTGTCATTTGTACCGTAGGCATATGCGATAGCCACTGTAAGCTCGCTGTCAAGCGCCGGTATAGTCACCCTCGGCTGTATATTGGTAGAAGTGGAAAGTCCCTGTTCTCCGAGAACTGTCCTCTGCCATGCGTTCTTGATACCGGTGTAGTCTGATGAATTCTTGTCCAGCAGACGGTCAAGACGGAGGTCTGACGCTGCAGGGCCGGCGCCGCCGCTATATGTGGCCACCATATAGTAGATGGTGGTGATATCGTCATTCGCGTAGAATGTGAAGGCCACCTCACCGGTTGACGCGGTGCTGTATTCGATCTTCTCTATCTGAGGGTTGCTTCCGCCTTCATTGGAGAGGGTCGTACCTGAGCAAGTCTTGACATGGCCGAGGACACCGTTTACATCCTCTGCGATATACGCGAACTGGTATGTTGTTTTAGGGCTGTAGCCCGATACCTTTATAGGATCCAATGACGGGATGGCAAGCGCATTCACGAAGTCCGGCCACCTGGTCTGGTAAGGGTCATTGTGTCTGAAATCAAGGAACCAGTAGAGCCATCCCTTGCCATCTCCGGGATCCTTGTCATAACGGTAATCATCACTTATCACTTCAGGGAAATCATACCCGTTGTCCGGTATTATAGGGAATGCGTTGCGGTGCATGATAAGGGCTGTCTTGTCCGAGCTGTAGGTGAACTTCAGAGTAAGCGCAGACCTGGTGGCATCCACTATTTCCATATAGGCATCCTCTATGGATTCGTCCGGCTGATCCCTGACAAGCTTCTTGGTAGTGAAAGTGGTCTCCGAAAGCTGGAGGTCTGAAGTCTGGCCGTATTCATTCCTGGTCACATACAGGAAGGTATACTCTGTCTCCGGAGTAAGCTCGTTCTGAAGGTCAGGATAAGTATATACAGAGCCTACAGGGACTGAGGACGGACGTGTCACACCCCAGCCGCCATTGCGTATTTCAAGCACCTTGGCTTCTCTCTCTGTTCCTTCAAGTGCCATGGCTGCCTCAGCTTCAGCCTTTGTAAGAAGCTGGTAATATGCAGCATAACAATTTGCGCCGAGGACAACATCGAACTTGGCTATGGTTGCCGCGTAGGCAGAAGGAGCCTTGAATTCGCACTCGCCGTCAGGAGCATCATCCGGAACATCCTTGAGAGTACAGTCCTGACGGGTGATTCTTGCCGCAGGAGTGAAATCGGAAGCGAAAGCGACTGCCGCGAAACAATATTCGGACTCCGGCTCGATATCTGAAATCCTGAACTGGAGGTTCATGTCGGATATGCTTATCGGTGTGGCGTAAGTATGACAGAGAAGGTCATGGAACATTTCGTCACCATACGCATTGACATATTCGTCTATCTGGGCGCGCGTATTGCCGATATAGCTTATATATGCGCAGCCTGCACCCGGAGTGAGGGTGACACCTACGGAATTGATGCTCGGCTCAAGAGCGACATCGACTTTAACATCGTCGGAAGCCTCCTTAGGTGTAGCCTCAACATGGCATATCGCCATGTCCCCGAGACGGGTGGCAGCATCGTCGAAGCATGCCTGGACGACCACAAGATACTCGACGCCCGGCATGATAGGATAAGGCACAATGCTTGAGTTGGCAAGATCGATCTCTACTGAATTGAAATCATCGCCAAGGCTTTCCCTTGCGTAGAGCACTCCGCCGGAAGAGACGCCTTCCTCATCCTTGAGGGATATGGCCTGGGCGATATAGTTGCTTGTTTCCTCTACGGTAAGAGACTGTTTGCCTTCGGCATGCATAGCCTCAAGCAGGGTATTGTAAAGTGTTCCCATAGGATACACCTGTACCAGGAAACTGTTGATGTCAGTACCCGGTTCGCAGACGAACTGGATATTGTTCGATGAAATCTGGGAAATCGACACAGAAACACCGGTAGTGCTGCCGACATAGCTTCCGTCGACATAACGGATAGGAGTGATGCAGTCGGTAGTCACATAGGTGTTACCCTTGTCATCGACCTCCTGCCCATTATCAGGAGCAGGTTTTTCTGTATCGCAAGAGACGGCCATCATCCCTGCTATTGCCGCCAGGGATGACAGAAGAATGCTTTTGAATTTGATGTTCATCATACTTGTATTTGTTAAGTGATTTTACTGTTTCAGTCAACATAATTGAACGGAGTATCGCCATCCTTGAACTGACATACGGCCATGTTGTTCACATACCCGTTCTCATCTATTGCAAGCGCATAGACGGAAGTGTTGTCCAGGTTCCATCCCTGGTCCGGAGTCACGCTGTATGTCCTGGTGGCAGAGGCATCTTTCTCTACGGTACCGAGATTGTCACCCTTGTATGTCGAAGACAGCAGCCTGCGGGCCACATAGTGATGCACATAGTCCGGTCTGGATACCTGCCCCTCGGTCTGGCTCGCCACTATGTCATTCTCCACCACATATACTGCAAGACGATATGTGGAAGTGAGTTCAGACGCCAGTTCGACAGTGATTTCCGCAGACCCTGCAGACTCGTCATAGTCAGACTTGACAGCCACCCCGCAATGTGCCGCATATTCTCCGAAAGCAGCCTCGATGGCAGGATCCAGGAGAGACTGTTCATTCGTGAGCGACAGAGTCTGCCTCATGTCCACCGAAGCGGAAGGATAGCCCTGGACCTTCATGTCTTTGGCTATTTCGTCTTCCTGAGGAAATGCCATTATGTCTCCGCCCTGGGCAGAATGAAGCGAGAGGATATGCAGGATATCCCGGCCGTAAATGTCAACAGTCATGTCCAGATACCTGTATCCGCTCGGACAGAAGGAGCATGTCTGATATGTGAAATACATGATGCACACTTCCCTGACAAACTTCGACGGCTCTGACGGGACATCCGTACCGCTCTGCTCTGCAGTAACGCTCACAGGTATGGACACCCTGCCGCCGTATGATGCCGTGAAAGAATATGTACCCGGCGTCACGGTAGAAAAAGCCGGTCCTTCAAGCACCGAACCGTCATTCACGCATGTGATGACTGCATCCGCAGTAACATCGGTATTTCCCGCGAATACCGTAAATGTGACGGCATCATTTCCGTCAGCCGTTATTGAAGACTTGTCCGCATCGAGGAAGATATCCCCGGTATCATCTCCGGACTGGCCTTCACAGGCAACAGCCAAGAATGCCATGCCTGCCAATAAGATGTATCCTGTCTTTCTCAACATAGTCCTATTCATTTAAATCATATTCTGCACTTCCGCCAAGCGGGCATGAAACCGAATTGGCGCATATATAAGTCATGCCGTCATCTTCGGACACCAGGGAAGCCACGACAATGCGCATGTTGTCAGCATTCCAGCTGTCATCGAGAGCGGATGTCCTGGATGAAGTGTATTCCACGCCTTCCATCAGAGGGTTGCCGGAATTGACACGCTCACCGTTGGAGCTTGTGGAAAGCACGCTCCTGACGACATTGTTGTGGATGTAAGGACTCTCGTCCGCGCCATACTGCATGTATTCTATCCCGTCCTCGACCAGGAATATCAGATAACGGAAGACAGCGCTTTCGTTGGATGTAATGCGTACTGTCACAGACACTTTGCCTTCACTGACGCTGCTTTCTACCGCCAGGCCGCTCGCGGCCTTACGCCCGAGTGCCTCACCGACGGATGTTCTCAGATCTGAAATGTCGGCAGTCACCTTTTCCGGACGCATGTCCAGATAGCACTGGGGAAGTCCTGTCACACCGAACCTGGATGTGAAGAGCGATGTCATCTCGCACTCCATCGGGTCCGCCACATTGCCGTAGAACTGATGGAATGAAACCACGTTCACCCTGCCCGGATTTTCACCCTGCACAGTCTTGAGACCTGTACTCATCGCCGGACAATTCACACAGCCGACAGAGGTGAACTGCATGGCAAGTATCTGACGGGCATAGTCCCTGATGACCGGCTCCGGAGTGACGGTGATTTCCACACTGTTGCTTGTCACCGTTCCGCCGGCCGTACTGTATGTCGCAGTGAAGACGTATGTCCCCTCCGTCTCCGGGCTGAAAGTATTCACTCCCGGCTCCAGGTCCGAAGCCCCGTCTTCCGATGTCCAGGAAAGCCTGAAATCCGGAGATGTGCTTACATCCTCGCCGCCATACATCGCCGAGAAAGTCACGGCATTCCCGTCGCCGGTATGGATGACAGTGCGGTCGGCCGTGAGTTCAAGTACCATATCCTCGCCCCCGTTGCCGGAACATGACAGCGAAAACAAGGCAAGGACCGCAAGCACGGATATATGGAAAGCTCTCATGGTACTATTCATTCAGCCGGTAGTCCACATCTTCCCCGAGAGGGCATACTGCGACATTGTCTATTATAACACTGCCGCCGTTGTTGCGGAGGGAGAATACCGCCACCCTGTAGTCGCCTGCATACGAAGCATCATCAGGCAGGGTGCCTTCTGCGGTATAGGTCATCTTCTCGTCGGCAGCAAGAGTCTTCTTGTTGTCGGACATCCTCATATAGTTGCCTGAGATGTTCCTCACTATGTCATTGTAGTGGTCGGCCATTCCCCCGCCCATGACCTGTCCGTCCAGAAGCAGGGCACAGCCGAGATCGAACTCACCGGCGCTGCTTGCAGTCAGCTCAGCATTGACGGTATAAGTATTCGTCTCTTCGGAATATTCCGTATCTATCTTGATACCGCTGTAGGCCGGATAAGAGGATATCTGTTTCTGGAGTTCGGCAACGACAGCCGGAAGAGGTGCCGATGTCGTACCTATCTGAGTGGCATCCGGGTCGAGATTGAATACCAGACACGGATAGGCTCCCGTCCCGAATTCTGTCATAAGGGCGGCAAGCACGTTATTGGTATTCTGGCTCCACAGGTCATGCTGTCCCTGGAATGATCCGTGTATGGCGAAAAGCACCATCCTGTCAGCCCATTCCTCGTCCATCGCTTCAAGGGCAGCCGCAAGGGTCGCACAAGGCCCGCAATACGCGCTGGTCAGGTCATATACAGCCACCTTCTTGTAATACCTTTCGTATTTGGCCCTGTTCTGCACAGTGATGGTCACCTCATTGTTGCTTCTGGAATTCTTGAAGTAGGCGAAGAAAGTGTAGTCCCCGTCAAGAGTCCCGGTAAATGTCAGACCGTCAAGAGTCTCACCGGTAGTCTTGTTTTCTATGGTGATATAATTGCGCTGGGCGGTAGCCGTAAGATCCTCGCCTTCCGGGCTGTAAAGCTTGAATGTAGCGGCATCGCTGCCGTTGGCTTCGATCGTTGTCTTGTCCGCAACAAGCGTATACACTCCGGTAGCATACTCTTCGTCGAAAATGCTTCCGCCGGTATCCTCTCCGGCATTGCCTTCACAAGCCGTCAATGCTGCAAAAGCTGCTGCAGCAAACATGATATTCCCAAAAATCCTTTTCATTCCATCCTGTTTTTCAAATTATCAATCATAAAGCTACTGACAGCATCAGAAAGATGTGGTCAGCTGCAAATTAAGTCCAGTATAAGCCGATATCACACGGCAGACGCCGCCGGAACATACATATCCGTCCTTGTTGCGTCCGTAGCTGAGTGACACCCTTGTGCGCGAGCGCGCATAGCTTACGCCTGCAGCATAATAATGGACATTGCTGCTTCCGTGATTATACATGTCACTCACATAGATACTCCAGTACGGAGCGAAATTCACCTCAAGGAGAGCAGCCATCCAGTCCTTCTCGTCTTCATGGGTGGCAAGGTACTGGAGTTCGAGCCTCGTGGAAAATGTAGGTGTGAACTTGTACTGCATGTCAGCCACGACGATATTCTGGAGTCTTGTAGCCTTACCCACTCCATAATGGGTATTCTGCTCCTGCATCGAATAGAGAAGCAGGGCCTTGAACTTACGGCTGAACTGTTTCTCTATATCCACGCTGAAATCCCGGTACAGCAGGTTGCCTGCCTTCGCAGTCCCCTCCTGTGCGAGAGTGTAGTACGTGGAGAAATTCGCATGTATCTTCATGCCCCGTTTGCCTCCGAGGGCCGTACCGCGCCTGAAGTTGTAATACACGTCGAGCTGTCCGCCCATTTCTCCGCTGTTCCTGTATGCAGGTTCCCCGAGCTGTACAGTATACGGATGGAAATTGGTCAGCAGGTATGTATACTGGGTGCAGACAGCAGGCACGTAATTCAGCAGGTTTGCAGTGGACACGGAGTTGTTCATGATTTTCGAAGTCATCCACTCCAGTCTCCTGGCAGTGAAGTTGACGCCCAGGCCATGATTGTTGTATCCGAGTTCTACAAGCTGGGCATTGCCCCTCTTCTGGAGATACATCTTCCCGTCGCTTGCGAAGTCCGGATTAGAGTAGTACTTCTGTCCTCCGTCCACATATTCCGCCTTGAGGAAAAATCCGGAGCCGTGCTCGAAATTGATACGCCCGGAGTATCCTGTGGAACCTGGCTTGCCGCCTTCATCCTCCAGATCCACCGGGATGTCCTCGAACCTGTTCAGTACAGAACCTTCCAGAGCGAGGTAGGTCCCGTCCCATTTGGCGAGCTCGGAAATGGCGAAGCTTATGTCGCCTCCCCTTACCTGGGTGTCGGAAAACTCCATGCCCATACGAGGCAGGCCCCATAAAGCCTTGACGGAAACGATACCCTTGTAATTGTAGGTCACCCTGGCTCCCATGACGGCATTGTTCATACCGAGGGTCCTGTCCTCCCATGCCCTGAACAGCAGTCCGCTGCCGAACTGGTCATAGAAAGTACCTGCAGTCACAGAAAAAGCGTCATCCGTCCATGACACATAATAATTCGTAAGCTTCGCTTTGGTCAGCTCTATGGGGTAGTCCTGGAGTACGGGGAAGTACCCCTCAAGCTGTGCACCGGCAGAAAACTTCCCCCTGTAATAATCCAGTTTCAGGTAGTTGTTGGATCCTATCCGGTTTTCCGGAGCGACAGCCCCTGTAGGAGAATCATTCTGATACAGGATATTGTTGGTCTCAAAGCTTCCGCTGAGATAGCCTTTGGAGGAGTTTTCCTCCTGGGCGGACACAGCGGCCGGAACAGCCAGAGCCAGGATCAGCGTGATGTATAAGGTCCTTGTCATCTGTAGTCTCTTTGTTTATTGTAGCTCCTTGATTTTCTCCAGGAGTTCAAGCTCGCTTCCCGGAGTGTAGCCGGTGTGTGAATAGACTATCTTTCCGTCAGCGTCGACCACGTAGACCTGCGGAGTAAGCGTGACATTCATGGCGCGCATGAATGCCTGGTTCTTGTCATAAATGTCTATGAAGTCCGTCCATCCGTGTCCCTGGACAAGGGAGCGGGCCTTGGTGGAAAACCTGGCATCATCGGTAGAGACAGCCACCACACGGAATTCGGCTTCTTCCAGCCAGTCCGGCATAAGCTCATTGATAGCATCAAGTTCACGTATGCAAGGCTTGCATGTGGTAGACCAGAATGATATTATCATCGGAGTCTTGCCATCGACAAGTGAGGCTGTGGATATGACTTCACCTTTGGCATTCTCAACGTTGACTGCCGGTATCTGGGCGGCAGCCGTCACAGCTGCGAGGAAAAAAACCGCTGCAGCAAGCATCAATGTTCTAATTGCTTTCATGATATTTCCTTATTTATTCCGTTAGACATGATCATCACCGGTTCCAGCCTGGATTCTGCTGGGCTTCAAGCTGCGGGCTCGCGAATATTTCATCGGCAGGGATCGGCCATACGAAACGGTAGTCTCCCGCAGGGATGTTGAGATCCTTTCCGATATCCGAAACATAGTCTCCCTCTGTCCATGAATAGTATTCGTCCGGACCGAGCATGTCGTCCTGCCACTCGCCTCTGTCCATCGGCAGCTTCCAGCGCTTGAGGTCTGTAAGTCTGGTCCCCTCGAGCATCATCTCCCTGTAGCGCTCGTCCTGTACATCCTTCAGTGTCACGGCAGACAGCGGGGCAAGGCCGCGGTGCTCCCTGAGTGTATTGAGCCAGTTCTCAGCCGCATCTTCACCGGTCGCTCCTGATTGGACTGCAGCCTCGGCCGCGATGAGGTACATCTCTGCAAGACGTATCGGCTTGAAGGTATTGTAGTAGTTCTTCTGATTCGATGTCATCAGATCCGGGTTGCCCGGGTACTTGCTTATGACGGAAGCCTTGTAGGCGAACATGCCGGCACCCTTGATCATCAATGCATATTCGGACTTGAAAGTGAAGTCTCCGTTCATCGAGCAGTCGGTCAGGAACACCCTTGTCCTCCAGTCCTCTGGAGAAAACATGTCTATGCACGTCTGGGTCGGGATATACTCGGGATAGATCTGAGAATATTCACCTGTACCGCTATAGTAGTCATAGAAGAAATTGTATCCCCACTGGTACGCTATCTCTATTGTGCTTGCGTAAAACTTGAAAATGATCTCGTCGCTGGTATCATATTCCCACATACGCTGCAGCTCTTCCTCCGAATCCACAAGAGAATACGCAGTATTGCCGATCACCGCCTTGGCCTTGTCAAGAGCTTTGCCATAGTTATCCATCTGCAGGTACACATGGGCCTCCATGGCTGTGACACAGTCCGTGTTCAGGGTCGTGGCATCAGGCGTACCGCGCCCGCTTCCCGCAAGCATGCTGCGGGCCTTGCCGAGATCTTCCAGTATAGTCTCATATGTTTTCTGCAGTGTAGACCTGTCCAGCTTCAATGAAGTGTCATGTGTCAGGGCAAGCGGCAGTCCGGTGTACTCCGTTCCCGCAGTCTCCTGCTCGTAGTCCTGGCAGAAGCGCTCGGCCAGAAGGCTGTAGCACATCGCACGCATAAGGTACATCCTGCCCTGTATCCGTTCAAGTTCAAGCTTCTCATCCTCTGAAGGGTTGAAACCGAGGCTGCCGGATATCCCGTCCAGTATGAAATTGTACTGGGAGATGGCTCCGTACAGATTGTTCCACGCCGTAGTGATATCGGAGTCACTATAATCGTATGTCCATTGGTAGATGCCGCCGTAAGTATTGGAAAATCCGTATACCGCATTCACATAGTCCGCCTGGATATCAGGTGCGATGATGCTGCTCAGACTATAGGCGGTGCGAAGACGTGAATATGCCCCGAGTTCAAGGGATCTGATGGCATCCATGCTCTTGAATGCCTCGTCAAACGGAATGCTGTCCGGAGATTCCCTATCCAGATCGCATGACGGTACAAGTACTGCCGTCATGACGCATGAAATGACCAAATATATCGCTTTTTTCATAATTTCCTTTTGTATTGTAATTCAGACATCAGAAAGTGAACTGCACACCGAACATGAATTCCCTTGAATTCGGATATTCTCCGAGAGACTTGTTGGAATCCACCTCAGGGTCATAGCCGGAAAACTGTGTGACAGTAAACAGGTTGCGTGAAATGAAATATACCTTGAAGCCTTCGATAAAGCCGCTTTTCCTTATCAGCTCTGACGGGAAATCATAAGAAAGCGTCAGATTTTTCAGACGGAGGAAGGACGCATCTTCCAGAATGCTGGAATCCAGATATGTCTGATACCCGTATTTAGGCACATCAGTGATGTCCCCAGGCTGCTTCCACGCATTGAGAAGCCTCTTGGAACGGTTGAACACGGCTCCGTAGTTCGGATTTTCAAGGTAAATGAGCGCATTGTTCAGGAGATACTTCCTGGCATTCCACGAGAAGTCGGCGGAAAGGGATATCCCGCGCCATCCCACGTTTATGCCGAAACCTCCGGTAAGCGGAGCCATGTACTTCTTGCCGGTGAACTGGTAGGTGGCATTGTTGAAGTCCTCCGTTATCCCGATCTCTCCTGTTTCCGCATCCACAGTCTCCCACTGCGGCGCTCCTGTATCAGGATTGACGCCATGGAATATAGGCAGGTAGAACTCGCAGAAATCATGGCCCACGGCATAGCATGCACCGGCTCCCGTCATGGCATATTCGGTAAGGCCGTTGAACAGGCGGAGCATCTCGTTGTGGTTGTAGTTGAAAGTAGCGTTCAGCCCCACGTACCAGTTCTTGTCGCGGTAGAGGTCTGCATTGAGAGTCAGGTCTATACCTCTGTTGAGCATGGCTCCGACATTCTTGCCGACAGTAGTATATCCGGTAGTGGCGGACACAGGGACATCCATGAGAAGGTCGTCAGACACCCTGTTGTAGAACTCCAGGTCAAGGGTGAACCTCCGTATGAACTGTATGCTCGCAGCCACAGTCAGGAGACTCTGGGTCTCCCAGCCCAGTTCCTCGTTGCCTTCAGAGGCATTGTAAAGTCCGAGGACACCGCCGTACATTGTCGTAGCCAGATGTGAAAGATGCGCATAGTTTGATATGCCCGCATTTCCCTGGGTACCGTATGACACCTTCAGGCTGAGATCCGAAATGACATGGTTGTCTGCCAGGAACTTTTCCTTCTTCATGTTCCACATGGCCCCGAAAGCATAAAATATTCCTGAACGGTTGGCGGCGCCGAAGCGGGAAGAAGCGTCCCTCCTGACAGAAGCGTCGAATATATACTTGTTCATATAGGAATATTCAGCCCTCGCAAACCACGAATTGAATGCATAGCTGGATTTGGAATCGGCTACGGAAGGTATGCCGGACGCAGCCGAAAGCATCATTATGTCATTTCTGATCTGCCCGCTCCTCTGTGCCGAGAAAGTCAGGGCATCGCTCACTATGCCTTCCTGACCGGCAAGCAGATAAAGCTTGTGCTCGTTGTTCACGAAATCGACATTGTAGTCTATTGTGTTCGTAATGGTGAACGTGCCTCCGTTCTGATGCACCCTGGATACTGTTCCGTTCCCGAGAGATCCGGAGTAGGTAGGATATTCATAGGCATATCCCCAGTATGCGTACGAATTGGTGCCGAATACAGACTTGATGTTCAGGTTCCGCACCGGGGTGATCTGCAGGTAGGCACTTCCGTTTATCTGCAGATTGCTTCCTCCGGACGGGTGCTGCGATATCATGTAGTTCGGATTCCGGAATCCGCTTATCTCCTCCTTCTCGTTGCCGTTCTCGTCATAAGGCGTATCATAAGGAAGAGACAGGAAAGACATGAATGCAGCATTGTATGCCGAGTTGCTGGTGGTGTTGGCCAGCGACCGCTTGTCGAAGCTCAGGGCAAGTGTGGCGCCGAACCGCAGCCAGTCCTTTGCATTGACATCGAAATTGGACCTGAAGGAATAACGCTCCAGTGATGATCCGGGTGCGGTACCTTCCTGATTCAGATACGATCCCGATATATAGTATGCAGTCTTTTCAGAACCGCCTGTTATGGACAGGTCGACATTGTATACCGGAGCTGCCTGCTTGTAATAATATTTCCTCCAGTTCGTGTTGACGCCTGACGCCATGATCTCATCGTAACGCTGCTGCGTGATGAGTCCGTTCCCCAGCTGATAGCCGGCAAGCTCTTCTGAAGTCATGACCTCATAACGCTCCGAAGCCGGCTGGGATATACCTGCCTGGACCCTCGCCACGACAGAGACCTGCTCGTTGCGTTTGCCTCGCTTGGTAGTGATGTATATCACACCGTTGGCGGCACGGGAACCGTATATGGATGTCGCAGAGGCATCCTTGAGTGTCGTTATGGACTCGATATCGTTGGAGTTGAGCGCAGTGAAGACACTTGTCGACACAGGCACGCCGTCCAGCACAATCAGAGGTGTGGTCTCCGCGGCAATAGAGCCGGCACTGTGGAGTCTTATTGAAGAAGTGGCAGAAGGTTCCCCAGATTCGGTATATACCTGCAGACCGGCCACCTTGCCCTGGAGAGCATCCGCGACATTGGCGGTAGGCCTGTTCTCTATCGTCTGCTCGGAAACCGTGGCGGCAGAACCGATAGTCGTACCGATCTTGCTGCCGGAACCATAGCCGATGACCGTGGCCATCTCCAGAAGATGGGAATCTTCCTTCAGGACCACATTGATTTCGTCACGTCCGTCTACAGGAATCTGCTGCGACTCGTATCCAAGACATGAAATGAGAAGGCTGGAGCCTTCAGAGACTGAGATTGAGAATTTTCCATCTGCATCGGTAGTCGTACCATGGGTCGTACCTGCGACCTGGACTGCGGCCCCGTAGATAGGACCTATTTCATCGGCGACGACTCCTGAAACGATTCTGTCCTGGGCGGCAAGGAACGTACCCCCCCCACATTGACAAAACGAGCATGGAAACTAACAAAAGAAGATGTTTCGCTTTCATGAAATTTAACAATGTAATAGGTGTATTCAATTCAAAAATCCTACAAAAATATGAAATTAAATTTATAAAAAACAATATTAATTTCATTTTTTAACCTCTATAATTCATTTTCTGATAATGAATTATAACAAAATCCCGTCTCAAAGGCGGGATTTATAAGGAACAGCGGCGATATTGTAATATATCCTAAAAAATATCGCTTTTCCGCTTACAGATTTCCGATTCTCACTTCTCGCTCAGGGAAAATATGAATTCAAGACCTCCGCCCTTACGGTTCAGGGCACGGACATCCCCCTTGTGGAAAGCTATGGCGTTGCGGACTATGGACAGTCCCAGCCCGGAGCCGCCGTCGTCACGTGTCCGGCCTTCCGACACACGGTAAAAACGTTCGAAAATCTTCGGGAGGTGCTCGTCAGGCACGCCTTTTCCGGTATCATAATATGAGAAGTGGCAGTAGCCGTCCCCTTTTGCGTAGCATTCTACATGGATTTTTATTTCCCGGCCGCCGTATTTGAGACTGTTTTCCATGAGATTCCTGAATACTGCATAGAGCAGGCTCGGATTCCCGTTCACCGTCAGATCCGGTTCAAGTGCATTCTCGACGAGTATGCCCATATCGTCCAGACGGTCGCGCAGCTCGTCCGACACTTCATCCACCACGTTTTTCAGATTCACTTTCTCCTTATGCAGCTGCTCCGGAGCCTCTTCTATCTTGGTAATGAGGCCTATATCCCTGATCAGGTCCGACAGTCTCATGACCTGCACATACGCCCTGTCCAGAAACATGTTCCGTTTCTCTGCGGAAATGTCCTTGCATACCGTGAGCGTCTCCAGATAGCCTCTGATGCTGCTGACAGGAGTGCGGAGCTCATGGGCGATATTGTTGGTCATCTGCTGTTTCATCACCTTGTTCTTTTCCACATTGGTGACATCATTCACGGAAACCTCGCAGCCATTGTCAGGATACACCAGTACCTGCAGGGTATAGACACGGCCGCCCTTGTCGACATTGTACTGGAAGACAGGGACATTGTCCACCCTGGAATTCCTGGTATTGCGGGAGACGAATTCGGCGACCGGCCTGAATATTTCACTGTCCCAAATGGAATCGAGATCGGGAGTCGGACGGTCAAGCATCAGGTTCACGAACTGGACGAATTTGGCATTGGCATAGACTTTTCTGCGCTCCTGCGAGAAAATGGCTATGCCTCCGTCATAATAATGAAGGTGCAGGAGCAGCCTCTCCTTTTCCAGGGCGATGATACGGTTGCTCTGCTCCAGTCTCTGGTAGCTTCTGAGCATCTGGTTTCCTATGTCGCCCAGCTCGGAATCAGGGAAAGACATGTTTTCATAGTCCACATGCCCTTTCTCCGCCGCTTCCGCCAGACGGTGCAGACGCGATACGCCCTCACCGAACTTGTCAGAGAGGAAAATAATGAAGAACAGGGCCACAAGGAAGACCAGAACCACTATCAGGATGAAGACAGAATCGGGTCTGAGGGCTTTCTTGACATCATATTCGAAAGGAAGAGCCATACGGACGATATATCCGCCGTATGATTTCGCGTAGTAGAAATAATTTATACCCACGGTATCCGATTTCCGGATAGCATCTCCCTCTTTCGTCTTCAGGGCCTCCTTCACTTCCGGCCGTGCTCCATGGTTGTCCATGAGACTGTTGTCTTCGACGGAATCAAAGACCACATGACCGTTCTTGTCGATGACAGTCACACGCAGTTCCGGAGGAAAGAGTGCTACAGTGGACGGATAGTCGTCAGACTGCGCCACGATGTCGGCATAGCATGAGAGCCTGTCCTGAAGCATGAGTTTCCTGCTGTTCCTGTCACTTCTGAGCTGGAATACGATCAGCAGGACAGCAAAAAGAGCGAAAACTGCCGCGAAATATGCCAGCAGCTGCCTTTTGTATGATCTTCTTTTGACGGTTTTCCTGTTCATTTCTACTCTTCCGCATTCATTGAATAACCATAGCCGGACCTGTTCGTCAGATAGCCCTTGCAGATACCGAGCTTGCTCCTGATACGTGCTATATGCACATCCACTGTCCTGTCCAGGACATAAGGGGCGTCTTCCCAGAGTTCGTTGATCATTTCCTCCCTGGAATATATCCTTCCCGGATGCGAAGCCAGCAGGGTCAGGATCTCAAGTTCTTTCTTGGGCAGAACCACAGCCACTCCGTCCACATATACCATTTTCCTCGCCACATCTATCCTGAGCTTTCCCAGGACTATCTGCTCCAATGGTTTCTCCTGACGGATCGCCGTGCTCCGTTTCAGAACGGCCTTCACCCTCGCCAGGACTTCGTTTATGGAAAACGGCTTCGATATGTAATCATCCCCTCCGGCAGAAAATCCCGTAAGCAGATCATTCTCCGCACTCCTTGCAGTCAGGAATATCACCGGTATCTGACTGCGCCTCTCTTTCCTGAGGACTTCGGCCATCTTGAATCCGGACATTCCTTCCATCATCACGTCCAGAAGTATCAGGTCGACATCCTGATCGCAAAGCTCCAATGCCGTCTCGGCAGAAGACGCAGGCACCACCTCATAACCGGCGTTTTCCAGATTGAACTGAAGTATCTCCCTGATATCGGGTTCGTCGTCGACGACCATTATCTTTTTCTTCTCCATTCCTGTAATAATTTCATTCAATGATTTAAATAAGACGACCGGGAATTCAGTCGGACCCGATCGGGGACAAAGGTATATTTTTTCCTTTTTCAATGCATTGACAGGAATGTAAATTATTTGTTACGGAATTACGTAACAATATTTTAACATTTTTGCAACAGAATCCCAACAATACGGGGCTAATTTTGCGCCTGATATCAGTCGACGTTAACTATAACTCTATATTATATGGACTGGATATATCTGGGATTTGTGATATTCCTATTCATCCTTGCGATCTCCGACCTGTGGGTAGGAGTCAGCAACGATGCAGTCAACTTCCTCAATTCAGCTATCGGCGCCAAGGTCGCCAGATTCAGGACCATCATCTTCGTGGCAGCAGCCGGCGTATTTCTCGGAGCTATCATGAGCAACGGGATGATGGACATCGCCAGGCACGGTATTTTCCGGCCGGAACAGTTCGCATTCAAGGAACTGATGTATATTTTTCTGGCAGTGATGGTCACGGACATCATCCTGCTGGATGTGTTCAATTCTCTCGGTATGCCGACTTCGACTACGGTATCCATGGTATTCGAACTGCTCGGAGCTACATTCGCACTATCCATGATCAAGATGGCTACCGCAGATACCGGTCTGGGATTCGCCGACTACATGAACACGGAGAAAGCCCTGTCGGTGATCATGGCCATCTTCGTATCGGTAGCCATAGCATTCGTCTGCGGTAACATCATCCAGTATGTCGCCAGGCTTATCTTCACCTTCGACTTCCACAAGGGTCTGACATGGAAAATCGGAATATATGGCGGTATAGCCGTGACAGCCATAGTCTATTTCATGCTTTTCAAGGGCACGAAGGATCTGGCGTTCATGACCGCGGATGTCAAGGAATGGATCAACACGCACACATGGATGCTGCTCGGAGGATGTCTTGTATTCTTCACGATACTGATGCAGATTCTCCACTTCCTGAAAGTCAATGTATTCAAGGTGATAGTCCTTATCGGGACATTCGCCCTCGCCATGGCTTTCGCCGGCAATGACCTTGTGAACTTCATCGGTGTACCTCTCGCGGGTTTCGCTTCTTATCAGGACTATATGGCATCAGGAAGCGGTGACCCGGCAGGACACATGATGGGAGTACTTAACGAACCGGCATCGACTCCTTTGATTTTCCTGATCGCCTCTGGCGTGGTGATGGTGATAGCTCTCGCTACATCGAAGAAAGCCCACAACGTGACGAAGACCGAAATAAACCTGGCCCGCCAGGACGAAGGTGACGAGATGTTCGGGTCTTCGAAAGTTGCCAGAAGCATCGTAAGATGGAGCAGTTCCACAGCCCAGTTCGTAGTTTCGGCCACTCCTGACAGGGTCAAAAAATGGATTGACCGTAGGTTCGACAAGACCAATATCGACATAGAGGACAATGCAGCCTATGATGTGGTCAGAGCATCAGTGAACCTCGTGGTGGCTTCCCTTCTGATCGCTCTGGGAACGTCCCTCAAACTGCCTCTTTCCACTACATACGTGACATTCATGGTCGCAATGGGTACGTCCCTCGCGGACAGGGCTTGGAGCAGGGAAAGTGCAGTGTTCAGAATCACCGGAGTACTGTCTGTCATCGGCGGATGGTTCATGACTGCCGCCATCGCATTCATCAGCGCATTCTTCATAGCACTCCTGATGTACTTCGGCGGTACTGTAGTGACCGTGATAATAGTCATCGCAGGACTCGCCGTCCTGATTCACAGCAATGTGAAATACAAGGAAAAATCAGATACGACGAAGGGTGACAAAGCCTACTACGACATTCTGAAAATGACTGACAGGAAACAGGTATGGGTTCCTTTCCTGAAATACGTGGCAGAAAACGACAAGGCATTCCTCGACGAGATGGCTTCACAGTACACTGCGGTAACTGACGGTCTCATGAATGAAAATGTCAGGATTCTGAAACATTCCATGAATGATCTGAAAAACTACAAGACAAAGCTCAAGAGTCTCAGGAAGAAGGAGACTGTCTGCCTGAGAATGGTGGATCCTGAAACGGGTCTGGAGAAAAGCGCGTGGTTCCACACTGCATTCAACTATATGGAACAGGTATATTACTCGCTCCGCCGTATCTGCGAGCCGGCATACGAGCATGTGGACAACAATTTCACGCCTATCCCGGCTGAATACTGTTCCGCATTCAGTTCGGTCCGCGACGAGCTGGTAGCTACGATGCAGAATCTCGCAAACCACTTCAAGGACAGGAACTATGAAGAGATGAGAAGCCAGGAGGAGACCCTCAGCAGGCTGCAGGTGAAATTCTCCGATCTGAGAAAGGCCCTGATGGTAGACATCCAGGACAAGAACCTGAATCTGACGATGGCATACATGTACCTGAATCTGGTACAGGAGTCGGAGCAGCTGTGCATCTCACTCAAGCATTATGCAAGGGCATCCAGAAAGCTCGCATAAATTTTTTCCGCTATAATTCGCGAGGGTGGGGCAAAAGGTGGACGCAGAAAGTACCATTTTGCCCCACCCTCTTTTTCTGTTCAGAGGATTGGATGGATTACGAACTGTTCCGGCAGATTGCGAATCTGCCGGAACAATTATTATATTTGTAGGATGAAGGGGCTGAAGCGGGATCAGAATCATTCCGCATAACACTGAAAACACAAGAAGATGGGAAACACACCACGGAGAAGATACCCGATAGGTATCCAGACATTCAGCGAAGTCAGGAACAGAGGTTGTGTCTATGTAGACAAGACCGGCCTGATCTACGATCTGGTCACTTCAGACAAGATCTACTTTCTCAGCCGCCCGCGAAGATTCGGGAAAAGCCTGCTTGTAACCACCCTCGAATCTTATTTTTCAGGAAAGAAGGACCTCTTCGAAGGCCTGGCTATCAGCGAACTGGAAAAAGACTGGACAGAATACCCTGTCCTGCATTTCGATTTCAGCGGAACGAAGTACTTCTCGACAGAAGATCTGGACGGGCAATTATGTATTCAACTCCGCCTTATGGAAGAACGTTTCGGAAAAGATGTTTCTGAAAAGACACCGGCAGAACGTTTCCAGGGCATCATCCGCAGAGCATACGAAATGACAGGGAAACAGGTAGTTTTCCTCGTGGATGAATATGACGCTCCGCTTCTGGACAGCAATTCCGATCCTGAACTCCAGAGTAAACTGAGGAACATGCTCCGCAGTTTCTACAGCGTCGTGAAAATGAGCGATGCCATGCTGAAATTCGTATTCATTACCGGCATCAGCAAATTCAGCCAGATGAGCATTTTCAGCGAGCTGAACAGCCTGCAGAACATCAGCATGAAAGACCGGTTCAGCGCCATATGCGGCATCACTGCAAAAGAGCTGGAAGAACAGCTCCGCCCTGATGTCGAAGCCCTGGCCGAAAAGAACAAGGAAACATATGAAGAGGCGATGGAGCATCTGCGCCGGATGTACGACGGCTATCATTTCAGTCCGGAATGTGAGGATATCTACAATCCTTTCAGTCTGCTGAACGCGTTCAATGACCTGCGATACGGAAAATACTGGTTTTCATCAGGCACTCCGACATTTTTGATAGAGGTCCTGCAGAAATGCAATTTCGACATCGAAAGTCTGGAAGGGATCACAGCGTCTTCGGAACAGTTCGATGTCCCTGCAGAGCGGATCACAAACCCCGTTCCTGTACTGTACCAGAGCGGATATCTCACCATCAAGGACTATAATCCGATGGCAGACCTCTATACCCTCGCATACCCGAATGACGAAGTGAGGCTCGGGTTCATCAATTCCCTGATTCCGGAATATGTGAATGATCTGTACCTGAAACGGAATTCTTTCATATACGGGTTTACCGAAGACCTGCGCAGAAACGATCTGGAAAGCTGCATGGAAAAAATCACGGCATTTTTCGCTTCGATACCATACGATCTGGAGAACAAGACGGGAAAACACTATCATACCATATTCTATCTGCTCTTTTCCATGATGGGAATGTACATCGGCAGCGAAGTCAGGAGCGCTGTCGGACGGGCAGACATCGTATTGAAGACCGGAACCCACATCTATGTGTTCGAACTTAAAATCGACGGTACGGCCGATGACGCATTGAAGCAGATAGATTCTAAAGGCTATCTCGTCCCATACTCGGCAGACGGAAGAAAGCTCGTGAAAGTGGGAGTCAGTTTCGATTCCGGGACACGGACAGTCGGTGAATGGAAAGCCGTGGAAGCCTGAGCGCGGAATACGGAAGCATTGGCGTAAGCCGGAAATTGGAAATGGAATTTAAAGATCAGAAATATGTTCGGAAAGGAAATTTACGTCGGAAGACGGAAAAGGCTGCTCGAAGAGATGAGGGCCACAGGGAATGACGGGAGACGCGGGATCGCGGTTTTCCTGGGCAATGTAGAGGCTCCGCAGAACTATCGCGGAAATGACTACAAATTCAGACAGGAGAGTTCGTTCCTGTATTTCTGGGGGATAGACGAACCGGGATTCGGAGCGATTCTGGACCTTGACAGCGGGGATGAAGTCATGTACGGGAACGATGTTGACATAGACGATATCATCTGGATGGGGCCGCAGCCGTCCGTGGCATCGAAAGGCGGGCTCATCGGAGTGGACAGGACCGCCCCATACCTGGGATTCTTCGAAGCGGTCCGGACAGCCAAAGTCTCAGGAAGGACGGTGCATTTCCTGCCGGCATCCAGGTACTACAATACCATGATGCTTTCCAGCCTGATGGGCTGCCCGGCAGAAAACGTGCGGAAGACGGGACCGGCGTACGGGAATCCAGAAATCACCGCATCTCTCGAACTGACGAGAGCCGTGATTTCCATGAGACTCATCAAGGAAGCCTGTGAGATAGAAGAGATAGACAAGGCCTGCGAAATAGGCTGGCTGATGCATACTGCCGCACGCCAGGCTTGCAAACCCGGAGTAAGGGAGCAGGATATAGTAGGGAAAATGGAGGGCGTCACCATTTCCAAGGGTTGGGGAGTATCTTTCACTACCATACTTTCACAGAACGGCGAGACTCTGCACAACCACTCCCACCATCAGATCATCACACCGGGCAGGATGCTCCTTATAGATGCCGGGGCGGAAAGCAACACCCATTACGCTTCGGACTTCACCCGGACTCTGCCGTGCAGCGGAAAATTCACGCCGAAACAGCGTGAGATATACGACATAGTGGCTGAGTGCAACGAACTGGCTTTCCAACTGGCAGCACCGGGGATACCGTACAGGGAGGTACATCTGGCAGTAGCCGCGAAGATGCTGGACGGACTCAAGGCTCTCAGCCTGGTGAACGGACACATCGACGACATGGTGAACGAAGGTATCGCAGGGATGTTCATGCCTCACGGACTCGGGCACAACATGGGCATCGATGTACATGACATGGAGGATCTCGGCGAAGACCTGGTAGGCTACGATGATGACCAGACCAGAGCGTCACAGCTTGGACTCGGCTCTCTCAGGATGGCCCGCCGCCTGAAACCTGGCCATGTCATCACTGACGAACCCGGAATTTATTTCGTGCCTGCACTTATAAGCAAGTGGAAAGAGGAAGGGACGGACAAGGGCATGGTGAACTACGCAGCCGTGGAAAAATATCTGGACTTCGGAGGAATCAGACTCGAAGATGACCTGCTCATCACAGAAGACGGCTGTCGCAGGCTCGGCCCGCACCGCCTTCCTATCGCGGCTGACGATGTCGAAGCCGCCATGGCCTCCGAACAGGATCGGACATAAATAAAATCGGTATGGAAATCATTGTAGGAATACTGGCGGTACTCGCCGGAATCATAGGTATATTGGGCAGCGTCCTGCCTGCCCTTCCGGGACCTCCGCTGAGCTGGGTGGGAATGCTGCTGCTTTATTTCTGGGGCGGCACGAACAGTCACGGGGACGAAATGTCGCTGACCATCCTGCTGGTGATGTTGGGCGTGACTATCCTCGTGAGCGTGCTGGATTATGTCATACCTTCTTATCTGACCCGCGTCACAGGTGGCTCGAAAGCCGCAGAGTGGGGGACATTCATAGGGATGATATTCGGTATCTTCGTCATGCCGCCGTGGGGTATGATCATTTTCTCTGTCCTCGGAGCTTTTCTGGCCGAAATACTGTTCGCAAACAAGAACGGCTCCGAAGCCTTGAAATCCGCGTTAGGTTCATTCCTCGGATTCATCGTCGGGACTGGACTGAAACTTGTGGCCTGCGGGGTTATGATGTACTATATCATTGTATACTTATAGGATACACCTGAAGAGACTGCGCAAAATTTTACCATTTTGTCACAGTCTCATCATTTTCATTTCATTGTACCGGAACGCGAAAGCTTCCGGTACAAAAAATCCTTGTCAGGCTACGCTTCCGGCAGGAATCCCTTACGGATCAGGTACTGGGCGATCTGCACGGCATTGGTCGCAGCACCTTTCCGGAGATTGTCAGCCACGCACCAGAGATTCAGACCGTATTTCACTGACGGGTCACGGCGGATACGGCCCACATAGACATCATCGTGTCCCCACGCATACAGAGGCATAGGATAGATATTCTTCGAAGGATCATCCTGGACGATACATCCCGGCATCTCGGAAATCAGCCTGCGGACCTCATCCAGAGTGAAATCATTCTCGAATTCCACATTCACGGACTCTGAATGTCCGCCCTTCACCGGTACACGTACGGTAGTCGGGGACACCAGTATGTTTTCATCCAGAATCTTGTGCGTCTCGTTAACCATCTTCATCTCTTCCTTCGTATAACCAGTCTCCAGGAAAGAGTCGATATGAGGAAGGATGTTCTCGTCTATCGGATATGGATACACGGCAGGATATTCGCCCCATTTCTTTCCAGCACGCTCGGCCTCCATCTGATCCAGTGCCTTGTAGCCGGTACCGGTCACCGACTGATAGGTGGAAACCACTATCCTCTTTATCTTGAACGCTTTGTGAAGAGGGGCCAATGGCATCAGCATCTGTATGGTAGAACAGTTCGGATTCGCAATGATATAGTCATCTGCAGTGATGACATCTCCGTTGATTTCAGGCACGACCAGTTTCTTCGACGGGTCCATCCTCCAGCATGAAGAATTGTCCACGACACGGCACCCTACTTCCGCGAATTTCGGAGCCAACTCCCTGGATGCGCCTGCCCCAGCTGAAAACAGGGCCAGATCCGGCCTTGCAGCGATGGCATCATCAGCGCTGACCACAGACCAATCCTTTCCGCAGAAAGCCACTTTCCTGCCGACAGATTTGGCAGAAGCCACAGGAAGAAGTTCAGTTACAGGGAATTTCTGCTCAGCGAGCACTTCCAGCATTCTCGTGCCTACAAGTCCGGTGGCACCGACTACAGCTACTTTCATGATTCGATAGTTTTATAAGTTCGTCTTTATGTTCGTAATCTTCGCAAAAATCAGGATCCGGTCTATTTCAGGGCCTGGTCGAGATCGTAAATCAGGTCATCCACACTCTCCGTGCCCACCGACAGCCTGAGCAGGTTCGGATATACACCGCTCGCTTCCTGTTCCTTAGGACCGAGCTGCGAATGCGTGGTAGAGGCCGGATGCACTATCAGGGACTTCGAATCCCCTACGCTGCTCACATGCAGGATCAGTTCCAGTTTGCTCACAAGCGCCGCTGCTGCATCGAAACCGCCTTTCACCCTGAAAGTCAGCACAGCTCCGAAACCATGCCTAAGATACTTCTTCGCCAGCGCATGATAAGGATTCTCAGGAAGACCTGTATAGCTGACGCTTTCCACTGCCGGATGCCTATCCAGGAATTCGGCTATCGCCAATGCGTTCGAGCAGCATCTCTCCGCCCTCAGGGACAATGTCTCCAGCCCCTGGAGCATCAGGAAGGAATTGAAAGGAGATGCGGATGCGCCTATGTTTCTGAGACCGTCCACACGCACCCTGCCGGCAAAGGCGGCATTTCCGAACACTTCCTTGTATACCAGGCCGTGATAGCTTTCCGCCGGAGCTGCCAGAAGAGGATACTTCTCAGGGGTCCAGTCGAAATTTCCGCCATCGACCACTACTCCGCCAAGAGCTGTCCCGTGACCGCAAATCCATTTTGTGGCAGAATGTACGGACACGTTCGCACCCCAGCTGAACGGCTGGAAAAGATAGCCTCCGCAGCCGAAAGTATTGTCCACCATCACGCAGACACCCTTTCTGCGTGCCATCTCCACTATAGGTTCGAAATCCGGGACATTGAAGGCCGGATTTCCGAGAATCTCCAGATATATGGCTTTAGTACGGTCGTCCACAAGTTTCTCCAGATCCTCCACACGATCACTTTCTGCAAAACGCACCTGTATGCCCATGTCCCTGAGAGTGATCTCGAACATGGTGAAGGTACCGCCATAGAGGAAAGGCGATGTCACTATATTGTCTCCCGGACCGCAGATGTTCGTCACGGCCAGGAATATCGCGGCAGTCCCGGACGCCGTGGTCACTGCAGCCACACCGCCTTCGAGGGCAGCCATTCTCTTTTCGAAAACATCGTTCGTTGTATTCGTGATTCTGGTATAGATGTTCCCTTCTTTTTTCAAGGCGAAAAGATCAGCACCTTGCTGCATATCCTCGAATACGTATGCCGTAGTCTGGTAAATGGGCACGGCAGTGGCCTTGGATACCGGGTCGATCTCCTGACCGGCCCTCAACTGCAATGTCTCGAAACCGTATTTTCTGTTTTCCATGATTTTCTGAAAATTCCGAAATTCTTGACAAGATAGCATTTTCTTCCGACAAAAACAATATGAAGGCTGTGGTTCATATTGTTAGTCCAGAAGTTTTCCGGTGGACTAACTGCATTTTCGCCCTGAAACGTTGTTAGTCCGGGGGTTTTTTGATGGACTAACCGCATTTTTGGCCTTTATCGTTGTTAGTCCGGAAGTTTTTTGCCGGACTAACCGCATTTTCGCCCTGAAACGTTGTTAGTCCGATAGATTTTTGCCGGACTAACTGCATTTTCGCCCTGAAACGTTGTTAGTCCGGAAGTTTTTTGCCGGACTAACCGCATTTTCGCCCTGAAACGTTGTTAGTCCGGAAGTTTTTTGCTGGACTAACCGCATTTTCGCCACGTAGCGTTGTTAGTCCGGAAGTTTTTTGCCGGACTAACCGCATTTTCGCCCTGAAACGTTGTTAGTCCGGAAGTTTTCTGCTGGACTAACCGCATTTTCGCCCTGTAGCGTTGTTAGTCCGGGGGGGGGTGGATAAACTGGAGCCGGAAGCTGGAACTGTTCCGAGACACTGTCTGAACTGTTTTCCGAGACACCGCAGGGGAGTACTGAAGGTCAGTCCAGAAGCTGCTGGATGATATTCCCGAGAGGCCCGCTCTCTATCAGAAAGCCGTCGTGACCGAACTTCGAATTGATTTCCACATACATGGCCCCGTCGATGTGGGTAGCCATGAACTTCTGTTCCTCTACCGGAAACAGATTGTCGGTATTGATTCCCACCACTACGGTATCAGCCTTGATACGTTTCAGGGCCTCCTCCACGCTCCCGCGCCCGCGGCCGACATTGTGACTGTCCAGAGAATAGGTAAGACAATAGTAGGAATAGGCATCGAATCTGTTTATAAGTTTCTTCCCCTGATACTGCTGATATGAGCAGACCTTGTCCGCAAACATCTTGTCAGGATCGGCCTCCGACTGCGTTTCATTATAGCAGATATAATTCCTGTATGAAATGAGAGCTATAGCCCTGGCGCAGCTGAGTCCGGCCTTTCCTCCGTCCAGACTCGCACATTCCCGGAATGTAGGGTCAGCCTCCAGCGCCATGCGCTGCGACTCGTTGTAGGCGGTCACCCACGGCGTCACCCTCGCGCCACAGGCCGAAACCAGAGCCTTCTTCATCACGTCCGGCTCCATAATCATCCATTCGAGTGCCTGAAATCCGCCGATCGAGCCCCCTATCATCAGGTCAATCTTTTCCACACCGAGGTGCTTCCGCACCAATATGTTCGCATTCACTATATCCCTGACCGTAATCCTCGGGAAGTCGAAGTAATACGGTCTGTCAGTACCTGGTTTCAATGATGCCGGAGATGTGGTTCCGTACGGGGATCCGAGCATGTTCACACAGGCTACGAAATACTTGTCAGGATCTATGACTTTTCCGGGACCGACCAGTTCCGGCCACCAGTCCTGGGGATCGGAATTGGCCGTAAAGGCATGGCAGATCCACACCACCTTGCGGTCATCATGACCTGGAACGTAAGGTCTGTCCGAACTATGGAAAACGATGGTCAGATCTTCGATCCGGCCACCGTTCTCCAGTTCAAAATCTCCGTTATGTCTGTATTGATGTATCGTCATTGAAATCTTTGAATTTGCGAAGCCGCAAAATTAAAGATTTCCATACAATTTTCAAAATCCGCACGCTACACAACGCCGCAATGTGCCCGTTATCACATATCTGCAACGCCAGTCTGTCAGAACGGGTGCAGTGCAAGGCGTCAAGGGGCGGAGGAAGGGAGTTTACTCCCGTAAATGACCGACCGACGATCCCGTCGGCAACGCCGCAATGTGCCCGTTATCACAGACTGGCCGTGAGACCGGCCATAACTATAGACACCATACTCATCAACTTGATAAGAATATTAAGCGACGGACCGGAAGTATCCTTGAAAGGGTCTCCGACGGTATCACCTACTACGGTAGCTTTGTGGCATTCGGAGTTTTTGCCGCCGAGATTGCCTTCTTCGACGTATTTTTTCGCATTATCCCAGGCGCCGCCTGAATTGGCCATGAAAATGGCCAGAACAAAACCGGAACCGAGACCTCCGATAAGAAGTCCCATGACACCGGCCACGCCGAGGACAAGTCCTACCGCGACAGGCACGATGATGGCGATGAGGGATGGCAGAAGCATTTCACGCTGCGCTCCTCTGGTGGAGATTTCGACACAGCGGGCATAGTCAGGTGTCGCCTCGCGTGTGAGGATTCCCTTGATTTCACGGAACTGACGGCGTACTTCTTCCACCATGCTCTGGGCTGCACGGCCCACTGCATTCATGGTGAGACCGCAGAAGAGGAAAGACATCATGGCTCCGATGAAGACTCCGGCCAGGACCATGGGATTCATCAGGTCTATATGATAGTGGGCCATCAGATCAGGAATGGTAGCCTGTACGGCATCTATGCTTTCCCCTGCCACACCGACTATCTTTTCCCCCATTCTGTCAAGGGCTATCTTGATTTCTTCCATGTAGGAAGCCAGAAGGGCCAGGCCTGTGAGGGCGGCAGAACCTATGGCGAAGCCTTTGCCCGTAGCGGCAGTGGTATTGCCGAGAGCATCGAGGACATCGGTGCGACGGCGGACTTCAGGGTCGAGTCCGCTCATCTGGGCATTGCCTCCGGCATTGTCGGCTATAGGGCCGTAAGCATCCGTAGCGAGTGTGATTCCGAGAGTGGAAAGCATTCCGACTGCAGCGATTCCGATACCGTAGAGGCCGAGACTCAGGTTTTCAGCGGAAAGGATATTGGCGAAGTCGAAATTGATGGCGCACAGATAGGAAAGCATTATGGCCACGGCTATGGTGACCACCGGTATGGCAGTGGAGATCATGCCGAGCCCGACCCCGGATATTATCACCGTGGCAGGTCCGGTCTTAGAACTCTCGGCCAGTTTCTGCGTGGGCTTGTAGGAATGTGAAGTGTAATATTCGGTAGACTGGCCTATGATGACACCGGCCACAAGTCCGGTAATGACGGAGAATGATATGCCAAGCCAGTTTTCCATACCGAGAAGATACATGATGACGAAAGTGGCAGCCGCTATGAGTACTGCGCTGACATTCGTGCCGAAACCGAGTGATTTCAGGAGCTGGCTCATGCCTGCGTTCTCCTTCGTCCTGACGGTAAATATACCCATGACCGACAGAATCACTCCGACAGCGGCTATAAGCATCGGTGCGAAGACGGCTTTCATCTGCATCTGTTCTCCTGCCATGAAGAAAGCGGAAGCTCCAAGCGCCATGGTAGCAAGGATGGAACCGCAGTAAGACTCGTACAGGTCCGCACCCATGCCGGCCACGTCACCCACGTTGTCGCCCACATTGTCAGCTATGGTGGCAGGGTTTCTCGGATCATCTTCCGGAATCCCGGCCTCGACCTTCCCTACCAGGTCTGCCCCGACATCGGCAGCTTTCGTATAGATACCGCCTCCCACACGTGCGAACAGGGCCTGGGTGGAGGCACCCATGCCGAATGTCAGCATGGTGGTAGTGACCATGACAAGTTTCTGAGGGCCCTCAGCCCCGATGAAGGTATCCAGAACGATGTACCACAGGGAAATGTCCAGAAGTCCGAGACCGACGACCGTAAGCCCCATCACCGCGCCTGAACGGAATGCCACCTTGAGTCCGGAATTAAGGGAACGCATGGCTGCATTCGCAGTCCTTGCAGAAGCATATGTGGCAGTCTTCATACCCACGAATCCTGCAAGTCCGGAAAAGAAACCGCCGGTCAGGAATGCGAAAGGCACCCACGTATTCTGGACTCCGAAACCGTATGCGAGAATCGCAAAAAAAACAGCCAGGATGACGAAAACTATCGTCACTACCTTGTACTGCTGTTTCAGATAAGCCATCGCCCCTTTCCGTACGAAGAGGGCTATTTCCTTCATTGTCGCCGAGCCTTCGCCCTCTTTCATCATCTGCCTGAAAAAATACCAGGCGAAGCCCAATGCCAGGATTGCCGCGAGCGGCACAAGATAGAACAGGTTTGTCATGTTTTCCGAAATTAGTTCCAGTGTGTATAAACAAAAGGAGAGTGACTGAAAAGCGGGATTTCAAGGCGAAAACACCCTTTTCAGCCACCCTCGGTTTCAAAGGTAGTAAAATATTCGTATACTTTCAAAGAGAGTGAATCCAAAAGGGACTTTGAGTCACCACTTTTGCCCACCCACTTGCCTGACCTGCGGGGCTACTTCTCAATCCGGTAGGAACCCGGGCCGTATTCAGTCGAGGCAGTTTCACCCGGGAGGGTCACACTGGCGGTCGCGCCTTCAGGAATGACGAAATCCCAGACCCACGTGTCGCCTTCGTATCTCCACGAACTTCTGATTTCTCCGGAAACGGACTTGAAGACGGCATCAAGGCTGCCGAGCCGCCTGTCAGGAAGCGGTTTCATGATGATATGCCTGAACCCCGGATCTGCAGTGTCGGCACAGATACCGGCGGCAGTCTCCCAAAGCCATTGGCATACACAGCCGTAGGCATAATGGTTGAAACTGTTCATTCCGTTCGGAGCCATTCCATCCTCGACAGTATAGCTGTTCCACCGTTCCCAAATCGTGGTCGCTCCGTTGTCCACGGAATAAAGCCAGCTCGGATTCTTCCGCTGGAAAAGCAGGTCGTATGCGATGTCCCCCATACCGTTTTCGGTAAGGGTCTGCATCAGGATGGAAGTACCGAGAAATCCTGTCTGCAGGCAGCCGCCATGAGCCGCGAAATTCTCCCTCAGCCGCTCTGTCATGGCTTCTTTCTCTTCCCCGTCCAGAAGGCGGTTCTTCAATGCGAACAGGGCCGGAGTCTGCATGGTATTCAGAATCCGCACTTTGAAAAGACCGTTTTCGTCGAAGAAAGTATTCCGGAGATATGCCCTCGCCTCTTCATACATGGTCTCGTATTTTGCGGCATCCCTGCCTGTGGCTGCAGCCATGTCGCGCATCATGCCGGCATCCATGGCCCAATACGATCCGCACAGATAATTCCAGTACTCCAACGCTTCGGGAAGTATATAGCTCCTGCCGTCCGCACCGGTTCCCAGATACTGGCCGCTCCAGCTTTCGAAAGGCTCATAACTGAGCCAGTCGGCCCACTGGAAGTTCCCGTTCTCCTCCGCATGGAGACTGTGTCTGTATTTGGTGGAAGCGATATGGTCCATGAATTTTTCCATTGCTTCCCAGTTCCCGTCTATGATCTCCGTGTCAGCGAACTGCTTCCATACCGTCCATGGGACGATGATGCCGGCATCGGCCCAGCCGCACCTCATCATCTCGTTATCCGCACTGCCGTACTGTCCGAACGGAGCTACTCCCGGGAAACCGCCCTCCGGACTCTGCGTGTCGCGCAAATCCCTCATCCACTTATGGAAAAAGGCTCTCGTGGATGCGAAGAACGAACCTGTCTCGGCAAATACCTGTGTATCGGCGGTCCAGCCCAGCCGTTCATCTCTCTGAGGACAGTCGGTGGGAACTGAAAGATAGTTCGAGCGCTGACCCCATACCGTATTGGATACCAGCCTGTTTACCAGCTCGTTTCCCGTAGTCAGGACTCCGGTTTCAAGTTCCTTTGAAATGGAAGTCACAGGCACGGATCTGACACTGCGCAGTGTCACATCGCCATCGGCTGTCAGGTTGATGAAGCGGTAGCCGTAGAATGTACACATCGGCATATAGGACACATAAGCATCGCTGTCCGCAAAAGTATAGTCGAGTCTCAGACCCATATCCTGGGTACGGAGATTACGGCGATGGATGCTGCCTTCCGGGCCGTCCATGCCTCGTGATTCAGCCCCGTTGCCGTCATTCAGGATTTCGGACGGCAGGCAGGTCAGGGTCACTCCCTCGTCAGCCATAAACTCGAATAAAGGCACTGCAGCGCAATTCTGGCCGAAATCTATCACCAGATTCTCGCCTTCGGCAAGTTCCATGACATCCCCGTCACTGTATTCCCTGTCTATCACGACCTTTCCTGCCTCTCCGTCACGCGATCCTTCCACAATCTTCCAGACATACGCCCTGACAGGCGTCAATGCCAGATCGTGCCTGTGATATATCTCGGCGCCGGCAGTAGGGAGTATTTCACCTTTGAATTCCGTATTCACTTCAGGAACTGAAAGTTTTTCAGGAGTCATGTATCCCGGCAGCTCGCGTGCGTCATATACTTCGCCATCGTAGATGGCCGCATGCTTCACAGGTCCTGCGATGCCGGCTTTCCAGTGCAAGGTGTCAGTTCCGAAGCACTCCACTGTACCGTCTGCATATGTGAGTTCCAGGACGCTGCGGAATGCGCACTTCCTGCCGTTCATGCCTGTCTGTCCGAGCGGAGTGATGATCTTGTCAGCCCACCAGCCCGGGGTCACCTGGGCTGCCAGGACATTCGTATCCCCTATAAGTCCGGTGATATCATACGTGTAGGAGATCCTGGTTTTCTCAAAATGGGTAAACCCCGGCTTCAGGATTTCCTTTCCGATGAGTTCGCCGTTTACATACAGCTGGCAGACTCCCAGCGCCGTGGTCATCCATTTCGCCGATGTCACCTTTTTCGAAGGATTCACCTCGGAAACGAACCAGTTTGCTCCGTCTGCAGCACGTTCTCCATCCCTGATCGTACAGGTGACTACGGGAGCGTCAGCCGCGGAAATCCATACGGAATACTCCCAGGCTGAACTGTCAAGGGCTTCAACAAGCGTGACGCCGCTCCTGTCTGCGCAAGAGACAGCAAGCAGCGCCGCTAAAGTTCCGAAAAACAGAATGATGCTATTCTTCATTTCAGTCGATTATTGTCTTGATCCGGTATGTCTTTCAAATTCCGTCTGGGCGGAGACTTTCTGCCTGAATGTTTCAGGAAGCTTTTCATAGCCTGCAAAGCGGGCGTTCATCGACTCCACATCGATGGTGCGAATGAATTCCGCAGCCTTTTCAGGAGATTCCGTAATGTAACTTCCGCACTGGGCGACATCCAGGAACTCGGACGGGAGCTGCATCCAGGCCATCACGTACTGTTCCATCATCAGCTTGGTTTCCGGAGTAATGGCCATCATCCTTTTTATCAGACCTTTCTTCCCGTCCGTGAAATACTGAGGCTCGCCGCTTCTGAACAGGCATTTCACCGTCAGTTTCTCATCAGCGGGCAATGAGGTCACATACACTGTTGCAGTCAGACTGTTCCCGTCATAGCCCCAGACCGTTTCAGACGAATCGGCCTCGAACTTCGCGAATCTGGAATACGGCACCTCGACTCCGTTTACATAAACTTTTGAAGGGGAACTGAAGCCGTCCAGAATTACGCTGACTTTCCGCGACGGCTGCATCCCTTTATAAGAGCCTTCCCGTGGCATCACCTCCACCGTCAGGGAATCGGCATTGCCGCGACGGACTATTTCCGTAAAAGCGAATTCAGTGTCGTAGGCCTGTGTCGTACCATCATCCTCATATACCCTCGTGCGGTTCTCCCCTTCGCCCGGCACCACCAGAAGCCGCAGTTCGGGATCAGCTTCCTGCAGATTCCTGATTCCGGGTCCTGCCATCGGGATGACAGCCCCGGCTTTCACATAATAAGGGTTCTCGTTTATGGTGTAGAGCAGTTCATGCTCCGTACCCCCTTCGTACATGGTTCCCGTAGACACGTCATACCAGTCATTGCCCTCAGGGAACCACATCTTGCGTGACGCCATGCCGGTGATGCTGTCCGCAGGCTCGCAGACCACTGTGGCCAGTATGTCATCACCGAACATGAATTCCTCCGTCCATGTATAGGCTTCCTCCGCCTCCGGATGGCTGTAGTACAGAGGCCGGCAGATGGATATGCCCGTGTCGTATGCCTGGCGGGCCGCCGTATAAATGTACGGGGACAGGTCATACCTCAGCCTTATGGCTTCACGCATCGCATCGAAGTGATCCGGGAACACCCAGAAACGCTTCTCCATCGTCATATCCTTTGTAGAATGGGACTTGTAGATCGGAGTGAAGACGCCTGACTGCATCCAGCGCGTGTACAACTCCGGATCGGTGCTCGTCACTCCCGGAGGCTGCATATGTCCTCCTATGTCATGTCCCCAGTAGCCGTAGCAGACATTCGATGCAGTGGCGGTGAAATAAGGCAGGTAGCCCAACACTTTCCATGTGGCGAAGGTGTCCCCGGAGAAGCCCACCTGATAGCGGTGGCTTCCGATTCCGCCCCATCTGTGATAGATCATCGGCCGCGGAGCGTGTATACCCATGGACGCGGTCTGTCTCACCTTGTCCTGGAAGAACACGTAGTTCAGCCAGAAAGTGTTGCTCAGGCCCTTCGTATAATGACTGTCCTTCCACTGCTGCCAGTCCTGCCACCAGAAGTCCACACCGTCACGTTCCAGAGGATGGATGATCGAATTGAAATAGGCGTCCGTCCACTCTATCTGGTCCACCCTGAACGGTACCGGTGCCTTCGTGCCGTCTTCGCGGACATACCCCTTCGGACCGTCGTAGTCGTCCGTCCTGGACAGATAGTCCTTCACGAACCTGTCATAAGGCTCTTCGTATGGCTGTATCCCGTTGCAGAAATGCAGGTTCAGGGAATTCTTTAT
>CALUQB010000021.1 GCA_944322815.1 uncultured Bacteroidales bacterium | reverse complement strand
ATATACTGTTCACGCCTCAGCAATGCAATTCGAACAAGTTCGCTTGCATTGCATTCGGCTTCTGCGTATATTTGCCAGAAAATTTGTCCCGGTGACATATTTTGTTCACAAAAGGACCAAAACTTAGGCTGATGGAAGTTCAAATAGGAAAAGATGCCAGATATGCTGTCATAGGATACGGCAGCTGGGCGACGGCTATTGTGGGAATGCTTACCAGAAACAATAAGGCGGTGGTAGAGTGGTATGTACGGAATCCGGAAGTCCTGGACGGTCTTCTGAATGACGGGAGAAACCCTAAGTATCTGGCTGAGCTTGAGTTCGAAAGGGAGTATATTCATCCTTCCGATGACATAAACCATGTGGTCGCTAATGCTGATGTGGTGATCATTTCGGTCCCTTCGGCTTTCCTGAAGGATTTTCTGGCACCGTTGACTGTTTCCCTGGAGAACAAATTCATTATTTCAGCGATAAAGGGTATTATCCCTGGAAGCTGGCAGACTGTGGCGGAGTATCTGCATGACAGATATTCCCTGAGCTTCAGGCAGATGGGGATCATAGCCGGTCCTACTCACGCTGAAGAGGTGTCCAGAGGCAAACTTTCGTTTCTGACATTGGCCAGTGCAGATGAGGACAATGCCAGGGCGGTAGGGGAGAAGCTGGCCGGAAAATATGTCCATGTATGTTATTCAAGTGACCTGTACGGTGTAGAATACGCATCCATTCTCAAGAATATCTATGCTTTGTCTGCCGGTCTGGCGAAAGGTCTTGGCTACGGTGATAATTTCATCGCCGTGCTGGTGTCTAACTGTGCGAACGAAATGACTCGCTTCATAGAGGAGAGTTATCCGGATTCCAGAAATACTTTCAATTCCGCATATCTCGGGGATCTTCTGGTTACATGCTATTCTTCATACAGCAGGAACCGCAGGCTGGGGCTGCTTATAGGTCATGGATGTACAGTCAAGAGTGCCTTGAATGAGATGACCATGGTCGCTGAAGGGTATTATGCAGCCGAGTGTATACGACACATAAATCTGAAACATAAGGTAAGCATGCCTATAGCGGACATGGTGTATGAAGTGTTGTACAGGAACAGGTCTCCGCGCAAGGCCATGGCCGAGCTTAGTTCGATGTTGGATATAAACTGCTGAAATTATGGTGAAAATGAAACATTCGTTAAAAGAATGGATGATAGCCGTGAGGCCATGGTCTTTTCCTGCCTCGATCATGCCGTTGGTCACACTTCTATATCTGTCGTGGCATGTATCGTATACAGATATCAAATGGGGTTATGGAGTGTGGGCTCTGGTGAATATGATTCTTTTCCACAGTGCCGGAAATACCTGGAGCGACTTGTTTGATTTCAGGAAAAAGGTCGATGCCGCCGATACTTTCGGTGCGAAGACTCTTACGTCGGGTATGTTTACTCCTAAGGAAATCAGGAAACTGTCGTTTTGCCTGCTGCTGGTGGCAGTCGCAGGTGGCATGACCCTCATGTTTCTTACAGGACTTCCTCTTCTGTGGATAGGATTGGCCGGCGTGGCTTGTGCCCTTCTGTATCCTCCTTTGAAGTACGCAGCTGTGGGAGATCTGGTCATTCTCCTTGCGTTCGGCATATTGCCTGCCATAGGAACTTCGTATGTGACAGTAGGATTTGTGGACTGGAGTGTTTTGTGGGTGGCCATACCTGTAGGATTGATTACCGTGGCCATATTGCATATAAACAATCTTCGTGATGTCGCCACTGACAAGAGGGCAGGCATTTCCACCATAGCCATGCGTCTTGGCGGCAGGGTATCGGTAGTCGTTTATTGTTTCGAGATTACTTTCCCGTTTCTGTGGGTTTTCAGTTGTGCTCTGGGACATATTTTCCCGTGGTGGACATTGCTGGTCTTCCTGGCGGCATATCCTGCTTTGCAGAATGTCCGTACAGCCATGCGTTATCGTAATGAGGGGATGCAGGCCATAGTTTCCCTCGACGAGAGTACTGCAAAGCTGCAGGTGATGTTCAGCCTGTCCCTGTCTCTTGCATTTCTGTTGGATTTTCTGATCGGCTGTTGACGCAGGTCGTTGAAAGCAGGTATCCGATAAATAACTTCCCCCTCTGCCAGTTTCATGTCAATTTTGAACTGGTTGGCATATATGATTTCCCGTTTCATTTGAGGGATTCAATGAATTCTTTCATTGTCTTGCATCTGGTTACTTTACTCTCCTTGATTTCTCGGAGTGCCTTTCTTGTTGTCTCATTCGGAACTTCGATTATCCCATGTGATTTCAGATAATCGACAACCCTTTTACCGGATTTTGTCCTTTCATCTATTGTTATCGTATATGTTGCCATATCCACTTCCTTTGTTTGTCATCCAATGCAAATATAATCTTTTTATCTATAACCGGATAAATTGCCAGCCAAATCCATTCCAAATTTTTCCGGAAACCAAACTGAATTTTTCGTATAATAAAAATCGCTTTCACACCTGCTTACACAAAGTGCCTTTCAAGCGGACCGTTGTAGGGCTGGCGTCCTTGTCGCCCTTTCATTTCGAGCCGTTGAAAGCAAACTTTCCGTCTTGAAATGAAAGACCGCCATAGCCTGCGGCTACAGCGGTCTGCTGGAGCGGAAAACGAGATTAGCTCGCTGCGCTTCCTTTTCTCTTTCCCTTCGCCAGGGAGGCACTTTCATTCAGGTCGTCATTGAGCTTCGCTCATGCTCCTTTCTGTTTATAATACCTTAATGAGCAAGCTCATAGCCATTATAAACAGAAAGTCGCCGCATCCATAGGATGCAGCGACCTGAATGAGCGGAAAACGAGATTCGAACTCGCGACCCTCAGCTTGGGAAGCTGATGCTCTACCAACTGAGCTATTTCCGCCTGAATGGACTGCAAATATAGTATATTTTCCGGAAACATAGAGAAAAAATCATAAAAATTACTTCTCATCCCATGCTTGCCGGATCTATTCGCTCTCGATCACAAGACCGTCGTAAGCCGGAAGTATGCCGGCAGGCAGCTCACGGCACAGATCCTCATACGCAGGAAGCCTGTGCGACAGGTGGGTCAGCCATGAATGCTTCGCACCGACGCGCCTGGCTATCGCTATGGCCTCCTCCAGTGAAAAATGCGAAAGATGTTTTCCACGGCGGACGCAATTGATGATGAAATGGTCCAGTCCCTCAAGTTTGGCGAACTCCTGTTCAGGGATGAAATTCATGTCAGTCAGATACGCTATCTTTCCGAAACGGTATCCCAGTACAGGAAGATTGAAATGCTTTCCGCGGACAGGGATGACTTCCACGCTTTTCAGATGTTCGGGCTGCCCGCACGGAATTTTCTCGTATCCTTTTCCGTCCACCCACGACAGCCTCACCTTGGGCACATTCTCCTCTACAAGGAACGGATTCTCATCTATATTCGTTATCTGCCATTCAGGCACTCCCGGATACCGGATCTCGGAAAAAGCGTAGCTGTACTCTTTCCTGAGCGATTCTTCGACATATTTTTCGCAGAAAATCCGTATCGGTGCACGTTCTATGTAATTGAATGCGCGGACATCGTCAAGCCCGCCTGTATGATCCTTGTGGTTGTGGGTCAGAAGTATGGCATCCAGATGCCGTATGCTTGCCCTCAGCATCTGGCTTCTGAAATCCGGTCCGGCATCCACGAGAATGTCCAGTCCTCCGTATTGTACGAACGCCGACGATCTGTATCTCCTGTCCCGCGGATCCGCGGACCTGCATACGCTGCAGTCGCAGCCTATCATCGGCACTCCCTGTGATGTGCCTGTGCCTAAGAATTCGAGTCTTGTCTTCATGTTTTCTGCCGCCTTGCGGCCATTACAGTTCCACTTCCACTATCTTGCCTGTCATCGCGGCATCGTACGGCTTCTCTATCCTGATGTAATTTTCAGTATATCCTGCCATCATGCCTTCTTTCTCCGAACTTTCGAAAAGTACGTGAGCCTTCATCCCGCGATGCATTGCGATGAATTCCCCGTGCAGCTCACCGCACAGCTCTTCCAGAATCTTCACCCTTTCGGTCTTTACAGAATCCTGGACCTGGTCTTTCCTGGCCGCTGCTTTCGTCCCTGTCCTGCGGGAATAAGGGAAAATATGGATGAACGCCGGCCTTATCCTGTCTTTCAGAAAACTGAATGTTTCCCGGAACAGCTCATCGGTTTCACCAGGAAACCCTACTATGACATCTATGCCGAAAAAGACCTTCAAGGCACCGGGACCCTCCATTCTTTCCCTGATATACCGTATCTTCGCCTCAAACGCAGCCGTATCGTATCTTCTGCCCATTTCATGCAATACGGTATCGCTTCCGGACTGTAACGGGATATGGAAATGCGGCAGGAACTTCGTGCCGGACGCTATCCAGTCCACGGTCTCTTCTGTCAGCAGATTAGGCTCTATGGATGAGATCCTGTATCTTTCTATGCCATCGACCCTGTCCAGAGCTTTAAGAAGATCGATGAAGCTTTCGCCTGTACTTTTTCCGAAATCTCCCGTATTCACTCCTGTCAGGACAATCTCCTTCACGCCGGATGCCGCGATTTCCTCTGCCTGTACGACTATGTCGGCCACAGGTATGTTCCTGCTTCTGCCCCTTGCATACGGGACTGTACAGTAAGCGCAGAAATAGTCACACCCATCCTGTACTTTCAGGAATGACCTGGTCCTTTCTCCGGAAGAGTATGCCGGGAAAAACGTTCCGTTCATGCCGTTCCCGGAAAGGTTGTCAAGGCCGGTTTCACCGGCAATGCCGGCGAGAATCGCCGGTACTACCATGGATTTTTCCTCAGCCCCGAAAACAAGCTTCACACCCTCGATCCGCGATATCTCATCCCGCTTCAGCTGGGCATAGCATCCTGTCACCACGATATCGGCCTCAGGACGCAGCCTGTGAAGTTTCCTGATGATATTCCTGCATTTCTTGTCCGAATGCTCGGTGACCGTGCAGGTATTCACCAGGAATATGTCCGCATCCTCTGTCCAGCCGACAGGTTTCAGGCCTGCCCTGACGAGTTCCCGTTCGTATGTGGACGTCTCGGCATAGTTCAGCTTGCAGCCGAGAGTCACAAATGCTATCTTTTTCTGATTCATATCTTTGAGTCATTGTCTCCTGAGCCGCCGGACATGGTGATCCTCGACCATGCACATTTCCCGCCTGTAGGAGGATTCTGCTTGGATACCCTTACTGAAAATACGCTGAATTCAGGCATTTCCGCCTCTATGGCCTTCACGATCCGACCTGCTACATTCTCCAGAAGATCTGATCTGCGATCCATTTCGCGTTTCACTATGTCGTAAACTTTCCCGTAATCCGCAGTATCTTCCAGAGTATCGCTTTCCGCGGCTTCCGACAGATCCAGCTCTCCTCTGAAATCCACCGTAAACGTGTTGCCTTCTTTCTTTTCCTTTTCGAAACACCCGTGAAAGGCATGGAATACCATTCCTTCCAGTTCCATGATTCCGTTATTCTTCATACTTACGCCTGTAATACGAACACACAAGGCCGTTTCCCGATGACAGGGTTCTCTTTCCGCCATCCGGCAATATTTCTGGTTCTGATATACGCCTGCGGCAATGTAATGTCTGCCGCAATGCAGAGTCTGGTCTCCGGACGGCATACGTCCAATATGTCTTTCAACAGGGAGTCGTTCCTATACGGCGTCTCGATGAAAATCTGGGTCTGGCGGGCGGATGCGGAAATCTTTTCGATGGATTTGAGTCTGGCACGCCTTTCATCGCTTTTGGCTGGAAGATAGCCGCAGAAGGCAAAGCACTGTCCGTTCATTCCTGAAGCCATCAGTGCCAGCATCAGAGAAGACGGTCCCACGGCCGGGACCACTTCTATGCCATGCCTGTGTGCCAGGGCTACCAGCTGCGCACCGGGGTCAGCCACCGCAGGAAGTCCGGCCTCTGAGATCATGGCCACGTCATTCCCGTCATCGAAGAGTTTCAAATAGCCTTCTATCTGTGCTTCTTCCGTATGCTCGTTCAGTTCGTAGAATTCCAGCGAATCTATCCGGCCCTTCAGCCCTGCCCTGGACAGGTATCTCCTCGCCGTCCGTATTTCCTCGACAATGAATGTCCTGAATCCGGCCAGGCCCGACAGGACCGGGGCGGGAATGACCTCCGCGGGGTCATTGTCCCCGAGAGGGGACGGTATCAGGAACAGCCTGCCTTTATGGTTCTTCTTGTCTGTCATTTCAGTCATGGAATTTATCTGTCATTGTCATCAGCGGTGACGATGATGACTTTTTTCTTTTTGTCCGCGTCAGCCGGTACATCCGTGTGGGCCTTCCTTTTTTTTCTGCCGGAGAAGAGGTTGGAGAAAAATTCCCTGAAAGTGTTGAACTCCTGCTGATAGGCCAGACCTATCCCGTTTCTCTGCGAATCATCGAGGTAGTTCGTGTACTGGTCGGCAGAGTGCGAAAACAGATTCAGCCTGAAAAGGCCTGGCCTGTCCAGCTTGATTTCTATGTCAAGGTCCCCGACTACATCGCTGTTGGATGTTCCGGATGAGTAACGTCTGTTCCCGAAGTTCCCGTTGACTACCACGCGGTTGTTGAAAAGCTGTGTCGAGATGGCCACATCGAAAATGTCTTCTCCTCTCTCGTTCGGCTGGTAATTCAGTCCCAGATCCAGAGGAATCTCCAGTTTCTGGAAAATGTTGTTCAGCTGGTTGTACATGATGCTCATGACATTGGAGTACAGCATAGATGCATTGTTCACGATACCTGACTGGTCATCCGGCAGGAAACTGTTGAACATGATCAGGGAAAGGAACTGCTTCTGGACCTTGTCTTCCGTGCTCAATGCACTTTCTACCCTGGATTTTACGGTAGGGTCGATATCTGGAATGTCTATGGAGAAGGCCAGACGCGGATTTCTGATCTTGTCGGATATGTTTATGCCGCAGTCCACGGTCCGCCTTGTAGAAACGGATGACGTGTCCGCGATCAATGTAGAGAGCGATGTTTTCGTCCTGTAGTTTGCCTGGATATCCAGGTCACTGTCCATGATGTCTCCGTTGAACTTGATGGAACTGCCGTCTTCGATGGTGAAGTCCCTGTATGCAAGCCCCTGTGCCACGAACCTGTAACTTCCGCCGGTCAGAGTATAGTCGCCAAGTATGCTGAAATCTCCTCTCCGTATCTGAAGCTCGATGTTCCCTGCACCGCGTCCCCTGAGTACATTCCCGGAAGCTTTGTCGATTTCTATGAATGCTTCCGTTTCAGGCGTGGCCTCCACGTTCAGTCTGACTCCGAAGTCTCCGGCAGTCTTCTTGTCCGTCTTGATCTTTTTCACCATGAGTTCATAAGGATCGACATATTCGTCCTTTTTCTCCTGCTTGAAAGTAAGCAGGTTTCCTGTGATGGCCGTGGCAGATGACGGGATAGGGATGTGAAGCTGCCCGTCTCCGGAGGTCCTGGCGCTGATATCCATCCTTATGGCATTGAACGGTCCGGTGATGGAAAGATTCCCTGATGCGGACAGGTTCCCGTAGAAAGAACTGTTGTCCTTTTCCGTAGTGTTCAGACACTCCATGTCGGTGATGCTTATCCTGGTGTCCAACTCCATATCCTTCAGCCTGTCGTATCTGATGCCTCCGCTTATTCTACCCGTATTCCCGAACCTGTCCTGAAGGACAATATCATCGAAATGCACTCCGTACCTGTCCAGATGGAAGTCCCCTGCCACATTGTACGGCACGTTCGTGAAAGCTATCCTGAGTTCCGAGTCATCGATCCTGGCATTTTCGCTGCTGATCAGTAGGGCATCAACCGGACCTTCGGCTTTGATGTCTCCCGAAATATGTCCTGACATACCGCTGAAAACGCTTTTCAGGAACGGTCCGGCATACGAAATGTCAAGACCTGAAAGCGAGGCGGCGGCCTTTATCCTTTTTTCCGAAGGGAAATAACTTCCGTTTATACCGAAATTCCTGATCCCGTCCAGTTCGTTGGCCACAGTGGCATCGAGTTTTCCGAGACTTTTATCCCATTCACTGTGAATCATGAGTGTGCCGGCATCGGCACCTGCTATTCTGGTCGAATCCACCAGAAAATCCAGATCCAGCCCGCGTTCTTTCTGAGGGGAAATTATACTGGCCTCTCCGGTTACGGCGCCCTGGATGCCGAAACGGTTTTTCAGCAGCGGGTTCAGGACAGAGATGTCGAATCTTTCCAGTCTCAGTGTCAATGTGTCTCCGAGAGTGTCGGAGTAGCCTCCGGACAGCTTTACGGACTGGTCTCCGCTGGTGAATTCCACTTTCCCTACATTGATATCCTTTCCGCGGATATTCAGGGATGAAGGGTTGATGTTCCATTCCCTGGAGTTCAGAAGCAGACGGGAAGGAAGCATTCTGACATCATAGCTGATCGTTTCATCTTCGTCTCTGCCGACATCGGCGGTTATGAAGACTTCTCCCCGGTTTATCAGTTCTCCGGGATTCTCGTATGTATAGCCGAAACCGATGAAGTTGTCTTTGGCGAACAGCTTGAATGCATTGTTTTCCAGTATCAAGGTCGCCACATTTATGGATTTCCCGTTTATTTCCCCGCCGAGGCTGCCGTTGAGGTTGTCCAGCCTCATCTTTACGCCCTTGATGTAATTTTCATTATATGCCAGTCGTGGAGATTCGAGGTCGGCACGGAAGACTCCGAGTGTATCTACGGTCATGACGAGAGACGTGCTGTCAGAGATATACAGCCCCGGGGACAGAAATGCCAGCAGGTCCATGGAATCCTTACCCCTGTATGATATCCTGTACCGGTTTTTGTGCTCTACCATGGTGGAATCCCTGAACAGCGCAGGAAGCTCCCTTTTCAGGGTGATGTCTTTCAGATCCCTGACGAACTGGAGAATCTGCGCCGTGCCGGCAAATGACATGTCTGCAAACGGAGAGCTCATTCTCATCCTGTACATCTCGTCCCCGAAATAAGAGTCGATGTCTATGTCTCCGATATCATATTTCCCCGCACTGTTTTCCAGAACAATGTCAGTGATGTCCATGCTCCCGAGCAGTTCGCCGTTCCTGAGCCTGTTGAAATTTGCGCTGGCCTGCAGGGAAGCTTTCGACATCCCGCGATTGTCCAGATTCAGTGCATGGAGATCGGCATAGCCGAGGTTCGCATAAAATTTATAAACGGAGTTTCTGGTCCGCGGCGACAGAGAGAAAACGCCCTGAAACAGGAAATTCAGATTCGGGTCATTGCAGATGATCCTGCCGTCGAACGAGTGTTCTTCCAGGATGCCCGCAGCGGCTATGTTGCTGTAGTCATAGCCGTTAAGGTTCAGCCGGTCTATGAACAGCGAATCTATGTCCAGTGAAAGTCCGTCGTCCCTGTTCCCGATATCGGCCTTGAAGCCGGTACGGAGCGAGCACTGTCTCAGAAGTCCGCTGTCAAGTATTTTCCCTATGTCGAAGTCGCGGGTAGTCACATTTCCTTCCATGGTGATTGATTTGCCAGCGGAGATGAGGTTCCTGATGTCGAGCACTGTTTTCAGGTAGCCGGAACCGAGGCTGGCCGCCATATCAATATTCATGGCTTCGGGAGAGCCGGAAACATGACCGTGCATCCTGAGTTCCGCTCCTCTGGCCAGATGGCTTATATCCGGCTTCATGTCCGGCGAGAAAGCCTTGATGGCGGCTTCCAGTGCTTCGGATGTCCCCCGTAACCGGTGCAAGTCCAGTGTGATATCGCTTTCCCTTATTTCCGGAAGGCCGATAATGCTGCCGTCAAATTCCAGGTTCAGGCTGTCTGGTGTGGCGATACTCATTCCTGAAAGATTCAGGTCATCCACGGTACCTGACACAGTACCTGAAAGGTTCGCTTTCAGGCTCGCCTTTTCCAGGCCCGGGGCGAAGAATGCCAGGGTCTTCGTGTCCAGAAAGGAGTTTTTCACTATTCCATCCATTCTGATCTTCCCGATATAGTCGGAAAAGTCCCTCGGACTGTCGTATCTCATGGAGTACATGGGCAGGTACAGCTCGGACCACGGATCGGAAATACGCAGTTCTTCTATGAGGGCCTGTCCGTTTCCTACCTTTGCTTTCCCGGAGAGAGAATTGCAGATGTAGCCGCTCTTTTCCCTGAAGGACATGAAATCAAGTACTCCCGTCATGATACGTCCTGTCAGATCGATCTGCCTGGCTTCGATGTTTATATCACTGACTTCCATGTCATCCCAGTCGATACCGTGGCCTGTGTGGCGTGGAATTTCATGTTTCGTGTTTTTCATCCTGAAGGTCATGTCATATACCGATGCCCTTCTGATATGGAATACAGGATCGTCTTTCTTCGGTTTTTCCGGATCCGGCAGCGGGATGCGGAATATCCGGGTAAGGTTTACCCTGTTCTCTTCCACGACCAGAGTCATTTCCGCGTTGGATATGTATGCCCGCCCGATGCGTATGCCTTTCTTGCCGAACAGTCCGTTCAGGGAAAATCTGGCTATGACGTATTCGGCCCTGAAGAGAGTGTCGGCTCCGTCGGTGACAGGATTCTTGTCGGTGATGGCGATGTTTTTTATGACCAGGGCATTGAACGGTTTCAAGTGTATCTTGTCGAATTCCAGATTCCCGTCCAGGCTTTTTTCCAGTTTCGCCGTCACCTTGTCCGCAATGAAAGTCTGTACCCGCGGCAACTGGATAGCCAGAATCGCTGCGAGAACAGTAGCTGTCACTGCGACAAATGTGAGCCAGATTATTTTGAGTATCTTTTTTATTATGGCGCCTGTCATTTAAGTCAATCTACAAAAATAATCATTTTATCGAATAAATGTCGTAATTTTGCCGGTCTGGAGAATCAATTGAATTATGGCAGATATAATTTTAGGCATAGAGTCGTCATGCGATGATACTTCCGCAGCTGTCATCAGTGACGGCTACCTGCTTTCCAATGTTCTGGCAAGTCAGGAAGTACACAAGGCATACGGAGGTGTCATCCCGGAACTGGCATCCAGGGCCCATCAGCTGAACATCGTACCGGTCGTCAGTCAGGCTATAGACAGGGCCGGAATCAGACCGGAAGACATTACGGCCATAGCATTCACCAGAGGTCCCGGCCTTCTGGGGTCGCTTCTCGTGGGGACATCCTTCGCCAAGGGGCTGTCGATAGCTCTTGACAGACCTCTGGTGGAAGTCAATCATTTGCAGGGGCATGTCCTGGCAAACTTCATCAAGCAGTATGACCATGAGAATCTCCATCCTGAATTTCCGTATCTGTGCCTGCTGGTTTCAGGCGGCAATTCGCAGATAGTCAGAGTGAACAGCCCTCTTGATTTCGAGATTCTGGGACAGACTATCGATGATGCCGTAGGCGAGGCTTTCGACAAGTGTTCCAAAATGATGGGGCTGGGATATCCGGGCGGACCTGTGGTCGACAGGCTTGCGAAACAGGGGAATCCTGACCGCTTCCATTTCGCGAAGCCGCATGTGCCGGGTTTCGACTACAGTTTCAGCGGAATCAAGACATCTCTTCTGTATTTCGTACGGGACCGGATGGCTCAGGATCCGCAGTTCATGGAGAAAAACAAGGAAGATATTTGTGCCGGTTTCCAGCGTACTCTGATCGAGATATTGATGGACAAGCTCATCAAGGCAGCAAAAGCTACCGGTATCAGACAGATCACCATAGGCGGGGGTGTGTCGGCCAACAGCGGATTGCGTGCGGCAGTCACCGAAGAAGGAAAGAAGAGAGGATGGGCTACCTATCTTCCGGAGTTCAAATTTACTACCGACAATGCCGCCATGATAGCCATAGCAGGATATTTTCATTACCTTAACGGAGAGAGGACAGGACTGGACGTGGCTCCTGTTTCCAGAATCGCTGATTTTCATCATGAAAGAATTTGAGTTGGCATTGCCGATAGGCCGGACACCGGAAAAGGAACAGATAGTGGCCGCTGCTGCGAAAGCCATGGGCGTGCAGCCGAAGTCCGTAGCGCATTACCGGATTCTGAAACGGTCCATAGATGCCAGGGGAGAGATTCTGTACAGATACAGGATCGCGGCATTCGCTTCAGGCGAAGACTTACAGGAATACAGGGCAGGGGAATATAAGGACGTATCTTCCGCCGAGCCTGTCATCATAATAGGCGCAGGTCCGGCCGGCATGTTCGCCGCTCTCAGGCTTCTTGTGAAGGGTCTGAAACCTGTCATCCTGGAGCGTGGAAAGGATGTGCACAAGAGGAAGTTCGATGTGGCGGCATTGTCCCGGAACGGGATAGCGGATCCGGATTCGAATTATTGTTTCGGTGAAGGAGGGGCCGGTACCTTTTCGGACGGGAAGCTATATACGAGGTCATCCAAAAGGGGAGACATACGCGAGGTCCTGTATCAGCTGGTCGCTTTCGGCGCTGATCCGGACATTCTGGTGGACGCACACCCTCACATTGGCAGTGACAGACTGCCATCCATAGTGGAGAATATCAGAAAGTGCATAGAGGAACATGGCGGCGAGTATCATTTCGAGGCCAGGGTTTCCGACATCGTGAAAAGGGGAGACGGAGCCTTCGAAGTGAAGTCTGCCGATGGCCGTATCTGGAATTCGAAGAAGGTCATTCTGGCTACCGGACATTCTGCCAGGGACATATACGAGATGTTCGACAGGAAAGGATGGGAGATAGAAGCCAAAGGATTCGCACTCGGAGTCAGGGTAGAGCATCCCCAGTCACTCATAAACAGGATACAGTATCATGGCCGTTACCAGCCTTATATGCCTGCTGCGGAGTATTCGTTCGTGACGCAGATAGAGGGTCGCGGGGTGTTTTCCTTCTGCATGTGTCCGGGAGGGATTCTGGTACCGTCTTCCACGGAATCCGGTGAAGTCGTGCTGAACGGCATGTCAAATTCGGCCAGAAATTCCAGGTGGGCTAATGCCGGAGTCGTGGTTTCCGTCGAGCCCGGAGATTTTCCGGAGTATTCGAAGTTCGGGGCACTTTCCCTGATGAACTTCCAGAGAGACGTCGAGCGCAGGATGTTCGCGTTCTCAGGCTCAATTAAGGCCCCTGCCCAGCGGATGATGGATTTCTGCAGGCGTGTGGATTCTGCCAGTCTGCCTGCCACATCGTATCATCCCGGTGCCGTAAATGCCCCTCTGTATGACCTGCTTCCGGAAAGCATCTCCCTGCGTCTGAAGTATGCGTTCCCGGAAATAGGAAACAGGAAAATGAAGGGGTATTATACGAATGAGGCCCTGCTGCTCGGGGTGGAATCCAGAACTTCCTCTCCGGTGCGGATCCCGCGTGACCCTGATACTTTGGAACATGTCCGTATATCAGGCCTGTATCCGTGCGGGGAAGGTGCGGGATATTCGGGAGGAATAGTCTCGTCTGCCCTTGACGGCATCAATGTCGCATCCAGAATATAGGGAAGACCAGTCTGTACCACTCTCAAAGGTTTCCTTGGAGTTTAGGGATCTTTATCTTCATTCCCGGTTTTATCCGGCTGCTTATTCCATTGAAATCCATTATGTTCTGTGCGCTGACTCCAGGATAGTTCTTGGCTATCAGATACAGCGAATCTCCGGATTTTACAGTATAGACCGTATAGTCTGCATCTGCCGGAACCGTGGATTTGTGCTTAGGATTCGGCTGTGCAGCGGCCTTGCTGCCTGATGAAGAGGCAGCCGGCCCTTTTCCTCCGCGGTAGATTACGAGTCTCTGTCCGATGCGGATATTGTCACTCCGGAGATTGTTCCACCTCTTGATCTGACTTACGGTCACATGATAGCGTATGGCTATCCTGCCGAGAACTTCTCCGCTCCTTACTCTGTGGATGATCCTTTCACCATCGCCACCGTCCTTTATCTTCTTGATTACTACAGGGTTGAAGTATTCTTTTGCCTTGTATGAATACAGGGAGTCTTCATGGTCGATGAAGTCATTCGTGTAATTGTAAGGAATCCTGAGGATGTATTCCCTGTCGTTCCCAGGTACGATTTCATGCTTGTACTGCGGATTCAGGTTCTTGAGTTCCTGCAGCGGAACTCCCACCAGTTCGGATACCTGCTTGAAATGAAGCATCTTGTTTATTTTGAACGTATCCACGTGGACAGGCATTTCCATGGCTGTCGGCTGTATGCCGTGCTCCTTGTAGTAAGTCATGGTGTACAGTGCTCCCACGAAGGCCGGCACATATCCTCTGGTCTCGCGCGGAAGATATGGGTAAATATCCCAGAACGCACGTTTGCCGCCGCTGCGTCTTATGGCCCTGTTCACATTCCCGGCACCGCAGTTGTAAGATGCGATGGCCAGATTCCAGTCCCCGAATATGTTATACGAGTCCTTCAGATACTCGGCAGCTGCATGTGCGGCCTTTACAGGATCCAGTCTTTCGTCCACGAATGAGTCTATCTTCAGACCGTATATTTTCGCCGTACTGTACATGAACTGCCACATGCCTTTCGCTCCGGCCCGTGAGACAGCTGTAGGATTCATGGCTGACTCTATCACTGCCATGGCCTTGAGTTCGAGGGGAATGCCGTGTTCATCGAAGATTTCTTCGATGACAGGCATGTAGTAGGAGCAGAGCCCCAGAATTTCACCCATTCTGTCCTGCATCTTTTCCGAGTACAGGACTATATAGTTCCTGACGATGGAGTTGTACGGAAGGTCGATGAACGAATTCATCGCCTTGATCCTCTCGATGTAGACTGAGTCTGGGACATTCGAGGCAAATCTTACGGTATCCATGTCGTACTCAATGTCGGCGGCATCGCTGACTTTCCGGTGAAGATACCAGATATTCAGCAGGCTGTCCGAAACTTCCGCATTGTAGTCTTCAGGATTCAGTCCGGCTGCGCTCTTGTCTTCATTTTCATCGTAAACATCCATGAGCTCGAGTTCCAGACTATCCAGGGCCTGCATCTCTTCGCGGATTCTGCCAAGCTCATTCCGCAGGGAATCAAGTTCTGTCCTGAGGCTGCTGTTTTCCCTGATGAGATCTGACTTTTTCCGGGTGAAGACGGACTTTCTTTTCGGAGCTTTCACGGCGTTTTCCACGTCATCCCCGTTGTGCCTGTCCGACGGCAGTGTATCTTCTTCGGCGAAAACAGGTAGGGCTGCCGTCATGACGGCAGCAATTGCGATATATTTCAGTATATTCATCATTTTCTCATATTATTTTCACATGCCGGCCGATGTCCGGGTCAGAAACGGAATCCGAGACGCAGTCCGATGCTGCTGCCGGCAGTCACCGATGACGGTGTCATGGCAAACATGTTGTCAGCCGGCACTACTGCAGGTTCCAGTCTCATGGATATGCTGTCCGATACTTCGAAATCATGCATGTATGCAAATACATTTGCATCTATCACCTGCAGCAGGTAGAAGAGTGCCGTAGCCACTATGGAATAGTCGCGGTAACGCCTGTAGACATCCCGGTACCATACTGCCGTTTCCGCAGGGATGGGTCCGGTATATTCCACGTCAGGATTCGTGGCTTCGTTGTGTATTCTCTTGAATCTCTGGTAATTCGTATTATTCGTATATAGGAAGTGTATGGATCCGGCGATACAGCCCCAGTAGATAGGGATTTTCCAGTATTCACCGTTGTATGCCTGGCCCAGACCCGGGAGAAGGATGGAATATATCGTTGCGCGTCCCGGGTGCGGGTGCTGGTCGCTCTTGTAGTTCACGGCTCCGTCCATCAGGCTTCCCCAATATATGAGACCTGCCCCTACAAGCAGCCATGTACCCTTCTGCTTCGCGGCATAGTCTATTCTCAGCGGTGTATTTGGATCTGCGGCATAAGCGGCCTCGTATGCCTTTTTCGACATGCTGTACTGATGCAGATAGTGTCCTCCGAATCCGGCGCATGCTCCGATGCCGCCGTAGACTACCGGCAGCTTCCACCAGTCTCTGTTGTATATCTGGGATATGCCCGGAATGACCATAGAACTGGCGAACATGGTTCCTATCCTCAGGTCCGTCTTGTGGGCAAGCCCTCCGAACAGCTCCTTGAATGTGAACATCTTGTCAGATGTGTCGGTCGTGGCGGTAGTGTCCGCATCATCGTTGTAAGTCTGCGTGAAAGCCTCTTCCCTGAACTGTGCGTGCGATGCAGCCGAGAAGAATGACAGGCAGAATACGGTGACGGCCAAATATTTTATCGTTCTTTTCACTTTGTGCTGATTATGACTGTTCCTTATTTCAGATATTCGAATCTTCCAGAACTTTCAGGAATTTCCGGACTTCTTCATCTGATGAAAAATGAATAGTCATAGTACCCTTTCCTGCGGATGTCCGTTTCAGGCTTATATTGTTTTCAAAGTATTTTCCTACTATGTCCAGTACGCGGCTGTAGTGTTCCGGCAGATCCTGTACCAGTCCGTTTTCCTGCTCGGGAGCTGCAAGCAGCTTCCTGACTTTGTCTTCAAGCTGTCTGACGGAAAGTCCTCCCTTTATCACCAGGTCGCATAGCTGTTCCTGAACTTGCGGATTTTCCACGCTGAGAAGCACCTTTGCATGACCTACGGACAGAAGCCCTACCTTGAGGTCGTGCTGTACTTTCGCAGGAAGCTTGAGCAGTCTCAGATAGTTCGTGACGGATGCCCTCTTTTTTCCCACCCTCATGGCCATCTGCTCTTGTGTGAGGTGGCATTCCTCTATCAGGCGTTCGTAGCTCATGGCGACTTCGATAGGGTCGAGATCTTCCCTCTGGATGTTCTCCACTATCGCCATTTCCAGCATGCCCTGATCATTGGCATCCCTTATGTATGCAGGAATTTCTTCCATTCCGGCCATCCTGCATGCCCTGAACCTGCGTTCTCCGCTGATGATCTGATATCTGTCAGGGGATTTTCTCCTTACGGTGACAGGCTGGATGAGTCCGAGTGATCTTATGGAGTCCGCCAGTTCCTCGAGAGAGTCATTGTCGAAAGACATTCTGGGCTGGAACGGATTCGGCTCGATCATTTCTATCGGGATGAGCATGATATCCGCCGTGTTACGGTCAGTATCCGTCTCTGTTGACACCACGCTTTTGTGGACATATTCTACCGGTTTCCTGATCTGGCTCAGGTCAGCATCACCGAGCAAGGCCCCCAGGCCTTTGCCTAATCCTCTCTGCTGTTTGCTCATATCGTCTCCTGGTTTTTCTCAAGCACTTCCTTGGCCAGATTCAGATAATTGGCCGTACCGTTGCAGATGACATCGTACAGAATGATGGGCTTCCCGTGTGACGGAGCCTCGCTCAGCCTGATGTTTCTCTGTATTATGGTCTTGAAGACCATGTCCTTGAAGTGTTCTTTCAGTTCATTTACCACCTGGGTGTGGACTTTGGTCCTGCCGTCGAACATCGTCACCACGAAACCTTCGATGCCAAGATCCGGATTCACTCCGTTCTGGACGAGCCTGATGGTCTGGAGCAGTTTTCCGAGTCCTTCCAGAGCGAAGAATTCAGGCTGGACCGGAATCATTACGGAATCGGCGGCAGTCAGTGAATTCACGGTGATGAGTCCGAGAGACGGAGAACAGTCTATGATGATGAAATCGTAGTCATTCCTGATAGGGGCTATGGCATTCTTCATCACGGATTCCCTGTTCTCGCTTTCAAGCATTTCTATCTCCGCTCCCACCAGATTTATGTGGGACGGTATCATGTGGAGATTAGCTATTTCTGTCTGGATGAGGGCATCTCTGATGTCAAGCCTGCCTATCATCACTTCGTACAGTGTCCTCTTCTGGTCGTCGTCTGGGGAGAAGTTCAGTCCGGAAGTCGTATTTGCCTGTGGATCAGCATCGATGATCAGTACCTTCTTTTCCAGTACTGCCAGAGATGCAGCCAGGTTTATGGCTGTGGTGGTCTTCCCGACACCTCCTTTCTGGTTTGCGATAGCTATTACTTTTCCCATAAATAAACATTTTTGATAACGACAATATCCTTGCAAAATTATAAAAATTTTTCGTTACTTCCCTTTAATTAGTATTTTTGTTCCCGATAAGTTATGAACATCCGTTGTAGGGACATCGTTTATGAAGGATATTGAAAGGGTATGGCTTGCAGTAGTGAACCTGCATGCGGGCAGCGGGAAGACAGCATCATTGTGGAGGGAAGCCGAACGGCTTCTCGAGAAGATGAAAATACAGCATGACAACAAATATACGGACTACAAGTACCATGCTGCAGATATTGCCTACAGGGCAGCGTCAAAAGGTTTCCGCAGATTCATTGCCGTCGGCGGAGACGGCACCATACATGAAGTTCTGGAAGGAATAATGAGATTCGTGGACGGGTCCAATGCCCTCGGCGAGCCGGTATGTATTTCAGAGTTCACTCTGGCCGTGATTCCGATAGGATCGGGGAATGACTGGATCCGTATACACAATATTGATTATAACATGGAAGAAACAGTCTCGCTGATCAGGTCGGAGTCGTTTGTCCGCCAGGACGTGGTGAAAGTGAGTGTTCTTCCTGCATCGTGTACCGGTGATTACGGAGCTGCTGTTCCTGAGAAAATTTCCTATATGGTCAATATCGGAGGGGTGGGCTTCGATGCCAGAGTCTGCGAGAGGGTAAATCGCCAGAAGGAAAAAGGTATGAGAGGCAAACTTCTGTATGTTAATGCCTTGTTGTATCTGTTCTTCAGATACAAGTCAGTGCCTGTATCGGTTTTCTGTGACGGGGAAAAAGTCTTCGAGGGAAGTTGTTTCTCAGTAGCCCTGGGCAACGGGAAATTCTGCGGAGGAGGAATGCGGCAGACCCCGGGCGCTGTTTTCGATGACGGTCTGCTGGACCTGACAGTCATTCCGGAAAATGCCCTGCCGCATGTACTGGTTCACGTGGCCCGTCTTTTTGACGGAAGATTCTCATCTGTAAAGGGGCTGGTATGCAAGAGGGGACGCACGATAGCGGTAGTGCCTGGGACATCGCGCAGGGAACTCATCGAGGTGGACGGGGAGATCATAGGGAATTCTCCGGTACGGTTTGAAGTCCTTCCGCATCAGATAAATGTCCTGCATGCATTTTAACTTGAATCCTTAGCCTCAATACGGGTCTACGTCTATGGTGACATGTCCCTGACAACGGGCTTTTTTTTCGAATTCCGAGACGGTCCTGGCTGCAAGCCTTTTCATATCATGGAGGTGACGGTCCTTTTTCAGAGTCAGCCTTATGATTCTGATGTGATTTCCGGAAATCCTGTCCACAGGGGGACGGAACGGATCGGACACTATGTCCGGCATCGTCCCTGCGGTTTCTGACAAGACGGTTTTCAGGACTCCGGACAGTCTGGCAGAAAGCAGTTCCACCCTGGTCTCATCCTCATCCTTGATGCTCAGGTTCATGATCCTGGTAAATGGCGGATAGCCGAATTCGCTGCGTTCCGACATCAGTATCCTGTAAAATGAGTCCCCGTTTCCTTCAGCCAGCTGACGGTATACGGGATGATCAGGCTGGTTCGTCTGGATCATGAACACTCCTTGCTTCTCCCTTCTTCCGCATCGCCCTCTGAGCTGTTCCAGAATCTGGAAAGCCTTTTCGTCGGCCCTGAAGTCCTGTACTCCGAGCAGGGAATCGGCGGCAATGACCGCTGCGAGCGTAAGCCCTGGGAAATCAAACCCTTTTGATACGATTTGCGTGCCTATCAATATGTCGGTTTCGCCTGCGTTGAATTTGTTTATGATATCAACGGCCTGCGGTCCGGAGGTGTCACTGTCCAGTCTGCCTATCCTGGCCCCGGGAAACAGAGCCTGCGTTTCTTCTTCGATTTTCTGTGTCCCGCTTCCGAGACCATGCATGACGGCCCCGCATTTCGGACAGTGAGGATCGAAGGCTGCCGAATATCCGCAGTGGTGGCACATCATCCTGTCAGGATTCTTATGCAGGCTGAGGCTGACATTGCAGTGAGGGCATTTCAGGATTTCTCCGCATTCAGGACATTGGAGCACTGGCGAGAAAGCACGTCTGGCCCTGAGTATCAGTACCTGTTCCCCGTCCTGCAGTGTTTTCTCCATCATGGAGACAAGCTTTTTCGAGAATGATCCGGTCATGCCGTTTTTCCGTCGCTCCGCCGAAGTGTCGATGATTTCCACTGCGGCCTCACGTGCCCGGTAGAACCTGGTATCCAGATTCAGCATGGCGTATTTCCCGCAGCCGGCATTGAATACGGATTCGAGAGAAGGTGTAGCCGAACCCATGACCAGAGGGCAGCCGTGTATGGTGGCGAGCATCACTGCGACATCGCGTCCGTTGTATCTCGGGGCGGGGGAGTCCTGCTTGTATGAAGAATCATGCTCTTCATCGACCACTATCAGTCCCAGACATGTGTGCGGAAGGAAAATCGCCGATCTGGTGCCGATGATTATGTAGCGGCGGCCGTCAGACTCGCTTCTGCGTATTTTTTCCGCAGTGTTTCTCCTGGCTGCAGCCGTCTCTTCAGAATGGAATGTCAGGACCCTGTCTCCGAATATGACATGAAGTCTTTCCCTCAGCTGTCTGCTTACCGCGATTTCAGGGACCAGATACAGCACGTTCTTCCCTTCGGACATGGCTTTCCTGGCCAGTTTCAGATATATCTCGGTCTTGCCTGACCCTGTCACACCTTTGATCAGGACCGGTTTTCCTTCCCCGAACGCTTCCAATGTTTGCCGGTACGTCGTCTCCTGTGCCTCTGTGAGCCTGATTTCCGTTCCTTGATCTTCCCTGTCTTCCGGACCGATGCCGGTGCCTGATTCCGGTCCTGCCTCCGATATTTCTTCCAGCCGGCCTTTCAGGCCAATGATCATTTCATTGATTTTTCCTATATCTTCAATGAGTCTGGCGACAGTTTTTTCTTTTTTTCGCGAAGATTTTTCCGATTCTTCGAGTTTTTTCTTTTTTTTATAAAGATTGTCCTCCAGCCTGGCGATTTTCAGCCTGATGCCTTCGATTGTTTTCCTGCGTCTGGCCCTTTCACTTTCCAGCCTTCTGGCCAATGCTTCTTCCTGCGATATTTTCAATGCCGGATATGCCGCCTTGAACACTTCGCCGACAGAACACAGGTAATAGTCCGCGACCATTTTCCACAAGCGTATCTCTTCCTGTGTGACAGGGCTCAGATTCCGGTCGACATATGTCACGTCCTTGATTCTGGCCGGGTCTGTATCCGGCCGGATGTCGCATCCGGCGATGATTCCGGAATATGACTTGTTGGCAAATACGACCTTTACCCTGTCGCCGGACCGGATTTCCTCTTCCGCCGGGACAGAATAGCACGGCAGCCAATCCAGTTTCAGAGGAAGGATCACTGATACGTATTTTTTCTTTTCAGGCATATCGTCGCGAAGTTATGAATTTTTTTCTCTATTTTCGCACCCTCGAAAATCGGAGCAGGTATGTTTTATCTGATAATGACACTAATCCTCGGAGCCTGTGCAGGTTTCGCGGGGAGAAAACTGAAGGTATTGTCACATACAGGGAAAGCTGTTTCCGTGACAGTGCTGGCTATGCTGTTCTTTCTGGGCGTGGAGACAGGGTCAGACGAGCAGGTGCTGGAGAATTTTTCAGCATTGGGCCTGCAGGCCCTCATCCTGGCATTATCAGGGATAGCAGGCAGTGTCGTTTTTGCTGCCGTGCTGTACAGGATATTGTTCCGGAACAGGAAGGAAAGGAGCAGGTCATGAAGGGAACAGTCTTGACAGTCTCGGTTTTCCTGCTCGGGTGTGCGGCGGGGTGGAGCGGCCTGGCGGATATGGAAATATTCGGCGAGGCAGGCGATGACGTGACCATCTATCTTCTTTATCTCCTTATGTTTTTGGTGGGAATCAGTGTGGGGGCGAATCCCAATCTCAAGAAGATCCTCGGAAGCGTGAGTCCGAAGATTCTGCTGCTGCCCGTGACGACTGTCTTGGGTACGCTTGCCTTTTCCGCATTGGCGAGTCTGCTTGTATCCGGGTGCGGGCTGGCGGACAGTCTCGCCATAGGCAGCGGGATGGGATACTATTCCCTGTCTTCCGTGCTTATAGGGCAGCTCAAAGAGGCATCTGCAGGGGCGCAGCTGGCTGCCGAACTCGGGACGATAGCCTTGCTGACAAATATTTTCAGAGAGATGTTCACATTGGTCGGGGCACCTCTGCTATGCAGGTGGTTCGGTCCCTTCGCGCCGATAGCTTCGGCCGGAGCCACGGCTTTCGATGTCTGTCTTCCTGTCATCGTCAGGTATTCGGGCGACGCCATGCTTCCTTATGCCATAGTGAGCGGGGTAGTGTGCGACATGAGCGTGCCTTTCCTGGTCTCTTTCTTCTGTTCGTTCTGACCATGCCCGCGTTCCGCCAGGTTCCGGCATGACAAATAAATTTGTTCTGCATTCTGTTTCTGTATATCTTTGCACCGCTTCATGGCCGGGTGTGCTTGGGAACCACCCGTTATAATTAAAACAAGGTAAATATGGAACAGAATCTTTCCGGCAGACATACCCTGTCTGTCTCTTTCATGCTGATGGCGATAGTTTTCAATGTCTGCCTGATAGCATCCAATCTTTTCGAGACCAAGCTTTTCATGGCGGGTCCTGTGGCTCTTACCGGAGGCGTCATCATTTTTCCGGTTTCCTACATTATCAATGACTGTCTGGTAGAAGTCTACGGCTATAGGAAAGCCAGACTGGTGATCTGGACAGGCTTCCTGATGAATTTCTTCGTGGTGGCCATGGCACAGATCGTCAGGGTCCTGCCTGCTGCTCCGTTCTGGGACGGAGGACCTCATTTCGACTATGTGTTTGCCATGGCGCCGCGTGTCACTATGGCTTCGATGCTGGCTTTTCTGTGCGGCTCAACGGTCAATGCATGGATTATGAGCAGGATGAAAGTGGCTTCTCACGGCAGGCGGTTTTCAGTCCGGGCCATCGTCTCGTCTCTTGGAGGCGAAACCGTGGACTCGCTGATTTTCTTTCCGATAGCGTTCTGGGGACTCGGCGCAGGAGAGATGCTTTCACTCATGGCTACGCAGGTAGTGTTGAAGACATTGTACGAGGTGATCATTCTTCCTGTCACGTCTCTGGTGGTGCGCAAGCTGAAAGCATTCGAGAGAATAGACACATTCGATGAAAACATTTCGTACAATCCTTTCAGGATTCTGGATATCTGACAAGTCCGTTCATGAAGTCTTGCCCCGATTCCATTGTGCCGTCAGGCACATAATAATGTAAAAATTTTTCAATATGAAACGAGAAAAAGCTCTGGTGGTGTTCAGCGGAGGGCAGGATTCCACGACCTGCCTCTTCTGGGCACTTATGCACTTCAGGGAAGTGCATACTATCACATTTGCTTACGGCCAGAAGCACAGCCTCGAAGTGGAGGCTGCAAAAAAGATTGCCCGCATGGCCGGTGTGGATTTCCATCTGGTGGATATCACGCAGATAGCGTCTATCGGGAAAAATTCCCTGACTGACGGCAGTATGGTCATGGACAGTGAAAAGCCGGCCGGTTCGCCGCCTAATACCTTTGTTCCTGGCAGAAATCTGTTTTTCCTCAGTATTGCAGCTGTTTATGCCAGGGAAAAGGGTATCTATGACATAGTTGCGGGAGTGTCCCAGACGGATTTCAGCGGGTATCCCGACTGCAGGGATTCTTTCATCAGGTCGCTGAATGTGACTCTCAATCTGGCTATGGACGGGCAGTTCGTCATCCATACTCCTTTGATGTGGATAGACAAGGCACAGACCTGGGCATTGGCCGACAGGCTCGGTGTCTTTGAACTGGTCAGGGACGAGACTGTCACATGCTACAATGGTGTAAAAGGTGACGGGTGCGGGCATTGTCCTGCGTGTCGGCTGAGGAACGCAGGACTTCATAAATATCTCGAAAACAAGGATGAAGTCCTGAAATCACTGGAAATACATAATTTCTGAAATATCATGAACAGAGAAACCGATCATCTCAAGGCCCTCGGAAGAAAAACCGCCTACAGGGACGATTATGCGCCGGAGGTGCTGGAGGCATTCGAAAACAGACATAGGGAGAACGATTACTGGGTGAAATTCAACTGTCCGGAATTTACGAGCCTTTGTCCGATCACAGGACAGCCGGATTTCGCGGAAATCGTCATCAGCTATATTCCCGACATCAGGATGGTGGAGAGCAAGAGCCTGAAACTATATCTTTTCAGTTTCAGGAATCATGGCGACTTCCATGAAGACTGCGTCAATATCATCATGAAAGATCTGATCAGGCTCATGAACCCGAAATATATCGAAGTTACCGGGCTGTTCACCCCTCGTGGCGGCATTTCAATTCATCCGTTCGCCAACTACGGACGGCCAGGGACGAAATACGAGGACCTGGCGGCCAGGCGCTTCGAAATGCATCAGTAGCTGTTCCAGGAGGAGATTTCCTCGATGGGTTTTCTTATTTTGTTCCTGATTTCGCAGTCAGGCCAGCCGAGGGTGATCAGAAGAGGGATTCTTTTGCCTTTCGGTACTCCGAGCAGTCTGGCGGTTTTCTTTTCGTCGAACCAGCCCAGGATGCAGGTGCCGAGTCCTTCTTCTGCCGCCTGCAGGCAGAAATGTTCGACTGCAATACCCAGGTCCAGCATGCAGTAGTCCTTGTTTTTCAGCATGCTGCCTACTTTCGCCGTGAAGTTCATCTTTTCGAGTACGACAGCTATCATGACCGGAACACCGGCGGCGAACTTGTTCATGCCGAGACTTGCTGCAGCTTCTCCCATTTCCCTGATTTTGTCCTTGTCATCCACGACTATGAAATGCCATGGCTGGGAATTGCATGCAGATGGTGCCAGCCTGGCTGCTTCCAGACATTTGGCCACCAGAGCCTTGTCGACATCCTTCACCAGATATTTCCTGGTGCTCTGTCTTTTCAATATCAGTTCCTGAAAATCCATAATAAAATCCTCCTTGATGCAAAAGTACCAAAATTATCGTTACACGGAATCCTGAAACAGGATATCAAAAAAGAAAAACAACTATTTTTGTCAGATAAAAACTGCATCGGAAAACTATGAACATACGCCAGCCCGATGAGATATCCGTTACGGAGAAAAATACATCATCGGGCAGACGTTGAAAATATGAAATCCGACAGACGTTGATAAATATGAATATGGAAACTGCAGCCAAATTAACCCCCACGTTCAGAAAGTTCGGAATGGCCTCACTGTCTGACGGTCTGGAAATAAGCGTGATGACATGCGTGCCGCAGACTGCGCCCGGGGTATCTCCGAAAGGCATTGTCCAGCTGGTTCACGGAATGTGCGAACACAAGGAACGGTACATCCCGTTTATGGAATTTCTGGCGCGGAACGGATATGCCGGCATCATCCACGACCACCGTGGCCACGGGGAATCTGTCCGATCCCGGGAGGATCTCGGCTATTTCTATGAAGGCGGCTTCATGGCAATGATCGAAGATATCAAGGCCGTGAATTCGATCGCCAAAGAAAATTTCCCCGGACTTCCGCTTGCACTTTTCGGCCATAGCATGGGTTCAATGGCTGTCCGTTCGTATGTAAAGCGATACGATGATACTGTTGACACCCTTATAGTATGCGGAAGCCCGAGTCACAATCCCGGAGCCGGTTTTGCAAAATTCCTGACAAAAGCCTATTCTGCAGTCACGGGAGACAGGCACAGGCCCTCTCTCATCCAGCACCTTGCTTTCGGGACCTTTAACCGGAATTTCGGAAAAGTCACCTCTCCTAATGCATGGGTGTGCTCTGATCCGGAAATAGTCAGGAAATATGACAGTGATCCCCTCTGCAACTTCCAGTTCACAAATGACGGATTCATAAACCTTTTTTCTCTCATGCAGGATGCTTATGATCCGGGAGGATGGAGCATGTATAGGCCGGAACTGCCGGTGCGCTTCATTTCCGGTGCAGAAGATCCATGTCTGGTTTCCGAAGCCGCATTCCGCAAGGCCGTGAATGCCATGAAACGCGTCGGATATCAGAATGTGACTTCGAAACTCTACCCGGCCATGCGTCATGAAATCCTGAATGAAACAGGAAAGGAGCAGGTCTGGAAAGACATTCTCGATTTTCTGGAAGAGAACCGGAAACTGCGGACATGATGATGATTTCAGACGGAATTATTATCTTTGCACAGATATGGCAAAAGGATTTGCAGAGACGCACGCTCAGTGCCGTGATATAGTTGAAGATGTCAGAAAAGGCGTTTTCAGCCCTGTTTATCTGCTCATGGGCGAGGAACCTTATTATCCGGAGCAAGTCTATGAAGCTATAGTGAAATATGCTCTGGATGACAGCGAAAGGGATTTCAACCAGACAGTCTGCTATGGAACTGATACTGATGCCGACAAGGTCGTGACTGCGGCCATGAGGTATCCGGTATTTGCATCCAGACAGCTTGTGGCAGTGAAGGAGGCGCAGGCGATGAAGAGTCTGGAGAGTCTGGCCGGATATTGCCGGAATCCTCTGCCCACTACCGTTCTGGTCATATATATGCGTGGAGCCTCCCTGGACAAGAGGAAGGAACTATACAAAAACATAAGGAAAAACGGTGTAGTGGTCGAATCGAATCCGGTACGCGACTATGAAATGGGCCGATGGATCGCATCGTTCTTCAGTAGCAAGGGACTGAATATCACGCCTGACGCCGCTGCATTGCTGGCCGAATTTGCAGGTACGGACCTGAACAAGATAGCCATCGAGACCGACAAGATGCGCAAGAATCTCCCGGAGAACAGGACAGAGATCACGGCTGAGGACATAGAGAACAACGTCGGTATCAGCCGCCAGTACAGCATCTTCGAACTGACCAGGGAACTTTCCTCCCGGAATGCATCCAGAGCCTTGAAGATAGCAGCCTACATAGGCAATGCACCCAAGTTCGTCCTTCTCCAGGCTACAGCCCCTCTGTTCAACCATTTCTACAGGATTCTCAGATACGAGGCCCTGATCATGAAAAACCCCGGAGCAGGCACTGCCGAAAAGGCTGCGGCCTTGGGAGTGAACCCTTATTTCCTCAGAGAGTACGATACTGCGGTGGCCTTCTACCCTCCGCAGAAATGCCTGTCCGTCATATCCATGATCAAGGAGTATGATTTCAAGGGAAAAGGAGGCAATGCTGGGGAGGCGACACAGGCCGGACTCTTGCTGGAACTGGTGGCCAGGATATTGAACTGCTGACCCGTAACTGCAGGAAACATTGGCGGCAGCCTGAAAGGAATATTGCCGCAGGCATGAAAGAAAAATATTGGCGCAAGCCGGAAAAATGACGGCGACAGCCTTAAACCGTAAATATTGGCGCAAGCCTGAAAGAAAATGGAAGATTTTATGATAAAATGCGAGGACGTGTGCAAGCGGTTCGGAGAAAAGACGGCTCTTGACCACGTCTCTGTGAATATCCCGAAGGGGAAGATATTCGGACTTCTGGGACCGAACGGAGCGGGAAAGACCACTCTGATAAGAATCATAAACAGGATCACGATTCCTAACAGCGGAACGATATTTTTCGATGGGAGGCCCATCACACAGCAGGATGTGCAGAAGATAGGCTACCTGCCAGAAGAGAGAGGACTGTACCGCAAGATGAGGGTAGGTGATCAGGCTATGTATTTCGCCAGGCTTAAAGGCATGAGTGCCAGGGACGCGGCTGCAGCCTTGAAGATATGGTTCGAGAAATTCGGCATCCAGAGCTGGTGGGGAAAGAAAGTGGAAGAACTGTCCAAAGGCATGGCCCAGAAGGTGCAGTTCATCACTACCGTAGTCCACAAGCCATCGCTGCTGATTCTCGATGAACCGTTTTCAGGCTTCGATCCCGTGAACGCGCAGCTGATAAGGAATGAGATTCTGGATCTGAAAGCGGCCGGTGCCACGATAGTGCTCTCTACCCATAACATGGAATCCGTAGAAGAACTCTGTGACAACATTGCCCTGATCAACAAGTCCCATGTCGTGATTTCAGGAGGCGTCGGCGACATCCGTCACAAATACGGGAACAACCATATAGAACTGGTCTATACCGCCTCCGCCCCGATCGCGTCCGTTCCGGGAATATTCAGGGTCCTGTCGGACAATGACGAATCCGGACGCCATACGGCCGTGCTGTCTGTGGACGAGACATCCGACAAGTCCGCTGTGCTGAAGAATCTGGTGACCAGGCCCATAGTCATCAATTCGTACAAGGAACTGGTGCCGAGGATGAACGATATTTTCATAAAACTAGTTACTGAGGAGGAATAGACCATGGATTTGCGGAAAGTAAACGTCATCATATCAAGGGAATATCTTACTAAGGTCAGGAAAAAATCCTTCCTTTTGACCACGTTTCTCGGACCTGTTTTCTTTGCGGCCCTCTGTATCCTGCCGAGTGTGATCATGTTCATGGCGGAAGATAAGGGCAAGCGTGTCGGAGTCGTGGACGAGTCCGGGATCGTGATGCCATATATGACGGACAACGAACAGGTTTCCTATATCGACTATTCGGGAGAGCCGGCGGATACTCTCAAGAGCCGTTATTTCGACCTGGATCTGGATGCGCTGGTGCTCATATCGGAACTTGACACGGCAGCCAGGACAGTATCCGTATCGGCGTATTCACAGAAGCCGTTGAGCGTGGATATGAAAGAGGCCATCAGCGGCAATGTGAACAATGCCGTGGAAGAATACCGTCTGGCTTCGTATGATATCAAGGGGCTGAAAAAGATTCTTGAGGAAGTGAGGGTGGACATACCTGTCTCGACATATACCATGGATGACAGCGGACAGGAGAAGATCACGTCTTCCGAAGTGTACATGATCATTTCGCTGGTACTTTCGGTGATAATATACATGTTCATCGCCATGTTCTCGGCGATGGTGATGCAGAGTGTCATCGAAGAGAAGTCCACCAGAGTGGTAGAGGTGCTGATATCATCGGTGAATTCCCTGGAACTGATGTTCGGAAAGATAATAGGCGTGGCGGCAGTGGCTCTCACCCAGTTTTTCCTCTGGATAGTCCTGACGGCTGTCATCGTCCTGGGCTTGAGTCCGTTCATAGGTATGGATACCATCACGGCTTCTGCCACCATGCAGGGAGATCAGATGACGCAGATGGCCGAAGGTCTCGGAGTGGACTCTTCCATGATGGACGCTGCAGGCATGACTTCAGGCGCGGAGATGCTCTCCGTTTCTGCAGACAGTGAACTTTCAACCATCATGGCCACCCTTGCGGGACTGAATTACGGTGAAATACTCCTGAGTTTCATCATATATTTCGTACTCGGGTATCTGCTTTATGCCTCACTGTTCGCAGCCATAGGCTCGGCCGTGGAAAACGAGGCGGATACCCAGCAACTTCAGATGCCTGTGACGATACCGCTTCTCCTGGCCTTCTTCATAGCGTTCTATGCTTTCAAGGCCCCTGACAGTCAGGTGGTGTTCTGGGGGTCCATCATACCGTTCACTTCTCCTATAGTGATGCTGGCACGCATTCCTTTCGGTGTGCCGTTCTGGGAACTGGCACTTTCCATAGGCCTTCTGCTCGTGACATTCGTGGTCATGGCATACGTGTCCGCCAAGATTTACAAGGTCGGCATCCTGATGTACGGAAAGAAAACGACTTTCAAGGATTTGTACAAGTGGCTGAAACAGAAGTAAGGTTATGAAGAAAGAATTCTGCATGTTTCTCATGGCGGCCTGTATGGCCGCAATCCCGTCGGTTCCTCTTCTGGCTGACGGTGATGATTTCCGGATAGAGTGGTCCAGAACCAGTATGGACGGCTCTCGTACCGGCTGTGTGACTCCGTCTGCGGACAATGTTCCCGAGGCACTTGGCCGGGTGAAGGGAAAGACATATTTCGCCCCGTGCGGAAAAACTTACAAGGGAGGGACAGCCGCAGCCGTGGCTTCCGTAGTCCTCGATGCCCAGCCTGTGATGGCTCAGGTCAAGGAAGTCGTAGGTCATTCTCCGGAGGCGATGATTCTGGCTGAACCGGAAAGCGCGCTTTCGAATCTGTTCGTGGACAGAATCATGGCTGCAGTAGAGGAAAAGTCGGGCCGGCACGTCGATGCAGGAATAGGAAACTTCGGGGGTATCCGTGTGGATATGCCCCAGGGCGATATTCTGCTGGATGACCTCCTGTCGATGTTCCCTTTCAAGAACAGCATAGTATATGTGGCCCTGAAAGGAAAAGACCTGAGAAACATTCTCGAACAGATGGCCGCTACCAGAGTCCAGGTGTTGGGAGGAGTCCGCATAGAGGTCTCGGATGGCAGACTGGTTTCAGCGACGATAGACGGACAGCCGATAGATGACGGAAAGATTTACGGTGTCGCCACCATCTCGTTTCTTCTCGATGGCGGTGACAATCTTTACGTTGGCCGGAATGCCGTGGAGATTCTCCAGTACGATGACATCGATATCATCGACATCATGCTCGAATATGTACGGAATGAAACGGCTGCGGGACGGGATATAGTTTATCATACCGACGGAAGGGTGAAAATCCTGGACTGACCTCAGGAAGAAGAATCCGATAAAAAGCAGAAGACATGAAATACAGTTTTATAGCCGCGATATTGTTTATCATTTCCGGAATATCGGCCGGAGCACAGGATCTGGTGATCCTGCATACCAATGACACCCACAGCCATATCGATCCGGTAAGGGCAGGAGAATATGCTGGCATGGGCGGAGTGATAGAGCGTGCCGTGTATGTGGACAGTGTCCGGAGTGCGATGGGACGCAGGAATGTCCTGTTGCTGGATGCAGGTGATTTCAGCCAGGGTTCATCGTATTTCACGTTGATGAAAGGCGATGTGGAAGTGGACTGCATGAATGCCATGCGATATGATGCGGCATGTCTGGGAAACCACGAGTTTGACAACGGTCTGGACGAACTGGCGCGCAGGATAGGCAGGTGCCGGTTTCCTGTAGTCTGTGCCAACTATGATTTTGACAATCCGGCTCTGGAGAAAGTCGTGAAGCCGTATTGTATCCTGCGCAGGGGCGGCATGAAAATAGGCATCATAGGTTTGCTGACCGACCTTTCCGTTGTGGTGGACAAGCATATTGCGGACAAGATCAGATATCTGGATCCGGTGGAATGCGCAAACAGGTATGCGGAAATATTGAAAGAAGAAAAACACTGTGATCTGGTGATATGCCTTACCCATCTCGGGTATGAGGGAGAATCCTTCACTGATCCTGAACTGGTCTCCGGACTGGAGAATGTAGATATGGTGATAGGCGGGCATTCGCATACATTTCTGGAAAAGGCGGAAATGGTGAAAGATGCGGACGGCAATGAAGTTCCTGTCGTTACCGATGGCTGCTGGGGTCTCTACATCGGAAAAGCCGATATATATAACCAATAACATAAGATCATGAACCACAAATTATTATTTAAAGGACTATGCCCGGTGCTGGCTGCCGTCTACCTTTCATGGCTGGCAGCGCCTGATGCCGGCGCATATGAAGAGCGGAATTACATTTCCGCCGCATATTCGGCGGCATTGTCGGACAATGGCGGTGAAAGCCTGGTCAAGGTCGGGGGCGACTGGTTCCCGTATCCTGCGTATGAGGACAGGGAAGGCTGGGCTCAGCTTCTTGGAGCGGATGCTGCCCGTATCATCAGGCAGGGGGAGAAACTTCTCGACTATGAGTGGAAGGTAGTTCCGGCCACAGCTTATCTCGAATATGAAAGAAGCGGAAACCGAAAGATCATGGAAGATCCGCTCGAATCCAACAGAAAGGCCATCAATACCCTGATCATGGCAGAACTTGCCGAAGGACAGGGCCGTTTTATCGATCAGATAGCCAACGGGATGTGGATGAGCTGCCAGATGACTTCATGGGTATTGTCCGCGCACAATACCAGGCAGTCCACGCATCGCTCTCTTCCTGATCCAAGGGAATATATCATTGACCTGGTTTCAGGTCAGTACGGTGCTACATTGGCAATAGCCTGGCATTTCTTCAAGGATGAAATAGCCGGACTGGATCCGTCCATAAACTATTGTGTGGAAGCGGCTGTAAAGGAGAGGATACTGGACCCTTATTTCGATGAATCCGTCCGTGCGGCCAACTGGTGGATGGCCGATGACTGGAAGCCGGGACAGATGGTGAACAACTGGAATCCATGGTGTAACTCCAATGTTCTCCTGTGTTTTCTCCTGATGGAGCAGGATCAGGAACGCCTGGATGCCGCTGTCAGCCTGTCAGTAGAGTCTACCGACAGATTCGTGAATTTCGTCAAGAGTGACGGCGCCTGCGAGGAGGGTCCGTCGTACTGGGGTCATGCGGCCGGCAAGCTTTTCGACTATCTGGAAATCCTGTACGATGCCACGGAAGGGAAGGTGTCGCTTTTCGACAATGCCCAGATCAGAAGCATGGGTGAATATATATCACGTTCATACATAGGTAGCTCACTCGTAGTGAACTTCGCTGATGCTACAGGTTCGATGACTCCTGACATCTATCTGACATACCGTTACGGAAAGGCGGTGGGAAGCAGCGAGATGATGGACTTTGCCATATATCTGCTTTATGCAGAGGACCGTTTCAGAACACCTGCCGTACCTCTCGGAAATGATACATACAGATCTCTGGAGACTGCCAAGGTCCTGTCAGAGATGACTTCGAGGGTAAATGAGCTGAAAGCTGAGGATGTCTCGCCTCATGAGCTTCTGGCCGGACTGAGAAGCGGTGTCCCGTCTGCTACCTGGTATCCGGAAACCGAGTTCCTCTATCTGAGAGACGATGCCGGCAGTTTCTTCGCTGCCAAGGGCGGTTTCAACGATGAGAGCCATAACCACAACGATGTGGGCACCTTCATATACTATCATGACGATGTTCCTTTGTTCATCGATGCCGGAGTCGGAACATATACGAAAAAGACATTCAGTTCTGAAAGATATACGATCTGGTCCATGCAGAGTGACTGGCATAGCCTGCCTGTGATCAACGGGGTTTCGCAGCAGTATGGCCGGGATTTCCGTTCTGCGGATGTTTCATGCAACCTGAAGAAAAAGGAGTTTTCCCTGGATATTTCGGGAGCATATCCGAAGACTGCATCCTGCGATGTATGGAAGAGATTCTACAAGATGAGCAACGGGCGCCTCACTATCCGCGACAGTTTTACTCTGAAGGAACGTCTTGCAGCGGATGTGGAAAATTTCCTTGTACTGGGCGAAGTCCGTCTTCCTGGTGAGACTTATTCTCTCGGCGGGGTGGAGAAGACGGTTCCTGCAGGAAGGGTTGTGGTCATCGGTGAAGGTGCCGTGGCAGAACTTTCTTTCCCGGCCTCTCTCACACCTTCAGTGACCGACAGGAATCTCGATGACCCGCGTCTGTCCAATGTATGGGGCGAGACTGTCCGCCGGATTTCTTTCACTTCTTCCCAGGATGCCCCTTTGTCGGGGCAATACCTGTTCAATATCAGGATATTGAAATAAGGGGACAATCTTCATAAATGAAAAACGGCACCGGAAAAGGTGCCGTTTTTCATTTATAATATGTTCAAGCTCTGTTCCTTGATCTTTTCCAGTTCGTCCTTCATGCGGACCACAATCTTCTGGATTTCGCTGTGATTTGCCTTGGAGCCTGTCGTATTGATTTCCCGCCCCATTTCCTGGGCTATGAAGCCAAGCTTCTTTCCGGGATACGGATCATTGTCTATGGTCTCCATGAAATATTTGCAGTGCTGGCGCAGCCTGACTTTTTCCTCATTGATGTCAAGCTTCTCTATGTAGTATATCATTTCCTGCTCCAGCCTGTTCTGGTCAGCAACCGCATTCAGTTCGGCCAGTCTGGCCGTAAGCCGTTCCCTGACGGCTGCCACCCGTTCCTTCTCGTAAGTTTCTATTTGTGGTATGAAGTCCAGTATTTTTTTGACTTTGGCGGTGACATCGGCATAGAGAGACTTGCCTTCCGCCGCACGGTATTCGCATATCCTGTCCAGGGCTTCGTTGAAGCATGAAAGGACCTGATCCCAGTTCCCTTCGTTTATGATATCCTGTTTTTTCTGTTCAATGACATCAGGGAATCTGATGATCTGGCCGAGAAGGTGGGCGGCATCCGCATTGTCTGTAAACGGAAACTCCTGACCTATTCTGGTGTTTATCTCCATTATCTGCCTGTAGTACGACATGACGAGGTCGGCATTGATTTCCTTTGCGGTTTCGGCGGCGTTGGCTTCAAACGTGAGGAACAGATCGATGTTTCCCCTCTGCAGCCTCTGTGCAAGTATCTGCCGTACAGTCAGTTCCTTGTCCTTCGGAAGCAGGGCTGACTTGATGCTGATATCGGCGTTCTTGCCGTTCAGGGATTTGATTTCTATGGTGAGTTTTCCTGATTCGAGGATGGTTTCGGCCTTGCCGTATCCGGTCATTGACTGTATCATATTATTTTTTCTTTTTGACAGCAAAAATAGCAAATTTATCCTTATATTCGCAGATTAATCGGCTTTTTGGGAACAGGATGACGACATCCTGACAGAAGCCGTATCAGCGATCGAAAATATTATGGAAATGGAAGAAAAGAATATGGAGGCCACAGAGGCCCGGAACCTGAACTTTCTGGAAGAAATCATAGAGTCCGACCTGGCATCGGGAAAATGCGAATCGATCATGACCAGATTCCCGCCGGAGCCTAACGGATATCTGCATATAGGACACGCAAAGAGTATCTGTCTGAATTTCGGACTTGCCAGGAAATATGGCGGAAAGACGAACCTGAGGTTCGATGATACGAATCCCGTGAAGGAAGATACCGAATATGTTGATTCCATCAAGGACGATATCAGATGGCTCGGTTTCGAGTGGGAGAATGAAAGATATGCATCAGACTATTTCGAACAGTTGTACGAATGGGCGGAAGAACTGATAAGGAAAGGCCTTGCTTATGTCGATGACCAGACTCAGGAAGAAATCAGGGCAAACCGCGGCACTGTCCAGACCCCTGGAGTGGAAAGTCCGTGGAGAAACCGTTCCGTGGAGGAGAACCTGAAGCTGTTCAGAGAGATGCGTGACGGGAAGTATGCGGACGGGGAGAAAGTCCTGAGGGCGAAGATAGACATGGCTCATCCGAACATGCTGTTCCGTGACCCTTTGATGTACAGGATCATACATGCCCATCATCATCGTACCGGTGACAAATGGTGCATTTATCCCATGTATGATTTCGCGCACGGACAGTGTGACAGCATAGAGCACATCACGCATTCCATCTGTACTCTCGAATTCGATGTCCATCGTCCTCTGTATGACTGGTTTATCGAGAAACTCGGTATCTTCCCGTCTCATCAGTATGAGTTCGCAAGGCTGAACCTCACATACACTGTCATGAGCAAGAGGAAACTTCTCGAACTGGTGAAAAACCATTATGTAAGCGGATGGGATGACCCGCGTATGCCGACCATCTGCGGTATCCGCAGGAGAGGTTATACCCCTGAGTCCGTAAGGATGTTTGCCGAAAAGGTAGGTGTAGCCAAACGTGAGCAGCTTATCGACCTGCAGCTTATGGAATGGTGTGTAAGGCAGGATCTGAACGAGAGATCGAACCGCTATATGGTCGTGCAGGATCCTGTGAAGCTGGTGATCACGAACTGGGAACCGGGGAAGGTGGAATGGTTCGATGCCCCTTTGAACCCGGCCAGCCCTGAAGGTCCGTTCCGCAAGGTGCCTTTCACAGGAGAGATCCTGATAGAAAAGGCCGATTTCATGGAAGAGCCGCCTAAGAAATATTTCCGTCTTAAACCGGATGGTGAAGTGCGTCTGAAATATTCTTATATAGTCAAGTGTCAGGAAGTCATCAAGGACGCTGACGGCAATATCACCGAAATCCGTTGTACCTATGATCCGACCTCGAAGCCCGGAGCAGGGGAGTGGCGTTCCGTAAAAGGTACCATCCATTGGGTTTCGGCATCCCATGCGAAAAATGTAGAACTCAGAATTTATGACAAGCTGTTTACCGAAGCGCAGATGGGTTCTATTCCTGAAGGAGAAGATTACAAGAACTATCTGAATCCTGATTCATTGATAGTTACAGACGGCTATGCCGAACCTGCTCTTCTGGAGGACAATTCCGGAATAGCCGTTCAGTTCGAGCGTACCGGATATTTCTTTAAGGATCCTGATTCGACTCCGGAGAGGTTTGTTTTCAATAAGACTACTTCGCTGAAGGATTCGTTCAAATTCTGACCGAGGGTGACTCAAAAAGGTGATTTCTGCGTTACGCTTGATTCGAAAATCCTCATGTACGACAGTACACTGCGGTTTTCTCATCTTCGCAAGCCTTGAAATCTTACCTTTTGAGCGACCCTCGCCAATGCCTGTGTGGACGGCGGTCTGCAGCGTTATCATCGGGATTCCGTCTCAGTCATTTACGTCAGTAAACTCCTGTCGCCGTCACCCTCGATGCCTTGCATCCCATCCGTTCAGACCACATCGCCAATGCCTGTGTGGACGGCGGTCTGCGGCGTTATCATCGGGATTCCGGCTCAGTCATTTACGTCAGTAAACTCCTGTCGCCGTCACCCTCGATGCCTTGCATCCATTATAGATTTTCCAGCACTGTCTCCATCCTGGTTCCTCTGGAGCCTTTGATGAGGACGGTGCTGTTTTTCAGCGGATGTTCTGACAGGTATGACGCTAGGTCGGTGGATGTAAGGAAGAATCCGGTTTCGTGTCCGTTCCCCTCTTTAAGCACAGTGGAAGAGCAGATGATTTTTTCAGTCTGTGCTTCGTTCAGGTCAGGGACTCTGTCATATATGGCGGAAGCGGCTTTCCAGAATTCCTCTCCGACGAAAAAGGCCGCATCGGCATTCACTTCTTTCACTTTCTCGAGTATTTTCACATGTTCCGTCACGGAATCTTCGCCAAGTTCCAGCATATTGCCGAGCATCAGTATCTTGTGAGATGCCTTGATACTTTCGAAATTGCTTATGGCTGCATCCATGCTGCTTGGGTTTGCATTGTATGCATCTATGATCAGAGTATTCTTTCCGCTGCGGACCATCTGGGAGCGGTTGTTGGACGGAATATATGATTCGACCGCCTTTGCAGCCTCAGCGTGCGTCACTCCGAAATATTGGCCTACGGCCAGGGCAGCCATTACGTTATCGGCATTGTATGAACCTATCAGGTGAGTGTCTATTTCCAGACCTTCGTTTTTCAGCAAGATTCTCAGATACGGATGGCTTTCGTCAGATGGCATTATTTCCGCCCCCTGATAGTACAGACCGTAAGGAATGAGCTGCAGGTCAGGACGTTCCTCCGCCATCCTGCACAATACAGGATTGTCGGCATTTATGAAAGCCTTGTCGGCTGTCCTCTGTATGTAGTCGTACAGTTCGCCTTTTGCCTTTTTTACGCCCTCAAAGCTGCCGAAGCCCAGAAGATGGGCCTTGCCGACATTCGTGATCAGACCGAAATTCGGCAGGCATATTGATACCAGTTCCTTGATGTCTCCAGGATGGCTGGCTCCCATCTCTATGACCGCTATTTCTGATTCCCGGTTTATTTTCAGGAGTGAAAGCGGGACGCCTATGCTGTTGTTCAGGTTTCCCTCAGTCGCAGTGACATTGTATTTTACGGAAAGGACTGTCTTTATGAGTTCCTTTGTCGTAGTCTTGCCGTTGGTGCCTGTCAGGCCTATGACAGGGATGGGTTTGCCGTTCACGAAAGTCATTGACCTGTGCCATCTGGCCAGGTCCTGGAGTGTTTTCAGGGTGTTGTCCACAGGTATCAGCCTGGCTGCAATCCCCGTATCCAGAGTCCGTATTTCTTTCGCGATATCGGAGTCCCGGTCGATGACCGCACAGTCCGCACCGTTTTCCAGCGCCTTGACTGCATAGGCATTGCCATCGAAGTTTTCGCCTTTCAGGGCGAAGAACAGCTCACCGCCCCGTATTTTTCTGCTGTCGGTAGTCACTCCCGAACAGTTCTTGAATATGCTGTATAGTTCAGGTATCGTCATTTTCAGTCTGTATGTCTTGTTTCCGATTATATTCCGGTCGCCGTATAGTCGCGGTCCTGCAGTTTCTGCGTTCAGTCAGGTGTCACTGCCGGCCTGTACTGCCGAAGCCTCCTTCACCACGCTGCGTTTCATCGAGGGCTTCCACTTCTTCCCACTCCACATGCTCGTGGCGGGCTATGACCATCTGTGCTATCCGTTCACCTGGATTTATCGTGAACGGTTCGTCCGACAGATTCACCATTATCACCTTGATTTCGCCTCGGTAGTCAGCGTCTATCGTGCCTGGTGTGTTCAGTACGGTGATTCCGTGTTTGGCAGCCAGTCCGCTGCGAGGCCTTACCTGTGCCTCAAATCCTTTCGGCAATGCCATTGACAGTCCTGTAGGTACCATGGCCCTTTTCAGAGGGGCTAATGTCACTGGTTCCTGTATGTTCGCCTTCAGGTCCATGCCTGCAGACATTTCCGTGGCGTATGTCGGAGCAGGATAGGGGGACTTGTTCACTATCTTTACTTTCATGTTTATCTGATTTGTTGGAAAACCTCACAAAAATATGAAAAAAACTTGCACATTGAAAGAATTTTCCTACCTTTGCAATCCCGAAACAAATGGGGGTTCTTTGACGCGTAAACGCTCAAAGGCGGATATTGAAATTTTGAAGCGGATTCAAGGCGGACAAGCGAGAAGGAAGGGAGTTTACTTCTGTAAATGACCGACCGCCGATGCGCAGTCCAACGCCGAAGATGCTCAAAATTTTGAAGTTTATTTTGAGATGAGAACAAGGAAGACGAGCGCCGACCGACGCAGCAACCTTGTGGTTGTGAGGAGGGAGAATGAGAAGTCTGACGCAGTTATCGCTCAAAAGAAACGAAAAAAAGGGGGGTATAGCTCAGTTGGCTAGAGCATCTGCTTTGCAAGCAGAGGGTCGTCGGTTCGACTCCGACTATCTCCACCAATCAGACCGGCACTGTTAAGTGTCGGTCTTTTTTTGTATCTTAGCAGAAAGATATGGATTCCGTCCGCTGAATTCTTAATGAATAATATGACAGATTTCGACAAATATATAAGACAAGGCGAACCTGAGAGCAAAGAAAAGGCTCAGGCATGGCAGACTGCAATCGGCCTGCAAGACGTTGATGGCCTTAAACCGTCGGAGTATTTGCTGCAAACAGCAGGCAGACACATCGAAGGAGATATTACCATCGGCGAAGTAAAGCATCTGATTGACAGTTACTATCAGTCTAAGGAAATCAGCAAGGATATAGAAAATGAACGGACAGAAGAAGCTGATAAGGTATCTGCAAGGATCACTGAAATATTGTCCGAAAAATCCTTCTCGTTCACGCCGGATTATCTGATACTCATCCATAGACGACTGTTTGAGGGTTTGTACAAATTTGCAGGAAGATTGCGCGATTATGACATAACAAAGAAAGAATGGGTGCTTGACGGAGATACAGTTTTGTATTCGAACCATGAGTTAATCCGTCAAACACTCGAATACGATTTCGGGCAAGAAAAGAATGTCGATTATCCGTCTCTTGATGCCAACCATGCATTGAGGCATATCTGTAAGTTTGTTTCGGACATTTGGCAAATCCATCCCTTTGGAGAAGGAAACACACGCACTACGGCTGTGTTCATCATGAAATACCTGCACACTTTCGGATTCACATTCGACAACAGTGTATTCCAGGAACACTCATGGTATTTCAGAAATGCATTGGTCAGAGCCAATTACAACAATTATTCAAAGGGGATATCCGCCACCACATCATTCTTGGAACTGTTTTTCAGGAACTTGTTGTTTGGTGAAAAGAACGAGTTACATAACAGGGCACTTCATATCGCTGCACTCCAAAGTGCCAACATTGATAATTCAAAGAGCCAAAATGATACTTTGAATTGCACTTTGGATGAAATTGCCTTGTTGAAATTCCTCCAAGACAATCCAAATGCCACACAAACTGAGATTGCCGTACATATCGGCAAATCTCCCCGAACCGTCAAGCGAATGACCCCTTCTTTGATAGAGCGTGGCTTGCTGGAACGGGAAAACGGAAAAAGGAACGGGAAATGGGTCGTTAAAAATATAAATTTTAACCGCTAAATCCTCATTTTATCATCAGGTCAGATTTTCTCAAGGGTATCTCCGTCGGTCCTGTAGGTGCGGCCGCATGAGCATTTCAGATCATCTCCGAGTTTCCTGCCGCATTCACAGACCCAACCGACATGTCGGGCAGGCACACCGGCCATTAAAGCAAAGTCTTTCACATCGGAAGTCACGACAGCTCCGGCGGCGATCATGGCACATTTTCCTATGGTATGGCCGCAGACTATGGTGCAGTTCGCTCCAAGAGACGCACCCTCTTTCACCAAAGTTCGTGTATAGACACCATGGACTGGAAAATGAGCACGAGGAGTCAGGACGTTAGTAAATACGCAAGACGGACCGCAGAATACATTGTCTTCCAGTTCTACACCTTCGTAAACGGATACATTGTTCTGGATTCTGACCCCGTTCCCGATCTTCACATTGCAGCCGATATTCACGTTCTGTCCCAGCGAGCAGTTCCTGCCTATGACAGCACCTTTCTGAATATGGCAGAAATGCCAGATCTTGCTGCCTTCTCCGATGATGACATCATCATCGATGTAACTTGATTCGTGTATGAAATATCCGTTTTTTTCCATGACTTCTCTATGTCCGCTTCTTTTAAAGCTCGAAATAATCCATGATTCCTGCTATGACAGCATCCTGGATTTCATGCGTCAGTTCGGTATGCATGGGCAGTGACAGGACAGAATATGCGCATTCTCTGGCATTGGACAGATCTTCCGCCTCCCTGGCCACTCCGAGGAACGCTTCCTGCTCCTGTAATGGCAGTGGATAATATATCATGGAAGGTATGCCGCGTTCCGCCAGAAAAGCTTTCAACCCGTCCCGCCGGCCATTGCGGATTTTCAGTGTATATTGGTGCCATACATGAGTGCTGTTCTTCTGCCTGACCGGAATCTGAAAATACCTGCCGTCAGGATCTAGTTCAGTCAGCCTGCCGTCATAATATGCGGCTGCATCACTCCGTGCCCTGGAATATTCGTCCAGATGCCTTAGTTTCACATCCAGCACAGCAGCCTGTATGGTATCCAGACGGGAATTGCACCCAATAACGGAGTGATGATACTTCACTTTCTGCCCGTGGTTCGCTATCATGGCTATCTTTTCTGCCAGAGCGTCATCGGAGCAGAAGATCGCGCCACCGTCTCCATAGCAACCGAGATTTTTCGAAGGGAAGAAAGATGTGCATCCGATAGTTCCCATGGCACCGGTCCTGACCCTGCGTCCGTCGCTGAAAGAATATTCGGCACCTATTGCCTGGGCATTATCCTCTATCACATGTAATCCGTATTCCATGGCAAGTTCCAGTATCGGCTCCATATCGCAGCTCTGACCGAACAGATGGACCGGAATCACGGCTTTCGATGCCGGAGTCAGTGCCTTGCGTATATTTCCGGCAGTCACATTGAACGTGTCTGGATCCACATCCACCATCACTGGAGTAAGCCCGAGCAGGGCTATCACCTCAGCGGAGGACACATAAGTGAATGCCGGAACTATCACCTCGTCACCAGGCTTGAGTCCCAGGGCCATCAAGGCGATCTGGAGGGCGTCCGTTCCGTTTGCGCATGTAATCACGTCGAGTCCGCCCATATATTGGCTCAGATGGTGTCTGAACTCATTGACCGCAGGTCCGTTTATGAAAGCGGAACTGTCGATCACGGCCTGGATTCCGGCATCTATTTCATCTTTTATTTTAAGATATTGACCTTTCAGGTCAACCATATTGATTTTCATTGCTGCCTCAATAATATCACCCCTACCCATAAAATCAATATTTAACATCCCTCCAGCCGAACGGATGCCCGGCCAACGGCCTCAACGCCAGCGGATGAAAGTCTCCGGTCAGCCCGACAGGTACCGCATTTCTGATGTCTTCCACTATCTGTATGCAGTTCCTGGACTCGGCGATACGGAAGCCTTCACCGCACAGAATCTTTTCGTAGCTCCTGGTGTGCAGCTCCGTAAAACCCTGGCTGAACTCGAATTCATCCCCGTCGATATTCAGTGTCCTGTAAGTCCGTTTTTCTCCTTGTACTGCATTCGGCGGAAGACACTCGCCGTTTATGCTCAGGAAATACTTCACGGAAGCCTTTTCCAGCTCCAGCCTTCCGGCTACACGGTCGAAGCTGGAAATATGCACTGTATTTTCCCTGACCGGACCGAAAATCCACTGCAACATGTCGTAGAAATGCACTCCGATATTCGTCGCTATTCCTCCGCTCTTGTGATTGTCTCCCTTCCAGGAGGCATAGTACCATTTGCCTCTCGAAGTGATGTAAGTAAGCTCGATATTGTATTTTTTGTCCGCCGGACCTGCATCGACCTTTCTCTTGAGTGCGGCGATGCTGTCATGAAGACGCAGCTGAAGGATATTGTACACCTTGTGTCCGGTTTCCTTTTCCAGTTTCACCAGTTCGTCTATTTCTGACGGGTGAAGGGTCGCCGGCTTTTCACAGATGACATCCATCCCGTTTTTCAGACCGTATCTGCAGAACGGGGCGTGTGTATAGTTCGGAGTGCATACCGTCAGCCATTCTACCTGTTTTTCAGTGCCTTTGAGCCTGTCAACGCATTCTTCGAACTGTTCCTGCTCCGTGAAAAAGGCACAGTCGGGAAAAGAACTGTCTAGTCTTCCCACACTGTCGAACCTGTCGTATGCAGCCACTACCTTGTTGCCGGTATCGGCAATGGCTTTCAGGTGTCTCGGAGCGATGTATCCGGCCACTCCGACTATCGCAAAATTCGCCATTCTTTTATAAGTTATAAGTGCCCTTATCCAGGGCAATACCTTTGTTGTTTCCAATATAACTCTGCACTCCGTGCAATGTTCCCGTCGTCCGGGGCGTCGTTGCTGCTGCTCCTGGTCATGACGGACCGCCTACAGCCGTCCGTCAATGATTTCCTGCGGCAATATGCCTTTCACGTCATAAATGACATGTACCGGATTAAGCAGAGCGTCCATGTCCACTTCATGTCTCCGGAACTGACCGTGTGCCACGGCTACTATGGCCGCATCGAATCTTTCTTTCGGCAGCTCGTTCACTATGTCTATTCCGTACACTTTTTTCACTACCTCGCGGCTGGCCCACGGGTCATATACTGTCAGGTCTACATTATACTCTTCCAGAGACCTGTATATGTCAATGATCTTGGTGTTTCTTACGTCAGGACAGTTTTCCTTGAACGTGAATCCCATGATGATGACTTTCGATTTGAGGACCTGGATTCCTTTCTTGAGCATGAGCTTGATGGTCTGGTTCGCTACGTATGCTCCCATGCTGTCGTTTACGCGCCGTCCTGCGAGGATGATCTCGGGATTGTAACCGTGTCTCTGGGCGCATTGTGCCAGATAGTACGGGTCTACGGAAATGCAGTGTCCTCCCACCAGGCCAGGATTCATCTTGATGAAATTCCATTTGGTGGCAGCCGCATCCAGCACTTCGAGAGTATCTATTCCCATGAGGGAGAAAATCTTGGACAGCTCGTTCACGAAAGCTATGTTTATGTCTCTCTGGCTGTTTTCTATCACTTTGGCAGCCTCGGCCACCTTTATGGACGATGCCTTGTATGTTCCGTTTTCCAGGACTTCGCTGTAAACCCTGTCCACCAGATCGGCTGTCTCTGGTGTGGAGCCGGAAGTGATTTTCCTGATATTCTCCACCGTATGCTGCTTGTCTCCGGGGTTTACGCGCTCTGGTGAGTAGCCTGCAAAGAAATCGGTGTTAAGTCTGAGTCCGGACACCCGTTCTATGCATGGGATGCATTCTTCTTCGGTGACTCCGGGATATACCGTGGATTCATATACGACCGTATCCCCCTTGCTGATGACGGTTCCTACAGTTTCGCTGGCTCCGATGAGAGGGGAGAGGTCGGGGTTATGGTTTACGTCTACCGGAGTGGGAACTGCCACTACATAGAAATTGCAGTCCCGGATGTCCTCCAAGTCGGCGGTACATACGAGACGGCCGCCCGCAAGTGCCTCCTGCAGTTTCATGTCATCCACTTCAAGTGTGGAGTCATGGCCTTTGTTCAGACTTTCCACCCTGGCCGGATTCATGTCATATCCTATGGTCATGAACCTGGTGGAGAACAGTCTTGCCAGAGGCAGTCCGACATATCCCAGTCCGATGACGGCTATTTTTATCTTTTCAGTGATGTTTTCTGTCATTGTATTACGAATTCTTCTGAATTACTTTTCCTGTTGTCCGGCATTTGTCCGGGACTCTTGAAATGATCCATCTTGCCAGAAATCCGCATGCGAGTCCGAGTACCGTACCGGCTATTATCCCGACCGTCACATCGCCAGCGTAGTGTTTTCCTACGAATATCCTGCTCAGGCTGACCATGAACGCCCAGAAGAAGATCCATGCCGCATAACCCCTGTACTTCAGTCTTTTGTCATTTCTGAAAGCCATGTATGAACTTACGGCGAAGCCGAAAGCATTGGCCGCATGGCCGGAAAAAAAGCCGTACATGCCGCCTTTCCCTTCCAGTATGCGCAGTCCCTCGCCAACCATGAAATCATCGTGACATGGTCTTAGCCGGGCTATCCCTTCCTTGAAAAGATTCGCGATCTGGTCGCAGAGCAGAAATGTCAGGGCGATGGATACCACGGCTATCAGTGCCTTTTTCCAGTCCAGCCTCAGAAACAGGAATACAGCCACGAGGACATACATGGGAATCCATACCGGAATCCTCGAGAAGAATACCATGACGGCATCGGTGAAGCCGCAGTGCATGCTGTTTATCGCCAGTGTCACCTGCTGGTCTATTTCGTGAATTTGCTGCCAGAACAGAACCATGCTTGTCTCCTCCTAAATGTTGGCTTCGTGAAGAGCTTTCCAGATCATGTCCTTGAGCTGGGGTATGTTTTCTCCTGACAGTGAGGAAAAGAAGATATGCTGTACGTCGCCAGGAAGCTTCGCCTCCATCTCCGATCTGGCTTTCCCGTCCAGAATGTCAGACTTTGATATTCCGAGTATCCGGCTTTTTACCAGCAGTTCCGGATTGTACTCTTTCAGTTCATTCAGAAGTATTTCATAGTCATGGCCCGGATCAGTACTGTCGGCAGGTATCAGGAAGAGGAGTATGGAATTCCTTTCGATGTGCCTGAGGAATCTCAGTCCTATGCCTTTGCCCAGATGCGCACCTTCGATGATGCCGGGGATATCTGCCATCACGAAAGACTGGTCATCGTAGTAGCTCACTATTCCGAGATTCGGCTCCATCGTGGTGAACGGGTAGTTCGCTATTTTAGGCTTCGCCGCAGAAACTGCGGCGAGCAATGTCGATTTGCCGGCATTCGGAAATCCCACGAGTCCTACGTCTGCAAGTACTTTCAGTTCCAGGATAAACCAGCCTTCTTCACCAGGTTCACCCGGCTGCGAATATCGCGGAGTCTGATTTGTAGCGGATTTGAAGTTGTTGTTTCCAAGTCCTCCGCGTCCACCTTTTACCAGTATCCTTTCTTCTCCCGGTTCGAGAAGTTCGAACAGTATTTCTCCTGTTTCTGCATTCCTGGCCACCGTACCTACGGGGACATCCAGGTAAACGTCCTCTCCGTTTTTTCCCTTGCGCAACTGTCCGCTTCCTGCACCTCCATGTTCAGCCTTGATGTGCTTGCGGTATTTCAGATGGATAAGAGTCCAGAACTGTGGATTCGCCCTGAGGATGATATGTCCTCCGCGTCCTCCGTCACCTCCGTCCGGTCCGCCCTTCGGTACATATTTGGCTCTGTGCAGATGTGTGGAACCTGCACCTCCGTTTCCGGAAGCACAGTATATCTTCACATAGTCTATGAAATTGCTGTCTGGCATATATTCTTGTTAATTAATATTTTAAGTGGTTCTTTTGTGTCTTGAATAGGGTAAAAGTAACAAACGAGTAACAAAATTTTCGTGTGTTTTGGCTGAAAACCATATCCATTAATTTGTAAGTTGTATTGGTTTTTTCTGCGGATTTTGGTCGTTCTATCCGGTCGAAAAACCGTCTAACTTCAAAAAAAGACATCAAAGAACTTTCAGTTTAAAGTGGCCTGATCCCGGTAGGAGAAAAGCCGCATATATCCTGCAAAGATAGAGATTCTTTTGATGTGCCGTTATGGTATTGATGAAATATTTGAAATCCTGTCTTTGGAATTGATGCAGGGCGGGATAGGATAGGTTAAGTTCAGGTCACTGGTAGGCCTATGGGGAGTATCGGTTGATAGGGATTTGAGAAATGAAACCGAGGGTGACCCACAGCCTTTTTGGGGAAGAATTTGCACATAAGGAATATGCGTCTTACATTTTGGTAGACTTCAGCAAGGTAAATCCGCAAGTTATGGAGTTTTTCAACCTTTATCTGGACGACCTCGACATGCTTTTCATGAATCTGGAGCTTTACTTCAGGCGAAAGCTCATCCCCCGCCAGACGAAAGACGAGGAAGCACGTTCCCTTGTCATATTCGATGAAGTGCAATTTTGTCCCCGTGCCCGTGCTGCCATCAAGCATTTGGTGGCTGACAGGCGTTATGACTACATTGAGACAGGCTCGCTTATTTCCATCAAGAAGAATGTCAAGAACATCATGTTGCCTTCCGAAGAACACTCCATCGAAATGTTCCCAATGGATTTTGAGGAATTCCTGTGGGCTATGGGAGACGGGATGCTGATGCCTTACATACGGATGCGGTTTGACAAACGTCTTCCTATGGAGGCTTTCCACCGCCGGGCAATGGATTATTTCCGGCAATACCTGATTGTCGGGGGTATGCCGCAGGCTGTCGCCAAATATGTGGAAACGCGGGATTTTGAAAAGGTTGATGAGGTGAAGCGTGACATATTGGCCCTTTATCGCAATGACATTCACAAATACGCCGACAATCAGGAAACCAAAGTTGCCGCTATTTTTGAGGAAATACCGGGTCAATTGCAGAAACATGAAAAGAAGTTTGTCTTGTCCGCCTTGCAGAGCGAAGCCCGTATGCGTGACTATTCGCAGGCTTTCTTTTGGTTGAGTGACGCCAAAATCATTAACTG
>CALUQB010000020.1 GCA_944322815.1 uncultured Bacteroidales bacterium | reverse complement strand
TGTACCCCCGTGGGGAATCGAACCCCAACCGTCAGAACCGGAATCTGAAATTCTATCCATTAAACTACGGAGGCGAAAAGGACTGCAAATATAATAAATTTTCTTATTTGCACCACCTGTCCAGCCATTTGAAATATTCCCTGTGCCAGAGCAGAGCGTTCTGAGGTTTCAGTATCCAGTGGTTTTCATCCGGGAAAATGATGAGTTCCGAAGGTACACCCATCATCTGTGCCGCGTTGTATGCAGCCATTCCTTCATCAACCGGAACCCTGAAATCCATGCCTCCGTGAGTCACCAGCAAAGGCGTATGCCATGCGGTCACGAATTTGTGCGGAGAATTCGCATAATGTCGTCTGGCTGCAGGCAGGGTGCTCCACGGAGATCCGCCCTGTCTGATACCGCCGAATGTCTCCCCGTCACCTTCCGGCCCTGTCGGATGCCTGCCTTCACGGAAATCATCCGTCACTTCGTACTCATGAAGGCCGCCGTTGTCCCAGTTAGGGAACCACATCTCTTCAGTGGTCATGTACATGTGTTCTTCGTTGAATATGCCGGCATGTGCTACGAATGCATCGAAGACATCACCGTGCACGCCGCAGAGATAGTATACGGAATATCCTCCGTAGCTGGCTCCGCAGGCAGCCATCTTCCCGATGTATTTTTCAGCTTTGAGAGCCTTGGCGGCGGAAATGTAGTCCTGGATGTTCAGTCCGCAATAGTCTCCGGAAATCTGTTCCGTCCATTCCTGCCCGAAAGCCGTGGTTCCCCGTCTGTTGGGAAGCACCACCACGTAACCCTGTGAAGCCATCAGTCTGTAATTCCATCTGTAAGACCACCCCTGGCTGAGAGTTCCCTGCGGACCGCCGAGACATATCAGGATGGAAGGGTAGACCTTGGTCTCATCGAAATCAGGCGGATATATCACCCACGTCAGCATGTCCTTTCCGTCAACTGTCCTGATATGGCGGGCTTCGGTGACAGTTTCTGCCAGTCTGTCGAGAAGTGCGGAATTTTCGGAAGTCAGAGGCCGGAGAGCCGTACTGTCGCCGGTGATGTCCACGGCCACAAGCTCGGTAGGGAAGTCCATGCTGCACCAGCTCGTGAGCAGCGAAGTCACCCCGTCTCCGGATGCAATATGGAAAGGCGAACTGAAATCGTACCAGAGATCGTCTCCTGTCACCCTCTCTATACTGCCGTCACCGGTCATGTCAGCGACGAATATTCCCTGAAGGCCTTCGGCCAATGCGTTAAAATAGATTTTTTCCGATGAGGAATCCCATACCGGGCCGGCCGCATTGTATTTGAAACCGGCAGTCAGGTCCCTGATGCCGCTTATCATCGGGAGACGTTTCCCTTCTTCTCCGACCTGGATCTTCCAGTCGATGTCCGCTACCATGAGCCTTTGTTTGTCAGCCTCATAGCCGTCTCTTTCCATGCTCAGCCAGCACAGCTTCCTGCCGTCAGGCGACCATACGGGACAGGTGTCATAACCTCCGCCCATCTCTATCCGGGTGCAGGAACCGGAAGCTACATCATACAGATAGATTTCGGAATCAGTGGAAAACGCATATTCCTTTCCTTCGAGTTTCTTGCATGAATAGGCTATGGTCTTCCCGTCCGGACTCCATGCCAGCTGCTCGATACCGCTGAACGGTTCGGCAGGAAGTTCATAAAGTCCTTTTTCATTCGCCAGAATGTCGGTGGAATTCTCTTTCCGTATGCCTTTCGATTTAGGGGATTTCACGTTGATGTCGGCTATGAAGGTATGGGGGAGTTCTGTCACCCAATGGTCCCAGTGCCTGTACATCAGGTCATCAGTGATGATCGCATCGGATTTTTTCAGGTCCTTGTACAGGTCGGACGGTCTGTTGACTCCGCTCTTCACGGTGCTGGTGTACATCAGCCGGGTCTGGTCCGGTGACAGTTTGAATTCACGGATTCCGGCAGGGATGTCGGAGATCCTGTCTTCGTTCCGCAAGCTCCATCCTTTTTTTCCATGCCTGAGTCCGGCTATCCATATCTGTCCGTCCCGGAGGTAGATGATTTTCTTTCCTCCGTCGCACCATCTCGCATTGCTGATGGAGTGTGCGCTGGCAGTGAGCTGCTGCCTTCCGCTGCCATCGGCATTGCAAATATACAGATTTGCACACGAGCGGTTTTTCCGGATGGACGTGTATGATACATTATATAATATAAAGGCCCCGTCTGGAGATATCTGCGGGTCGGTTACTTTTCCGAATGCCAGCAGTACTTCGGGAGTCATCTTTCCGTTTTCGATCTTTACGTCCGGACATGTGATGTAGCCGGGTTCCCTGGTGTTTGTCTTCATGATATCGTAACTTCTTCTGACCAGAAATGATACAGCGTAAATAAGGCAGGCTATTCCGGCTATCCATGCCAGAGCCTGGAGTGTGCTTCTGATGGCCTTGTTGTTCTTTACAGGTGAAGTATTCATTTTATTGTCGTTTGTTCAAATTTTGTCCTGATGTCATTTCCCGGAATAGAGTCCGGCCATTTCGGCAGTCAGCTCACGTATGGCCTGTCTCACGTTTTCAGGTGATATGACTTCCACGCCCGGCCCATGACGCAGGAATTCCAGCAGCAGGGCACGGTCCGGAGCTACAAATATGGAAAAAATCATTGAATCCCCGTCTTCCCCTTCGATTTTTTGCGTGTGATGCAGTGGCAGATCCCTGATATAGGAACTTTCATTGCCGAAGGCCCTGAAAAAGATTTTCTGCGCCGGCCCTGACGGCAGATAGCTGCCGAATGATGTTGCGAACAGGGAATCGATGTCGAATCCGGCAGGCATTGCGAATGTCTCAGGCAGGACCGTGAGTCTTTCGATCCTGTCCAGGGCATAGACCCTGCAGCTTTTCCTCTCTTCCGACCAGCCTACCAGATACCATCTCTGGGCTGATTCCTTTATCCCGTATGGATGTACGTGGCGTTTTTCCGCCTGTCCGGCTCCGTATTTCCGGTACATGATCTCGACAGGATTGTTCTCCTGCATGGCGGACATGAGCGGTGTCAGGAATTTCCTTCCGGAGGGAACTTCTTCCACGGATATGCGCCCGGACAGCTTCTCTTTCGACAGGGAGAGCATGTTGTTTACGGTGAAAGTATCGATAAGCCATGAAATCCCCGTGTCCTTGTCGGAAATGCTGCAGCTGTCAGGGATGAAATATTTGTTCGTACTTCTGTCGCATTCTATGGCTATGCCGAAGACTTCTCCTATGGCTTCCCTGTGATTGTTGAAAGTGCGTCTGGCATAGGAGGTGCCGAATTTGCGTTCCCATGCGTTTCCGATTTCCTCCATGCTCAGTCCCCGGTCTCCGGCCGTGATGAATTTCTGCACCAGCCAGATGTATTTGTTCAGCAGTTCCGTGACCATTCTTTTCGTTTTTTACGGCAGGAAAACTTGCCTCTGATGAGGCCGCCTGTCCAAACAAAGGCCAAACTTAACAAAAAATTTCGACAATGCAGCTGGTGGAAAATATGAAAAAACTTATTAAGTTTGTGCGGCTGAAATCGCAGATTATGATGTCAGGAGGGAGAAAAAAGGAAAACGTTGATTTTGAAGACAACTGGTCACGATATTACCGCAGGTGCATTCTTTTCGCGAAATCATATGTCTTCGACAGTCATACGGCGGAGTCGCTGGCTGCCGAAGCCATGTCCGTATACTGGGAGCGGAAGGCTTCCGGTGAGGAAATAGAAATGGTACTTCCTTTCCTTTTTTCAGTCATAAGGAACAAGGCTCTCCAATATCTCAGACATGAAAGTGTCAGAATGCGTGTCCAGGGAGAAATGAGTTCTTCGATTCAGGATGAACTCCAGTTCAGGATCGACAGTCTCCAGTCATGTGATCCGCATACCTTGTTCGCGGGTGATGTGCAGAAAATCCTGAATTCCACCTTGAAGACTTTGGGCAAGAAAACCGACAGGATATTCAGTCTGAGCAGATTCCAGGGATTGAGCAACAGGGAGATAGCATCGGAGCTCGGCATCACCGAGAAAGCCGTCGAATATCATATGACGAAGGCTCTCAAGGCATTGAGAGTGTCTTTGAAAGATTATCTTCCGCTTGTCGGCATATTGCTGGGCATATAGTGCCGTTTCCTGCTTTCTGAGCCGGCAACGGACCCGGACGGGTCCGACAGTGCAAAACCGGAAAAATTTCAATTTATTTTTAGGGTTCTTTCGTCTTGAGGGAACTTATTATTGTTTTATGCCAAATCGCGAACGGTTATGAAAGGAAATTTCCAGCTTTTATTGAAATATCTGAGAGGTGATGCGACATTGGACGAACGTCTCGAAGTCATGAATTGGGCCAGGTGCAGTGAAGAAAACAGGACAGAACTGGAGACATTGCGCAGGATTTACGAAGTGTTGCTGCTTTCGGACTGCGATGATGCGGCCGGAAAGAGGAAAAGGAGTATCCATATTGTGAGGTGGATAGCATCTGCGGCAGTGGCGGCGGCAGTGGCGGCAGGGGTATGGTTCTTCGGGTTCATGAACGATGAAGAGCCGCAGACATTGGCGGTAGCCACTCTGGAAGCTCCGGTAGGACATCAGACGATGACCGTGCTGAACGACGGGACACAAATCAGGCTCAATTCCGGCTCCAGACTCGAAGTCATTGCCGGGAACGGGACGGAAAGGCGGGTGAATCTTCATGGCGAAGCATATTTCGATGTGGCGAAGAATCCGGACATGCCTTTTGTGGTCACCACATCCGGAATGGAGGTGAAAGTTCTGGGAACAGAGTTCAATGTCACGGCCTATGATGAAAACCAGACCGTGGTCCTGGTGGAAGGACAGGTCGAGGCCAGGCCTGCAGACGGCGGCACATGTGTGACCATGCATCCAGACCAGCTGTTCGGATACAATGCCGCGAGCGGGGAAACCTCTCTCAGGGAAGTGGATGTGGCAGAATATACATCGTGGACGGAAGGCTATGTGCTGTTGAAGTCCACGCCTGTATCGGAGATATTCACGAAGCTCGAGCACTATTTCAGGGTGGAGATAGTCTTTCCTGATGAATGCCTGAAAGATGTAAAGGTGAGCGGAAAATTCATGGTGAATGACGGTCTGGAAACGGCTCTCGGAAACATAGCCCTTCTGGTTCCCGTGAAGTATGAATACGGAGACGGAGGAAAAAGGATTACGGTGCTGGCCGAGGACTGAACCATGGAATCCTAAAGAACCGCATGGCCGGACTGAATCCGGAAGATAACACTAATTATTAACCATATATGATCAATGAATCTTTGAGTGGCAGTCGAAGACTTGCAAAGTGGATCTTCGCTGCGGTAATGCTGCTGGCTTCGCCTCTGGTTTTCGCTCAGGGGGGGGTAACAGTATAACACTGCATGTTCAGGACAAGCCTTTGGGCGAAGTTCTGGAACAGATCGAAGACGGATACGGATATCGTTTTGTCTTCAGGAATGATGCGGTGGATCTGAAACGGAAAGTGACGGTATCATTGACGAATGTCAGTATAAATACTGTCCTGGACCGTATTCTTGGTCCTGATGCAGACTATTCGGTACGGAACAGACAAGTGGTGATCTGGCAGAAGTCCGGAACGAAGACGGAGGAAAGTCCGTCACCTGAGAAATCTGCCGGAAATCTTGTAGGCGGACAGGTCAGGGATTCGTACGGGAATCCCATAGTAGGGGCCTTCATTCTCGAAAAAGGGACGAGGAACGGAGTTTCTACCGACCTGGACGGAAACTGGTCAATGAAAGTTACCAGTGCTGATGCCGTGCTTTTGTTTTCCTGTCTCGGTTTCCGGGAAGTGGAGTTCCCTGCGTCTTCGGGAAACATACGGAATGTCACCATGGAAGACGATATGCTGAAGCTGGATGACGTGGTGGTCATAGGCTACGGAACCCAGACAAAGGCTACCATTACCGGTTCTCTGGCCGTAGTGGATACGAAGGAACTCATCAAGCCTCCTGTGTCGAGTATCACTAATGTGCTGGCCGGTTCGGTTCCGGGCGTGGCTACTGTCCAGACTACCGGTCAGCCTGGAGAAGATGCTGCGGACATATATATCCGAGGTGTCGGCTCCCTCAGCAGTTCCGCTTCGAAGCCTCTTGTTCTGGTCGATGGCGTGGAGCGTGACTTCTCCCAGATAGATCCTAATGAAATAGAAAATTTCTCCATACTTAAGGATGCGGCTTCTACGGCTGTCTTCGGCGTCAGGGGAGCGAACGGAGTCATCCTCATCACTACGAAGAGAGGCCAGGAGGGAAGACCTTCCATCTCCGTGAGCACGAATACCGGTCTCCAGCAGCCTTCTACCATGGTGTCGCAGGTCGGCAGCTATGAATACGCCCGCTACTGGAACATGAAAATGCAGAACGATGGGGAGACTGATGCCAGAAAGTATTTTACAGACTATGCCCTGGAGGCGTACAGGACCGGTTCCGACCCTCTTTTCTATCCGAACATGAACTGGAAAAAAGAGGTGTTCAATGATGTCTTCGTCCAGACGAAGAACAATATCAACATCTCCGGAGGAGGCAAGAACGCGCGTTATTTCGTTTCGATGGGCTATCTGTATCAGAACGGAGTGCTGAAGCAGGTCGAGAGCATTCCATATAACAACAACTACAATTACAACCGTTACAACTACCGCGCTAACCTCGATTTCAGCCTTTCTCCGAGCACTACCATGAAGTTCAATATAGGTGGTTATGTAGGCAAGCAGCAGGCTCCGCTGTCTGTCAAGACAGACGGTTCCGAGTGGAATGCAGTCACGATCTGGACGGTCCCGCTGGTGAGTCCCGGCCTGATAGACGGCAAGAGGACACTTGTCCCGACGGAATCAGTCCCTACAGGGATAGAGCTGAACAGGGACGGTTACTTCACCTTTTTCGGCTACGGATATGAACAGTACTACAATACGACACTGAATATCGATGTCGAGATCAACCAGCGTCTGGATTTCATCACCGACGGCCTTTCCCTTACCCTCAAGGGTGCATATGACAACAGTTTCAACACTCACAAGAAAAGACATTCCTGGTCGAACGAGTACAACAGGATATATTATGCTTCATTTTACGATGACCCCTCCAAGCCGATGACTGACCCGGACTATGACAAGACCATAGTGCTGGTCCCGGAAAGCAAGGACGATGTCCTGAGATATGAGGAGGAGAACGAGCGCGACAGGAACTGGTACATCGAAGGGAAGCTGAACTGGGACAGGTCGTTCGGGCCGAAAGGACAACACAAGGTCTCCGCCATGTTCCTCTACAACCAGTCCCGCGACTATTATCCGAGATACAGTACCGGAGAGACAAGTACATACCAGTATATCCCTCACAGTTATGTCGGCTTTGTCGGCAGGGCCACTTATAACTACAAAGGCAAGTATCTCGCCGATTTCAGTATCGGATATAACGGCTCGGAGAACTTCGCTCCCGGCAAGACACGTTACGGTGCCTTCCCGTCAGGGTCTGTCGGCTGGGTCATCAGCGAGGAGCCCTTCATGGAAACGCAGAATTTCATAAGCTATCTGAAACTCCGCGCCTCACTCGGAAAGGTCGGCAATGACCTCGGAAGTACGCGTTTCATGTACATGCCCACTGTATGGGTGTCCAACGGAGGGTACAGTTTCGGTGAAACGAATCCGAATATGGCCGAAGCCTACGGGGAAGGAGTGGCCGGAAATGACGGTGTGACCTGGGAAACGGCTGTCAAGCAGAATTACGGAATCGATGCCGAATTCCTGCGTAGCCGGCTTTCGCTGAATCTCGATCTTTTCTTCGAACATCGTTCCGGTATTCTCCTGAAGCCGAACAACACTCCGTCTATCATATCAATGACACTTCCGTCACTGAATATAGGAGAGGTGAACAATCATGGTTACGAAGTCTCACTGGGATGGCGCGACAAGACAAAAGGCGGTTTCGAATACTTTGCCACGGCCAATGTGTCTTTCGCCAGGAACAAGATCATCTATATGGATGAAATCGAAAGCGAATTCCCGTGGCAGAACCAGACAGGCGGATCGGTGGGCAGATACACCGGACTGTACAAATTCGTCCGTCTCTACCAGTACAGCGATTTCACGGAAGGACCGGACGGCAGCCTGATACTGAATCCTGAACTTCCCCAGCCGAGTTCGCAAGTTTATCCGGGAGACGCCATGTATGAGGATATCAGCGGTGACGGGATAGTGAACGGAGATGACAAGATGGTCACGGGCTACTCCACTATTCCTGAATATGTCTTCGGTCTGAACGCAGGCTTCAATTTCAAGGGTTTCAATTTCTCCATGCAGTGGACAGGAGCCACGAACGTGAACAAGCTTATGGACCTCGAATACAGAATCCCGTATACGAACGCCGGAGGCCGCGGCCTTCTCGAGTATTTCTACGAAGACGGCTGGACAGTGGAAAACCAGGACGGCACCCTGCCGCGTGCAGCGGAGACTTCAGAAGTCTGGAATTCGGAACCTTCGACGCTATGGCTCAGAGATGCTTCGTATCTCCGTCTCAAGACCGTCACCTTCGGCTATACTTTCCCCGGGAAAGGATGGCTGAAAGCCGTGGGAGTGAAGTCTCTGAATATTTCTTTTTCAGGATATAACCTGCTGACATTCACAGGTCTCGACTTTATCGACCCCGAGTCGCTTACTGACAGGAACGGTGCATATCCTCTCGTCAAGATATACAGTCTCGGGCTGAACCTAACATTCTAAAAAGTCACAATGAAACGCTACTTATCTATAATTACAGCTTTGGCGGCAGCCATGCTGCTGCAGGTCTCATGCTATGACCTGCGTTTCGGAGACGCTTTTCTCGGAGAGCATCCGGAAAGCTCCGGGGCAACACTGGACACGCTGTTCAGTTCGTCAGTCAATGCCGAGAAGGTGCTGGTCAAGGCATACTCTTATCTGCCGTACGGTTTGCCGGTGTATCTGAAGGACCGTTATGACGGCAAGGAATACGACAAGCTCGGCATCAACGTGCTCGAGTCCATTTCCGACCTGAACCACAGCCGCAGGAACAATCCGAGCGACGGTCCGGTCAACCTCTACTACAACGGTACGTACGGGAGCAATATCGGCTCGGACTATCGCGGAACGGAAGCCTACAGATTCGGGGACGAAAACGAATACCGCGCCATACGTTATGCATGGATCTACATCGAGAATGCCGAACGGATTCCTGATCTTTCGTCTATGAGCAGACAGCGGAAAGTGGCAGAAGCCAAGATGGTCATAGCCATAGCCTATTCGGAACTTCTCAGGTATATGGGCGGTGTCCCTCTCATCAAGCATTCGGTGGATCCGAATGAAGAGATGTATTTTCCTCGCGCCACATTCGCAGAAACTGTGGACTATATCGTCCAGCTTCTGGATGAGGCTGCACCGTATCTGAACTGGAAGAATGACGGGACGGAAAACGGCAGAATGACCAAGGCCGGAGCGCTGGGTCTGAAACTCCGCATTCTTCTCTGGGCAGCAAGCCCTACTTTCAACTCCGCGACACCATGGCATCCTCAGGCTGACGCTTATACCTGCTACGGAAACTATGATGCGGAAAGGTGGAAAAGAGCCATGGATGCCGGAAAGGAATTTTTCGATGAACTGAATGCCAACGGGAAATACCAGCTTACGCAGGCGACGGAGAAGACACACAAAGGCTACAGGGCGGCTTTCCGGTCAGCCTATTATGACCGCGGAGGTACGGAAGTCCTCATTTCGACACGGAGAGGCTATGACGTTTCCTGCCTGGAGCAGTTTCTGACGGAAGTCCGCTATTCAGGTCCGACTCTGAACTACGTGAACATGTTCGCATGGGATGACGGTACGGACTTCGATGAGAATTTCGACTGGGAGAATCCTCCACGCCAGCCGTTCTTCGAAGCGGACGGTACACCAACCCGTGAACCGCGGCTTTATGAAACATGCGCCGTACCCGGAGATACATGGAGAGACGGTTCGGTAGCCCCGGTTTACACGAACCATCCGAATTATACTGTCGGTACAGGATTCCTCCAGATGAAATTCGTTCTCAATCAGGACAGCGACCGTGCAGGCAAACCGATACAGTGGCCGTACCTCAGACTGCCTGAAGTGATGCTGAGCTATGCGGAAGCGATCAATGAATACAACGGAGGCCCTGATGCCACAGCATACAAGATGATCAATGATGTCAGGGCACGTGTGGGGCTGCCTGAAATACCACAGGGACTGTCTCAGGAGGAATTCCGTGAAGCCCTGATAAAAGAAAGGGCGCTTGAGCTCGGATATGAGGAAGTGAGATGGTTCGACCTCGTCAGATGGGGTCGCTCGCAGGATTTCACGAAAAAACTTTACGGACTGCAGGCCACGGGTGTGGGCGGAACACTTACCGATCCCGAGTCTTTCACCTTCACGGTAACGGAACTCGCTTCCAGAAACTGGGCGATTAACTGGGATACCAAATGGTATCTGGCCGCATTCCCGCAGACCGAAGTGGACAAGGGCTATGGCATAGTCCAGAATCCGGGCTGGTAGACAGAACATTAGAAAAACATGAATATGAAAAAAATCTATATCACACTTGTATCATTTACCGCGGCGGTTTCGGCTTTTGCCGGCCAGAGGGACACTTTGGCCATAGAGAGCGGCCTGGATACCATCAGTCTCGGCTATGGTATCGAAGTCCTGGACAGGAGCAGTGCTTTCGTACACCGTGGTGTCGGCCGCAGCGTTTTCGAGAAAGCTCCGAACATCGATGCAGCCAAGGCCCTGTACGGGCAGATCGCCGGGCTGAACGTTTACCAGGGTTCCGGAACAACGTATGACAACCTTTCGTCCCTGTCCATTCACGGCAGGACTCCGCTCATCCTTGTGGACGGTTTTCCGAGAGGAAGTCTGAGAGACATTACCGCCACGGAAATAGAGTCCGTGACAGTACTTACTGATGCCGCTGCCGCGGCAATGTACGGAATGCGCGGAGGAAACGGAGTGGTTCTCGTCACCACACGCAGGGCTACTCCGGGAAAACTGCGCGTAGGGGCGGATTTCCAGTACGGCATCAATTCGCAGTTCCGTTCGCCGGAATTCGCGGACGCCTACACTTATGCAACCTCGCTGAATCAGGCATTGGCCCTTGACGGACTTTCTCCGAAGTACAATGACTTCGAGCTGGAAGCTTTCCGTACCGGACAGTATCCGACCGAGTATCCTGACGTGGACTGGTGGAATGAAGTCTACAAGGATTATACATCGAACTATCGTCTGGGTCTCACATTCGAAGGCGGCACGGAAAAATTCCGTTATTATTCCGTGGTGGACTACATGTACGATATCGGCCTGTTCAGGAATCTCAACACGGATTCGCGTTATTCCACCATGCCGTCCGACGTGCGCCTGAGCATCAGATCGAATTTCGATGTGGAAGTGACCCGCACCACACATCTGAAACTCGGCATCATGGGAAAACTGGGCGAATACAACAGGGCCAGAGGTGCGTCCAATGTCATCAACAATCTCTATTCGATACCGTCTGCCGCCTTCCCGATAAGACAGGATGACGGAGTGTACGGAGGCACGGATATCTATACTTCACTGAACCATGTCGCCCAGCTTGCAGACACGGGAAACTACCGTTTCACCACTGGTACTGTCGTGGCGAACATGTCTCTGAGACAGGATCTCGATGTCCTGACTGAAGGACTCGGAGCCGAACTTCTGATATCTTTCGAAGATACCGGCAGAATGTATGACGAGACGTCCAAGAACTTCGCTTACGAAGACTCGAATGTCTCCATGTCGGAAGACGGCACAGTCATCACATCACCGGAGATAGTCGGCACCAATTCCCGTGCTCTCGGACATTCAAACGGTTTCTACTCCATAGACATGAGGATGGATTTCCAGGCGAAGGTAGACTATGCCCGTACATTCGGCAAGCATGCCGTTTCCGCGGCTGCGATCTATGATATGCAGTCCTACGTGGCGAACGGGCAGAATGTCTCCAACAAATGGCTGTCAGCCCTGCTCACGGCATCCTATACCTATGACGGCAGGTATTCCGCAGGCATAGTCACCGACTGGTCAGGTTCGGCATACCTCGAACCTGGAAATGCCATGAGGTTCTATCCTGCAGTAAATGCAGCCTGGATCGTCTCCGGAGAGGACTTCATGAAAAATGCACGGTGGATAGACCTGTTCAAGGTCTTCGCATCATGCGGACGTTCCGGATGGGACGGAAACCTTTCCCACGACCTGTTCAGGCAGTCGTATATAGGCGGCAATTCATATTATTTTACGGACAATGCCAGTCATTTCTACGGAATGAAGGAAAGTACTCTTCCGGTGGAAGACCTGCAGCCGGAGAAACTGAGAAAAGTGACCTTCGGAACAGAGTTCCGGGCTTTCGGGAACAGGCTGAACCTGTACGCCCAAGGTTTCTTCGAAGAAAGGAGCAACATCCTCGTGGCATCCACGAATGTCTCGGGTGTCATCGGCATCGATGTCGCACAACAGTGCGCAGGCATTTACAAATATCGCGGAGTGGATGCCTCATTGTCCTGGAAGGACAGGATAAATGATTTCTCTTACGGGGTTTACGCGAACGGCGCCTTTCTTTCCACGGAGGTCGTGAACGACAATCAGGCTTACCAGCCGTATGATTACCTCTACCACAAGGGAAATCCTGTCGGACAATGCTACGGGCTGGAAGTGGTCGGAATATTCCGGAATCAGATGGAGATAAACAACAGTCCTGTCCAGACATTCTCGCAGGTGCGTCCGGGCGATTTGAAATACAAGGACCAGAACGGTGACAATCTCATCGATGAGTATGATTACGTCAAGATGTACCATTCCACAGTGCCGGCTCTGTATTTCGGCTTCGGCGTGAATTTCGGCTGGAAAGGTTTCGAGATATCGGCTGATTTCCAGGGGATGACAGGCCTGACTGTACATGTTCTGAATTCATCCCTTTACACCCCGCTGATATCCAACAGAACTATCTCCAGGACATTGCTGGAGCATGAGACTCCATGGACTCCGGAGACTTCCGGATCCGCCACGATTCCGCGCCTGACCACGCTGGACAATGAGAACAACTATCAGAACAATTCGCTTTGGCTCAGGGACGGCTCATTCCTGAAGCTGAGAAACCTGACATTGGCCTATACTTTTCCGAAGAGCATGATAAAATTCGCTGACATGCAGGTGTATGTTCAGGGAACCGATCTTTTCAGTATAGACAATCTGAAAATCTTCGATCCGGAGCAGCTCGGCAGGGTTTATCCGGCTCTGAGATCGTACTACGTGGGACTCAAGTTCAATTTTTAACGGTAGAGATAATATGAAGACAATTTTCAAGACAATATCGGTGATTCTGGCGGCTGTCTCTGCCGTTTCCTGCGGCTATCTCGAATTCGACGAGACGAACGGCCTGCGGGACTATGACGGAGTCTATTCCTATTTCGACGAGACCAAACAGATGCTGACTCATGTCTATTCCTATATCCCTCAGGATTTCGGGGCGATAGGCGGAGCTATGCGTGACTGTGCATCGGACGATGCGGAGTTCGGAGATACCGGAGGAGTGGTACAGTACATGAACAACGGCAGCTGGTCTGCGCTGAATACAGTAGATGATGCATGGAGCCTGTATTACGGCATCAGGGCTGCCAACGAATTCATGCAGTCTTTCGCCGAAACGGATTTCTCCCGTTTCGAGAAAGACCCTGACTATCAGAACTGGCTCGACCAGATGCAGTATTTCCAGTATGAGGCCAGAGTGCTGAGGGTGTTTTTCTTCTTCGAACTTGCCAAAAGATACGGTGACATAGCCATGCCTCTGACGAAACTGGATATAGAAGAGGCGAACAGCATTTCGAAAACGGATTTCAATGATGTGATAGAATACATTGTCGCGGAGTGTGATGCATGCGCTCCGGAACTTCCGGATTCATATACCGGAGTGGCGAACAGTGAGACAGGCAGGATTACACGCGGCTTCGCCATGGCTCTGAAATCAAAGGCCCTTCTTTATGCGGCCAGCAGGCTGCATAATCCTTCGATGGATGCGGCGAAATGGAAGAGGTCGGCCGAGGCTGCCCTGGACATAATAGAGTCCGGACTGTATTCGCTGGATCCGGCAGACAAGTGCAACAACCCTCTTTCTCCCGAAGTAGTGCTTGCCCGTCAGAACGATGTCTCCACTACGTTTGAGCTGTACAATTTCCCTATCCGTTTTACCGAAGGCATGAAATACGGTTCCAATGCTGTCATGGGCACATATCCGACTCAGAATCTCGTGGATGCTTTCCAGACAGTCAACGGATATCCTGTCACGCTGGAGGCTTCGGGATGGGTGAGTGATGACCCTGAGTTCAATCCGGCACGTCCGTATCTGAACCGCGACCCGCGTTTTACAAGGACGGTCTTGTGCAACGGTGATTCGTTCAAAGGTTCTGTCATAGCACTTTATAAGGGTGGCAGAGATGACCTGTCCGTGTCTGAAGGAGGGTCTCCGACAGGATATTTTCTGCGCAAGTATGTTCAGGAAAGCACAAGCTTCGACCCCGATTCACCTGTAACCAACAAGCATCACTGGATAGTGTACCGCTATGCGGAAACCTTGCTGGCATACGCGGAATCCATGATAGAGGCTTTCGGCAGTCCGACGTATACTGATGCTGAATTTCCATATTCGGCAGCCTGGGCATTGAACCAGGTGAGGGCGAATGCAGGCATGCCGGATGTGACTGTGACCGGAAAGGATGAATTCATCGAGGCTTTGCGGAACGAATGGCGTGTGGAATTCGCTTTCGAAGACCATCGTTTCTGGGATGTCCGCAGATGGATGATAGGGGATGAGACCCAGACCGACATATACGGTGTGGAAATCACCCGGGAATCAGGAAGCAATTATTCATACAAGCGTTTCCTGTATGAGTCCAGAACCTGGAATGACAAAATGAACCTCTATCCGGTGCCGCAGTCGGAACTTTTCAAGAATGCTAATCTGGCTCCGCAGAATCCGGGATGGTAACAGTGGGGCCTGACAACAGACATATTGACCGAAGAAAAACATATTGATGAATGTTAAAACAAAATACAATGAAAACCAATTCAATTTTCAATCTTGGAGCTTGCATCGCAGCGGCTATGGCGGCGCTTACCGGATGCTATCAGACTCCGGAAATAGACTCGCAGCCTGAACAGGCCCCGAAAATAGTCGTGGATGCCAAGTCGGAATACACTGTGGCTTCGGCATCTGCCGATCCGGTCACGTTCAGTATCAGCTCGAACAGACCATGGTACATCGATAACGATTCGGAGGAGTGGTGCAGCGTGACACCGGGAGCAAGTGCCACGAGCTCTCTCACGTCAGACATTACAGTGACATTCGAAGACAATACAAGCGATGAACCGAGGACAGCGACCCTTACCGTCACTGCGGAAGAAGTGGAGGAACCTGTACTTGTGAAAATCACGCAGAATGCCAAAAGCAGCCTGGAAGTGACTTCTCCGTCCGGAATGATAGACGGCAATGGCGGAAGCGTGACTTTCACGGTGACTTCCGATCTGCCGTGGACAGTCACTTCACCGCAGACATGGATCACATTCAGTCCTTCTTCTGGAGAAGGTTCGAAAGAGCCTGTGACGGTCACGGCATCTGCAGGTGAGGGAACAAGCATGCGTACGGCCACTGTCAGGATCGAGACTGCAGAAGATTTCAGGAGCATTTCCATAATCCAGGACGGTCCTGTGACTCTTGATTTCACCGAGACTGATGAGACTGCCAGGACATTCGCCTATGCCGGCGAGACCAAGACTTTCCATATCGATGCTTCCATGCTCTGGAAAGTTTCCTGCAACGATCCGTCTGTCACTATCACCCCGATTTCCGGGACAACATCCGGTGACATTACCGTCACTCTTCCTTATTCGAAGTATATCAATGACAAGACCTACACCCTCACTCTCGAGTCGGATGACGAGTCCATCGAGATGGAACCGAAGACCCTGGCCATAATCCAGAAATCCTTTGCCCTGCCGGTAAATACTCCGGATCTCGACGGGTTCACTTTGACGGCACACGACGGTACGGCTTATGTCAAGTCTCAGGACTACTGGAAACACGGAACTTTCATCTGGACGTTCTCCGATGTGAATCTCAGCAGCGGATATTTCGACATCAACAACTGGGGCTCGGGAGGCATAGTGCTGATGGTCCGTTTCGGTGGCAAGACGGAGAACAATCTGGTCGGTACGAAAGGGACCGTGACCCTGAGTGACGGAAAGGTAGTCTACTGGTCGATAGATACCGGCTGGAGCAACGGCTGGGAACAGGACTATTCTTATACGACAGATATTGACCTGAATGCATTGAAAACCCTGAAACTGGAAATCAAGCCGGCCACTCGTTCCGGTTACAGCCAGAACAATGTAGTATCCAGAAAACTTTGGATAAATGACGTTCTCGTTTATGAACAGAGCCTGGAGCATCACCCTGATGACAATCCTGCCCATGCCATACCGTGGTGCGGAGGTGATATCTGGCAGGCCGGAAGCGACCATCCGGGACTCCAGTACCAGTTCGGAATAGGAGGTGCCGGAAACGGTTCCATTACCATCGATTCATTCGAGTATATCCCTTTTGAATAATTGATAACGTTTGTATTATGAAACAAAATGAATCTCGCGGGTACGAAAGCCCGTATTTCGAAACAACTGCAGTGAACCCAGAAATAGGATTCTGCGCCAGCAGTGAGACAACCTTGAACGGATTCAACGATCCTGAATTCATCGATTTTGATTTTAACGACTAAAACATTCATCGTGATGAAAAAGAATATATTCTCTATGATATGCGGTGCGGCGGCAGTGCTGGCAGCCGTGTCATGTTCGGATAAGGAGAATCCCGGGAATACACTCCGGGAGCGTATTCCCATGGATTTCACTGCAGGGACGCCTGCCTTGACCAGAACGGCCATCGCAGATGACGGAAAGTCCGTCGTCTGGTCAGAAAACGATGCCATCGGCATTTTCGACGGTCAGACAAACAGATTCGACATCATCGAAGGCGCAGGCTCTTCTGCCGCTACATTCAGCGGGTCGGCACTTCCTGATGTACAGTATAATGCATTGTATCCGTATGACGGGAATGCATCCATGACCGGGAACACCATCAGCGCGACCCTGCCTTCCGTGCAATATTCAACGGCAGATGGCACTTTTGACACCATGCTGAATCCTGCAGTAGCCAAGTCCGGTGAGGATAACAGCCTTGTTTTCGACCATGTCGCAGCGATGCTGAAAGTGAATGTCGAAGGCGTGACAGGAGCAGTCAGGTCCGTATCACTTTCCGCTGACCGGAGTCTGGCCGGAGCTTATACGGTGGATATGAGCCGGACGCCATACTCTGCGGTCGCTGCAGAATCGGAGACTGTCGCCAATGTGAGTCTCGTGGCTGAAAATGACGGGAATCTTGCTGCAGGACCTTATTATCTGGTAGTGCTGCCAGGTTCTTATTCGGATCTCCGGCTGACTGTCACTATGGCCGACGGTACTGCGGCTGCAGGTTCGCTTGCGTCTCTCGAAGTGGCTGCCAGAGATATCAGGGAAGTGACTGTCACGGCAGAGGATTTCCCTCAGTCCGGTTTCGGATTCGCAGCGACGGAGGATCTGAACTTCAGCTACAAGGGAGCGTCAAAGACCTATACTGTCGATGCTCCGGCAGGAACAGCCTGGACCATCTCGGCGGACAGCGATGATGTCACTGTCGAGCCTGCTTCGGGCACAGGTTCACAGGAAGTGAAGGTCACTCTTCCTTATTCGAAGTATATCTACGCGAAGTCATATACTCTTACTCTTGCTGCCGCCGGTCAGGAATCCAAGACCCTGACTGTCTCACAGCAGTCCTGCGTCGACCCTAACCAGAGTACTCCTGTCGGCCTTGCTTCCACGGACGGCACATTGACTGCAGAGAATGCTGCGGCCATGGTAAAAACTTATGATAAATTCAAATACGGAACATTCATTATCAAATTCTCTGAAATTGATTTGACATCAGGCTTTTTCTATATGAACAACTGGGAAGGCGAGACATATCTTGCAATACGTCTTGGCGGGACTGGCAATACGAACCATTTATCTGCCGGAGGCAATATTACACTGTCCTGGGGCAGGCAAGTCAATTTCGGGTTTGATAACGGCTGGGGTACTCGCTGGGGAGTAACACCGGAATTTACAGATTATCCGGCAGTAAATGACATGAAAGTGTTGAAGATAGAAATCTTCCCTACTACAAGGACCGGTACCGAAATGAATCAGACACTCTCACGAAAAGTCTATATCAACGACATCCTGGTTTGCGATAACAGCACGAACGTAGGAGATATATGGCAGAGCGGCAGTTCCCATGAAGGTTTCCAGTATAATTTCGGTATAGGAAGCGATGATGAACATGGATTGGGCAACGGCACGATGACCATAGATTCATTCGAGTATATCCCGTACACCCCGGCAGAATAACGGCGGGCACCATTTTCTGCATGCGAGCGGCAGCACGTCTGCCAAAGACAAAACGATAAACCAAACCAAAAACAATGACAAGAAAAATGACGATACTTTTGACCGCAGCCCTTGCAGCCCTGTCCCTGACAGGCTGTACAGGGAATGGCGTCAGTCCTGACGCAGGATACCCGCTTGAACGTTTCAGTCTCTCCGTGGGCGACTATGTATACCATGCGGCCATAGATCAGGAGAGCCACATCGCTAAAATCGGAGCCATAAAATACGGAGGCCAGGTCTCCAAAGTCGACTACAGGCTGGCGGACGGAGCCACCATCTCGCCGGATCCCAAGGATTTCACCGGAGACTGGCCTGAAAGCCAGGATTTCACTGTCACCTGCGACGGCGAGGAGACAGTCTACACGGTAGTGCTTTCGGCTTACGAAAGCCGTTTTCCAGGTGCAGATGATGACGTGCTCTTTTTCGATGACTTTGACCAGGCCGACGGTCTTGATATGGATGCATGGAATTATGTCCCGAGAGGTACGGCAGCATGGCAGGTTTCCATGTCGGGAAGCCCGGACCATTCATACATCCAGGATGGTAATCTGGTGCTGGCCATAGTTTCAGAAGACGGCGAATGTCTGTCAGGAGGCGTCAAGACCCAGGGCAAGCTCTGGTTCCAGGCCCCGTTCCGCATAGAAGTCCGCGCCAAATTCGTGGATGACGCGGAATCCGTAGGCCAGGCGATCTGGATGATGCCGGAACCTGAATATCAGACTTACGGAGGCTGGCCTGACAGCGGCGAGATAGACATCATGGAACACAGCTATCTGCATGACTATGTACAGCATACCCTGCATTCACATTATATCGATGTCTACACCGGACATAATACGGATCATGTCGACAGGGAATACAGCGGGTACAATGCCGGGGAATATAACACCTATGCAGCCGATATCACTGACGATGCAGTGATCATCTACGATGCCAACGGCTGTACCGAAGACAATCCGCAGATCGCCTTCACATATGAAAACCAGCACCTTGAAAACGAGGCGGAACTCATGCAATGGCCGTTCAGCGGCGGTTTCCACATCATCCTCAGTGTCGGTCCTGCCGGACCGAACGCGATAAATCCTGATGACTGTCCGTCATACATGCTTGTGGACTGGGTCCGCGTCACCAAACTGTAATCATGGTATTGCGGCCGGCCATACAATCGGCCGCACAAGTTTTAGATAAAGGTTAATAGTGATTATTATAATGAAACGTAGTGTTGTGATATTTGCGGCTGCCCTGGTTTTGCCGCTGCTGGCTGCAATTCAGGTTTCGGGCCAGATAAAACAGTCCGAACCTATTATTCCGGTATATCCTCAGCTGGAAGATCCGGAATCCTTTTCCATGATCATGTTCGGTGACGCGCAGAGTTACATCAAGTTCGCCGCGACGCAGCCTCTCTTCGACCTGCAGACGGCCTGGATAGCGCAGAATGCCAAGCGGCTGAATGTGATGACGGCTCTGCTTACGGGTGACCTTGTGGAGCAGAACAACAAGCTCATAGCCGGTGGCCTTCCGGATTTTCCGAACGGGACCCAGACCTCGCGACAGCAGTGGGAAGCCATTTCACATTCGCTTTCGTTCCTTGACAACAGGGTGCCGTACATAGCCTGTCAGGGGAATCATGACTTGGGCTACATCTCTGCCGAGCACAGGTATTCGCAGATGCCGGACTATGTCTATCCGGAGCGGAATCTTCTGAATATGGAGCATCTCGTGGCGACTGCGCCGAACTGGCAGAACGTGCATACCCTCGAGAACGCCGCATACGAGTTCAGCGATGATGCGTGGGGAAAGATACTGATCCTGGCCCTGGAGTTCGCTCCTCGCGATGAAATACTCCAGTGGGCATCTGAACTGATTTCCAGACCGGAATACGCGGATCACAAGGTGATACTCCTGGTGCATTCTTTCATCCTGCCGGACGGGACGCGTATCGAAGACGAGAAGTGGTACAAGGTGACTCCGCATAACTGGCCTCAGGCCGTGTGGGAGAAACTGGTATATCCTTCATCGAACATAGTTCTCGTTCTCTGCGGACACACCGGGGTCCCTCCACGCATTCCTGCAGGCAGCGACGTGAAAGACATAGACTACAGCTGTACATGCGGATTCCGTGAGGACCCTGCGGCCGACGGGCATATCATTCCGCAGATGATGTTCAATTCCCAGACAAACGACGGCCAGTGGCACGGGAACGGCGGAGACTGCTGGCTCCGCATACTGGAGTTCAAGCCTGACGGCAAGACCATCGGCGTGAGGACGTTTTCTCCGCTGTTCGCGATATCTTATATTTCATCGGACCAGGCCTGGAGGACTGCGCCTTATGATCAGTTTGAGTTTGTTATAGACAAACCGTAACAAGAAGCAGGAAAACAGCGGAAATTTTATGAAAATGATGAGAATGAAACTGCTGGCAGTCATGTCGGCATGCCTGTGCTGTGCCTTCAGCCTGACGGCGCAGACACAGAATGATGGAAACCGGCAGAAAGAACAGAAGCCACGGTGGACATTGGCGGATGATGGACGAGCTATCGTATGGCAGCCGGAAGATGACATTCCGCACTATGACCATCTCGAAATGACCGGAGAAAAGGTCTCCGAAGTGCTGCGCTGGGGAGTGGATGCCGACGGAGCATTCAGATTCGAACGTTCGCTGGTGTTTCCGACACTCAGGAAAATCCCCAATGACACTCACGGCAGTCTGGTCTGGAGAACCTCTGCGGATGTGGTTCCGGCCATTTCCATAGAGGATATGACGATCGCCGGTGAAAAGGTCACTCAGGTGCGTTTTGACGGCATTCTTACTGTAAAAAGTCTCTGGAATGTCGGCTGGACATATTCTGGGGTAGACCGCAAGGCCGGCAATGAACCCGAGATAGAGATGACGCGCGTGTTTTTCCCGTCAGCCGACAAATTGCTGGTCTGCGAAAAGTATACGTTGAAGAACATCGGCGGCAGGACTTTCGTTCTTAACATTCCTGACTGCAGATGTATCTACACCACTGATCCGGAAAGGGGAGCGGATGGCAGGATCTATACCATTAAGGGCGAAACGGCAGGGGACGGCAATTATACCTTGGCTCCGGGCGCCGAAGTTTCTTTTGATATGTTTTTTTCCGCCTGCGTGGCCGGAGAGGAGACAGTCACACCGGATTACGGGACAGAATATGCCGCAAGATGTTCCTTTATCGATGAAATGTCATCTTCCCTCATCCTCGAAAGTCCGGACAGTGTGCTGGATGCTGAATTTTATTTTTCGAAGATACGTGCCTGCGAGAGCATCATAAAGACGAAGAACGGTTACATGCATGCCCCGGGAGGAGAAGTATTCTATGCCGCCTTGTGGACAAATGACCAGGGAGAGTATGTGAGTCCCTTGTTCCCGTTTACAGGATATCGGAAAGGAAACGAGTCTGCCAAAAATTGTTACAGGCTCTTCAGTGAATTCATGAATGAAGGATACAGTCCGATACCGAGTTCCATCATTGCCGAGGGAACTGATATCTGGGCCGGTGCAGGTGACCGTGGAGATGCCGCCATGCTGGCTTGCGGAGCTGCAAGATTCGCGATGGCTTCAGGGGAGGAACAGACGGCTGAAGAGCTCTGGCCTCTCATCGAATGGTGCCTGGAGTATTGCCGCAGGCAGAAGACTGCAGACGGGGTGGTGGCCTCCGATACGGATGAACTTGAGGGGCGTTTCCCTTCCGGGGATGCGAATCTGAGCACATCTTGCTTGTATTATGATGCGCTCCTGTCAGCTGCGTATTTGGCTGATGACATGGGATTTTCACGGAGCGTATCCGGAAAGTACAAGGCCGAGGCAGAGCTTATGGAGACTGCGATAGCGGACTATTTCGGAGCCGAGGTGTCAGGTTATGAGACTTACCGGTATTATGACGGGAATGACATTTTGCGTTCATGGATATGCCTGCCTCTCGTTACGGGACTGGATTTCCATCGCGAGGGTACGGCTGCTGCTCTTCTGGGGCCTGAGCTGATGACTTCGGACGGTGTGCTGACAGCGCAGGGCGACCATACTTTCTGGGACAGGGCAACGCTTTATACCCTCCGCGGCCTGTTCTGTGCCGGCTATGCGGACGAGGCCTACGGCTTCATGCATGATTTCTCCGCCCGGAGACTTCTCGGCGAGCACGTGCCTTATATGGTGGAAGCCTGGCCGGAGGGAGCGCAGCGACATCTTTCCGCAGAGAGCGGACTATACTGCCGCATCGTCACCGAAGGCATATTCGGCATACGTCCTACAGGACTGCACTCGTTTACTATGACTCCATCGCTCCCTTCGTCCTGGGACCGTGCAGACCTTCGCCACATCAAGGCTTTCGGCAGCGATTTCGACATTTCAGTCGTCCGCCAGCCAAACGGCAGACTGGAGGTGACCGTTTCGGTCAATGGCGGCAAGACCCATCGTCACATAGTCAGCGCAGGCCGTCCACTCCGGATTACTTTGAAATAAACGGATAATATAGTAACAATATTTTATAAATCAACACAATGACCAGAACCACATTATTGGCAGGAATCTGCCTGACATTGTCGCTTACGGCGACAGCCATTGCCCCGTCGGGGCCAGAACAGGAACCGGATTCTCCGGCAATATCGGAAGCTTCTAAACAGCGTGCCGCCGAACTCGTCTCCAAAATGACTCTTGAAGAGAAACTCTCGTATATCGGAGGAATAGACGGCTTCTATATCAGGGAGATTCCCCGTCTCGGCATTCCACGCATACGCATGGCCGACGGCCCTCAGGGAGTGAGAAATGATACGAAAAGTACGATGTATCCGTGCGGTATAGCTGCGGCAGCGACCTGGAACAGGGAACTGGCTTATGCCTACGGCAAATCGCTCGGAACTGATGCCCGCGCGCGCGGCGTCCATATCATGCTCGGTCCGGGAGTGAACATCTACCGTTTCCCGAAATGCGGACGGAATTTCGAATACTACGGCGAGGACCCTTACCTGACATCGGAAACGGCAGTACAGTATATCAAAGGCATGCAATCGGTCGGCGTGATGTCCACCATAAAGCATTTCTGCGGAAACAACCAGGAGTACAACCGTAACAACGGCTCATCGGATATAGATGAGCGAACTTTGAACGAGATTTATCTTCCTGCATTCCGCAAGGCCGTACAGGTCGCGGAAACAGGAGCCGTGATGTCTTCCTACAATCTGGTGAACAGCGTACACATGACGGAAAACAAGGCTCTCATCAAGGACATGCTCCGCGATGAGTGGGGATTCGAAGGTATCTTCATGTCTGACTGGACAGCTACATATTCCAGTATCCTTTCGGCGAACAACGGCCTGGATCTCGAAATGTCCTGGGGGCAGTTCATGAATCCGCGTATCCTGAAAACAGCCATCGAGACAGGTACTGTGACAGAAAAGACCATCGATGAAAAGTGCCGGCATATATTGCAGACTCTCATAGAGTTCGGTTTCCTGGACAGGGAGCAGAAAGACTCTTCCCTGCCTGAACAGAATCCTGACTGCGACCTGACTGCCCTGAAAGTGGCCCGTGAGGCCATCGTTCTCCTCGAAAACGAGGATGATTTCCTTCCATTCTCCAGAAAAATCCGGAAAGTGGCTGTTTTAGGCCCGAATTCGGGCAATGTCCCTACGGGAGGCGGCAGCGGTGCCGTGGATCCGTTTACGACTGTTTCCGTCACTGAGGGTGTCGGCGCTTTCTATAAACCGGTGTCCGATGCAGTCAAGGCCGATGCAGTGGTGTATTGTGCAGGATTCAATTCAAAACTTGAAGGCGAGGGACATGACCGTCCATTCGAGCTTCCGTCTGAGCAGATAGCGCAGATAGATTCCCTGGCCGCCTTGAATCCGAATCTGGTAGTCATCGTGAATGCCGGAGGCGGAGTGGACTTCAATCCTGTGCTTGAGAAGGCTAAAGCCGTACTTATGGCCTGGTATCCAGGCCAGCAGGGAGGCCGTGCCGTAGCTGAAATCCTTTCCGGAAAGGTAAATCCGAGCGGCCGTCTGCCGATCACTGTGGAAAAACGGCTGGAGGACAACCCTGTGTTCAACAATTACTACTGCAACACCGAAAGGCTTTGGAACAGTCCTGAGCGCGTGACTTATTTCGAGGGTGTGTTCGTGGGCTATCGCGGCTATGACCGTGCCGGGACCGAGCCTCTTTTCCCGTTCGGTTACGGTCTTTCGTACACTGATTTCCAGTTCTCCGATATCGCCGCCGAAAGGCTGTCGGACGGAAAGGTGCGTGTGACCGCTTCCGTCAGGAATACAGGCAAGCGTGCAGGAGCTGAGGTCGTGCAGCTCTATGTGAACGACGAGACGGCGAGTGTGCCTCGTCCTGAGAAGGAACTCAAAGGTTACGAGAAGGTTTATCTGGAACCGGGCGAGACGAAACAGGTGGAGTTTGTCCTGGATTCCGAGGCTTTCGCCTATTATGACATGGACCTTCACCGCTTCACTGTCGAGCCAGGAGTCTTCAACATCCTGCTCGGCGCATCTTCACGCGACATCCGACTGACTACGGCCGTGACGCTGTAACCTTACCGCATTGTGTGACACGAGGGTGGTTGAAGTGACATTTTTCCTTGAAATTTAGGGTTTCGGTCTTCTGAGGGAACTATATAAGGTAAACCATAGCGGAAGAATGCAGAAAGCCATTGATACACAAAATATAAGGATAAAGAGATGAAAGGAAAGCTGATGTCGGGAATCATCGTCGTTACGGCGATGTGTTCATGCACCGGAAATCAGGCAGAGGCCGATTTCGGAAAGGTGATACCGCTTCCGGAGCGGATGGAAATGACCGGAGAAGGGGAATTCACTCTCGGACGAGGCGTGCCTGTCGTATTTGACGGCGATGATCCGGACATGGCCAGGAATGCCGGTTTTCTCAAGGATTATCTGAAATCCGACATCGGTCTGGAGCCGGTACTCCGGCCTGACGGACGGGGAGACAATGCCATTGTCCTGGAACAGGACACCCTGATGGCAGAGGAAGAATACAGGATAACAGTCGGCGAAGACGGTATCGTCATAGCAGGAGGTTCGCCGAAGGGAGTTTTCTACGGTATCCAGACACTGAGGAAGTCCGTACCTGCGCAGGAAGGAAAAAGCAGGGGAGTCATCTTCCCGTTTGGCGAGGTGTCAGCCGCGCCGAGGTTCGCCTACCGCGGAATGCACAGCGATGTGGTTAGACACTGGTTCCCGGTCAGCTATATGAAGAAATATATCGATCTGATGGCTTTTCACGGGATGAATACCCTGCACTGGCATCTGTCGGACGACCAGGGATGGAGAATCGAAATCAAGAGATACCCGGAGCTGACGGAGAAAGGTTCATATCGAGACGGGACCATGGTCGGCAGGGACACTTCCGTGTTCGACGGTGTTCCCGTGAGCGGATATTTCACTCAGGATGAGATACGCGAGGTGGTGAAGTATGCGGCAGACCGGTATATCACCGTGATACCGGAGATAGATGTTCCGGGGCACATGATGGCTGCACTGCATTGCTATCCGCAGCTCGGCTGTACGGGAGGTCCTTATGAGGTTTCGAAGATATGGGGCGTGATGCCGGACATTCTCTGTGCAGGAAACGAGGAGGCTTTCGACTTTCTTGAAGGGGTTTTCAACGAGATTTGCTCGATGTTCCCGTCTGAATACATCCATATCGGCGGCGACGAGGCCCCGCGGGTGAGGTGGGAGGCCTGTCCTAAGTGCCAGGCGAGAATCAGGGCCGAGGGTCTGGAGGATGATGCGGAATCATCCGCGGAGGCAAAACTCCAGAGCTATTTCATGACCAGGGTGGAAGATTTCCTGAGGTCAAAAGGCAGAAGCGTCATCGGATGGGATGAAATCCTCGAAGGAGGAGTGTCGCAGAGTGCCACCATCATGTCCTGGAGAGGAGTGGACGGCGGACTGGAAGCGGCCAGGCGCGGCCACGATGTCATCATGACTCCGTGTCAGTATATGTATTTCGATTACTATCAGACAGATGATTTCGAGAACGAGCCGATGGCCATGACCGGCTATGTGCCTCTCGAAAAAGTCTACGGTTTCGAGCCCATGCTTCCTGAAATGACGCCTGAAGAACGCTCGCATATTCTCGGGGTACAGGCCAATCTCTGGGCGGAATACATCTCCACTCCCGAACATGCTTTCTACATGGCATTGCCACGTATGGCCGCCCTGTCCGAAGTACAGTGGCTGCAGCCGGAACAGAAAGACTGGGGTTCGTTCGAAGAACGGCTGCAGACTTTCGTGAAGTTCTACGACCGTGACGGGTACAGTTATCATCCGTTGGCAGAGTCTGCCGGCCTGGACTGACGGTACCGGCACTTCGCGGACATTGTGTTTTCTTGAAGGGGAAATCATGGCCTGAGGCTTGAAATCGCGGGAAAATTGCTATATTGCCACGATTTTGTACGAAAAGGAACGGACGGCTGTATATGAAGAAAATATGGATTGCGGCCTGCATGGCCATCTGCATGCAGGCCAATATGATAGCTCAGGACGCTGATATCGAGCCTCCTGTGGTGACCGCCGAGAAAAGCGATACCGCAGGGACCGCAGCCTCTGCACCGACAGAGAAGAAATCCGCTTATGACGAACTTGTCACACCGGATGCCGAATCTGCCCATGGGCTGATGAATATCCACAAAGTAAAGTCGGCATACTATCTCGAAATCCCCGATTCACTGCTGGGAAAACCGATGCTCCTGGCATCGAGGGTGTCTTCGATAAGTGACAATTCCGATGTCATAGCCGGGCAGATGCCCAATGAACCGCTGATGCTTGAATGGGCCAGGGACGAAAGGAAAGTGTATCTGCTGGATGCCGGGCGGAATGCTGTCTGTGACAGTACGGAAAGCATATCCAAGGGTTTCGAGCTGAATTATGCCAAGCCGGTGATGGCTGCATTTCCGATCAAGGCATTTACTCCTGATTCATCTGCTGCCCTGATAAACGTCACCAAGTTTTTCTGTGCGGATGAGGAATATATGTCACCTTTCATTCCGTCTACGGCATACGATTCCCTGTTCGGAATAGACAGGATCAAAGGCTCCTTCAAGTCGGACATGTCATCGATATTGTCTTTCAAGGCATTCCCGGAAAACATTGTCTTCAAGACCAGAATGGTCTATACGGTGTCGGACGAGCCTTTTACCGCAGTAGTGACGGTCTCGATGGCGAGATTGCCGGACGAGCCTGCAAGGCCGCGGCTGGCTGATTACCGGATCGGGTATTTTACCGACAGGTTCGTGAAGTTTTCAGAGAATGCCGACAGGAGCGAGATCGTCAGGTATATTGCCAGATGGAATCTGGCGCCGAAACCTGAAGACAGGGACAGATACGCGGCCGGAGAACTTGTGGAACCTGAAACCCCGATAGTCTATTACATAGACGATGCTTTTCCTGAAAAATGGAGGAAATATATCCGTCTCGGAGTGGAGGACTGGCAGAAAGCTTTTGAAGCCGCCGGATTCAGGAATGCCATCATCGCCAGGGATTTTCCTGCAGATGACCCGGATTTCGATCCTGACGACATCAGATATTCGTGTATCAGATATGCTTCTACCCGGGTGGCCAATGCCATGGGCCCCTCATGGACAGATCCTCGTTCCGGGGAAATCATCCAGGGCTCGGTGTATTTCTACCACGATGTGCTGAAGCTACTGCATGACTGGAGATTCGTCCAGACATCGGCAACGGATCCGGAAGCCAGGAAAAAGGTTTTCGATGAAGAGGTGATGGGACAGATGCTGCGCTATGTGGCAGCGCATGAGATAGGCCATACTCTGGGACTGAAACACAATATGAGAAGTTCGTACGCCTATCCGGTGGATTCTTTGAGAAGCCCGTCCTTTACTGCCGTGTACGGGACTACTCCGTCCATCATGGATTATGCGAGATGCAACTATGTGGCACAGCCCGGTGACGGAGTGGAGTGGCTTCTACCTCCTGTTATCGGCGTATATGACATCCACGCCATCAGATGGGGATACAGACTGATTCCTGAAGCAGCCGCACCGGAAGATGAAAAGCCCGTGCTGGACGGATGGATCAGGGAAAAGGCGGATGACCCTATGTACAGATACGGCGAGCAGGAGATTTTCACGTCCGTGGATCCGGCATCACAGTCGGAGTCTGTGGGCGATGATGCCGTGCTGGCGGGCATGTACGGACTGGAGAATCTGAAAAGGACGGCTGAAAACCTGGTGGACTGGACAGCCGAAGAAGGGGAGAACTATGATTTCACATGCTCCATGTACAAGGAGATTCTCCGTCAGTTCAACCGCTACATGGGACATTGCATGAAATACATAGGCGGGAATTTCCTCGAATATCCCGTCTACGGGGACGGCAAGCCTGTCTTTACTCCGGTGGACAGGCGGAAACAGAAAGAGGCTCTGGATTTCATCATGGAGAGCCTGATGGAACTGCCGGAATGGATGCTGACACCGGAGCTGCTGTCTGTGACAGGCCCGGGAAACGATATCGTCCTTGACTATCAGGTTTCCTGTCTGAGAAAACTGATGTCGCGGGCAGGGAAGGTCGGAAGTACCGCGAAATATTCCGACAGGCCATATACACAGTACGAGTATCTCAACGACCTGTACAGACATGTTTTCGGGAATACATTGGCCGGCAGGCGTATCAGCCGGCAGGAGATGAATATGGAGCATGCATTTGTCTGCGCGGCATTCGCACAGCTTGGCTATCTGGACAAACCGTCTTCAAAAGGTCTTGCGGAGCAGTATGACGCGGATGATCTGCTGGCCATGCCTTGCAGTCTGGCAGAAGGCCGCGGACAGGCGGAAAGACTGCATTCACTGTCCGTATCGGGCAGGGAGAACGACCTGACAGTAAATACGAAAGAAGTTTATTTCGGTATACTGGAGAACCTGGAGAAAGTTCTGGAGAGACGTGTGGGGAGTCCACGCGACGAGCAGACCGCACACTACGCCTATCTCCTGAACGAAATACGCAAAGTGATGTAAATTCAATTTAAATGATATTTTATGACACGAAAACTGATTTCCATTCCTGTCATCCTGATGTCGGTGGCCTTGACGGCCAATGCGGCCATGGACGAGTGGCAGAACCCTCGGGTGAACGAGGTAAACCGTGCGCCTATGCACACATGGTATTTCGCTTATGCGTCTGAAGAGGAAGCTGATGCGGCAATGCCGGAAAAATCATCGAACTACATGACTCTGAACGGTCTCTGGAAGTTCAACTGGGTACGTGAAGCGGAAGCCAGACCTCTGGACTTCTACGAAACAGGATTCAACGACAAGGGCTGGGACGATCTTCCGGTACCGGGTCTCTGGGAACTGTACGGGTATGGAGATCCCATATATGTGAACATAGGCTATGCCTGGAGAAGCCAGTACACGAACAATCCTCCGTATGTCCCGGTTGAAGAGAATCATGTAGGCTCATACCGTCGTGAAATAGAGATTCCGGCAGACTGGAAAGGAAAGGATGTTTTCGCACATTTCGGATCCGTGACATCCAATATCTATTTCTGGGTGAACGGTGAGTTCGTGGGCTACAGTGAAGACAGCAAGCTCGAAGCGGAATTCGATATCACCGAATACCTGAAACCAGGGAAGAACCTGCTGGCATTCCAGGTCTTCAGATGGTGTGACGGTACCTATCTGGAGGACCAGGACTTTACCAGACTTTCGGGTGTAGGACGCGACTGCTGGCTGTATGCCAGGGAAAAGTCCAGGATAAACGATCTCAGGATCACTCCTGATCTGGACAGCGAATACAGGAACGGGACTCTGAGCATACAGTATGACGTACAGGGGGACTGTGATGTCATACTGAGCCTGAGGAATGCCGATGGCTTCGTAATAGATGAAGGCAGCACTTCCGGAAAAGGAAACCATACCGTCCTCTTCGAAGTCGAGAATCCACGGAAATGGACAGCAGAGACACCGTATCTGTATACTCTCTCCGCGACTACCAAGACAGGAGACAAGGTGCTGGAATCCATGAAGTTCAATGTCGGTTTCCGTAAGGTCGAGATGAAAGGAGGCCGGATGCTGGTAAACGGACAGCCGATACTCATAAAGGGGGCGAACCGTCATGAAATGGATCCTGACGGAGGATATTATGTATCGTATGAGAGGATGCTCCAGGATGTGCTCCGGATGAAACAGCTGAACATCAATGCAGTCCGTACCTGCCACTATCCTGATGACAGCCGCTGGTACGATCTCTGCGACCGCTACGGTCTCTATGTGGTGGCCGAGGCCAATATCGAATCGCACGGCATGGGATATGGGGAACTGACCCTTGCCAAGGATGCCAGATATGAAAAGGCACATCTGGAAAGGAATCAGCGCAATGTCCAGCGGAACTACAACCATCCTTCCGTCATCGTATGGTCGCTCGGAAATGAAGCCGGCTACGGCCCTAATTTCGAAAAGTGCTACAAGTGGGTGAAAAAGGATGACCCGACCCGTCCCGTGCAGTACGAACGCGCAGAGAAGACTGGTCTTACGGACATTTACTGTCCGATGTACGAGAAATACGGCAAGAACATAGAGTATTGCGAGAGCAATCCTTCGAAACCTCTCATACAGTGCGAGTATGCGCACGCCATGGGCAATTCGATGGGAGGATTCAAGGAATACTGGGATATAATACGCAAATACCCTTCATACCAGGGCGGCTTCATCTGGGATTTCGTGGACCAGTCCCTGCATTGGAAAAACAGTGACGGCGTGAAAATCTACGGCTACGGAGGTGATTTCAACAGATATGATGCTTCGGACAACAACTTTCATGACAACGGCCTGATCAGTCCGGACAGGGTGCCGAACCCTCATGCCTATGAGGTGAGGTATTTCTACCAGTCCGTCTGGACTTCCCTGGCTGATGCGCAGAAGAGAAGTTTCAAGGTGTACAATGAAAATTTCTTCCGTGATCTTTCGGCCTACAGGATGGAATGGGAACTGACGGCAGACGGAAAGACGATTCAGAGCGGCATGGTCCCTGAAGTAGCAGCAGGACCGCAGGAAACGGTGGAAGTGGTTCTGGACTATGATATTCCGGTGGCCGGAGACGGTCATGAATGGATGATGAACGTTTACTGGAAACTGAAAAGATCCGAACAGCTGCTTCCTGCCGGTCATACCGTGGCGTACAGCCAGATCCCGCTTACTGAGTACGAGTACCCGAGTCTGGCATTGGAAAACGTTGCCGAACCGAATCTCAGGACGGCTGAACCGCAGATAGATGAACGGGACAAGTTCTATCTGATAGTGTCGGCCGATGATTTCATCGTGGATTTCAGCAGGGCTACCGGATTCATCACATATTATGAGTACAAGGGCAGGCCGATGCTCGAAAAGGATACGGACATCCGTCCTAATTTCTGGAGGGCTCCTACCGACAATGACATGGGTGCGAATTTCCAGAACAAGATGGCGATCTGGAAGAATCCGAATTTCAAGCTCAGGACCCTGAAGCCGTCCATGGAAAACGGTATGGCCAAAATCGAGGCTTCATATTTCATTCCCGAGACCCAGACTGTCCTGACAATGACATATCTGATAAACAACGAGGGTGCGATAAAGGTCACTCAGTCCATGAAGGCCGGTCCTTCCACAGAGATACCTGACATGTTCCGTTTCGGAATCAGGCTCAGGATGCCGGAGGACTATGATACCATAGAATATTACGGGCGCGGTCCGTGGGAGAATTACGCTGACAGAAAAGACAGTGCTCCTGTCGGTATTTACAGGCAGAGCGTGGAAGACCAGTTCTATCCTTACATACGTCCTCAGGAAACAGGTACCAAGTCCGATCTCAGATGGTGGCAGGTGCTTGACTGGAGCTGCAGCGGTTTCAGGATCGTTTCCGACGCTCCGTTCTCCGCTTCGGCCCTCGAATATACCATAGAGTCTCTTGATGACGGCGAGGCCAAAGACCAGAGACACTCTCCTGAAGTTCCGAAGGCTGGATTTACGGAGATCTGTCTGGATCAGGCCCAGATGGGACTCGGATGTGAAGACAGCTGGGGAGCTGTGCCTCGTCCGGAATATATGCTGGAATACGGAGACCGCGAATTTTCATTCATCATTGCTCCGGTTGAGCATGCTTATCCGATGGAAGAAAGCGGAGTGCAGATTTTGAAATGACAGATATGAGTCCGATGACGATAGTAGCTGAAAGCGGAGCTTCGAAGACCGACTGGATGGTCGGCGGGCGACGTATCCGGACCAAAGGAATAAACTTTTCGGTGATGTCGCGCGAAGACATTTCTTCGGTCGTGTCCTGCGTGGCGAACGAGGTCGGAGACGGAATCTCAGGAGATCAGGGTATTTTCATCTATTTTTACGGTGCCGGCCTTGTGACCGATACCCATAAGGAAGAGATGACGGATATCCTCCGGAAATTTTTCCATGGCGCATCCGTGGAGTGCTCTTCCGACCTTTTGGCTGCGGCCAGGGCGTTGTGGGGTGACAGTCCGGGAATCGTGGCCATACTCGGGACCGGCTCGAACAGCTGCAGCTATGACGGAACGAGAATCACAGCGAATGTGCGTCCCGGAGGCTACATCCTCGGTGATGAGGGTGGTGGCGCTGCACTGGGACGCCGTTTTCTCGCGGACTATATCAAGAATCTGACACCGGGAACACTGTCTGAAAGGTTCAGGGAACAGTACAGGCTTGACTATGCCGATATAGTGAATTCTGTCTACAAGAGTCCGAATCCGGCAGGTTTCCTGGCCTCATTCGCCCCGTTCATTATCGAGGCTGCCGGGAAGGATGGATATTGCCGGAGTCTGGTGACGGAAAATGTCAGGGCTTTCATCACCCGTTCCCTGCTTTCATACCGTCAGGGTAACGAGATCCTCGAAGTGGGAGTGGCCGGCTCAGTAGGGATGGCATGCAGCAGGTGGCTGGAATCTATCGGGAAGGACTACAATGTGAATTTCCGGAAATTCATGTCTTCGCCTGTCGAGGCCCTGGCCGGATATCACATGGACAAGAACAGCGGAATACTATGATGAACAACGAAAAATATCCCTCCAGACTGCTGCAGGAGGCCGTAGATGCGATAGGCACTCTTCCGGGAGTGGGCCGGAGGAGTGCATTGAAGCTGGCCCTGCACCTTCTGAGGCAGCCGGTAGAGAATGTAAGGCATTTCACATCTTCCATAGACAGGCTCAGGAACGAGGTGAAATACTGTTCCGTGTGCAGAATGATTTCAGACGGGGATTTGTGCGGTATATGCGCCGATTCTAAAAGGGATCACAAGACCATCTGTGTAGTGGAAAGTGTGCAGGATGTCATGAGCATCGAAAAGACCAGGCAGTATACCGGAGTCTATCACGTGCTGGGCGGTATCATTTCCCCGATAGACGGTACCGGACCTTCGGACCTGACCATTGACGAGCTTGTGTCCAGAATTGCATCCCTGGTCGCGGAATTTCCCCCGGATGAAATCGAGGTGATATTCGCTCTGAGCGGTGATGTGGAAGGCGAGACTACCGAATTCTACATTTACAGGAAGATAGCTCCGTACGGTATCAGGGTATCGGCGCTGGCCAGAGGCCTTGGTTTCGGGGATGATATCGATTATGCGGATGAACTGACACTGGGCCGGTCCATCGTGAACAGGCAGGTGTTCAAACCATAACTGAAAGCGGATTTTCAAGAGAGTCATTGAGGAGTAGCTATGAGTTTTGTCGAGATTTTGCTGCTGGCTTTGTCACTGAGCGCGGATTCCTTTGTGGTGTCTATGGGCGGCAGCGTGACTTTGGGAAGGGTGAGCACGGGCAAGACATTGGCGGTGGCGGCCGTTTTCGGAACGGTACAGGCGGCATGTCTGTTTGCGGGATGGATTTCAGGCTATTCCATAGTAGGCTATATCAGCAGGTTCGCTCATTACATAGCGCTGGCTGTCCTGTCATATCTGGGAATTTCCATGGTCGTGGCAGGTGTCCGGAACAGTTCGGAGTCTGTGAACCTGTCCGGATTCAGGAATCTTGTCCTGGCCGCCGTGGCTACGAGCGTCGATGCGATAGCTGTGGGTGTATCGCTCGCCATGGGGGATATGAAATGGCCGGATGCATTGACCGTGACAGGCCTTACACTGGCCGTCACGGTCCTGGCTTCATCCGCAGGAATCACGCTCGGCGCTGCATCCGGAAGACTATTCGGAAATGCCGCGAGGATAGCCGGAGGACTGGTGCTGATCTTTATCGGCATACGTCCTTTTATCTGGTAACAGGACGGCCGGGATCGGAAAATTTGTGAAAGTAGGACAGTAAATTTGGCGTTAGCCTGAAAAAAACGTATTTTTGCGGACTTGATTGCAAGGTGGCACCATGCCTGATTATGAATTTTCCGACCCTCTGAGCCGGAACTAAACGGAAAGGAAGATGATCGAGGTTTTCTACAAATCGAACGGCCAGATGGAAATGTCGCAGTCTGCGGCAGTTTTCTCGCAGCTCACTCCCGATATGGTGGTATGGATAGACCTTTTCGCTCCTTCCGGTGAAGAGAAGAGGATGACGGAGAGTTTTGTAGGCACTACCATCCAGAGCCGTGCGCAGGCGGAAGAGATCGAGAGTTCGTCCCGTTTTTCAGAAACCGATACGGCCATATTCGCGAACACGAACTTCCTGATCCCGGGACCTGAAGAGTATTCGATGGAGACCGTTTCGTTCATCCTGACGGACAGCGGGGTGCTGGTGACGCTCAGGGAATGTCCGCTGAGAAGTTTCACCGATCTGCAGCGGCGTATTCTCGCGTTCCCGAAATTCTATCCGACAGGATATATCGTCTTCGTGAGTATCCTGGAGCAGCGTATCGACCTGGATGCCGACATGATCGAGCTGATGTCGAAGGAGATAGAACAGTTCAACAGGAAGGTCAGCCTGGGCGAGGACATAAACGAGGAATTCCTCCTGGACATAAACCAGCTGCAGGAAAATACCATGCTGGTCCGCGAAAACATCGTCGACAAGCAGCGTGTCATATCCAGTCTGTTGAAAAGCAACAAGTATCCTCATTCACTCCAGCCGAAGATGAATGTGCTTCTGAAGGATATTTCGTCCCTGATAAACCATACGAATTTCGGCTTTGAAAGGCTAGAGTATCTGCAGAATACCGTGGTCGGTCTTATCAACCTGGACCAGAACAAGATCATGAAGATCTTCACCCTGGTCTCCCTGCTTTTCATGCCGCCGACACTCATCACGGGCTTTTTCGGCATGAACCTGAAGTTGCCTATCACCGGGACATGGTGGGATTTCGTCATCGTCCTCGTGCTGATGCTCCTGTCTTTCAGCATCATCCTGCTGATTTTCCGCAAACGCAAGATGCTGTAGATGACTCAGCCACCCGATTTAGGCGGAGTGACACGTGATCAGAAGGAGATTTCGGAGAAATCGTAACGTCAGTTCGACGAAGTCTCTGATACTGAGTAGAATAATTTATCGAACTGACGTTAAATCATAGAAAAAATGTCATTCTGGAGAGTTTTGCTGGCGATATTGTTTCCGCCCCTTGCCGTTTGTGACCAGGGCTGCGGATCATTTCTGATAGTCCTGCTTCTTACAGCCGCAGGCTGGGTACCAGGTGTGATTGCGGCATTGATTATACTCAACAAAAGCAGATAATAGGAAATTTCCGTCATGAAAGGAAAGTTATTGTCCTAAAGTTTTTGAAAATCCGAAAATTATGCATATTTTTGCCCGCCTTTTGACCGGAGGCGGGCAATTTTGCCGTCACCGGCAAGGCACAGAGATAATGTTTAACCCGCTAGTTTGTTTTATTTGATCAAAATGGAAGAAAACAAAACAGTAACAGCAGAGACCGCTCCTGAGGCTGCACAGCCGGCAGTTGCTCCTGCTGCAGAAGAAACCAAGACAGTCCTGAATGCGTCTGTCGACCCGGATCAGTTCGACTGGGATGCCTTCGAAGGAAACAATGTTTCCGTTGAAGAAAAGAAACAGATGGAAGAAATGTACGACCAGACTCTCTCCAAAGTCGTGGAGAATGAGGTGGTCGAGGGTGTAGTCACTTCTATCAGCAAGAGGGAAGTGATCGTGAACATCGGCTACAAGAGCGAAGGTGTCATCCCTGCTCCTGAGTTCCGTTACAATCCGGACCTGAAAGTAGGTGACAAGGTCGAAGTATTCGTAGAGACAGCTGAGGACAAGAAGGGCCAGTTGATCCTTTCGCACAAGAAGGCCCGCGCTCTCCGTTCTTGGGATATGGTAAATGCCGCATACAATGCAGGCGAAGTCGTGAAGGGTTATGTGAAGACCCGCACAAAGGGTGGTATGATCGTGGATATCTTCGGAATCGAGGCATTCCTCCCAGGCTCTCAGATCGATGTGAAACCTATCAGGGACTACGATCAGTATGTGGACACAAACATGGACTTCAAGATCGTGAAGATCAACCAGGAGTTCAGGAACGTGGTCGTATCGCACAAGGCCCTTATCGAGGCAGAGCTCGAGCAGCAGAAGATGCAGATCATCGGCAAGCTCGAAAAAGGACAGGTACTCGAAGGTACTGTCAAGAACATTACCGGATACGGTGTATTCGTTGACCTTGGCGGTGTGGACGGACTTATCCACATCACAGACCTCTCATGGGGCAGGATCAACCATCCGGAAGAAGTCGTTCATCTCGACGAGAAGATCAATGTCGTTATCCTCGACTTCGATGAGGCCAAGAAGAGAATCGCTCTCGGTCTGAAGCAGCTCACTCCGCATCCTTGGTCAGCCCTGGATCCGAACCTCAAGGTAGGTGACAAGGTGAAGGGTAAAGTGGTTCTGATCGCTGACTACGGCGCTTTCGTAGAGATCGAACCTGGTGTAGAAGGCCTTATCCACGTATCCGAAATGTCATGGTCTCCAAGACTCCGTGTAGCTCAGGACTTCCTGAAAGTAGGTGACGAGGTAGAGGCTCAGATCCTGACACTCGACAGGGAAGAGAAGAAGATGTCACTCGGTCTCAAGCAGCTCATCCCTAATCCATGGGAGAATATCCGTGAGAAATATCCTGTAGGATCAAAGCACACGGCTACTGTCCGCAACGTTACGAACTTCGGCGTGTTTGCAGAGCTTGAAGAAGGTATCGAAGGTCTGGTACACATCAGCGACCTTTCATGGACCAAGATCAAGCATCCTTCTGAGATGGTTCAGCCTGGAGACAAGATCGATGTCGTCATCCTTGACTTCGATGAGGAGAATCACAAACTCAGCCTCGGTCACAAGCAGCTTCTTCCTAATCCATGGGAAGGTATCGAGTCTACTTACAATGTAGGTTCAGTACATACGCTGAAGATAGACAGCATTTCAGACAAGGGTGCAGTAGTTTCCCTCGGAGACGATATCGAAGGATTCTGCCCTGCCAAGGAACTGGTGAAGGAAGACGGTTCGATGCCTGTAGCAGGTGACGAGCTTTCATTCAAGGTTACAGACCTCAAGCGCAGCACCAGAAGGGTCGGTCTTTCTCATGTGAAGACTTATGCCGAGCCTGTAAAGGCAGAAAGGCAGCCAAGTGAGTCAGACAACACGAAGAAAGCTGTCAAGAAGATCAATTCCACTATAGAGAAGACTACTCTCGGAGACATCTCCGAGCTTGCAGCCCTCAAGTCTAAACTTGAAAAAGGCGAGTAATCTCCTTCTGGATGAACTTCACTCTGAATATACTGGGCACGGCTTCGGCCCTGCCCACTGTAAACAGATATCCGAGCGCCCAAGTACTCGATGTACGGGGGCGCTTGTTTTTGATTGACTGCGGTGAAGGCGTTCAGATGCAGATTCGCAGGCAGCATCTGTCCATATTGAAACTGGACACGGTCTTCATCTCGCATCTTCACGGAGACCATACTTTCGGTCTTTTCGGCCTGCTCTCGACGATGAGCATGCTGGGCAGGACAGCACCACTCCACATATATGCTCCGGAGGCCTTCGGAAAGATCCTTTCTGATTTCATGGCATCGTTCGGAGAAGGGTTCAAATTCGACCCTGTACATCATACGGTCGCTGCAGATGCCCCGGTAAAGATTTTCGAGACGAGGAGTCTCGAAGTGCTGGCTTTTCCTCTCAGACACAGGATAGAAACCTACGGCTATCTTTTCAGGGAAAAGACGCCGATGAAAAATGTCAGAAAGGAGGCTATCGACCGCTTCGGACTGACATTGTCGGAAATCGGATCCCTTAAAAGGGGAGAGGACGTGGTCCGTGAGGACGGTACAGTGATTTGCAATTCTGAAGCCGCTTACCAGCCGTACGAGCCACGCAGCTTCGCCTATTGCAGCGATACTGCATCATTCCCTGAACTGTCGGGCTGGATAAAGGGTGTGGATCTTCTTTATCATGAAACCACATTTCCGCAGGAATACGAAGCCTTGGCCAAGGCTACATTCCATTCCACTACGGTGCAGGCAGCCGCATGTGCCAGAGATGCCGGGGTCGGGAAACTGGTCGCCGGACACTATTCCTCCCGCTTCCCCGACGTTTCGTTTTATCTCGATGAGATTCGTAGTATATTCCCGGAAACCGTACTTGGCAGAGAAGGAATGGTCATAGACATCCCGTTGAAATCGCTAAAATGATTATCTTTGTCGGGTCTTAACGGAAAATGATGAAAAGGAACACAGGATATATCGCAGTATTGCTGTCTCTTGCCATTCTGGCGGCCGGTTGCGGTCCCGCATCGAAGACATTGTCTTCAGACATGGAGCAGACGGAATTTTTCGGGGTTGGTGACAGTCCGCAGGAAAAATACATAGCCCGCTATGCGAAGACTGCAGTGGCGGAGAGAAAACGGTCCGGTGTGCCGGCAAGCATTACTCTGGCTCAGGGAATGCTGGAGTCCGGGAACGGCCTTTCGGAACTGGCCGTGAAAGGGAACAACCATTTCGGCATCAAATGCCACGACTGGAAAGGCCAGAAGATATATTATGACGATGACAGGAACGGCGAATGCTTCAGGAAATACCGTACTCCTGAGGAGTCATACAGGGATCATTCCGATTTCCTGAGATACAGGGACAGGTACAAGTTCCTGTTTGACTATAAGGTGACTGACTACAAGGCATGGGCCTACGGTCTGAAGAAGGCGGGGTATGCCACTGATCCGGCCTATCCGCGGAAGCTGATAAGACTGATCGAGGAATATGATCTGTCCAGGTTCGACAAGGCCGGCAAGGTCCGGGAAAGTTCTGTTGCATCTGCAGATGCCGCTCCTGCTGCGGATAAGGCGGAAGAAGTTTCTGTACCTGCCACACCTTTGGAGCTCGAAACTCCGGTACCTCTGACTGACAGGCGGGGGAAGACTATGCATCTCTCACTGACCAGGCAGCTTTTTTCCCAGAACGGTGTACCTTTCGTGTACTCAGTGGAAGGGGAGACATATGCTGATCTGGCCAGGTATTACAATCTGTTTCTGTCCGAAATCCTCAGATACAATGATCTGGATGAAGACTGCGGACTCTTGCCGGGGACTGTCGTGTATCTTCAGCCGAAGAAATCCCGTGCGGCACGCCAGGTCGACAAGTATGTCGCTGAAGGAGGGGAGAGTTTACGTGATATAGCGCAGCGGTTTGCAGTGAAGACAAAAAGCCTCAGGAAGATGAACGGTATGGATGAAGACCGCGAACTGATGCCCGGAGAAATGATCTTGTTGAGAAAATAGTATTGTCGATTTTATGGGAATGCCTGGAAAGAAGAAAATGATATGGGTCTTGGCAGTGACCCTGTGTGTGGCGGCAGGTGCGGCCCTGTTTGCCGGTCTGAGATATTATTACGACAGGAAAGCTCCGAATTTCGGGGCGGAATATACGCTTTATGTTTATCCTGACACCGGTGCCGAAGCTGTCCTTGATTCCCTGACGGACAGGGCGGAGGCCAGACGCAGGGGCAGTCTGGAGCGATGTGCTGCGGATATTGGCCTCGAAGAGGGCCTCAAACCCGGGAAATATGTGGTGAAACCGGATTATACGGCAGCGTATGTCGTGAGAATGCTTGTGAACGGATGGCAGACTCCGCAGAATCTGACGCTTTCAGGGACTATACGTTCCAAAGGGAGGCTGGCGAAAACCATAGGGCTGCAGATGATGGCGGATTCCGCCGAAGTGGCGGCCGCACTGGCTGATTCGTCTTTTCTGGCAGGATATGGCTTTACTCCTGAAAATGTCTTCGCACTCTTTCTTCCAGATACTTACGAACTGTACTGGACAGCGTCCGTCCCGGATATTTTCGACCGTTTCAAGAAAGAATATGACCGTTTCTGGACACAGGAAAGGGTGGCTCTGGCTGCAGCGCAGGATCTGACTCCTCTGGAAGTGTCCGTCATGGCTTCAATAGTGAGCGGAGAGACTCTTCAGAGCCGGGAGTATCCTGTGATAGCCGGAGTGTATCTGAACCGTCTGCACAGCGGGATGAAACTTCAGGCGGATCCTACTGTCTGCTTCTGTTTCGATTATACACTGGACCGGGTCCTGAAAAAGCACCTGACAGTGGATTCTCCATACAATACCTATAAGTACCGGGGACTGCCTCCGGCACCGATAAATGTTCCTCCGAAAGCCTGCATAGATGCAGTCCTGCACCCGGACGAACATGGCTACCTGTATTTCTGCGCAAGTCCGGAATTCGACGGCACGCACAGGTTTGCCGTAACATACAGGGAACATCTGCGCAATGCGCGTGAATTCCAGCGGGCCCTCACTGCCCGTCAGAAAGCGAGACAAGCTTCCGGGCAATGATCCGTGCCGAGCATGCCACCAGTTCAGGGCATGGCCGCTTCCTGTAGTATTCCGGAGTACGTTCCGACGGACGCGGAGGTTCTGTCACCAGGCTTCGGGAAGTGTTTGTTTCTCCGGCCGCAGTCTGTGCCGCAGCCTTTTTGTCCAGGCCGAGCAGTTCCCTGCAAATTATGCTTCCGTTTTCTTTTCTGAATTCTCCGGCCAGTTCCTGGACCAGAGCATAATTCGCAGTCCTTTCATCCATGTTTTTCGGGTGGACGGCAGGTGAGATGAAACCTGCAGCCATTCCCATGGCGGATACTGTCCCGCAAACTTCACGCATTCTGGCCATGCCTCCTCCGAATCCCGAGGCTATGGCGGCTATGGTGTTTTCATCGGTATTCCATATATCCTGGAAAGCCAGAAGTACTGCCTGACAGCAGTTGTATCCGTCAAGAAAGTTCTGCCTGGCCTTCGCCGCTCTCTGTTCTATGTCGAAATTTTCCGGTAACTTCATTGTTTCCCGATTTGATAATCAGTAATATTCTATAACCTGCTCACTTTGATAATATTTTTCTTTACCCTGATCTGCGAGATCACCTTGTCCAGTTCCAGATTGTTCGGGACGGACAGCTTGACCTGAATGTCATAGGTCCCGTTACGGTCATTGTCGGAGACATTGAAATTCCTGACCGATGCCTTGAACGAATTCACGGTGTCGAAGATTTCGTTGATTACGGAAGCCTCGTGTGCGGCAACTATTTTCAGGGTCACCTGGAAGCTGGACGTACCGGGAGAATCGCTCCATTTCACCTTCTGGATACGGTAAGGGTATTTTTCCATAAGGCGGGCAGCGTTCGTACATGATATACGGTGTATCTTGATGCCATCCTTGATGGATACGAAACCGAAGACATCGTCTCCATATACAGGATTGCAGCATTTGGCCATCTTGTAGTCGAGCGACTTGACATTTTTCGCATCTATGATCAGAATGTCATCTGCGGCCCCCTCCGTCTTTTTCGAAGATGGCTGCTGCGGCTTTTCCTGCTGTTTCTCCTGTTCTTCTGCAGACGGCTGGGCTGTCTCCGAATTCTTTCTGTCGAGGTAGTTCTTGATGTCCGCTATGTCCATGCTGCCGTCACCTATCGCCGCGAAGAAGGCATTCAGGGTCTTGTGCTGCGTCTTCTTCATGATGGCGGCCATATCTTCATCGGTCAGCTCCATTTTCCAGTTCTTGAGCCTTCTTTCCAGAAGTTCCTTGCCTTCCGCAGCTTTCCGGAACTCGGCTTCGCTCAGTTTCTGGCGTATCTTCGTCCTGGCCTTGCTGGTGACGACGATATTCAGCCAGTCCGGTGACGGCTTCTGGTTTTTGCTGCTCATGATCTCGACCACATCACCTGTCTTCAGTTTTTCCTTGATGGGCACGGCTTTCCCGTTCACCCTTCCTCCTGTACATTTGATACCAAGGTTCGAGTGTATGTCGAATGCAAAGTCCAGCACTGTGGAGCCGGCTGCCAGTTTCCTGAGTTCGCCTGACGGGGTGAAGACGAAGATTTCCTTTTCAGGAGGGGTGGGCAGATCGTCTTCGTAATAGCCGGAATTTCCGTCGGCTGTCGGATGTTCCAGGATGTGGCGTACGGATACCAGCCATTTGTCCAGAGTAGCTTCGTGTTTGATCCCTTTGTATGACCAGTGCGATGCCAGACCGTTTTCCGCTATCTCATCCATTCTTTTTGTCCTGATCTGGACTTCGAGATAGACATTGTCCTTGTTCTTGACGGTAATGTGGAGGGATTCGTAACCGTTCGGTTTCGGGTTCGAAATCCAGTCCCTGAGCCTGTTCGTGTCGGATTCGTACTCTTCGGTCACGCGCGAGAAAACCTTCCAGCACAGGGCATGCTCAAGTTCCCTGTCAGGTTCACAGTCTATGATGAATCTGATGGCAAACACGTCATAAACTCCTTCGAAAGGTACTTTCTGCTTCTGCATCTTTCTCCAGATGGAGTATGCGGTTTTCGTCCTGATTTTCAGCTTGTACTTTATGCCTTCTTCGGAGAGTTTGCTTTTCAGAGGCTCTATGAACTGAGTCATGAGTTTCTGCCTGTCCTTTTCGGTACTTTTCAGCTTGTTCGTGATGGCTCTGTATTGCTCCGGTTCCGCATATCTGAAATAAATGTCCTCCAGTTCGCTTTTCATGTTGTAAAGGCCGAGCTGGTGGGCAAGCGGAATATAGAGCATGAGTGTCTCCAGAATCTTCCGTTCGCGGGACAGTTTCGGGAATATGTCGAGAGATCTCATCACTTCCAGCCTGTCCGCGAGTTTCAGTACGGTGACACGCGGGTCTTTCGAATATGAGACAATAAGCCTCTTGTAGTTTTCGGCTTCCAGTTTCGTGTCTTTAGGCTTGATGGTGGCTATCTTGTCCAGGCCGTCCACCATCGTCCTGACATCTTTTCCGAAATCTTTTCCTGCGGTCACATCGGTTTCCGGATGGAACCTGTGTGCCTCATGGAGAAATACGGCAGCTACGCATTCGGCGGGGAGACCGATTTCGTCAGCCGCTATCCTGGCTACATTTACAGGATGGTCGATGAACGGCTTGCCGTTCCCTCTGGTCTGTCCTGCGAGGGCTTCGGAAGCAATGCCGTAGGCTTCTCTGATCATGCTGCGGCCTCTTTCATCATATCCAGGGAACAATTCGTCTGTCAAGTCCATCATAATGCTCAAACTATCTTTCAAATTTAGAAAAATTTCCTGAAATCCGGAAAAATTCCGCGTGCACTTTCCATGCTGCGGATAATGGAAGACCATATTTATTTTGCCGCCGATGTCCAGACTTTGAGATATTCCTGCAGCGCCCACATCTCGTCCCTGTATTTGGCCGCAGCCATGAAATCCAGGTCGGTTGCGGCTTTCTGCATGTTCTTTTTGGCTGTCTGGACAGCCTTCCCGACTTGGTCTCTGGTCATGGACCGTATGACAGGGTCCTGAAGTACTGCAGCCAGATCAGCGCGGATGTAGCCGTCGGTATAGGCTGAATTCGTTTCGCGTTTGGAGTCGTGCCCCAGTCCGACGGATACATAACCGCTGCCCAGGTCGGTAGGATCCGGTATATAATGAGGGTCATCGTATGAATTGGCGGCGCTGACCTTTCCCGATACCGTGTTGGCGAGACGCGGATTGTGGCGCTTGGCGGCATTGTCCCCGCCGGGGACACCTTCTGCCAGGACATTCTTTTTCAGCCCTACCTGTGTAGGTGTGATGCCGTGCTTCTTGTTGTATTCCATCTGCTTGCTGCGTCTCCTGTCTGTCTCGTATATAGTTTCCTGCATGGACCCTGTGATGGTATCCGCGTACATTATCACGAGACCGTTCACGTTTCTGGCTGCACGGCCTGCAGTCTGAGTGAGGGAGCGGCCTGATCTCAGAAAACCTTCCTTGTCCGCATCCAGGATGGCCACCAGGGATACGGTAGGGATGTCAAGACCTTCACGAAGCAGGTTCACGCCTACCAGAACGTCGAAAAGTCCGTTCTTGAAATCCTCTATGATTTCCACCCTCTCCAGCGTGTCCACATCCGAATGGATATAGCGGCATCTGACTCCCATACGTGTGAAATATTTCTCCAGCTCTTCGGCCATACGCTTCGTAAGTGTCGTCACGAGTACTCTCTCGTCCTTTTCGGCCCGTTTACGGATTTCTTCCAGCAGGTCATCCACCTGATTTTCCGTCGGACGGACCTGGATGGGAGGATCGAGCAGCCCGGTAGGACGAACAACCTGTTCCACTACCAGGCCGCCGGACTTTTCGAGTTCATAGTCTCCAGGAGTGGCGCTGACATACACCATCTGGCCGGTGATGGCTTCGAATTCCTCGAATTTCAGCGGCCGGTTGTCCGATGCGGCAGGAAGCCTGAACCCGTATTCCACCAGCACGCTCTTTCTGGAGTGGTCTCCGCCGTACATCGCCCTGATCTGCGGGAGAGTGACGTGGCTTTCATCTATGAACGTGATGAAATCCTTCGGGAAATAGTCTATCAGACAGAATGGCCTCTGTCCTTCCGCCCTGCCGTCGAAATACCTCGAATAGTTCTCGATTCCGGGACAATATCCCATTTCCTTGATCATTTCCAGATCATATTCCACCCTCTGTTTCAGTCTTTTGGCTTCCAAAGGTTTGTCCACGCTTTCGAAATACGCGCATTGTTTCACCAGATCATCCTGAATCTGGCTGACCGCCTTTATACTCCTCTCACGGGTCGTCACGAAATTGTTCGCCGGATATATGGAGACTTCGTCCAATGTGTCCAGAAATGCCCCGGTGACCGGGTCAATAAGGGAAATATTGTCCACTTCATCACCGAAAAACTCGATCCTGACCGCATTGTCCCCGTTTCCCAGACATACGTCGACCGTATCTCCCCTGACCCTGAAAGAACCACGCTTGAATTCCGCTTCCGTCCTGGAATACAAGGCATCCACCAGCTGGTACAGGAATCTGGTCATATTCCGCATTTCTCCTTTTTTTATTGTAACGGTTTGTGCATGGAAATCTTCAGGATTGCCTATTCCATACAGGCATGACACACTGGATATGACCACCACATCCCGTCTTCCAGACAGCAAAGATGAAGCGGCACTGAGTCTCAGCTTTTCGATTTCATCGTTTATACTCAGATCTTTTTCTATATACGTATCCGTCGTGGGAATATATGCTTCCGGCTGATAATAATCATAATACGACACGAAATATTCCACCGCGTTGTTCGGGAAAAACGATTTGAATTCACCATACAGCTGTGCAGCCAAAGTCTTGTTATGACTCAAGATCAGCGCAGGTCTCTGCAGCCTTTCTATGACATTCGCCATAGTAAATGTTTTTCCTGACCCAGTCACTCCCAGCAACGTCACGGCATCTATTCCGCTGTTCAATGCCGAGCATATTTCCTTTATGGCCTGCGGCTGGTCGCCGGCTGGTTTATAGTCTGATATTATCTGAAACTTCATAATTTTGTTCCTCTTTTAAGATAACTGCGTTGCACTTCGCAGCCTCATCTACATCGGCAAACTCCCGTGCCTCTCGTCGATGAATTATTCTGAAATGAGGCCTTTCAAGTCATCCTTATGGTCTTTTCCGATGAGGCTGGTGTAGAAATCGCTCCATCCTGTAGCCTGATCGAAGCGTGAAGAACGGTATGCTTCGAGATTTTCTCCCGTGAAATCATCCGGTTCCGTACAGATATTGAACGAGAGTTTGTGAGAGTCAAGATTCATGTTGTGCATATTCAGAATGACAGCCTGCTCCAGTGCGTCCCTGAATTCTCCGAGACAGCAGAACAGTTCCGGGTGACCTGTAAAGAGTACTGAATTGTACAGGAAATCATAGAGGTCATGGGTCGCCGGGCTGCCAAGCATGTCCATTTGAAGTGAGGAGTTGAGAGCTGCCCTGTATCCGTCGGCAAAGCTCCTGCCGTATTCACAAGGCGGATCCGTGACCGTACTTGTCCTTTCCATGGAACGGCCCATTTCGGCAAATGCCTTGCCGGCAGCTGAAAGAATGGCATCGAAATGCGTCAAGTCCATGGCGGTGAGAGATGAGCCGCCGTCCTCGAAAGGATACAGTACATTGTTGAACACATCGCCGCAGTGTCTGACATAGTCATGAAGGATACTGCGCATGTCAGAACCGCCGTCCAGCAGCTTTATGAAATACGGATAGTCGCCGCCAAGATCCGGCAGATAGCTGTTTCCGTAGACTACATAGTCGGCATATCCGTTCCATTCAGCCAGAGTTTCCACGCTGCCTTGAAGGCAATTGTTGGTCAGGATAGTCTCTATTTTCACCTCTGACATTTCTATCCCTTTTGCCAGATCTTCAGCAGACATGGACCTGCGGGTGGTCCCGTCATACAGGAGACCGTATTCGCCTTCGTGTCCAGGATCGGGTCTCCATGCTGTCCCATGACCTGCCGTCACCAGCACATAGTTCCTGTCAGGGAATCTGGATGCCGACCATTTTATGAATTCCGCCAGATTCGCTGATGAAGTGATGTCGAACGCCGTGTCTCCCGTCCATGTGCTGTCTTTCAGGAATGTTCCGTCTGCCGAAAAGTACCTGAATGTCTGTTCGTCAGCCTTGTCGGATTTCAGAATCCAGGTAACGGCTGCGTCTGATTCCGGTAAAACCGTTTCAATGGCATTCCTGTACCCTTCAATGGTGGCTGTATGGGCTTCATCTCCGCCGCTGCCGTAAAATATCAGGCAGTAGTCCGATGATGACAGGGCCGTGTCCCCGGCATTACGGCATGATGCCAGAAGCCATAAAAAGAACAGAATCATGATAAAACAGATATGATTTTTCATTTGTGTCTGATTTGAATCCGCTGCAAATTTAGTCAAATTAACGGTATGGACCGTCTTTCCGGCTGATTCCTCCAGGGAAGAAAGATTCTCCGCTTTTAATGAACGGCTGGCCGTCGTCACCCATATAGCCTCCGCCCGGTGTCTTGTGCAGATTTATGGAATTCCCGTAAACGTCAGTGACCGTCTTGTGCTCTTCTTCGTCTTCGCGTATGGCTGTCACTTTGTATTTGTCGGTTTCTTTCAGTATGATGAGGATGAAAAGAGGAATGAAAAGGATGAATTTTACGGGGTAGCACAACAGCATGAACGGCAGGATAGGCGTTTCATGGGAGGAATGTGAGATATAGCCGATGAGTCTCGGCAGCGCGGCGATGGCCAGAAGACAGCATCCTCCGATACCTGCCAGTGCATTGCCGAAAAGTACGAGCGGAATGCCTGCCATCATTGCCGGTACGGCAATGAGCCATTCCAGCCAGGAAGGGCAGCGTGAGAATGTGTCATTGAATTCCAGCAGATTCTTCTGCGTGATCAGAATGAGATCAAGCTGTATGCATATGAATATCAATGAGCCGATCGCGGCTGCAAATCCGTGGACAAAGGTCAGGGGATCGAAAATGAACCACAGCATGTCCGTTTTCAGCGATATGGCGTACCAGATTTCGAATATCGTGGTCAGCATGAGAACTGAAGAAGTGACGTAGTAGAGTATGTCCGGCCATGCCGGTTCGGAAAATATTTTATTGAGTATCAGAAGGATGGCCAGGACGAGGAGCAGCGGCAGGAAGACTGTGGCCATCTGGCGTCCGGCTTTCCATCCGTTCAGGTATCCTGATGAATCCGTTTCCCGTATTTTTTCTTCGAACGAGCCTGTCCACTTATAGAAGGGGAGACATGCGGATGCATCGGCGTACAGAATCTCGTCGAGCTGTCTTTTACTTCCGATTTTCCTGAGGTCGTGAGTATCCACGTATAGTTTCTGTCCTTTGATGTAGTCGACAAGGATATATCTCGGATCTTCAGGGTCAGGAATTCCGGATATTATTGCTCCGTCCGGAAAAGATGTCAGGGCATGGCCTTCGTAAGTCGCCGTGACGGCTGGCGTGCCGTAGCCGCTGTCCACGAGCCAGAGTTTTTCCGTATCCCATTTGCGGCTGGTATCGATACTGGCTATCATGTCATTCAGGTCGGCGCCGTTGTACATCCTGTTGATATGGCCTTCTGTCATGTTTTCAAGGCTGTATGAAACGCCTCCGTTATCCTGTCCTTTCAGTGTGGCATTCTTTCCGTATCCGGTGAACTGCAGCCTGATGTCGTCCGGAACGGCTTCGAGCTTTCTGAAATTTACGGCATCGTGTTTTATGGTACAGATTCCTCTAAGAGTGACTGAGTTCCCGTCTGTCTGATATGCATAGCATTCGTAAACGGGATAGACGGAGCTATGGAAAATACGGGCCAGGCCGTCTCTGTAGAATATGAAATATGTGTCACCGTCAGAATATTTGAGTGCGGAAGCATCTGCGGTAAACGTGGCATGGAAAGGCTCCGAAAAATATTCCTGTGACCATTGTTCAGTGGACCGTACGGATTTCCCGGATTTTGCATGGATCGAAACAGGAAAGAGGATGGCTGCCGCCAATACCGGGAGTATAAGTTTTATCAGTTTCATGTCTGGTTTCAAAATTTTGCCGTTTGTCCGTATGAGTCGTGTCCCGAAGAGGCTGAGTGTGACCCGAGTGGGCTCCAGGTCCTTTCATGAACGTTTTTCTCCGGAAGAGATCATGAACGGATTTTGTAAAATTAATCAATTTTCCGGAAAAATCCGTGAGCTGCTTCATTTCTCCTGCATTGCATTCGGCTTCTTCGTTTTCTTATCTGCGCAAGCCGTGAAATTACACCTTTTGTCCCATCCGTTTGATTTTTTTTATCCAACCGGTGTAGAAATACGGAATTTATATGTAAGTTTGCAACGGATTTGGAAAAACATTTTATACAATATTAGGTTATGGTATATTCACACGAAGTGCAGCAGATGTGCTGCGTCAAAAAAGGACCTAACCACGGTCCCGCTCCTATTCCTGAGGAAGGAAAATGGGTAAAATCCAAGGAAATCACTGATATATCCGGTCTGACTCACGGTGTGGGCTGGTGCGCTCCTCAGCAGGGTGCCTGCAAGCTTACTCTCAATGTGAAGGAAGGTATCATCCAGGAAGCTCTCGTGGAGACTCTCGGTTGCTCGGGAATGACTCATTCTGCTGCCATGGCATCAGAAATTCTTCCAGGCAAGACTATCCTCGAGGCTTTGAACACCGACCTCGTCTGCGATGCCATCAACACTGCCATGAGGGAGCTTTTCCTTCAGATCGTGTACGGACGTACCCAGTCTGCCTTTTCAGAGGGCGGTCTGATGATCGGTGCCGGTCTTGAAGATCTCGGAAAGGGGCTTCGCAGCCAGGTAGGTACCCTTTACGGTACGCTGGCCAAAGGTCCCCGCTATCTCGAAATGGCTGAAGGCTATATCAAGACTCTGGCTCTGGATGAAAATGACGAGATCTGCGGTTACGAGTTCGTTCATCTCGGCAAGTTCATGGACCTGGTGAAGAAGGGTGTCGATGCCAATGAGGCTCTCAAGCAGGTGACAGGAACCTACGGACGTTTCTCTAAGGAGGACGGTGCAGTTAAATACATTGACCCACGTAAAGAATAAGGAGGAGACATACTATGATTAGAGAAGTGAAATTCGAAAGCCAGGATCGTCGTATCAAACAGATTCTCGCTGCTCTGAATGCAAACGGTATCAAGGATATCGAGGAGGCTAACGCCATCTGTGAAGAGTATGGTCTTGATCCTTACAAGACTTGCGAAGACACTCAGCCTATCTGCTTCGAGAATGCGAAGTGGGCTTATGTTGTGGGCTGTGCCATCGCTATCAAGAAAGGCTGCAAGAATGCCGCTGATGCTGCTGAGGCTATCGGTATCGGACTCCAGTCTTTCTGCATTCCGGGTTCCGTGGCTGATGACCGTAAGGTAGGTCTGGGACATGGAAATCTGGCTGCCATGCTTCTGCGTGAGGAGACCAAGTGCTTCGCTTTCCTCGCAGGTCACGAGTCTTTCGCTGCCGCCGAGGGTGCCATCAAGATCGCTGCCAAGGCTGACAAGGTCCGTAAGGAGCCTCTCCGCTGCATCCTGAACGGTCTCGGAAAAGATGCTGCCCAGATCATCTCCCGTATCAACGGCTTTACCTACGTACAGACTCAGTTCGACTACTATACCGGAGAATTGAAGGTGGTCCGCGAGATTCCTTACAGCAAGGGTCCGCGTGCGAAGGTTAAATGCTACGGAGCTGACGATGTACGTGAGGGCGTGGCCATCATGTGGCATGAGGGTGTGGATGTGTCCATCACAGGAAACTCTACGAACCCTACACGTTTCCAGCATCCGGTAGCAGGTACTTACAAGAAAGAGCGTGTCCTCGCAGGCAAGCCTTATTTCTCAGTGGCTTCCGGCGGCGGTACAGGCCGTACCCTTCATCCTGACAACATGGCTGCAGGTCCTGCTTCCTATGGTATGACCGACACCATGGGCCGTATGCACAGTGACGCTCAGTTTGCAGGTTCATCCTCAGTTCCAGCCCATGTAGAGATGATGGGATTCCTGGGAATAGGCAACAACCCTATGGTGGGATGTACTGTTGCGTGTGCTGTGGATGTGGCCCAGGCACTCAGCAAGTAAATGTCAATTATCTGTCTTCAGAAAACCCTCCCATAAATGGGGCCCTCCCTGTGCGGGCGCAACGTTTTCTTCAGACAGATAATGACTTGACGCAAACTTCAGTATAAGAGGATAAGCAAGGTGTTGTAAG
>CALUQB010000019.1 GCA_944322815.1 uncultured Bacteroidales bacterium | reverse complement strand
GAGATTTCGAAGAAATCGTAATGTCAGTTCGACGAAATCTCTGGTACAGAGTAAAGTAATTCGTCGAACTGACGTTATAACACATATAAAACAAACTTAAATCCATCGCGTCATGAAACAGAAACGATTTTTTCTGAGTGAGGCTGATCTGCCTAAACAATGGTACAACATCCAGGCAGACATGATCAACAAGCCTATGCCTCTGCTGAACCCGGCGACAAAGCAGCCTTTGAAAGCCGAAGACCTCTATCCTATTTTCGCGGAAGAACTCTGCAGACAGGAACTTAACCAGACTGACCGATGGATCGATATCCCGGACAAGGTAAGAGAAATGTACGCCTACTATCGCTCTACCCCGCTCGTCCGTGCCTACGGACTTGAAGAAGCGATAGGGACACCTGCCCATATATACTTCAAGAACGAAAGCGTCAGCCCTATAGGCTCGCACAAACTGAATTCCGCCCTCGCCCAGGCATATTACTGCAAACAGGAGGGTATCACCAATGTCACCACCGAAACCGGTGCCGGACAGTGGGGTGCCGCCCTGTCATACGCAGCCAAGCTTTTCGGAATCGAGGCTGCCGTCTATCAGGTGAAGATCAGTTATGAACAGAAACCGTACAGACGGAGTATCATGCAGGTATTCGGAGCCCAGGTCATACCGTCCCCGTCCATGACCACCAGGGCCGGAAAGGATATACTGACCAAAGACCCGAACCATCAGGGTTCGCTCGGAACAGCCATCTCGGAAGCCGTAGAGCTGGCGCAGATGACACCGGGGTGCAAATACACCCTCGGCTCAGTGATGAGTCATGTCACCCTGCATCAGACAGTGATAGGTCTGGAAGCCGAAAAGCAGATGGAAATGGCCGGAGAATACCCGGACATGGTGATAGCCTGCTTCGGTGGCGGATCGAACTTCGGAGGCATTTCCTTCCCGTTCCTCAGGCACAACATCCTGGACGGAAAGAAGACCAGGTTCATCGCTGCAGAACCGGCCTCCTGCCCTAAACTGACCAAAGGAAAGTTCGAATACGATTTCGGAGACGAGACAGGATACACGCCTCTGCTCCCGATGTTCACCCTTGGCCACAAGTTCAAGCCGGCGAACATACATGCAGGCGGTCTGAGGTATCATGGAGCAGGAGTGATAGTTTCCCAGCTGCTGAAAGACGGGCTGATGGAAGCTGTGGATATCCGGCAGTTGGAGTCATTCAAGGCAGGATGCCTTTTCGCGAAGGCGGAAGGCATCATACCGGCACCCGAGTCCTGCCACGCAATAGCGGCGACCATCAATGAAGCCCTCAAGTGCAAGGAATCCGGAGAAGAAAAGGTGATCCTGTTCAACCTTTCGGGGCACGGTCTGGTGGACATGGCCTCCTACGACCAGTATCTCGCCGGAAACCTCGTGGACTACACGCTGACAGACGAGGAAATCGCGAAAAACCTCGCCGAATAATCACACAGGGAGGGTTTTCGAGCGGAGCCAGGCGACGGTCTCATCGTCAAGTCTCGGAGACAGAGTCTCGAAGACTCGCCTGTTATAACTGTTCAGCCATTCTATCTCATCCGCTGTCATCAGGTCTCTGATGATGGCGGATGTGTCTATATGGCAGAGCGTAAGTGTCTCGAAACAGAGCCATGAACCGAAAGCATTCGTCTCCAGTTCACGGCAGAGCAGGATATTCTCATGCCTTATGCCGTGCATTCCCTCGCGATAGATACCAGGTTCGTCCGATGTGACCATCCCTGGCAGAAGGGGCTGTGGATTGAAATTCTGCCTGATATCCTGCGGCCCTTCATGGACGCCGGAGTAGAAGCCTACGCCATGGCCCGTACCATGGCCGAAATTGCGCACGTTCTGCCAGAGCGGATTCCGTGCCAGGACATCTATCTGGCATCCGGCAGTCCCGGACGGGAATATTGCCCTGGCAAGGGCTATCATACCCTTCAGGACGAGCGTATAGTCTTCTTTTTCGAGATACGAGCACTCGCCCACAGGGACGGTCCTGGTGATGTCTGTCGTGCCGAAAAGATATTGGCCTCCAGAATCGGTCAGATACAGGCCTCGCGGCTCGATGACAGCGGACCCGGACTCCGGAGTAGAATAGTGCGGAAGGGCTGCATTAGGCCCGTAGGCCGAAATATTGGCGAAACTGTCGCCTCTGTACCCGGGGATTTCCGCCCTCAGCGAAGAAAGCTTTTCCGAGGCATCCCATTCGGAGACGGTCCGCCCGGAACCGACTTCAGTATCCAGCCAGAAAAGGAATTTCTCCATGGCTATCCCGTCCTCGAGAAAGGCCTCACGCAGTCCTTCTGTCTCGGACGAGTTTTTCACGGCTTTCCACAGAATGACAGGCGATGTCCCCGAAACTATGTTCTCTTCCCCCGCAGATTCGGCGATGTCCTGATACAGGGAATAATTCACTGAAGAAAGGTCCAGGAAGACTCTCTGTCCCTCGGCTCTGAAGAAATCTTCCAGAATTCCCTTCACTTCACCGTACGGAAGGATGGAGATTCCGTCCGCTTCAAGTTCCTGAAAACTGTCCTGAGTATCCGGATCCGGAGTCTCATCACCCTTTCCGGCGAACCAGAATGCATCAGACTGGGTCACGAGAAGGTATGAAATGACATACGGATTGTAGTCGATGTCTTCTCCCCTCACATTCAACAGCCAGGCTATCTGGTCGAGTGCAGGGACGAGGATGCAGTCGCAGTCGTTCAGCAGGAGGAATTTCCTGAGCTCCGTGAGCTTGCTGTACCTTGACTGCCCTACAGACTCTTCCGAAAGTGTCATGACAGGTGTCGACGGGACGCCCGGCCTGTCCGGCCAGAGTGCAGAAAGCAGATCCGGGACATCCGCCACCGTACAGCCAGCCTTTTCCAGTTCCGTTACCGAAGCCACTGTCTGGCAGAGACCGTCCACCGCCACTACCGAAGCCCTGCCTGCCAGCCACTCCGGAATACTTACGGCTCCCGGAATCCGCGTCTTGTGAAGAACCACTCCGGTCCCTTCGAGCTGTCGGACAGCCTGTATGAAAAAACGGGAATCCGTCCACAGGCCTGCATGGTCCATGGTGATGACCAGGTCGCCTGCTTCGCCCGTAAAACCGGACAGCCATGTCACCTGCTGCCATCTCGAAGCTACATATTCGCTCGCATGCGGATCCGATCCCGAAATGACGACAGCATCCCATCCGTTGTCAGCCATCAGAGAACGGAGATTCTGAATTCTTTCTGCATTAATATTCATATTCTGTGAGATTATACCCTTCACTTCACATGTTCCGTTCCGGTCAATGATATTGTCTTCTTCCCGGGCTGTACATCCTTTCAGACAATACGCGCCACGATGGAATCTGAAATGAAGAACCTTGATTCCGGAATACGTATACGACCGTCCGCAAGCCGCTCCAGATCACCTGCAGCCAGCATTCCGTCTATGGCGGCAGAGTCGCCGTCAGCCCTCAATTCATCTTCCGGCAGTCCTCTGTCTGTCCGCAACGCCAGCATGATTCTCTCCAGCGCAAGCTGATCCCCGGTCAGCACTTCCCTCTCCCTGAATCCTGACATACGGTCATACGCACCGGAAACGGATCCGAAAACACCGGTATATTCCTTCACGGACGGCCGGTTCCAGCTTCTGACATGAAGTCCGTCCGCTATCGTGTAAGAATGTGCGCCGGGACCGAAGCCTATATACGGACTTCCGTCCCAATATGCGGAATTGTGCACCGCCTCGTATCCGGGACGGGCGAAATTCGAAACCTCATAATGATGGTACCCTGCATCTGCCAGCCTTTCACACAGTATTTCATACTGCCTGCAGCAGATATCATCGGATGCTTCCCGATAGCGTCCGGAAACCACAAGCCTGTCCAGGGCGGAATTCTCTTCCACGGAAAGCTGATATGCCGAAATATGCTCCGGAGGGCCTCCAGGCAAGTCCAGAATCCTGTCCAGAGTCTCATTCCAGATGCGGTCATCCATCTGTGAAAGGCCGAAAATCAGATCAAGACTGACGTTTTCCACACCGGACTGTCTCAATATCCTGTAGGCTCTGACGGCTTCCGCCGAATCATGCCTGCGGTTCATCCATTTCAATATGCCGTCATCGAAAGACTGGACGCCCATGCTTATCCTGTCTACCCCGAGTGAAAGCAAGCCCTCAATGTAGCGCCGTCCTCCGGAAACCAGATCATCTGGATTGACCTCCACCGTACACTCGTCAAACGGCTTTCCTGCCTGTCTGACAGCCGAAACCGCTTCCACGATACGTGAAATAACGTCAAGAGGCAGCACCGAAGGGGTGCCGCCTCCAATATACAGCGTATCCGGGCCGCCGGCCTGCTCTTCCTTTCTGACAAGCACTTCATTCGCCAATGCTGCCGCAAATGATTCCATCATATTCCGTCCCGTCTCCGGGCAAAGTTCCGAATAGAATCCGCAATACGTGCAGAAAGTCCTGCAGAAAGGAACGTGGATATATATCACGGCTTATCTGAGCATAAGTTCAGCCGAACCGAGAAGATTTCCGTCAGTATAGGCCTCTACGGTATAGATGCCTTTCACATAATCCTCGATACCGTTGAGATAAATGCTCATTTCGACTTCCTCGCCCTGATAGTCCACCTCTCTGGATGCGGAACACATCATAGGTTCGCCGTTGAAAGTGAAGGTGTGCTTGTCATTGCCTGTCAGAAGGATTCCGTCAGGGCCCTTGACCCTGATGTAGACTCTGACCGGACCTTTCGGAGCCAGTTCGTTCTCCACCAGACTGAGAGTGGCCATAAGTCTCACTACCCTGCTGCTCCTGTCCGTGATCTTGTCGGAAGCGTTATATGCATCCATCCTGAGGGCACGGCCTTTCAGTACCGACCCGGCAGCGACCTGGTCGGACAGCGTAGCCACTGTCTTGCTGAGTTCTTCTGACTGCTTCCTGGTCTCGGCAGCCTCTTTCCTTGCAGCCGCCGCATCGGCAGTAAGCTTGTGGTTGAGCGTATTCAGGGAGTCTATCTGTGCGATATAGTTGCGCATGATGCTTCTGAGCGTACCGAGTTCCCTTTCGTATTTGCGTATCATGGTCCTGTTCGTGGCCTCCGTCTTCTTGATGCGCTCGATGAGCTGCGACACTTCCTCTCTGGAAGAATCCAGCTGTGCATTGATCTTTTCGTTGTCGGAGGACAGGGTGGCATATTCATGCTGGAGAGTGACCATCTGTTCCGTGAGGGCTTCCTTTTCGATGTTAAGCTCTTTTACAAGAGAGCTTTTCTGGTACCATACATATGCAAGAACCAGTGCCATGACCACAGCAACACCGATCATCACGTACATGGTCTTCTTCAGAGAGTCTTCTCTGGAATTTGTAAGATTTTCTTCCATTTTCTTGCAAGTTTTACATTATTTCAGGCTTATGAATTACAAAGATATGAATTTTATTATATTATATTTGCACTAAACAAACTTTACAGAAAGAAATATGCGCTATTTCATAAGATCTCTCAAGACTTTCGTCTGGTTTCTGATGATTTTTGTCATCATCGTAGCCATAGTGGTGCTCACGGGAATGTCCGAATTCAACATAGAAACCATGTTCCGGAACGGGTACAATTCCCTGTGGCAGATAATGGCCCTGCTGTTAGCCATAGCCGCCGTATATCCCAAGGTGAGCTATGCCAGGCTGTTCCCGAAAGTAAACGGAAACCTGAGCGGACTCAGAGTCCAGATCATAGCCCTGATGCAGGAATTCGGCTACGAAGTCGAAAAGGAAAGCGTTGGTGTGATGACATTCAGGCTGAAAAGCGGTGCAGCACGTTTCTCCAGGCGTTACGAAGACAGGATCACCGTCGAGCAGACGGAAAACGGGCTCTCTGTCGAAGGTCTCCGGAAAGATATAGTCAGGATCATTTCGAGGATGGAATACCGGCTGGGGAACCAGTGATCACGGCTGCAGCCTCCTCCATTTCACTATAGAAGTCTTCACCGAAGTATCGGACGAGAGGTTCCTTGAGGAATTCATACACGCGGATTCCTTCTTTCCTGCCTTTTTCGAAAGCACATTTGCAAATCTCCCAGCGGTGCAGGTTCAGTGCAGTCAGGCCGCTGCCAAGTACGGATACGCGTATCGGATAGAGCCAGCATGAAATCGGCTTGCGGAAATCTCCGTCACCGGACATCCAGCAACGCTCTACCGAGCAGAAACAGTTCCCTTTCCCGTCAAAACTGCTGTACACGCACTCTTCGGTATCCGGGACCAGAGGTGTGACCAGGTCACCGTCGGCATCCACCACGGAAAATCCGGACTTGTCCACTACGGCCCGGCCTTTTTCACTCATCAGCCTGGAATAGAACCTGTAGTTCTTGCGAAGGGCTTCGGTCTCGCTATCCTCCAACGGAGCGCCGCTGTCACCTATCACGCAGCATGCCCCTTTGCAGACTTCATAGTCGCAGGCAAAATATTCAGTAAAGATCTCGGCTGATACCAGACAGTCTCCTATCTGGACGATAGCAGGCGTATTGTCATTCATTTTCATCCTTTTTTATTACATATTCTATCTGGCTGCCTTCAAACAGCGAAGCCAGGACATCGGTCACGGAGCCGGCATTCACGGCAGCGATCTTCTCCTCATAATCCAGATCCAGATTTTTCCCGTCGGCGATTCTGTCCGACATGATACTTATCCAGAAATCCGGATCATCCTGTCTGGACTTGTAGCTGTCCAGCAATGCGGCTTTGTACATCTTCACCCTGTCTTCACCCAGGCCTTCGTTTTTCAGCTTGTCAAGAGCCATGCGGATGGCGAACAGACAGTGGAAATAACTGCCTCTTATGACCGACTGCGGAAGTGTGGAAAGCCGGACAGGCATGGCCGATACCGAGACGGTGTAGCGTTCGTGCGGGAAACAGGTGAACTCTCCGGAGACTCTCGCGGTCATTCCCAGTCCGGAAAGGCTCCCGGCGACCTCGTCCCTGACAGCCATCGTCACGATCTGCGCCGACATGTAATTCAAGGAATTCAGAACTATCCTGGAAGACAGGACCACGTCTATGGTATTCGTCCTGCCGTCAGTGACGTATGTCGACCATCCCGAAACAGGCTGATATGCGATGCGCGGACGTATCGCCATATAATCCTGTGTCTCGAAACCGCCCAGATATGATTCCATAATCTTGCGTACGTCATAAGGATCCATATCCCCTACCAGAATGAGGGCGCCGTCGTTCGCCTTGGAAAACATGTCCCTGTAGAATTTTTCCGCCCTGACAGGCAGGTCAGGATAAAGTCCGGACAAAGACTTGTCCGGATAATACCGGTATCCCGGACTCATGATGCTGTCTATGACCGCCAGTCTGGAACGGTATTCACCTCTTCCGGAAGAAAGTCTGAGCCGTTCACATTCGAGATAATACTGCCCGAGCATGTCGTCCTCCGCATAAGTCCGTGCCACAGACAGCAGGGATTTCATCAGAAGCGTCATGCGTGAAAAAGGTGCTTTCCCGTAAATACGCATGACTGAAAGTCCGACTTCGGAATTCATGGATATGCCTTCCGACGAAAGCAGGTTCCTGAAATCGGAACTTCTCATGCCGCAGACATCCCCCTTGAAAAGCAGGTCAGAATAAAAAGCCCCTTCACCGGCCTTGAGATCAGGTACCGAACCGTATCCGCCACGCATGACCCATGAATAATGCATGATGCCGTCTGTAGGCATCTTCTTGTACATGACGACCATTCCGTTTGAAAAATACCAGATATCAGCGCCGGTGCCCTTTCCCTGCCTGGTTTTCCTGACCCTGACGGCAGGCTGCTCCGAAACGAGGAGAAGGGTATCGCTCATCCTGAAAGCAGGATGGACGTTTTCCACGGGAACTACATCCCCGCACTCCGGGATCAGGGCGGCAAGATATTCATTCAGCAATCTTCTGCCAGTACTGTCCGGAAGCCCGGATGAAAGGAAAAAGGCAGCCTCATCCTGAGCCGATATCACGGCCGAGCCGTAAACGAACGCATCAGCGCATTTCCGGACATAGTCGCTGTTCTCCTTTGACCTGGCTATGGAACGGAAATACAGATTCCGTGAGGCCACATTCCTGGAATACCTGTACTCGTCATGGCCAAGTCCGTTCTCCCTGAAATCCGAAAGTACGGAAAGGATCACATCTTTCACCCTGGCGGTATCATCAGGATACACACCGGCCGTCACCAGATATTTTTCCCGTTCGGCCGCATCAGCGGAACTGTACCGGTACAGCTTCACGGAAGAATAAGGAATCCCGGAGGATCTCAGCACTGAAGATATCCTGATCCTGGCAGCGCTCTGGAACTCGCTCCAGAAACGTGCGGAAATCAGGGAAACGGAAGATCCTCTGAGTTTCCTTGGAATCTCCGGACCGGAAAAACGCACGTTCACGGACACCGTCCCGCCCACGGAATCCACGGCATGGTCTATCGTCAGTCCCTCCGGCCTGACATTTTCCGCCGCAACAGCCGTATCGGAAACTTCGGAAGCCGGCATGTCCCTGTTTATCATCATGGAAAGCATTTTCATCTTTCCGATAAGGGATTCCTTGTCAATGTCTCCTGATATGATCACAGCCTGATCGGACACGGTCCCCGATACATGACCGGCCGGAGAACGCATCGCCGATTCGAGAGCGATATCGAAAAGCATCAGCATGGTGGAATCTGCCGTTTGCGGAGTTCTGGAAAGGCGTACATCCCGGAAATGATACAAGACGGCGTCATCCTCGACTGAAATATACCCGCTTCCGGGATATGAAATCCCGTGATCCGACAGGAACCCGAGCGGCAGCCTGCCGGCAAAATGCGGCAAAGAATCAAGGCAGGCTCTCGAAAACTCCGTTTCCGCCTTTCTGGCCTCCGGAGTAGATGCATTTATCTTGCGGACCAGAGCGAAGTCGGCCAGTCCCTTTCCGGAATCATTCGTGACCAGATAATAGGACAGGCCGCAGTCAAGTCTGCCGGAAGACACAGCCGGATCGGTCCCAAGTGCTGCAGAAGCCTCTGCAGCAATGCCTGAGACCAGGGTCAGAACCGCAATCCACACATGTATAATATATTTTTTCATCAAATCCTTACATTTATTCTATCACAAAGCAAAAGTAAAACAAAATTTTGCTATTTTTGCAATGATGTGCAATTTTGAATGCACTTCCATAAAGAAAATATAAGAATCAAATCAATATCATTATGAAGAAAATCATCCTCATCGCATTATCACTGGCCATTTCGGCAGTTTCGCTTTCTGCACAGGACATGGCAGCAGCCACTGAAACCTACAACAACGGAGCTACAGCCCTGAACATGGGAGACAACGCCGGCGCTCTCCAGTATTTCCGTGATGCTCTCACCATGGCAGAAGCCTGCGGAGACGAAGGTGCGGACATCGTGGCAAACTGCAAAAGCTACATTCCGGTGATAGCGCTTTCCATCGCCAAGGGAGAAATCAAGGACGGGAACTATGAGGCAGCCATCACGAAACTCGATGAAGCCATCAAGATCGCAGGAGAATTCGACAACGCGGATGTCGCAGCCGAAGCTACCGACCTGATTCCTCAGGTATATCTCCAGAAGGGCAACACTCTCCTGAATGCGAAGGATTTCGCAGGTGCTGCAGCCAGCTATCAGAAATCAGTGGAAATCGACTCCACCAACGGCATGACCTGCCTGAGACTCGGCCAGGCTCTCGCCGCTACCGGTGACATAGACGGTGCCGTGAAAGCTTATACCATGGCCATGAGACACGGTCAGGAAAAGAATGCCGTAAAGCAGATTTCCAACACCTACATCAAGCTCGCCGCTTCAGCCCTGAAAGCAAAGGACTATGAAGCCGCAGTGGAAAACGCTCTCAAGTCCAACGAATACGCAGAGAGCGCTACAGCCATGCAGGTAGCAGGCCAGGCTTCCCTCCAGCTCGGCAAGAATGAAGAAGCCATCTCATACTTCGAGAAATACGTGGCTCTCGCCCCTACTGCCAGAAACGTGAACGATATCTACTACTCCATCGCAGTGCTGGCACAGCAGGCAGGCGACAATGCAAAGGCTTGCGGCTACTATCAGAAACTGACTTCGCATCCTACATACGGAGCTACTGCAAAACAGCAGATCACGGCTCTCAAATGCAACTGATGAGAGAACTCGAACTGCTGGCTCCGGCCAGGACAGCTGACATCGGCATCGCAGCCATCGGGTGCGGTGCCGATGCTGTGTATATCGCAGGACCGGCATTCGGGGCCAGACAGGCTGCCGGGAACTCCATAAGCGACATCGGACGGCTCTGCGACCATGCACATAAGTTCGGGGCGCGGATATTCGCGACCCTCAACACCATCATCTATGATTCCGAACTGGAATCCGCATACAGGATGATGGAAGAGCTCCAGGATGCCGGAGCGGATGCCATCATCATCCAGGATATGGCACTGAGTCCGGCCGGACTCATGCTGTCCGGGGCGGTGCCCGGCCTGAAGATTCCGCTCCACGCTTCGACACAGTGTGCCATCAGGACTCCCGAAAAGGCCAGACTGCTGGAAAGGCTCGGTTTTTCCAGGCTTATACTGGAAAGGGAACTGTCCCTGAAACAGATACGGGAGATACGGGAAGCCGTCTCCTGCGAACTGGAATTTTTCGTTCACGGAGCTTTGTGTGTATGCTACAGCGGACAGTGCTATATATCCGAAAACATCGCCGGGCGGAGCGCAAACAGGGGGGCATGCATACAGGCCTGCCGTTCCCGCTACGATCTGACAGACGGGACAGGGAAGATCCTGATAAAGGACAAGCCTCTCCTTTCACTGAAGGATTACAGTCTGAAACAGCGCCTGGAGGCGCTGGCCGGAGCAGGCATCTCGTCTTTCAAGATAGAGGGACGGCTGAAAAACATGTCTTACGTGAAGAATATAGTCAGGGATTATTCTCTGGCTCTGGACCATCTGGTCGAGGCGCATCCGGACCGGTTCCGGAGGGCCTCGGCCGGGAAAGTGTCGGGAGGATTCACCCCGGTTCCCGAAAAGACTTTCAACCGCGGATACACCGAGCTGTTTCTGGATGAAAGACGAGGGCCATGGGCCAGCACTGAAGCCGCCACCTCCATGGGAGAAGCCGTCGGCCGGGCCACAGATGTGGCCAGGGGCGGGGTGGCTTTCCGGGTGCGGCCGGTGCGCGAGGGGGTGAAGCTGGGCAACGGCGACGGCTTGTGCTTCGTGACCGGAGGGAACGAAGTGGTCGGCTTCAGGGCAGATGTCTGCGACGGACTCTTCGTCAGGTGCAAGCCTGTCCCCGGACTGACGGAAGGCACCATGCTCTACAGAAACGTGGACACGGCATTCGAAAAAGAGCTGGAGAACAATATGCCTGAACGAACCATCGGAGTAAGGCTGACAGTCTGTCCGGAACCGCCGGTGATCACCGTCATGGCGGAAACGGAAGACGGAAGACGCTGCAGCCTGACCGCAGGTGAAGGATGCGAAGCTGCCAGAAATACGGAAAACATGAAGAAAACCCTCATCTCGCAGCTGGGCAAGTCGGCAGGACACTATGCTTTCTCCGTAAGACCGTTCGAAGCGGAAGTTCTGCCATTCCTCCCGGTTTCCGCGGTGAACGCACTGCGCCGCTCCCTGGCGGAGACACTGGACACCATGCCATGTAAGTCTCTGCCCCTGCATCTTGGAAAACCCGATCCTGAAATCATGTCCTCGAAGCCTCTCGCAGGTACTGCCGTCACCTATAAGGACAATATCGCGAACCTGGCTGCAGAGACTCTGATGAGAAAACTGGGAGCTGCAGATGTCGAACCTGCATACGAGATATCCGGGAAACAAGACGCGGAACTTATGAGAACCAGATACTGTATCAGATACCAGTGGGGACGCTGTCCGAAAGTCCACAAACAGAGCTGGCCCGCCCGTCTCTTCCTGGAAAACAACGGGAACAGGTTCCCGCTGGAATTCGACTGCCTCCGCTGCGAAATGACGGTCATGTCGAAAAGGTGAAGAATCACTCCTGCGCATCAGGAGGCCCGATGATCTCAAAAGTCAGATTCACATCTCCGAACCTCGAAGGCATACCGTCATACGCTTCTATGAAACGCCGGCTCAATGACCCGCGCCACACTATGTCATCACGGGTCTTGAACGGAAGATCCAGTTCGACACCGTAACTTTTCGATTCGATCCTCACCAGAGCGGTACACTTCCACGAAGTCTCTTTTCCCCCGTCGTCTTCCACTATCATGAAAGCGCAGTTCTCCATCTGTCCTGTCCAGTCGGAAACAAGTACCGCATTGAACGGCTGGGGAATCCCGACCTGACTCCGTTTCACCACTATCATGAAATCGGTAATGGCAGGAGAGTAAAGCTGGAGTTCGGCTTCGGTACTGGCGGTAAAGTTTTCCACTGAACCGCATTTGACGAAGAATTCCGATGCCCCCGCAAACCAGGAGTCATAATTCCTGAGCATGGTAAAGTCTTTCAGTACCAGTGTCCTCAGCCCCGACTGCCCTCCGGACTTCGCAGTCACCTTGCCTGCCGGATTTACGACCAGACTTCCGCCGCCGTCAGTCCATCCGGGATAAAGCTGCCTGATCATGTCCAGGGTCAGGTATTCATCGTCCGAATTCCTGTTCACGACCCATACCGGCATTTCACATGCCGTTTCTTCAGTCACCGTCACTTCTGAATGTACGGCAGCCTTCCCGTCCTCATCAAAGGCCAGTTTATAGCCGATATTCGCAGTGGACGCATTTTCAGGATCAAAGGTGATGATAAGCGAATCGAGACCGTCCCACCTGTCGGAGAACGGCCAGTATATCTGGATGTCAGTGGAAGCCAGAATATCCAGATACTTGTCCACTTCTTCGGCGATTTCCTCCTCGTCCGGAGCAGGGACACGGTCCGTATCCGCCATCTGTCCGTCACCCTCAGCATCTCCTCCGGCATCGGACACTCCGGAAGCTCTGGTCATGGCCCGGGCCATCAGATGTTCCCTGATGAGTTCCGACAGAGGATAGTCATATTCAGGGACAGATTTTGACTCCAGATGCCTGTCTCCTACTCCGGCACCCGGGACTGAAAAGAGGTCAGCCATAGTGTATTCTTCATCATACCCGTTTGATGATGAAGATGATACGGCATCATGGACTTCCTCCAGATGTTCCTTTGAAAACGGAAGTTCCGACAGCAGTACGGCTATCTCGGACAGTGCCGGTCCATACACCCCGGCTTCATCCCCATTGTTCCCTTCACCCGTCTGAGGGATAGGATCTATACATCCATGCAGCAGGTACAGCAGCATTACGGATGTTCTGAACACGGATAAATTCATCTTCATCGCTCTCTCCTTTTTTCCGCAAAGAGAGCAAATCCTATCCGTGTTCGCAAGGAATAAGCGTTTAGTTGCAAAAAAACGGCTGCAGGGCCACTGACGGCAGGAAATGCAGACAGAAAAATCCATAGCCGTTTGGCCGGTGTCAGTCAAAACCGGACAGGAATACCGTCAACATTCCGGCTTGCTGAAGAATACATACCGGTCCCGGCCCGACATATCCGTTTGGAGCATGACATCACTGAAGCCTGCATTCCTGAAAACACGGCAGGTTTCATCACCGAAAGCTTCATTTATCTCCACGGCACCCCTGCCGCCGGAATCCAGATATTCTGCCGCTATCGCGGCAATGGCCCTGTAGAAAAGCAGGGGATCATCATCCGGGACGAACAGGGCCGTGTCCGGCTCATAATCAAGAACATTGCCGTGCATGAATTTCTTTTCCACTGTCCTCACATACGGAGGATTGCTGACTATGAGATCGAAGCGGCGGTCGCCGAGAACAGCCCTGATATTGTCCTGCGGAGACAGGACATCCATAAAAAGAAAATCAGGAGCATGGCCGGGTATTTTCTGGGAAGAGGCTGTCTTCAGGGCATCTGCAGAGAAATCCACACCGATGACATCGGATTCAGGAATATTATGTGCCAGGGTCCAGGCTATGCATCCGGAACCCGTACACAAATCCAGAATACGCGGTGCCGGCACGGGGACGGACGGAAGAATATCCGACAGGATGTACCTGCAAAGCAGTTCGGTCTCGGGCCGTGGTATCAGTACGGAAGGGTTTACAGAGAATTCCAGCCCGTAGAATTCCGCCTTTCCCAGGACATACTGGAGCGGCTCGCACCTGCAGAGGCGGTCAAGAAGAGCTTCCAGCACCCTGACATCGGTTTCCGGAAGCTGATACCCCGGTTCGGTCACAAAAATGTAGCCCGGCACGTCAAGTACCGAGCTGCACAGAGTCCGGACGATGGCAGCGGCTTCCCTCTTGTCGTAAACCTGTCCGAGCCGCTCCTCCGCCTCCATTATGAAAGATTTCAGCAGCATTCTATGATTTCCGTCAGAAAATCCGTGATGTCGAGGCCTGCCGTCCTGACCATCTTCGGCACCAGAGATGCGCTGGTCATTCCCGGGATGGTATTCACTTCCAGGAAATAAAGGTCTTCTCCGGAAAGGATGTAGTCGACTCTCACCACACCCGAACATCCGAGCCGACGGTAAATCTTCTTCGATGCTTCCTGGATCTTCAGGGTCAGTTCCTGCGATATCGGAGCCGGGCAGATCTCATCGCTGAAACCGTTGTACTTGGCATCATAGTCGAAAAATTCGTGATCGGTCACTATCTCGATGACAGGAAGCGCCACCAGTTCCCGGCCGTTGAAATAAACCGCATCAGTCAGTTCCCTCCCGGGGATGAACTGTTCGGCTATGATCATCTTCCCTTCCGAAAACGCCTCTTTCACGGCCGCATCGAAGTCTTCCTCCTTCTTCACTTTCACCACACCGAAACTGGAGCCGCCGTCAGTAGGTTTGACGAAAAGCGGAAGTCCAAGTCTCGCGACCACTTTTCCGGCCAGGTCAGGAGTCACTTCTCCCTGTCTGATGAATACGTCATCCGCACATTTTACATAATCTACATTCCTGAGATAGTTCTTGCAGGTGAACTTGTCGAACGTAATGGTGGAGACGAAAGAACTGCAGCTGCTGAAAGGTACTCCCAGCATCTCCAGATAACCCTGCATGAGACCGTTCTCCCCCGGATTCCCGTGCTGCATGATATAGGCATAGTCGAATTTGACCTTACGGCCGTCCACTTCGACCGAAAAGTCGGTCTTGTCGATAGCCGGACGCTGCCCTTCGGACAATATCACCCTTACGGAATTCCTTTTCCTGTAGGCAACGAGAGACCATTGCCCGAAACGGGCAAAAATTTCATAGACATCATATCTGGACCCGTCTATACGGGAGGAGACGAATTCACCGCTGCGGCAGGAAATCTCCCATTCGGAAGAGTCGCTGCCATAAATGACTGCAATCGTGCTGTATTTCATAATCAGTTAAAAAAATCTTCACTTCCGCTATCCGTCATCACGTCCGCATCGCTGCCATCGCAGTCCAGGTTCAGGTGCATTCCTGCCGGGGCCATGAATTTCTCTTCCCCGGTGATGCCCAGAGTACCGTCCTTGATCACCTTGTTCATGAAAATACCCCAGATAGGAAGGGCCATATTGGAACCCTGGCCCAGGGCAAGTGATTCGAAATGCACCTGTCTGTCCTCTGCTCCGACCCATACTCCCGCCGTCAGGGCCGGGGTATATCCTATGAACCAGCCGTCGGCCTGATCATTCGTGGTACCTGTCTTGCCTGCGATCTCACCCATCAGATGATATTTGTACCTCAACCTCACCGCCGTACCTCCGGTCACTACGCCCTGCATCAGATTGGCCATCAGATATGCTGTCTGCTCACTGATCGCCTCGCGTTTTTCGTTTGTGAATTCAGATAGCAGATTGCCCATGTTATCCTCTATCCTGGTCACGAACAGAGGCTCTACATAGACTCCGCGCGACGGGAAGGTATTGTATGCCGAAACCATTTCATACAGAGACAGGTCGGCAGGACCTACACACAGGGAAGGGACTTCCTCTATATGGCTTCCGATACCCATCTTCCTCATCATTTCAGCCATGGCATGCGGGCCGAACTGTTTCATGAGATATGCGGATATATTGTTGCTGCTCTTCGTCAGCCCCCATTTGAGGGTGACAGTCTGGCCTATCCATTCATCGCTGTCGGTACTCTGAGGCGTCCAGGTATCTTCCCCGACTATGAATGTCTGAGGGACATTGACGACCTGGTCGCACGGAGTCATACCCTCCTGCATGGCGAGGGTGTAAAGGAACGGCTTGATGGTAGAACCGACCTGACGCTTGCCCTGACGGACATTGTCATACTTGAAATATCTGTAGTCCGGTCCTCCCACATATGCCTTCACGTGTCCTGTCTCCGGCTCTATGGCCATGAAGGCGGCACGCAGATGCGCCTTGTAATATCTGATGGAGTCGTCCGGCGTCATCAGTGTATCTATATATCCCTTGCCTTTCCACGAGAAGACACGCATGTTTGTCTTTTCTCCGAAACTGCGCCTGATTTCCTGCTCCGATGCCCCCCTGGCCTTCATGACACGATACCGGTCGCTCCATCTGCGGGCCTGGGCCATCAGCCTGTCCACAGTCTCCTTGTCCACGCTGTTCGAGAACGGCTTGCGGACCTTGCTCCTCTGGTCTCTCCAGAAACTCGGCTGCAAATCCAGCCCCAGATGTTCTTCCACCGCTTCTTCGGCGTACTGCTGCATCTTGTAATTGATGGTAGTATATATCCTCAGACCGTCCCTGTCCAGACTGTACGGAGTCCCGTCAGCCTTCGTGTTCTTGTTCAGCCAGCCGTAGAGGTCGTTGTCAGCCCACTGGAGCGAATCGACCTTATAGTCTTCATACACGCTGTAGGAAGAACGTTTCGGCTGCTTTGCATTCATGACCCTGCGGAGCATGTCCCTGAAATAAGGGGCGAGTCCGGCATTGTGGTCCTGGACCTGGTATGCCAGAGTGATCGGGATGTTGCTGATAGAGTCGGCTGCCTCTTCTGTAAGATAGCCTGCCTTTGCCATCTGCTTCAGGACGAAATTTCTCCTGCCAAGAGCCTTGTCCGGATTCAGGACCGGATTGTATCTGGTAGGCTTGTTCACCATACCCACCAGCATGGCGCTCTCTTCGGCAGTCAGCTCGGAAGGATTCTTCGAGAAGAAAGTCTGGGATGCAGTCTTGATACCGTATGCATTGCTGCCGAAAAAGACAGCATTCATGTACATGGTCAGAATCTCGTTCTTGGTATAGTTCCTTTCCAGTTTCACTGCCGTGATCCATTCCTTGAGTTTCGTCCATATCATCTTGAAATGACGGAATGTCCCGCCCAGATTCTCTCGCGGGTACAAGGTCTTTGCCAGCTGCTGTGTGATGGTGCTGCCGCCACCCTGGCTGGAATCATTCATCAGGAGTGTCTTCACAAGCACTCTGGCCAGACTCTGGAAATCTATCCCCGAATGAGTATAGAACCTGACATCCTCTGTGGATACTGCCGCCTGTATAAGGTATGGAGAAAGTTCGTCAAAGCTCACGTAGGACCTGTTTTCGATATGGAAAGTGGTCAGAATCTCCCCGTCTTCCGCTATCACCTGGGTCGCCAGCTTGCTTTCCGGATTCTCCAGTTCTTCAAAGGAAGGTATGTCGGCAAAAGCCCACACGGCCAGAATCAGCAGGATGACGCAGGCTATCGGTACCAGAAGAATGATCCAGAACCATTTGACTATCCGTTTTTTCGTAATCTCTTTCATAGTGAATATGTTCATAATTCCGGCAGCCGGCACATGCGGCCGTCTCCGATAATGTCCGAAAAGTGCAAAAATAGCAACAAATTTCCAAGATGATGCAATTTCCGCGAAAAGTCTCGGAGGGACTTTCCCAATATCCGTTGAACGTACCCGGAATTTGGTGGCAAATGCCACAAAAAAGAGAATAGACTCGGAGCTGCCGAATGAAAAAAATTTGAATATTAGACAGTTTGTGTTTTACTTTGCAGACTCATTTGCCGGCAGGGTCCGGCATCCTTATCGATTTGAAAAGAAAATGTTATGGAGGAAAATCTAGTCATAGTCGAGTCACCCGCGAAAGCCAAGACCATCCAGAAATTCCTGGGGAAAGACTTCAATGTCAAGTCGAGCCAGGGACACATTAGAGACCTGAGCAAAAGCAGGCTGAGCATCGACATAGAGCACGGGTTCAAGCCTGAATATGAGATACCGTCAGACAAGAAAGCCATAGTGGCCGACCTGAAGAAGGCCGCCAAGACCGCTTCCACAGTATGGCTGGCATCCGATGAAGACCGTGAAGGAGAGGCCATTTCATGGCATCTTTTCGAGACCCTCGGACTCAGGAAAGAGAACACCAGGAGGATAGTCTTCCACGAAATCACCAAAGATGCCATCCGGAAAGCCATCGAGAATCCGCGCGACATAGACATGGATCTGGTAGATGCCCAGCAGGCCAGACGAGTGCTGGACAGACTGGTAGGTTTCGAACTTTCGCCCGTACTTTGGAGAAAGATACAGCCGAAGCTCTCTGCCGGACGGGTACAGTCGGTGGCTCTGAGACTGATAGTGGACAGGGAAAAGGAAATCATGGGCTTCAACAAGGAGCAGTTCTATAAGGTGGAAGCAGTTTTCCATCCTGCAGGCCTGCCGGCCAATGTCAAGGTAAAAGCTCTGCTTGACACCAGATTCAAGACAGCCGAAGAAGCCAAGACGTTCCTGGAAAAATGTGCGAATGCGGAATTTTCCATCCGGAGCATAGAGAAAAAAGAAGGGACGAGGACTCCGGCCGCGCCTTTCACGACCTCGTCTCTCCAGCAGGAGGCCGCCAGAAAACTCCGTTTTTCCGTCAGCCTGACCATGAGCATCGCACAGAAGCTGTACGAGTCGGGATATATCACATACATGCGTACAGATTCCACGCATCTGGCCTCATTGGCCGTGAATACGGCCAAAGAATATATTTCCGGAAATTTCGGAGAAGAATATTCGAAGCCGCGACAGTACAAGACCAAAAGCAAGGGCGCGCAGGAAGCGCATGAGGCCATACGTCCTACATTCATCGCAAACACGGAAATACCGGGTACGCCGCAGGAAAAAAGACTGTACGAACTGATATGGAAAAGGACAGTGGCTTCGCAGATGGCCGATGCCAAGGTGCTCCGTACAGACATCAGGATAGGGTCTGAGAGATTCAGCGAACTGTTTACGGCCCAGTCCACCGAAATCCTTTTCGACGGATTTCTGAAACTGTATATGGAAAGTACGGATGACGAGCAGCAGGACAACGAGGAGATCATATTGCCGGAACTCAGGGAAGGAGAGAGCATGGAAGAGCAGGGCATCACGGCCGGCTGCAAGTTCACGGCTCCTCCAGCCAGGTATTCCGAAGCCACACTCGTCAAGAAACTGGAAGAGCTCGGCATAGGCAGACCTTCGACATACGCCCCGACCATATCGACACTTACCACAGGACGCGGCTATATAATAAAGGGAGACAAGGATGGCGAGAAAATCCCAGTCACCGACTACATCCTGAAAGACGGGAAAGTGACGGCAGTGTCCCGGACAGAAACCGTAGGGGCGGAAAAAGGCCGTCTTCTGCCGCAGGAGATAGGCATGATAGTCACCGACTTCCTGGTAGACAAGTTCGGGCCGGTGATCGATTACGGCTTCACGGCCAATGTGGAAAAGGAATTCGACCAGATAGCCGCCGGCGACATGAAATGGGAGAACCTTATCAGCGCTTTCTATACTCCGTTCCACGAGAAAGTCGAAGAAACCCTGAACAACAAGGAATACAGCCATGTGAGCAAGGAACTGGGAGTCGACCCGGCAGACGGACAGATGCTCGTGGCCAGATACGGACAGTACGGACCTTATATCCAGAAAGGGGAAGGTGAAAACCGGCAGTATGCGAGTCTTGCTCCCGGCCAGCTTATCGAAAGTCTCACACTGGAGGATGCCCTCAGGCTTTTCAGCCTGCCACGCACTGTAGGCCAGTATAACGGGACTGATATCATCGCCACGAAAGGACGGTTCGGACCATATCTCAAATACGGGGACAGGAACGTCTCCCTGCCAAAGGGGACAGATCCGCTCAGGGTAAGTCTGGACCAATGCATGGAAATCATAGAAAACGCAGCGTCGAAACCGGAAAAACAGATCATCTCCGATTTCACCGCCAGCGGCATCCAGGTGATAGCCGGGAATTACGGACCGTACATAAAATTCGACGGAGGCAACTACAGGATACCTAAAGGGACAGATGCGGAGACTCTGACGGAAGATGACTGCAAGAAAATCATAGAAGAGGGCAAGCCGACCGGCAAAGGCAGGAGAAAAGGCAGAAAATAGTATATAAAAATCACAATATCGCAGTCAGGACTTATAATTTGTAATTTTTAACTGAATATTAATGTAATTTATTAAAATTTATTATAACTTCGCCTTTGAATTTTTATGATTATGGCAATGCAAAGTTATCACATCGATCAGATCGATCAGAAAATCCTGTCATTTCTTGTCAAAAACGCAAGAATGCCTTTTCTGGAAATTGCACGTGAGTGCGGAGTTTCCGGAGCAGCCATACATCAGCGGGTGAAAAGACTTGAGGCGAACGGTGTCATCACCGGATCCCGGCTGCTCGTCAAGCCTCAGGCACTGGGACTGAATGTATGCGCATTTGTCAGCGTCTCGCTTTCCGAGTCGAACAGATATCCTGAAGTCATAGAATCCTTCAAGAAGATATCCGAAATCGTGGAGTGCCACTTCGTCACGGGAAAATACGCTCTTCTTCTGAAGATATACTGTTTCAACCACGATCATCTGATGGAGATTCTGGTGAATACCATCCAGAAGATTCCGTACGTGCAGTCTACAGAAACGCAGATTTCGCTTGACCAGGCCATAGAACGTCAGGTGTGGGTGAAGGAATATCAGAATACCAGTTTTTCAGCCAACGCCAGAAAGAGCCAGCAGGCAGCGGAATAACACGGGCCCCTGTCTCATTTGAGCATGGCAGCCGCCATCAGCATATCATCCGGAGTCGTGAGTTTGATATTGTATTTCTCACCCTCCGGATATCTTATTTCCACCCCTGAAGATTCCACAACGGACGCATCGTCGGTAAAGTCCGTGGAATATGGCTGGGTGTAGGCCTCCTTGAGGATTTCGGACCAGAATATCTGTGGAGTCTGGGCAGCGAAAAGGCGGCTTCTGTCTGCCTTTTCACCGGGTACAGGGACCAGGACTGGGTGACCGCCGGCATCCTTCCCGCTTTTCAGGACTTTCAGGGTATCCACCACCGGAACTACAGGAACCACGGCCTGAAAGGTTCCGGCATCATCGAACAGCCTTCTGATCATCTCTTGTGAAACCAGCGGCCTGACACCGTCATGGACGGCCACCAAAGCACCGGGAGGGACTTTTTCCAATGCATTTTTCACTGAATGGAAACGGGTTATGCCACCGGATACGAGTTTCTGGCTGCATATCACATTGTGAGTATAACAGTAGTCCGTCCACAACTGCCGGAACGCATCCGGAAGTACCGTTATCACCCGGATATCAGGAACTGCGGAGACAAAGCGTGCCAATGTGTGGTGAAGCACGGATTTTCCCCCCAGTTCGACGAATTGCTTGGGCAGTTTCCCGCCCATGCGCGTTCCGCTTCCGCCTGCGACCAGTATCAGATACCTGTCTCTTCCCATTTCAGAAAAATACTTGATTGACTGTCAAAAATACAGAAATTAACACTAACAAACGAGTTTTTTTCATAAATTTGACAGTTAATTTTGAAAATGACAAAACAATGGGTTTTTCTTTCTTGACACAAGAACTGGCCATGGACCTGGGCACTGCGAACACGGTCATATTCCAGAATGACGAGATAGTTCTGGACGAGCCCAGCATCATAGCCATCGACAATAATACAGGCAAGCCTATAGCTCTCGGACAGAAAGCCAAGCTGATGCATGAAAAGGTAAATCCGAGCATCAAGACCATACGTCCGCTGAAAGACGGTGTGATCGCCGACTTCAACGCAGCGGAGATGATGATACGCGGATTCATAAAGGAAGTCAACAGCCGCAAAAGATATCTGTTCACACCGAACCTGAAAATAGTTGTGGGGATTCCTTCAGGAAGTACGGAGGTGGAAATCAGGGCCGTCCGTGATTCTGCGGAACATGCCGGAGGCCGTGACGTCTACCTGATTTTCGAGCCTATGGCCGCCGCTCTCGGTATCGGGATGGATGTCGAGGCGCCGAAAGGGAATATGGTAGTGGATATAGGAGGCGGTACCACGGAAATCGCCGTGATATCCCTGGGCGGCATAGTCCAGCAGAACAGCATCAAGGTCGCAGGAGACGTGTTCACAAGCGATATCCAGTACTACATGAAGCAGCAGCACAATATCAAGGTCGGGGAAATCACTGCGGAAAGGATAAAGATAGCCGTGGGCTCTGTCATCACCGATCTGGACGTAGAACCGGAGCCGCTGCTCGTAAGGGGGCCGAACCTCATGACCGCACATCCGGTAGACGCTACGATCACGTACCAGGAAGTCGCACACTGTCTGGACAAATCCATAGCCAGGATAGAAGCAGCCGTCCTTCATGTTCTGGAGCAGACACCTCCGGAACTGTACTCAGACATCGTGGAGACGGGCATTTACCTTTCAGGAGGCGGAGCCCTTCTGAGAGGTCTGGACAAGAGGCTTTCGGAAAAGGTGAATATCCCGTTCCATGTAGCGGAAGATCCGCTGAGGGCGGTGGCGAGAGGGACATGTCTCGCGCTCAAACACACTGACAGATATCCTTTCCTGATGAGGTAGGATGTCCAAAGGCGGGAATATAGTCAGGATCGTATCAAATGCAGCTGTCTTCATACTTCTGGAGGTAGCTGCATTGGTTATGCTCAGGCATAACGGGCAGATGCAGAATATCTGGATCTCCAAAGGCATACATGCCGTACAGGGGGCGATATGGGGCGGCACCGAAAGTGTCAGGAACTATTTTTCGCTGCGCAGGCAGAACGACAGTCTGGCCACTGAAAACTCCAGGCTCCGGAACATCATCCGCGAATACCGCGCCCTTACAGGAAAAAACATATCCGCGGACAGCGTGGGGAATGTAACAGGAGGGTTCCGATACACGCACGCGACTACCGTCAAAGTCAGCAACAACAAACAGCACAACTATCTCATTCTGGACAAAGGTTCCGAAGACGGCATAGAAGAATTCTCGGGAATCATCACGGACAAAGGAGTGATCGGAATAATAGATGCCGTGGGAAAAAACTACTCATACGCCAGGTCTTTCAAGAATACCGGCATGGTCGTAAGCGCCCGCATAGGGAAAGAAGGTCCGGTAGGCGAGATGATTTGGGACGGAGTTTCGAGCAATGGCGCCCAGCTCAGGGAAATTCCTCTCCATATTCCCATTCATGAAGGTGACACGGTCTATACCAGCGGCTTTTCATCGGTTTTCCCGGCAGACATTCCGCTCGGCATTACAGGGGAAGCTACCGCAGTCAACGGCTCAACACACAATGTCAAGGTGACTCTTTTCGCCGATTTCAGTGCCATAAGATACGTGACCATAGTGAACAACATGAACGACGAAGAGATAGAAGAACTGGAGGGGAAAGATGAAGATTAGCCAGAATTTCACACTGATGTTCATACTGCTGGTGGTGGGGCAGATCCTGATCTGCAACTTCATCAACACGGGTCCGTATGTCATGCTGACCATCTTGCCTGCACTGATACTCTGTCTGCCTCAGGGCATTTCGACGACAATACTGATGTTCGTCGCTGCAGTGTGCGGACTGGCAGTGGACTGGCTGGCGGAAGGAATAGTCGGCCTGAACATGGCGGCTCTGGTCCCTGTCGCAGTCATCAGGAATTTCCTGGTCAGGCTCCTGTTCGGGAAAGAGCTTTCGGAAAGGAATGAAAACATATCCATCAGAAAGAGCGGACTTCCGAAGGTATCTGCAGGCATTCTGATCTGCCAGACAGTTTTTCTGGCCATCTATATAGTCATCGACGGGGCAGGAACCAGACCTTTCCTTTTCAACCTGATCAAATTCACCGTCTCTCTGCCATGCGGCTACCTGCTTTCCCTGCCTGTAGTCAACATGCTCACATCATGTGATGACCAGGAGGGCCGGAGATGAAGCTGGACAAGCCCAACAAGCTGAGGATAGGACTGGCTATAGCCGTCCTGATCATTCTGGCCAGACTTTTCGTCATCCAGATAGTAGACGAAAAGTACAAAATAGACGCGAGCAACAACTCCATGGTCTATTCCATCATCTATCCTCCACGCGGCATCATCGATGACAGGAACGGAAAGATACTCGTAGGCAACAAGATCGCCTACGACCTTCTGGTCACCCCGAAAGAACTGGAAGAATTCGACACTACAGTACTGTGCAAAGTCCTCGACATAGAGCCGGAGTTCGTCCGGGAGAAAATGCAGGAATACCGGAAGAACAGCAGACGCATAGGCTATCAGTCGGTAGTGATGCTCAAACAGCTTACTCCCGAAAGATACATGAAATTCGCGGAGGTGGCATACAGATTTCCAGGATTCCGCGGACAGGCCCGAAGCATAAGGGAATACCCGTACAATGCCGGAGGGAATCTGCTGGGCTATGTATCCGAAGTGGACGCTACCTTCCTGAAAACACACGAAGGATACAGTGCCGGCGACTACGCAGGGAAGACAGGGATAGAGGCCACATGTGAAGAATACCTCAAAGGGGAAAAGGGCTACAACATCTATCTGAGAAATTCCCGCAACAAGATAGAGTCCCGCTACAGGAACGGGGAAATGGACAAGGAAGCTGTCCCGGGGAAAAATGTCACTACCACCATAGACGCGGAACTGCAGCATTACGGACAGATGCTCATGCAGAACAAGGTAGGCAGTCTGGTGGCCATAGAACCATCCACAGGAGAGATACTGACACTGGTATCAAGCCCGGGAATAGACGTGGACATGCTCGCGGACATAGGATCGCATTACAACGAAATACTGGCAAATCCATATAAACCCATGTTCAACAGGGCTGTCCAGTCAGCCTATCCTCCAGGTTCCGTATTCAAGCTCGTCAACGGACTGATAGGACTGCAGGAAGGGGTATTCACACCCGATACGAAGTATCCCTGCCACATGGGATACTATTTCGGGAAAAACAGACTCGGATGCCACGACCACCGCTCCCCGATCGATTTCGAGGAATCCATCATGATGTCGTGCAACGCTTACTTCTGCTATGTCCTCCGGGGCATTCTGGAAAACAGAAAGTATGATTCCGTCGCGGAAGCGCTGGATGTCTGGAACAGCTATGTACAGAGTTTCGGCTTCGGAAAGAAACTGGGCAGCGACTTCCCGTCCGAACTTGGAGGCTTCATTCCCGATTCGAAATACTACGACAAGGTCTACGGCCAGGGAAGATGGAAAGCCACCAATGTCATTTCCCTGTCTATCGGTCAGGGAGAAATCGGATGCACTCCCCTGCACCTGGCAAACCTGTGCGCGACCGTGGCAAACCGCGGCTACTACTACATTCCTCATCTGATCAAGGATTCGGAAGACATTTCCATCGATCCCAAATACAAGGAAAGGCAGTACACCATGGTCGACACCGTATGGTTTCCCGAAGTGATTGAAGGAATGTACATGGCGGTAAACGGAGGCCCGGGCTCTGGAGGTACGGCCACCATTGCCGCAGTCGACGGTCTGGACATTTGCGGAAAGACAGGCACGGCGCAGAATCCGAGGGGAGACGACAATTCTGTCTTTATTTGTTTCGCGCCTAAGGACGATCCGAAAATTGCCGTGGCGGCATATGTCGAAAACGGATCTTTCGGAGCCAGATGGGCTGCTCCCATAGCATCGCTTCTGGTGGAGAAATACCTGAACGGAGAAACCGGAAGGGCTGCCCTGGAACAGCGCATCCTGGACGGGAATCTGATGGACAAGGTCAAAACGGACTGAATCATGGAAAGATTTAAAGGAAGAGGACTGAAAGATACGCTCGACTGGCCGCTGATCATCTGCTACCTGCTGCTGGTGTTCATCGGCTGGATAAACATATACGCATCCGTGCAGTCTGCCGAACCTTCGTCGATATTCGATTTCGCGACACGCAGCGGGAAACAGTTTATCTGGATGATTACGGCTTTCTCGCTAGCCGGACTGATCCTGTTCGTCATCAGCCCGCAGATATACGAAAGTTTTTCATTGCCCATTTACCTGGCTACCATCGCACTGCTCGTGGCGGTAATATTTCTCGGAGTCGAAGTCAAAGGTTCGAGATCGTGGTTCGAATTCGGTCCTGTCCGGTTCCAGCCTGCGGAAATATCCAAAATAGCGACATCACTGATGCTTGCATCAGTGATGGGCCAATACGGATACAAGCTGTCCAGTCCCAGAAATTTCATACTGACTGCAGCCATCATACTGGTGCCAATGGCCATAATAGTCGCCCAGAGCGAAACCGGTTCAGCCCTTGTATATGTCGGATTCATCTTCATGCTCTACAGAGAAGGCCTGTCAGGATGGATTCTGTTCATGGCAGGAGTAGCCATACTTCTGTTCATACTGACACTGACACTGTCCCCTTATTATTCGATACTGGCACTGATGATCATAGCCACGTTATGCAACGCCCTTTATAACGGAAAGATACGGAAATGGCTGATGATCATGCTTCCGGCAGCGGCTGCTCTGGCCGTCCTTCCTTGGGGACTCGAAAGGATAGCCGTCATCACACATGCAGGGGAAGAGTCCCTCCTGAGGACTGTCCGTCTCGAATACATCCTGGCCGGAGCCGGGATACTCTCTCTCCCGTATTTCGCCATTCAGGCATTCAGGGAAAGGAACAGGTTCAAATGGATGTCCCTGGCAGCTTTCATAGCCGGCATCCTGCTGGTGTTTTCAGTGGACTTCATCTTCCACGATGTGTTGCAGGATCATCAGCGAAAACGTATAGAGGTGCTGCTCGGACTCAAAGACGACCCTACGGGAGTAGGCTACAATGTCAACCAGTCGATGATAGCCATAGGCTCCGGAGGCCTGACAGGAAAGGGTTTCCTGAAAGGCACGCAGACGACATACGGTTTCGTTCCGGAACAAAGCACTGACTTCATTTTCTGTACGATAGGCGAAGAATGGGGATTTGTCGGAAGCGCTTTCACGATACTTCTCTATGCTTTCCTGATATGGAGAGTGCTGCAGGATGCCGAACGCAGCCGCGAGAATTTCACCAGAATATACGGTTACTGTGTGGCAAGCTGTATATTCATGCACCTTTTCATAAATATAGGCATGACGATCGGAATCATGCCGGTGATAGGGATTCCGCTGCCGTTCGTCAGCTATGGCGGCTCATCGCTCTGGGCATTTACCGTGATGCTGTTCATCTTCATCGCGCTTATCCGTCACGAACGAAGATATTTCGGCTGAGCCTCCACGCCAATATGTCCGCTGCCGGCTATGCTCCGTAAAGATAGATACGTTGTTCCTCTGTAAGGGTATCTATTTCACAGCCCCAGGATGCCAGTTCGCGTCTCGCCACTTCCAGATCGATGGACTTCGGCACTTCATATACCATACTGCCCGGAATACGCGCTATCCTGTCCCTGTTTTCGACCAGATACTTCGCGCTGAGAGCCTGGATGGCAAAAGACATGTCCATGATTTCAGCCGGATGACCGTCTCCTGCCGCAAGATTCACCAGCCTGCCTTCAGCGAGAATGTATATCGTGTTTCCGTTCTGAAGCTTGTAGCCCATGATGTTCTGGCGGGCAGGCTTGGCTTCAACCGCCATCTTTTTCAGGGCGGCCACATCCACTTCCACATCGAAATGTCCCGCGTTGCAGCAGATGGCTCCGTCTTTCATCTTCTGGAAATCCGGTCCCGTGATGACACCTTTGCACCCCGTGACAGTCACGAAGACATCTCCTTCCGAAGCAGCCTGTGACATTTTCATGACCGTGAAGCCGTCCATCACGGCCTCAAGAGCCTTTACGGGATCGACTTCCGTGACTATCACCCTGGCGCCCTGGCCTTTCGCACGCATGGCGACCCCTTTGCCGCACCATCCGTATCCTGCCACCACCACAGTCTTTCCTGCCACGATGAGATTCGTAGTCCTGTTTATGCCTGTCCATACGGACTGCCCCGTACCGTAACGGTTGTCGAACAGATGCTTGCAGTCAGCATTGTTCACCAGCATCATCGGGAAAAGCAGTGTCCTGGCCCTGTTCATGGACTGGAGCCTGAGGATACCCGTGGTAGTCTCCTCGCATCCGCCCAGCACCTCAGGTATCAGATGCTGGAAGTCCGAATGCATGAGGGATACCAGATCTCCGCCGTCATCGATTATGATATTCGGCCCGGATTCCAGAACCCTGCGAATATGTCTCTGATAGTCTTCGGATGTGGCTCCATACCAGGCAAACACATTCAGGCCTTCGTGGACGAGGGCGGCAGCCACATCATCCTGTGTGGAAAGAGGGTTGCTGCCGGTCACGAACATCGTGGCACCGCCTGCAGCCAGTACTTCGCACAGATATGCAGTTTTGGCTTCCAGATGAACGGAAAGCGCTATTTTCAGCCCCCGGAACGGTTTTTCATCACGGAATTCCTTTTCCAGACCGTTCAAAAGCGGCATATTGTGTCTTACCCAGTCTATTTTCATCCGGCCATCCTGCCAGAGACCTTCATTTCTTATTTCGCTTTTCATCAGATTCTTTTTTTGGAAATGCAAAGATAAGGATTTTGCGATAAAAGAAAGAAATTTGTATATTAGCAGAATATTGGACGGAATTTCAGAACATTACATAAGAATCACTATAATTGACAGCGCTATGGAAGACAAACTCATGAACAACCCTTACTATGCGAAGGCTATCGAGTTTATCCAGACTCATGACCTCAACGCCCTTGAAAACGGGAAACATATCCTCGACGGGGAAAACCTCTATGTAAACATCGTAGACAGCGACATGAAGACCCCGCAGCAGGCCAGGCTTGAAGTCCACGACAAATACATCGACATCCAGGTACCTCTTTCAAAGGAGGAGACATTCGGTGTCAAGCCACGCAGCGAATGCAAGATTCCTGACGGAGAGATGAACACGGTGAAAGATATCCTGTTCTTCAAGGATCCGGTAGAGGAGACGAAGACCATCGCCCCTGGAGAAGCTGTCACTTTCGCTCCTGACACGGCGCATGCACCTCTCATCGGAGAAGGAAAAATCCACAAGGCCATCTTCAAGGTCAAGGTCATCTGACATGGCCGGTCCGGAGAACTGCTACCAGAAGAAATGTGCAGCTCCGCCCAGAACGACAGATTGAGTAAAAGGCTTTTGCACGGTGAAGCGTGAGGCTTCATATGCTGCGAAAGCCTTTATCTTGAAGTTCTCCCCGGTAGTGATCGCAAGGCCGGCATCCGCAGCCAGGGCAATTCCGTCCAGCACTCCGGCAGGACCCGACAGCCTTCTGTTTCCTGCCAGAGAATATCCTGCAAGAATCCTCGTGTCCACTTCCAGAATACGTACCAACGGCTTGCGCCAATATCCTCCGGCCATAAAATCGTAGGTATTGAAGTCCATCCTGCTGCCGGCACAATACGAATTCGCACCTATCCTGGCAGCGATACCTGCAGTACCTTTTATCCGTCCGCCGTTTGCCACAGGAACAGAGACCTCGATACCTGTCACGCTTCCGCCATTGAAGGCGGCAGGCTTTCCTCCATCGGCCATAGCGACAGCGTTATGGCCAAGAAAAAACCGATATCCGAAATAAAGGCCGATATCGTAATATTTCCTGTCAGGATCGAAACCGAAGACAGGCCGTGCATAGTTCCATGAAATATATTTATCCTTGAATATAAGATCGGCTATCCAGTAACCGAACTTGACAGACGCCATACCTATGGCAGCTCCGGCAATGACATCCGTAGCCCAGTGCCTGTTGTTGATGATTCTCGACATGCCTACCAGGGAAGCCGCGGCATAACCCCCGAAACTGAACCATGGACTTCTCCATCCGTATTCTTCATGAAGCATCGCGGCTGTCATGAAACTGGTCGCAGTATGTCCCGAAGGGAAAGAGTTGTGCGAAGTCCCGTCAGGCCTTGGCCGTCTTGCCGTATATTTGATACCGTTGACTACAGCTGTCATGGCGGCGACGGAAATGGCATCCGATACGAGCATCCGTCCCCATGAACTGCGGCTCTCGTATCCTTCCGCCTTGATCAAGGCCTTGATTCCGGCCATGGCTGCAGCAGGAAGATACTGTACATAGTCATCCACTTCATAGTGGAGATCGCCGACGGCATTGTATCTCAGGGCCTGAAAGCTTCTGTCAAATCCCACACGCTCCGCACCGCTTCCCTGGATGAACTGCGCAGTAGTCAGGACAGGATATCCGAGAAGCAATGCCAGAGAAAAAATGATCTTCTGCAGCATTTTCATCTTGAAGCAAGTTCCCGATAGATATTGAAATATTTCCGTGCGGTTCTCTCCCATGAAAAGCTTTCGGCGTGAATCTTCATTTCTTCCTTCAGTTTTTCGATCTTGCTGCCCCCCTTGCCGAACTCCGCCATGGTTTCAGTGAATTTCCGCCTCATCAGATCCCTGTCGAAATCATGGTCGAAATAGAATGCATAACGGCTGCCTATTTCAGGCAGGGAGGTATGGTCCGACAAGAAGACAGGCTTCTGATAATACATGGCCTCTATCACCGGAAGGCCGAATCCTTCGGCCAGAGAAGGGAAGAGGAAGGCCAGACAGTTCTTGATATACCAGTATTTTACCGGTTCCGATACCGGACCGGCAATGAAAACCCTGTCTTCCACACCGTATTTTCTGGCCTCTTCGATTATCTGCTGTTCGTAGCTGGACCTGTTTCCGGCTATGATCAGCTCATAGTCATTGTCCTGGAGCAAAGCCGGAAGGACATGAAAATTCTTTTTGGGAAGTACGGTCCCTACCGAGAAGAGGAAAGGCCGCTGCGGTACGCGTTCCGGAGCAGCTATGTCACCGTCGAAAAAGTTAAGGCCGTTGTATATGACGTCCACTTTCTTCCCTTTCAGATCGACATGGGCCTCGATATCCTTTCTGGCATATTCGGAAATGGCGACTATCCTGTCAGCCCTGTCGACTCTGTTCTGGACCCATCTCAGGTGCTTCGCATGCTTGTAGGCCGGCTTGTCATACAGGAAGTTCAGGTCATGGACCGTAAGCACCATTCTGGTACCTTTCGGCGGCAGATAACGGCTGCGCTGATATGCGGCATGCCACACGTCTATCCCGCGGGCAGGGAGATAAATCTTGTGCAATGCACTCAATTTCATGTAGGACACTCCACTCCCCCATCTTCCGATATACTTTTCGGGAACATAAAAGCCCATCTTTTCTTTCTGCTCTTCCGCATGGCGTGCGAGACACCTTGCCAGGTTGTCGCTGAAAGCGAATAATCCGGTATTCGGATATTTCATAAGAGCACAGTCAAATACATACATAGCTGTCGGTCAAGTTATATGATTCGGATGTCAGTGATGAATCCGCATAAAATTATACAAAGATAGAAATTTCATCGGATTCACATCAATTTATCGTAAATTCGCATCTGTTCTCAAACTTTTTTCAAATGAAAAGCCCGAAAACAGTTACTGTCGACAATCTGGATTTCGTATCGCAGCCCGGATACAGCTGGATTCGGAGACATCTACTGAATCTGAAATACAGCATCCTGCTCAGGAATGCCGATATCGTGAATGTCCCGTCACAGGCAGTCGCCGATGATGCGGTGAAGTATTATTTTGTTCCGAAAGACAAAATAAGGATAGTCTGAGCGTCAGACGCTGCTTCTGCCGCTGCTTCAGTCGCTGCTGACAAAGCCAAGGGCTGCGGCACTGATACGGATATCCCGGCCATAGAAACCGCGCAATGCGTGGTGACATGCCGTCATGGTAGCACCGGTAGTAAACACATCGTCGACGAGCATGATATGCTCCGGAGAATACCGATCTGCCACATTCTCACGGACGTGAAAGGCACTGTTTACATTCCGCTTCTTGTCTTCCACCGAAAGCCTGGTCTGGGTAAGCGTATATTTTCCTCTGCAGAGAAGGTCAGCCTGCATGCGGCACCGTTTTTCCGCAGCCAGTTCCGCGGCTATCACTTCTGCCTGATTATAACCACGATCCCATTTCCGCTTCCAGTGCAGCGGCACCGGTATGATCATATCTACATCGGAAAACCACCTGCAGGAAAAAGCCTTTTCCGCCAGAAGTCCGGCAAAATATCTTCCTTCTCCGAACTGCTTCCTGTATTTCAGTCCCTGCGGGATTTTCTTGTACGGTGCTTCGCCATAATAGAAAAACAGGGCCACAGCGTAGGAATACTTTTCGTATCCGGCATTTTCCGGATGTGATTCCATATCGCGGCTGATTGAAAGATTCAGCCTGTCAGCCATGTCATTACGGGAGGAACTCCAGAAACGGGTAAAGGGAAAATCAGCCGCGCAATACAGGCACAGATGATTCTCCCTCGTTCCCAGCTGCCGTCCGCAGACTATGCAGCACCTCGGCAATGCAATGTCTGCGAGAGCGGACAGATAATATGTGATTTTTTCCATTTTTTCTTTCAAATATACCTCCGGGAAAATCCCCCGAGGCATAAAAAAAGAAAAAACGTATTAAAAAAAAGAAAATCCTAGCAGTTCATGGCACCGCAGCAGTGGATAACCTGTCCGCTGACATAAGAAGACAGATCAGACCCCAGGAAGAGAGCCACATTGGCTACATCCTCAGGAGTACCGCCTCTTCTGAGAGGAATCTGCTTCTCCCATTCTTCGCGGACCTTCTCAGGAAGCGCGTTTGTCATGTCGGTAATGATGAAGCCCGGGGCGATGCAGTTCGCACGTATTCCGCGAGGTCCCATCTCCTTGGCGATGGATTTGGCGAGTCCTATCAGACCGGCCTTGGAAGCGGAATAGTTGCACTGGCCCGCGTTGCCTGATACTCCTACCACTGATGACATGTTGATGATGCTGCCGCTTCTCTGTTTGGCCATGACAGGTGTCAGGGCATGTATGAAGTTGAAGGCAGACTTCAGGTTCACGTTGATGACCGCATCCCACTGAGCCTCAGTCATCCTCATCATGAGTCCGTCTTTCGTGATTCCGGCGTTGTTCACCAGTATGTCGATATGTCCGAACTCGTTCAGGATTTCAGATACGACCTTATGTGTCTCTTCGAAGTCGGCTGCATTGGAAGCATATGCCTTGACTTTCACGCCGTATGCTTCAAGTTCCTTTACAGTAGCCTCGGCTGCATCGTTGATGACCAGATCAGTGAAAGCGATGTCAGCACCTTCCGATGCGTATTTCGCAGCGATAGCTTTTCCGATTCCTCTTGCCGCTCCTGTGATCAGGGCGACTTTTCCGTTTAGAAGTCCCATTTTATATCTGTTTTAAAAATTCAGTCATTTACAGAAACATGGGGCAAAGATAATATTTTTTTTATACCTTTGCACCCGGAAGCTCTGGTGTTGGAATTGGTAGACAAGAGGGACTTAAAATCCCTTGGACAGAAATGTCCGTACGGGTTCGATCCCCGTCCGGAGCACATTTTTAAAAGGCTAATTCAGTGAATGATACTGAGTTTGCCTTTATTTGTGTCTGAAAATCGCCGACAGTGTCAGGCAAGAAACTCCCTTACCAGAGTGGAAATCAGCTTGCCGTCAGCCTGACCTGCCAGGCGTTTGGTGGCGACACCCATGACCTTGCCCATATCGGACATTTTCGAAGCGCCAGTCTCCGCAATGATCTTCTGAAGTTCAGCCTCCACCTCGGCTTCGGACAGCTGCTTCGGAAGATACACCTCCATAGCTGCAGCCTCGGCCAATTCGTTTTCTGCCAGCTCCGGACGCCCCTGCTGAGTATAAATCCCGGCACTTTCCTTACGCTGCTTCACCAGCTTGCCGATGATCTTGACGATCTCGGCATCCGATATCTCACCGTTGGCTCCCTCCGAAGTCTTGGCCAGAAGTATCGCAGCCTTTATACCTCTCAAGGCAGCGAGACGCACAGTCTCCTTTGCCTTCATGGCAGACACGATGTCCGCCTGAATCTGTTTCTCGAGTTCCATATTATATGATTTGAATTATTCTCCTGACTTTACTTGAACTGTTCATATCCCGGCATGGCCAGGCCGGACATGATATCCTTCACGCGCTTGTCGCTCTTCGGACATATCAGCAGCACGTCCTCCGTGTCTATGACTACGAAATCCTTCAGTCCGGAAATGGCCATGAGCTTGTTCCTGTTCTCGGATATGACCAGAGATTCGGCATTGTCCCGTGAAAGGATAAAATGCGAATTGCAGACATTGCCGTTCTCATCCTTTTTGTTGACTATATTATAAAGGGATTCCCAGGTACCCACATCGGCCCAGCTGAACCTGGCCGGATAAAGCCATGCCTTGTCCGTTTTCTCCATCACGCCATAGTCGATGGAAATCTTGATGCAGTCGGAATAAGCCTTCTCTATGAACATATCCTCCACCGGACTCCCTATGGCATTTTCCCATCCCTGGAACAGACGGGTCACTTCCGGCAGATGCCTCTCCATCTCGGACCTGATACTGTCAGCCCTCCAGACGAAAATACCGGAATTCCAGAAAAATTCTCCGGAACTTATGAAGACCTTGGCCAGCTCGACATCTGGCTTCTCCGTGAACGTCTTCACCTTCACTGCCTCATGCCTGTCGCTGCTGCACCGTCCGCCGCTCACCTGGATATACCCGTAGTTAGGGTCAGGGCGTGTAGGCTTGATACCCAGAGTCATCAGCACATCCTTTCCGGAAGAATACTCCATGGCAGCCAGGATATCTTCCTTGAACACATCCGTGTCCCGGATAATATGATCCGCCGGAGTGACCACCATCGTAGCGTCCGGATTTCTCTTCAGCAGAGTATATGTAGCATAGGCGATACAAGGAGCCGTGTCACGTCCGTACGGTTCCAGCAGAAGATTTTCCTCCTTCAGCTCAGGAAGCTGCGCTCTCACCAGAGCCCCGAGACGGTCGGTCGTGACCACGATGATATTCTCCTCAGGAACTATGTCAGCGTACCGTTCATAGGTACTGCGCAAGAAGGATTTTCCCGATTCAGCTATTTCGAGGAACTGCTTGGGCCTGGAGATCTTACTCATAGGCCAGAATCTGGTCCCGATTCCTCCAGCCATTATTACACAATAGAAATTGCCGTTCATATTGGTCATCGTTTAAATGTTCTACATAGTCATGACATCCTGTCACATGAAAAGCGGGATAAAAGCCTGCGGGAAGTACTGCACCGTATACCTGTCACCGTCAAACACCACGCTCACGATATCGAAGACACAGTCAGTATCGTATATTCCGTTCCTTTCAAGCCACTTTCCGGCAGCCGCCAGCAGTTTTCTGCGCTTGGCCGGTCCCACGTTTTCCTCAGGAGCGGCCTCCATCGGCAGGACGCGGCTTTTGACTTCTACAAAATGTATTCCGTCTGCCGCCATGGAAATGATGTCTATTTCCAAATGTCCGCACCTCCAGTTTCTCGCCAGAACGGTATGTCCTGCAGCCATCAGATATGCCGCGGCTACCTCCTCTCCTCTGCGTCCCACGATACCGCGTCTTCCGCCATCACCTGTCATCATCCAATCCTTTTCCGACCTTACGGCCAATGTATTATTCTGTCTTTCAGGACCCTTACGGTCCAATACCTGCCCTCCCGTCAGTACAGCGTCACGACCGTGACTCCGGTCCCGCCGAACTGTATATGCTCGTCTGCGACCTTCTCCACCCCGGGCATGGCCCTCAGAAGTTTCTGGATTTCCTCCCTGAGGACACCGGTCCCTTTCCCATGGATGATCCTGACGCTCGGAATGCTCAGCATCACGGCATCATCGATATATCTGGTCACCTTCTCTATCGCATCATTCAGTCTCTCTCCGCGGACATCAAGTTCCGGACTGAAATTCAGTTTCCGTTCCGAAATGGACGCATCTATCCTTACAGCCGACACCTTCGGTGCAATGACCTTGACAGCGTCACGATACTCGTTAGACGTGATCCTCTCCACCTTGTCAGGAGTAAGCTTCGAACTGATATTGCCGATATTCACCACTATCGTCTTTGCCGCTACCTTGGCTATCTCTCCCACCATCCCGTTCGACTTGATACGGACCTTCTCGCCGGGTTTCAGCGGAGCGTTCCTGAATTCTTCCTGTTTCCTCTGTTCTTCGGCCAAGGCCTCCATCTCTTTTCTGGTCTTCTCGTCAGCCCTCTGCAGCTTCCGCTGGCGCTCCCTCTCTTTTCTGGCGTCTATCTGTCTGATTTTCCGCTCTATATAGTCATCCTTATCCTTCTGTTCCTGCTCTTTTTTCTGAGTCAGGGCAGAGACGAAATTCTGGAGTTCCTTTCTCGCCTCTTTGGTAATCTCCTTCTCCGCCTGGGCTTCCTTTATCGTCTTGATGGTATTTTCCACCTGACGGTTGGCACCGGCCACTATCTCCCGGGCTTCTTTCGCAGCTTCATCCAGAATCTCCTTCTTCTTTTTCTTTATTTCGAGCAGCTCTTTCTGGTACTTGTCCGTAATGCTTTCCAGAGTCCTGTCAGTATTCCTTATCCTTTCCAGCTTCTCATCCAGGGCCTTTCTGTTCCTGGCTATTTTCCGGAGATTCCGCTCGATCCCAACGAACTCGTCTCCGGCCCTCGTTTCAGCATCCTTGACGATATTCTCCGGCAGCCCCATTTTCCTGGCCAGTTCGAAGGCGAAAGAATTCCCGGGCAGGCCCATCTCCAGCTTGAACAATGGGGCGATATTCCGGACATCGAACATCATCGCGCCGTTTGTCACATGAGTATCGGCACTTGACGCATACAGTTTCAGATTCGTATAATGTGTCGTGATCACCCCATATACGCCACGCCTGTCCAGCTCCGCCAGGATCGCCTCGGCGATGGCTCCTCCGGCAGCAGGTTCGGTCCCCGAACCGAACTCGTCGACAAGGACCAGCGTCTTGTCATCGGCACGGAGCAACACTTCCCGCATATTGGCCAGGAACGAACTGTAGGTACTCAAATCATTGTCTATCGACTGGTCGTCGCCGATATCGACCATTATACGGTCGAATACCAGCATTTCCGAAGTCTCCGATGTAGGGATGAGCATACCCCACTGGAACATATACTGCAGAAGTCCGACGGTTTTCAGACATACGGACTTGCCTCCGGCATTGGGACCTGATATCATCAGGATCCTCTTCTTGTCCGTCAATGTTATGGTCAGCGGCACTATCTCTTTCCGGTCCCTCCTGAGTGCCTTCTCCAACAGAGGATGACGGGCCTTCCTGATGCTCATTTCACCGGTTGATGACAATATCGGCATACCTGCTATCATATCCAATGCGACATTGGCCTTGGCCATGATAAAATCAAGTTCGCCCATATATTCGGCAGTACGCAGGAGATCAGGGACATAGGGTCTCAGGAAGTCTGTGAAAACGGTCAGTATCCGGAGTATTTCGCGGTTCTCCGCGAACTTGAGTTCCTTTATCCTGTTGTCCAGCTCGACTATTTCAGCAGGCTCTATGAAAGATGTCTTGCCAGAGGCGGACTCGTCATAAATGAATCCGGGGATTTTCTTCTTGTTTACCGCAGGGACTGGAATCAGAAGTTTCCCGTCCCGGACCGATACGGACGCATCCTTGTCGGCGATCCCCTCATCCTGCATCCTCCTGAGAATGGAGTTCACCCTTCTGGAAACGGTCCCTTCCGTTTCTTTCAAGGTCTTGCGGATGGAAGCCAGTTCATCGGAAGCCGTATCTTTCACCTCGCCGTACCTGTCCAGAATCAGGTCTATCCTGTGCTGTACCTCGGGAAAACACATCACTGGCTCAGCCATCTTCTTGAGTGCAGGGTAGATCCCGTCCTTGATGGAAGAAAAGAAATTCGTAACCTTCCTGACAGTCTCCAGCATGGTTCTGAGCTTGCGCAAAGACACCAGATTGATATATGACGACGGTGTTTCAAGCAGCTTCAGGAAACCGAGACAGTCGATATAGCCGCTTGTCGGGAAACTTTCCTCGAACATCAGTATGAGTCTCATTTCATCCGTCAGCTGCAGCCGCTCCCGTATGATTCCGGCATCATTGACGAATGTCTCTTCCATAGTCCTGTCGGCGGCATATTCGGTGACACACTTGTCTGCTATGGCATTCCTTATCCGGTCGAATCCCAGTTTCTGTTCAAGTCTTATGTCGATATTGTCCTGTATTTCTTCCAAAACCTAACCCTCCTGTCCTTTTGCGAAAGAATTGTTCAACAACAGCTGCAGCTCGTTTGCATTGCTCAGAGGAGTGATGATCCCTCCTTTCACGAAAGATATCTGTCCGGTCTCTTCAGAGACCACTATCACGTCCACATCCGTCACTTCGGAAATACCCATGGCGGCCTTGTGGCGCATTCCGTAATGTGCCGGAATATCCGTCTTCTCCGTGATGGGCAGCGTGCATCTGGCCGCTATGATATGGTCGGTACTCATCACCATGGCACCGTCATGAAGAGGCGAATTCTTGAAGAAGATGTTCATGATGAGCCTTTTGCTGATGATGGCATCTATCCTGTCCCCCGTCTCTATCACGAAATCCACCGGAGATCTGTGAGGTATGACTATGAGCGCCCCCGTCTTCTGTTCCGACATGGAACGGCATGCCTCAGTGACTTCCTTCACCGTTGCGCTTTCCATGGCCCGTGCCTTGTTTCCGAAAATCTTTCCGAGAAATCCGTTCTGTCCGGCTTCCATCAGATATCTGCTTCCGAAACGTATCAGGAACTTGCGGATTTCGGGCTGGAAAATCACGATAAGGGCTATGACTCCCACATCCAGCACCTGGCCCAGAATAGCGGACATCAGCCTCATGTTGAAAGCGCTCACGACCACTCTGGCCACATACAGGGAGATGATGGCCACAAAGATACTCATGGCCGAGGTACCCCTTATCCAGCGGAACACCACATAAATGATGAGTGCCACGAGCAATATGTCGAGCACGTCTATGAACGTCAGGTTCAGGAAGCCGAATATTCCCATTACCATATCATAATGCATATCCTTGCAAAGATAGGAATTTTATCGCGAACAGACTACAAAGAATTATTTTTCGGTCAAGATGTTGAAAATTAAAATATTAATTGTATATTTGCAGCCCGCAAAAATGTATTGCGGCGATTAAGTTATTAATAAACAATTAATTAAACAAACCAATGCCTGGATTAATTGGAAAGAAAATCGGAATGACTTCCGTTTTCGGTGCTGATGGAAAAAATATTCCATGCACCGTAGTTGAGGCTGGTCCGTGTGTTGTTACGCAGATTCGTACAGTAGAAAAAGATGGTTATGCCGCTGTACAGCTTGCCTATGACGAAATTTCAGAAAAGCACGCCAGCAAGCCTCTGATGGGGCACTTCGCAAAGGCAGGAACCACCCCTAAGCGCAAACTTGTCGAGTTCAAGGCAGATTTCGCTCAGGATCTCAAATTAGGCGACGTTCTGACTGTAGCCGACGTGTTCGCGAACACTGTCTACATCGACGTTGTCGGTACTTCCAAAGGTAAAGGTTTCCAGGGAGTCGTGAAACGCCATGGCTTCGCCGGAGTAGGCGGACAGACACATGGCCAGCACAACAGGCTTCGTCACCCGGGTTCTCTCGGTGCATCATCATGGCCTTCACGCGTATTCAAGGGAATGCGCATGGCAGGGCACATGGGCAACGAAAGAGTGAAGGTATTCAACCTCGAAGTGGTGAAGATCATCCCTGAGAACAACCTTCTCGTTCTGAAAGGCTCTGTACCAGGAGCAAAGGGTTCATATGTAATTTTGGAGGATTAAGGCTATGGAATTGTCAGTTTATAAGATTGACGGAACAGAATCCGGAAAGAAGGTGGTCCTTAACGATGCCATCTTCGGTATCGAGCCTAACGACCATGCGATTTATCTCGATGTAAAACAGTATCTGGCCAACCAGAGACAGGGTACAGCCAAAACCAAGGACCGTAGCGAAGTAGCCTACAGCACCAAGAAACTGATCCGTCAGAAAGGTTCAGGCGGCGCCCGTCACGGCAGCTTGAAAGCCGGTATCTATGTAGGCGGCGGACGTGTATTCGGCCCTAAGCCTCGCTGCTACCGCAAAAAATTGAACAAGAAGCTGAAACAGCTCGCAAGATTCTCTGCTCTTTCATACAAGGCAAAGGAAAATGCCCTGATCATGGTAGAACCTTTCGCCATGGAAGCTCCTAAGACCAAGGAATTCATCCAGATTCTGAAGAATCTTAAGGCAGGCGACAGGAAGGTACTTTTCGTTCTTCCGCAGAATTCAGCCAACATTTATCTTTCTTCACGCAATATCCCATACGTAAAAGTGATCACTGTGGATGAGATCAACACTTACGCCATTATGAATGCATATTCTATGGTCATGGTTGATGGCGTGCAGGATATACTTGAGTCAAGAATCAAATAAAACGATTGAGTGATGGGAATTATCATTAAGCCTATAGTAACTGAAAAGATGACGGTTCAGGGCGAAAAGTTGAACCGCTATGGCTTCATAGTTGACCGTGATGCCAACAAACTTCAGATCAAGGCTGCCGTTGAGCAGATGTACAATGTATCTGTAGCTTCAGTCAATACATTGAACTATCACGGGAAAAAGAAATCCCGCTACACAAAGGCAGGAATACTTAAAGGCCGCGAGAATCACTACAAGAAAGCTTACGTGACTCTCGCCGGTGAAGACAAGATAGATTTCTATAGTAACATTTAAGGTATTGTACAATGGCAGTAAGAAAATTCAAACCGGTAACCCCGGGACAGAGAAACAAGGTAATTAGTGCTTTTGACGACATTACCTGCAAAGTTCCTGAGAAATCTCTGTTGGCTCCGCTGAAAAAGACAGGCGGACGAAACAACCAGGGTAAAATGACTATGCGCTACATCGGTGGCGGTCACAAGAGAATGTACCGTATCATCGACTTCCGTCGTGACAAGGACGACTGCAAGGCTACGGTGATGACGATCGAATACGATCCGAACCGCAGCGCACGTATCGCACTGGTCAAATATGAAGATGGTGTAAAGAAATATATCATCGCTCCTAACGGACTGAAAGTAGGACAGGTCATAGCTTCAGGCCCTGGCGTGGCTCCTGAAGTCGGCAACACTCTTCCACTCTCTGAAATTCCGCTCGGTACACTTATCCACAACATAGAGCTTCGTCCTGGTCAGGGTGCAGCCATGGCACGTAGTGCAGGCGCATTCGCCCAGCTCGCAGCACGCGAAGGCAACCACGCCATCGTACGTCTCCCTTCAGGCGAGACCAGAATGGTACTTGTGACTTGCCGCGCAACAGTGGGTACTGTATCAAATCCAGACCACAATTTGGAGTCTCACGGTAAGGCAGGACGTAACAGATGGCTCGGACGCAGACCTCGCAACAGAGGCGTTGTCATGAACCCGGTAGATCACCCGATGGGTGGTGGTGAAGGACGTGCATCCGGAGGTCATCCACGTTCACGCAAGGGTCTCCCAGCCAAGGGCTACAAGACACGTAATCCTAAGAGCGCTTCAAACAGGTTTATCATTGAAAGAAGGAAAAAATAACGGAATAAAACTTTAGAGATTATGAGTCGTTCATTAAGAAAAGGTCCTTATATCCAGGCTAGCCTGGAAAAGAAAATTCTTGCTATGAATGAAGGTAGCATGAAGAAAGAGGTTGTCAAGACTTGGTCACGCGCAAGTATGATCTCTCCTGACTTCGTGGGTCACACTATCGCTGTTCATAATGGAAACAAGTTTATTCCTGTTTACGTTACTGAGAACATGGTAGGCCACAAGCTCGGAGAGTTCGCTCCGACAAGAACATTCAGAGGCCATTCGGGCAATCGTAAATAATTAAAATGAAAATTGAATTATGGGAGCTCGTAAAAGATTGATGGCCGAGAGGCTGAAAGCTGAAAAGAAGGAAACAGCTATAGCTAAACTGAATAATGTTCCTACTTCACCTCGCAAAATGCGTCTGGTAGCCGATATCATCAGAGGCGTGGAGGTGAACAAGGCGCTCGATATTCTCAAGTACTCGAAGAAGCATGCTTCTGCAAGTCTCGAGAAGGTAGTGCGCAGCGCTATCGCAAACTGGGAAGCAAAGAACCAGGACAAGTCAAGCGAACTGGATAACGGAAATGTATATATCAAGACCCTCATGGTAAATGAAGGCAGAACCCTCAAGAGAATCCGTCCTTGTCCTCAGGGAAGGGCCGGAAGGATCCGCAAGCGTTCAAACCACATCACCGTCATCCTCGATGTCAAGAAACCAGCAACAGTGGAGGAATAAATTATGGGACAGAAAACAAATCCTATCAGCAACAGAATCGGTATCACCCGTGGTTGGGACTCTAACTGGTGTGGTGGTGACTACGCAGCCAAGATCGCTGAAGACTATGAAATCCGCAAATATCTCGTAAACCGTCTTGCAAAGGCAGGACTTTCAAAGATAGTTATCGAGAGGACTCTGAAACTCATTACCGTGACCATTCATGCTGCCAGACCAGGTGTCATCATCGGAAAAGGCGGAGCTGAAGTGGACATGCTCAAGGAAGAGCTGAAAAAGGTAACCAGCAAAGATGTCCAGATCAACATCTTCGAAGTGAAGAAGCCTGAGACCGACGCTCATTTCGTAGCTGACAACATAGCCCGCCAGATTGAGGGCCGTGTATCCTACAGAAGGGCTATCAAGATGGCTATCGGCACTACTATGAGAGTAGGTGCGGAAGGTATCAAAATCCAGATCAGCGGCCGTCTTGGCGGCGCTGAAATGGCCAGGAGCGAAATGTTCAAGGAAGGACGTACTCCACTCCACACTTTCCGTGCTGACATAGACTACGCTCTCGCAGAGGCTCATACCAAAGTCGGCGTGCTCGGTATCAAGGTATGGATCTGCAACGGTGAAGTTTACGGAAAGAAAGACCTTTCTCCAAACGCAGGCATTTCTGCAGCGCAGGCTCAGAATTCATCCCGTCAGGGAGGCCGTGGAGAACGTCGTCGTGGCGGACGCAACCGTGGCGGAGACCGTAAGGAAAACAAATAATCCGATACGGAAAACATGATATGAAGATGCAGGAGATGAACGTCTCCTGCATCTTTTTTTTATCTTACCCGATTTTGAGAATAAAAATATTGAAAATATTTTGTTGTTTCGAAATTAAAGTGTATATTTGCAGTCCAATTCGAAAGAAGAGGAATTCGGGGTGTGGCGCAGTTGGCTAGCGCATCTGGTTTGGGACCAGAGGGTCCTGTGTTCGAGTCACAGTACCCCGACATTAAAAAAAGCAGCCATCTGATTTTCAGATGGCTGCTTTTTTTACTTGATACTGTTCCCCGCCGGGCCGGAAGGGGCATCAGCATCTGTCAGAGCATCGACTTCACCTGGTCGTATACATTCTGAGCTGTAAAGCCGAGCTTTTCATCCAGAACCTTGTACGGAGCCGAGAATCCAAAAGAATCAAGCCCCCATACCTTTCCGTCGGCACCTGTCAGACTCTCCAGCGTGACAGGAAGGCCTGCAGTCAGACCGAATTTCTTCACGCCGGCAGGAAGTACCGAAGCCTGATATGCAGGATCCTGAGTCCTGAACAGCCCCTCTGAAGGGACAGAAACGATACGCACGCGGATTCCGTCAGCTTTCAGAAGGGCGGCACCGGCCACCAGCGTGGAAACCTCCGAACCGGAAGCCACCAGTATGACATCCGGATTTTCGTCTGATCCGCCCACAACGTATGCGCCTTTGGATACCTGGCCATAATCATTGCCGGCAGGCAGGTTTTCTATATTCTGCCTTGACAAGATCAGGGCGGAAGGAGTCATGGTATTCTCCATGGCCAGTTTCCAGGCCCGGGTAGTCTCTTCCACATCGGCAGGGCGGAGAACCAGCATGGAATTCCTTCCGTGATGATTCTTCAGCCTCTCCATAAGACGAAGCTGCATCTCCTGCTCCACAGGCTCATGCGTAGGCCCGTCTTCTCCCACCCTGAAAGCATCATGAGACCAGATGAACTTTACAGGAACTTCCATCAGGGCAGCCATCCTGACTGCCGGTTTCATATAGTCAGAGAATACGAAGAATGTAGCGCAGGCAGCTATGACACCGCCGTGAAGCATCATGCCTATACAGCAGCAGGCCATGGTCAGCTCGGATACTCCCGCCTGGAGGAAAGCTCCTGAAAAATCTCCTCTGGTGAATGCATGGGTCTTCTTCAGGAAGCCGTCGGTCTTGTCGGAATTCGAAAGATCGGCCGAAGACACGATCATATTCTCAACATGTTCCGCGAGATAGCCAAGTACGGTAGAAGAAGCACCCCTGGTTGCAGCTCCCGGTTTCTGTACGATGGCATTCCAGTCCAGTGTAGGGGCCTCTCCTGAAAACCACTTCCGCATCTTGGCCGCCAGTTCAGGATTCTCTGCAGCCCATTTGTCATGACAGGACTTTTTCTGTGCGACTATTGCCCGAAGCTCCTGTTTGCGGGCTTCATAGATGGCCCGGACTTCAGGGAAAATCACGAACGGGTTCTCCGGGTCACCGCCCAGATTCTTCACTGTATTCACGTATGCATCGCCGCCAAGCGGAGCCCCGTGTGTGGCACAGCAATTCTCGTAGCTGGACCCGTCGGCCTTGCGTGCACCCTTGCCCATAACGGTATGTCCGATGATCAGGGCCGGTTTTCCCTGAACGGCCTTTGCCCAGTCGAGAGCCTGACGGATCTGATCGGCATCATTGCCGTCGATTTTCATCACATCCCAGCCCCAGGCGCGGTACTTTGCTTCCACATCTTCATCAGTCACCGCATCGGTAGCCGTCGAAAGCTGTATGTCGTTGGAATCATAAAACATAACGAGGTTGTCGAGTCCGAGATATCCGGCTATACGCCCCGCTCCCTGCGAAATCTCCTCCTGTATACCGCCGTCAGATATGTACGCATATATGGTCTGATTCATCTGATCACCCAGCCTGGCTTTCAGGAACTTGGCCGCTATGGCCGCTCCGACGGCGAATGTATGGCCCTGGCCGAGCGGACCGGAAGTATTCTCGATACCACGATCGACATTCACCTCAGGATGACCCGGAGTCGGACTTCCCCACTGTCTGAACTGTGCAAGCTCGTCAAGAGAAAACTTTCCGGACAACGCCAGTACGGAATAAAGCATCGGAGACATGTGTCCGGGGTCCAGGAAGAAACGGTCCCTGCTTTCCCACCTCGGGTTCTCCGGATCATACACCAGATACTCGGAGAAAAGCACATTGATGAAATCAGCTCCTCCCATAGCGCCGCCAGGATGTCCTGACTTCGCCTTTTCTACCATGGAAGCCGCCAGAATCCTGATATTGTCAGCGGCCCTGTCCAAAAGTTTCTTGTCGTTTTTCATGATTATACTGACTATTGATTAATTTCCGGAAAACCCAACCGAGACCCAAAATTAAGCAATTTTAAATTCAACTCTAAACTTTTTTCAAAAACAGACTGGTTTTACGCTAAGATCGGTGCGCAACCGAACGCAAAAAAAACGGTGTCCCGGAAAAATTCCTTGAGACACCGTTTTCTGTCAGGGATTCCTGTCTGCTAGAGATTCGGATTCACTGTCTTCCAGTCTTCGACTGCAGGGATGATATTCAGACCGATGATCTCATCACGCATCTTGCAGAGATGTTCGTATGAAGCATCGAGAGCGGCCATTTCCTCGGCAGTACCCTTTACATCCGAATAGTGGACACCGGTACCGTCGATGACGGTAGGCATGGCCATCATCACATTGTGATACTTAGGAGTGTTCACATAGCAGCCTGCAGGCCAGGTAAACGGCTTGCCGCCCATGGCTGCAGCTATCATCTCGATGGATACGTATGAAGGGCTCTGGAATGAAGAACGGCCTCTGAGCTCTATGATCTTCTTTCCTCCCTGTATGACATCGCCCTTGATTTCATCCCATCTTACGAAAGGAAGTTTCGAGCCGAGAAGTTCCGTGAAAGGCACTCCGTCCACCTTAGCCTCGGAAGCGAATACAGCCATCTGCTCGCCGTGACCGCCATAAGTGTGGCAGCCTGTCACCTTGCATTGCTGTACGCCGAACTCCTGCGCAAGAGCACTCTGAAGTCTGGTGGAATCCAGAGCGGCCAGAGTCGTAAGCTGTGACGGCTTCAGTCCTGAATGAAGAAGGGTAACGAGACCTGTGAGGTCAGCAGGGTTGAAGATGATGACCACGTGCTTTACATCAGGGCAGTATGCCTTGATATCCTTTCCGAGCTGCTCCGCGATCTCGCAGTTCCCCTTGAGCAGATCCTCACGGGTCATGCCCTGTTTGCGTGGCGCTCCGCCGGAAGAAACCACATATTTGGCCCCCGTCAAAGCTTCCTTGATATCATCAGTATACGTGATCTCCGCTCCGTCGAATGCACAGTGATACATTTCCTCAGCCACACCTTTCAGGCCAGTAGCGAAAGGATCATAAAGGCAGAGATTCGGAGTAAGCTTCATCATCATGGCAGTCTGGGCCATATTCGACCCGATCATTCCGGCAGCCCCGATGATGGTCAGTTTTTCATTTGTCAGAAAATCCATAATACATTATATTTTATGCAACTTATTATTCGGCTGTCTTCAATCCGACAAATATAACAATTTCTTTGACGATAATTCCATTTTCGTCATGATAATTTCTTAAAAGATTCAGTCTGTCAGAAATTTTCCCAAATAATAAGAAGACATTTAAAAAATGTCTATATTTGCAGACTGAATCAAAACCGATAAAACGAAGTGGAACCTCCCAGTCCAACAGTAAAACCTTCAGCTATTGAAGCGGACTCGATGTCTGACGATCCGCTGTCGAACTGTATTTTCATGATACTGGACTCGAAGTCCGGTTCCGAAAACGAAAACGGGACCGGGTGTCATTGTGTATGCGTCTATAAGGCACATACAGGATTGTCGTATATAGGCACCACAGGGAATACCATTTCATAAGAACGGGAATATTGGATTATTATGGGACTGTATTTAAGGAAAACGCTTGATAATAAAGCAGAAATCGGAGTCTGGCAGATCACCGAGACGGAAGAAGACCTCATAGCCATGAGTTCTGTGCCGACAGATGAAATGGAAGAAATCTCGCTGATCCGCAATCAGAGTCTCCGGAAGCAGAAGCTGGCTGTCCGCGCACTCCTGAATGAAATGTTCGAGGAAAAGGTTTACCTCGGCCATCATGACAACGGCAAGCCTTTTCTCGAAAACTGTATCACCAACATAAGCATAACCCACTGCGAAAAGTACGTCGCCGTGATCACTCATCAGGAAGACGATCTCGGCATCGACATCGAGTCCCTGGACAGGGATTTCTCGGCAGTAGAACAGAAAGCCCTCTCCGAAGAAGAGATAGAAGATCTGGATGACGACCAGAAGAACGAGCAGCTGGCCATCTACTGGTGTGCAAAAGAAGCCATATACAAAAGGATGTCCCAGAACAGGGTCGACTTTGCGGAACAGATCGAAGTGGAAAAATTCACTCTCAAGGGGAAAGGCGAACTGGAAGCCACCTTTACCCACAAGGACGGACATGAAGAAGAATTCGAGCTCGGTTATGTCTTTTTCGACAGGCACGTCTTAGTCTGGGTAGTAGGCTGACCCATGAAACACCATTGTTAGCCAATTTTGAAATTTTCTAATTTGTTTGCGTTATTTTTTCAAGCCAAGAAAAGGCAATAGATATTCCGAAGGATTCAACGGAGTGAAAACACTTGTCGTGGGAGCCTATCATTTTTGCTGGGAAGCCCACGCCGGCCAGTATGGCTGTACCTATTATGAACAATGTGTCGGGAAAGGCCGTTCCAGGGAATTTGACGACTTGTGCCCCATATACAAGGACAGGATGGACCTGTATAATGGCTATTACCGGATTTCGAACAGCAATATCATAGAGATAGACTCTTATACCGAAGGTGAACGCTGTCCCTCCTACGGGGAGTTCACACGCTTCATGACGGGGATACGAGGCCGCATCATATCCCGGCAGGAACGCGCAGACTTCTGGGACAGAGTGGCATTCTACAATTATATCCAGCATTTTCTTCCTGAAGCGGAAGACTTCACATATCCGGATCGCAAATCTGTACTCGATGCTGATTTCCCGGCATTCATGCAAGTCCTGGAGGAACTCAGACCGGAGCTCATATACATCTGGACAGATGCCGTAAAGGATGCCGTGTTCAGCAATGCGCGCAAACTGAAAGGATTGAATCTCAAATTTATAGGTAACTATTTCGTCGGTTCCATGTCTGTCTGGGAGGTGGCTGTCGCCTATGACGGACAATTTTCCATACACATGTCTCCGCGATATAGAAGAAAAAGAGTCCGCTATGCGTGGTACAGGAAATTCCTGATGGAACAAATGAATCTTACGGAAACATGTCTTATAGACCGCATATCCTCGATCCTTTACAATGCACATGATATTATTCATGCAGTACAAGACAGTCCGGTGCCGCGCATAGAGTGCCACGAAAAAGATTCGGAAAAGACGGTCAGGCTCATACATGAGATACGGCGGGCTGTCAGAGACTTGTCGCCCAACAAAAACAGGCTTACATACAAGGACATCCAGGACATGCTGCATACCGATATCGCGAATATCGAAAAACGTATCAGTGATTTGAATCTGAAGCACAGACGCAGGCGAGACTGATTCCGGCTCGTGTAATGAACTTTTCATAAACTCAAATTTTACTTGTTGATAATAATTATTTTATAAAATCCCTGTCCTAATTTTTTCTTCGCTTATATATTAAAGTGTAATTTTATTGAAGGGGAATTCAGGATTGCAGGCATTGGCAGAGAGTCCCTGAATTCAACATTACAAGATAATTGTGCGAAAAAAGCAGTCCGCAGCAATGTTCTTATGAAAAATTTTTAACTTTGTATAAATCGGTCAAAGACCGGAAAAGCTGAAAATTTGGAATAGAATCTTCGGATTCCCTTTTACGACAAAACCGCCAATTTTGTTTGGCCGTCGGGATAATCCTGCAGGCCATAGTAGAGAAAGGGATAAAGAAGCGTTGTTCGTATACCTGTAAGGGTGCGGACTGCTTGTTTATCTGTATCTCTATGAGGCGCTTGGCGGTGCCTGTCGTAATATGGAAAACGGCAGCACCGCACTTTTTTTGTGCATGAGTGGAACTGTATTAGTAACACGATAAATTATGAAACGGATTGTTGTGCCATTGTTGTTGAGAAATATTTTTAACCTGATTCCAGAATATAATGAAGACATTTGTTTCATGGCTGATAGCCAACTTTGAGGTGTTTGTGACGGTGCTTCTGTGCATCGTATTCGGAATTCTTTTCGCCGTCGGGATTGATTCTTTTGTCTTTACGGCGCAGGAGAAATGGGGACTCATCAGTGTCGCCGTATTTTTAATGGCGCTGCCGGCATCGATAACGGTCAAGAACTTTGAGATGAGCATGATATTGTTCCTTTTGATGCTGGCCGGGTACATCTATGTCATAGTCAGTCCCGATACAATAGGTAGCGCCACCTTGCCGTGGATGCCGTCTGCCTTGATTGCCAATGGTGCAGTATCGCTCGTTGTGGCACTGGCTATCGGTATATATACCGCCATAAATATGGACGATGTCGTCTCTCGCAGGATGCTGTATGTCAACAGCGATGTCGGCATGTTCGATATGACCCTCAAATACAGTCTCAACCGCTTCATGGCAGCGTTCGTCTATATCAGCTGGGCAGGGTTGTGGACGGTAGGGTATATATTCGTGAAAAGTTTATAGAAATGCAACGAACTATAAAATAAATAACTTCATCATGAAACTAATTGATGTTATTAAGACTGCAAGTCCTTTAGTAGGTTATGCCGCTGAAGCCGTATCTAAACAGGTTGCAAAAGTGGCGGAAACAAAAGAGAAGAAAGAAGAACTGTCAAATTCAATAGACAAGGACTTGAGAAGAGATTCGTTTGACAATGACAGATTTCAGCATAAGGTGGACAGATATATCCAAGAATATTGTTCTACTGAAGATGACTATGCCATGGCATATTACAACAAATATTTAGGCTGGGACAAGGTGTTCAATAATGCGTGGAATTCTGTTCTTGACGGAACTTTACCTAACGATGAAAGGACAAGAGCAAAACAAGATGCTGATGAAGCAAATGATAAATGTCTCGAAGCTTTACAGAAGCTTGAAAATAATTTGAACGAAGATAATATACAATTTTGGTACTGTACGCTCTGTTGCGCAAGAGCCGAAAGGCTACATTGGATGAATAATCACATGGAAGCGACCAGACTGGCTATCCAGGGGCTGCCTTATGCTTTTAATGACAAAGAGAAAGAATGGGCAATATCACTGATATCGGGCAAAAACTACGATACAGAACATCTGATAAGAAGCCGAGAAGGAGGATATGGAGTAATTATTGACAAGACGATAGAGGAAAGTATCGAATTTTTGGATCAGTTGAACAAATGGGAAATCAATAAAGAGTATTCATGGGAAGACAATGATGAAATGCTTGACCTTTGTGCCGACGAATTGATGAACGACATTCAGTTGACTAAAGATCGGTTTATATTTTCATTGCAGCCTTATCATGACCGTCAATTTATATTTACTGTACGGGATCTCGACCATATCGGCGGGTGTTATGACGAAACAGACAATATAAAGTACGTTTTTCCATTGGATGAATTGCCGAAGGACATATCATTCCCTATGGGACATCCGCAGGCTAACACCCTCTATTATGCCCATCCGTTGAGACCTGTATATCTTCCATTTGAAAATGCACAGTTAACGCTTTTCTATGAAAAAGTTCAGGAAATGTGCCGCTTGTTCCAGTGTTTGGGTGCTACAAAGATAACAGCAAGATGTCTGAAAGGGAACAAGGTGTCCTCCAATGTCATGACATCATCCGCAGTAAATGCAGAAGGAGGCTATAAGATCGTCTCCGGGTCAGGCGGAGTAAAAAATCAGTCAAATGCATCTGCGGACAGCGAGACAAGAGATGAAATGTTCATGACACAGACATTTTCTCCTTACAAGGCACCATACTGTCCAAAAGATCTTGTATGGACGAAAAAAGATCCGGAACTCCTGTCTTTGATAAAGCAAAGGATGGAAGGCGGGCTGCTTGATTTTACAAAAAGAGTTTCTTCTTACGAAACTTCCAATATGTCGCAAAATCTGATTACAGATGTGAAGGCTGCATTTCAGAATCTTATGGGAAATGTATCTGCAAATTATTCTGCATCAGCAGATACGACATTCAGTTCTACACAGGAAACAGAATGGGAAATATCCGTGGAGTTCAAGCCTCTTGATGAATTGCCTTCAGTTTCTGAATCAATGAATTATTCAGAACAGGATCTGGTAATGGAGATAGACAAATTCGCTTATACTGGAGGACGTGGAACTGTCGCTTTGGGAACACTGGCTATGGACATTAAGACTGGGAAGCAAGTGGTCATTTGCGATGAAGATTCTGAATACGAGTCTGTTATTGAAGATATAATGATGTTCTGTACTATTCTGCAGGAAGGAGAAAAGGGTGACAAAGCAGGATTGTTTCTCAAAGGGATGGATTCTTCAAATATCCGTAAAGGAATGAAAATTTATCTGAAACATCAAGAAGCGCAGAAAGATAAAAATTCCCAAACAGAGTCAAACACAGTCCCTAATGACAAAAACGAACATCAGTGCGAATGTTTAAGCCATGAAGAAGAAAAATACAAGGAAGAAGTCCTGTTTTGCCTTGAAGACGGAGGTTCAATATCTGATGACGACAGAAAATATCTCGAAAGGAAGAGAAACAAATTTGGAATATCTCCGGAGCGTGCGGCAGAAATAGAGAGTATGTGTAAGCCACAATTAACTGAAGAAGAACAGGAGTATCTTGATACATTCCGGGAAATGACATCAGACGGTGAGATTTCCGACCGTATGCGACGACTTCTTGACAGAGAACGGGAGTCGCTCGGCATCTCACGGGATCGGGCCGCGGAAATTGAACGTACCGTATTAAAACCAAATGTTTAACAATAAAATTATGTCATTATGGAAAATGTAACTAAAAACGCAGCATCCGGGGTAAAGGATATTATTACTTCTGGACAGAACAATCAAAAAGGATTGATAGGTACAATCGCGTTAGGCACTATTGCAGTTGCAGCTTTGGCGATAAAAGCAATATCAGGTAAATAATCAATAGCTATGAATGATACAGTAGTGATTTTATTGGTGAAAACAGGATTGTTTTTTGCCAATTGTGACGGTGTATATGATGAGACAGAAAGAAAATTCATTGAAAATTTCCTTTCTGAACTTGACAATAACGGCTGTTCTGTTTCTGGTGAAACCAGAAAATTGGCTGTTAAGGCATTAGATTCTTCATATTCTTTCTCTGATATTGTTTCCGAAACGAAAACATATCTGAAGGAATTCAATAAGGTTGAAAGACGGGCGATACTTGACTCTTTTTCAGAATTTATCGGAAACGTGATAAAGGCTGATTCCGTCGTATCAGAACAGGAACAACAGTTTTTCTCGCAGTGGAGAAAAGAGTTCAATCTATAAAATTAAAATTATGCTTTACAACTCAACAAAAACAAGTGCGGGGACGGTGATGCCCCTGCTGATGGGATGTACGAGGCCGTCACGGATAGTGACTGTGGAGAATGAGGACAAAGTCATCTACGACCCGGTGAGTCAGACTTCCGTTATGGATATGAGGATAGTCGGGACTTATAGTCTGAAAACAGCCACAACCAAGAAGAAGACAGGTGTAGGTACGGTAGCAAATGTTCCGGACA
>CALUQB010000018.1 GCA_944322815.1 uncultured Bacteroidales bacterium | reverse complement strand
TCAGGATATCTACATACCTCTGCACTACAGCCTTCCTGCTTTCGACTGGTCTGCTTTCTACAACACTGTTTCCCATAACAATAAATTTAAAATTTTAGACATTGTCATTGTCCGGGCATGCGTCCGCCCGGACAATACCTTTACAATCAATCAAGATTGCAGGAGCTAATTTATGTCGGAAACCGGAACCGGAACGTCAAAAAAAGAAAAACAACAGTATAAAAAACGAAAAATCGTCACCTGCCACCCATCCCCTCCCACATCTCCCTCCTCGCTATCCGCATCTATCTCCGGACTAACAACGTTATGGGGCGAAAATGCGGTTAGTCCAGGCAGAACCTTTCGGACTAACTACGATGCAGGCCGAAAATGCGGTTAGTCCGTGAAAAACCCTCCGGACTAACAACGTTACAGGGCGAAAATGCGGTTAGTCCAGCGAAAAACCTCCGGACTAACAACGCTACAGGCCGAAAATGCAGTTAGTCCAGCAGAAATTCTCCGGACTAACTACGATAAAGGGCGAAAATGCGGTTAGTCCAGGCAAAAACCTACGGACTAACAACGTTACAGGCCGAAAATGCAGTTAGTCCAGACAAAAACCTACGGACTAACAACGATAAAGGGCGAAAATGCGGTTAGTCCAGGCAAAAACCTCCGGACTAACAACGATACAGGGCGAAAATGCGGTTAGTCCAGCGAAAAACCTCCGGACTAACAACGCTACAGGCCGAAAATGCAGTTAGTCCAGCAGAAATTCTCCGGACTAACTACGATAAAGGGCGAAAATGCGGTTAGTCCAGGCAAAAACCTACGGACTAACAACGTTACAGGCCGAAAATGCAGTTAGTCCAGCAGAAATTCTCCGGACTAACTACGATAAAGGGCGAAAATGCGGTTAGTCCAGACAAAAACCTACGGACTAACAACGATAAAGGGCGAAAATGCGGTTAGTCCAGGCAAAAACCGCTGGACTAACAACAATAAGTGCCGAAAATGCGGTTAGTTCTCACAAAGGACCGGAGCAGAGAATTCAAATTGAGATTTTTTTGTAACTTGCAAAAGTAACCACATCAGGAAATGCCCACCCTGTGAAAGCGATGAAGACTATCACGGATAAACTCCAGATATTGTACATATTGGTCTTGCTGCTCCAGCCGTTGCCGATATTCGGACAGAGCCAGCCTGAATATACGGTGAGCGGAGTCATCATGGAGGAAACGTCGGGAACTCCGCTCGCCTTTTCCAGAATCTATGTGAAAGACAGTCTTGGGACACAAGTAGCGAGAACGCTGACTCTTGATGACGGCAAGTTCAGGTTCAAGGTCAAGTCCGGAACCTATTCCGTACTGTTTGCCAATACCGGTCACAGGTCGGTGACACGAAGTCTGACAGTCGTCGGGGCAGACTGTGATATGGGGGAGACGGTCATGACTGTCGGAGAAGAGATAGACGGGGCGGGAATAACCGCTGCCAACCTTCTCACCCGTGCGGATGACCGCTACATTTACGATGTATCACGTGATCCGGACAAGGACAGGATAAGCATGACCGAGATGATGTCCAGAATACCCCAGCTCAGACAGGCGGCCAAAGACGGCAGACTTGAATTCAGAAATGAGAAAGTGGCTGAAATCCTGATAGATGATGCGAAAAGCGGTTTTATCAACGCTTCCAGACAATATCCCATGGAATTCATCCGGGCAGGGTACATGAAAACCATAGAACTGGTCATGCCGGGCTCTCTTGAATACCGGAATGACAAACCCATTCTGCTGATAACCCTGGCGAAAGCGCTTCCATACGGTTTTGCCGGCAATATCGATGGACAGGCCGGCACCAGAAACACATATTCCCCTTCCGCAGATATTGTTGCAAATACACCATGGATAGGGGCAGGAGTCTCATATGACTATGGCTATTCGGGAGAACCGGCCCTGACGGACAGGACTGTCAGGGAAATGTCGGACGGTACTGTCATAGACAGCAGGACTACGGACAGGAAGACAGGCAACAACCATAAGGTCGGTATGGATGTCTTCAGAAGTTTCATGAATGACAGGATAAATCTTAATGCCTCTCTTGACGGCAGTTTTGCCGACGCTTCATCCTTTTCCGAATCCGTTACCGACGGAATGTGCGAAACTGTTTCCCGAGGGACTTCGACAAGTCCGTTCAGACTTGGCGGAGCTGTAAATCTTAACGGGTATTTCGGGCCGGCTACTATCCGGAGGAAATCCGGAAAACATTACTGGTCTTTGGGCTACTCGTACAGGAATGGATACCGCAGTGCCGCGGAAGAACATACGTATTCTTCTTCACTTCCGGTTTTCCAGACATCTGACAATGATGAAAAGGAACACCGCGTACAGGCAAAACTTAACCTGAGAGAAGTTATAAAAAGGCCGTTCACTTCATCCGTCTCCTTGAAAACAGGGTGGTACGGAAGAAAATATGACAATTCGTCAGTCATAAACGGGAATGCTGAAGGTATGGATTACAGGCAGAATGTGGTGTTCCTTGAAGCTGTGGCGATAGGTTCGTTCATGAAGCGGCTGTCTTATCTGGTATGCCTGAATGCCGAGTATGTCGACAATTCCGGAGTCTTTGCAAATGGTATGGAACTGTCGCCGTTGGATTATACTGAATTCAATCTGATGCCGGATGCCGGACTCACATGGAAATTCAGGCATGTAGACCTGACCGCGTCATATTCCCGAAAGGTCAGACGTCCCAGGATGTATCAGCTTAACCCTTTTGCCGATATCAGAAACCCGTACAACATAAGCAAAGGGAATCCGAATCTGAAAGGAGAGAAAACGGACATCTATTCCATAGTATGCTCATGGACGCCCGCTGTAAAGTGGATGAGGAATCTGAAATTGACCGTTTCATATTCCGATGCGGAAAATCTTATTTCGCGTATTGTGACAGCCGATGCTGCCGGAGTCTCTACATCCACATATTGCAATATAGGCAGCAGGTCTATGGTAAATGCAGGCCTTGCAGCCTCATTCAATCCTGCAAGATCGTTGAGTATGTATCTTACGGCCTTTTATGCCCGTAGCAAAAGCATCCTGCCTTCCGGAAGTGTCAGAATATTCGACAACCCGTCCGCCATGTTGACCGTATCGTGGTATCCCGAGTGGTTCGAACTCAGCGGGTCAGTCGCTGTCAGACCGACTCTTTCTGCAGTGCAGGCGGACGGCCTTGTGATGGAGCCGGTGGCGGAAATCTCCATGTCCAGATATTTCCAGAAGCCGCGGATAGGCATTTCTCTGGCAGTCACGGATCTGTTCCATTCCGGAGGTGATCGGAGAAGCAGGATAAGCTACGATAATTTCGTCCAGTACAATTACAGGGAGCGTCCCGGCCGGGTTCTCGGTTTACGCATATACTGGAGATTCGGCAGGTTCCGCCAGCCGCAGACGGCTACAGTCGAGGCTTATGACATGCAATGACGTTCATGCAGGACCAGCAGAGAACAGACAGTTGTATTTTTGAAAATTATTTTTTAACTTTGTAGGAAACGGATGAAAAAATGACACAGTTGCGCTCACTATCACTACGACTATTGCAGGATTTCAGCGAATGAAACTCTGGATGCCGTCGTGATATATAGTGTACTGTGCAGAGCTATATACATTGGCCTCCGGAGTTGTTCCGGAGGCTTTTTATTTAAGAACCATTGCCGGAAACGGCATCCGGAATCATTGCCGGAACGGCGGATAATGAAGGATAACGAACTAAAAACGGATAATCATGGATCAGAAACTTTATGTCTTTGACACTACATTGCGGGACGGCGAACAGGTTCCCGGCTGTCAGCTGAATACGATAGAGAAGATAGAACTGGCCAAGCAGCTTGAAGCCATGAGGGTGGATATCATCGAGTGCGGTTTCCCGATTTCGAGTCCCGGTGATTTCAAATCCATCGTGGAAATCTCGAAGATAGTGACGGAATCCACCATCTGCGCCCTGACGCGGGCTGTCGAGAAGGATATAGACGCCGCGGCCGATGCCCTGCATTTCGCCAGGCTGAAGAGAATCCACACGGGAATCGGCACGTCCGACTATCATATCAGGTACAAGTTCAATTCGAACCGTGAGGATATCCTCGAAAGGGCGGTCGCAGCAGTGAAGTATGCGAAAAAATATGTGGAAGACGTGGAGTTCTATGCGGAAGATGCCGGAAGGACGGAAAACGAGTACCTTGCCCGTGTCGTTGAGGCTGTGATTAAGGCCGGAGCTACAGTCGTCAACATCCCCGACACGACAGGATATTGCCTTCCAGGCGAATACGGCGCGAAGATAAAGTATCTCTGCGACCATGTGCCGAATATCGACAAGGCCATCATCTCCACCCACTGCCACAATGATCTCGGGATGGCTACCGCCAATACCCTTGCGGGTGTCATGAACGGTGCCCGTCAGGTGGAAGTGACCATCAACGGAGTAGGCGAGAGAGCCGGAAACACTGCCATGGAAGAGGTCGTGATGGCTATCAAGTGCCGGAAGGATATCCCTGTGCATACGGACATAGTGACCAGGAATTTCTACAAGGTCTCGCACTCTGTCTCTACACTGATGCGTATGCCGGTGCAGCCGAACAAGGCCATCGTCGGCAGGAACGCCTTTGCACACTCTTCAGGCATACATCAGGACGGGGTGCTGAAAAACAGGGAGAGTTACGAAATCATCGACCCTGCAGATGTCGGAGTGAACGATTCCACCATCGAACTGACAGCCAGAAGCGGAAGGGCCGCTCTGAACCATCACATGCAGCGCCTCGGCATACACATGAACAAGGAGGAGCTGGATGCCGCATATGACAAGTTCCTGAAACTGGCGGACTGCAAGAAGGAAATCAACGACTCCGACCTTTACATGATAGCAGGAGTGACCCAGGACAAGCTCAAACAACGCCTGCATCTGAAATATCTGCAGGTCGTCTGCGGAAAGAACGCGATTCCGATGGCTACGGTGAAGCTCGTCATCGACGGGGAGGAGTGTGTGGCCACATCGAGCGGAAACGGTCCTGTGGATGCCGCTTTCAAGGCTGTCAAGAGTCTGGTGCACAGAAAGATAAATCTGGAAGAATATCTCGTTCAGGCTATCACGCGCGGTACTGACGATGTCGGTAAGGTACATATCCAGATCGAGAACAAGGGTAATATATACTATGGCTTTTCAGCCAATACGGATATAGTGACAGCCTCTGTCGAGGCGTATGTCAATGCCATTTCGAAAATCATCTAACTGAAAATTTTGCATAGAATATCATGGGAAAGACGCTTTTTGACAAGATATGGGACAGCCATGTGGTGAAGCATATCCCTGACGGGCCCGATGTGCTGTACATAGACCGCCACCTGGTGCATGAAGTGACGTCCCCCCAGGCTTTCAGCGCATTGAAAGCCAGAGGACTGAAAGTCTTCCGTCCGGAAAGGACTTTCGCCACCTGCGACCACAATGTCCCTACGCTTGATCAAGACAAGCCGATCGCCGACGAGTCTTCGCGCAAAGCCGTTGACAGTCTGGCTGCCAACACGGCGGAGAACGGTATCACTTATTTTCCTCTCGGTGACCCCGGGAACGGAATCGTACATGTGATCGGTCCGGAGCAGGGTATAGTGCTTTGCGGTCAGACAGTGGTCTGCGGAGACAGCCACACGGCCACTCACGGGGCTTTCGGAAACATTGCTTTCGGTATCGGCACGAGCGAAGTGGAGATGGTTCTGGCGACACAGTGTCTTCTCCAGTCAAAACCGAAGCAGGCCCGTATCACGGTAGATGGCCGCCTGGCGGCCAATGTCACCCCGAAAGACGTGATACTCCATATCATTTCCAGACTGGGGACGGACGGATGTACAGGCTGTTTCGTGGAATATGCTGGCGAGGTCTTCCGCGACATGAGCATGGAAGGCAGGATGACAGTCTGCAACATGAGTATAGAGATGGGGGCCAAAGGCGGGATGGTGGCTCCTGACAGGACTACTTTCGAATATATCGAAGGCCGCCGGTTTGCTCCGTCGGGCGCTGCGTTCGATGATAAAACCGCTTTCTGGCTGACATTGAAGACTGATGAGGATGCGGTATTCGACAGGGAATATCATTTCGATGCTGCCGATATCCGTCCGATGGTCACTTACGGGACGAATCCCGGCATGGGCGTGGCAGTGGACGGAGTCATCCCTTCGGAAGCCGTGGGCTGTGATGCCGTGACTTTCGACAAGGCGTTGGCTTATATGGATTTCAGCAAGGGAGAACCTATGTCCGGAAAGAAAGTAGACTATGTCTTCGTCGGTTCATGCACGAACGGCAGGATAGAGGATTTCAGGGCTTTCGCCAAAGCTGTCGGAGGACGCAGGAAGGCTGAGGATGTGACGGTATGGCTTGTCCCTGGCTCGAAGGAAGTGGAAGCGAAGATAGAGGCCGAGGGTATTGGAGATGCTCTGCGAGCCGCCGGTTTCCAGATCCGTCAGCCGGGCTGTTCTGCCTGTCTTGCAATGAATGCCGACAAGATTCCGGCGGGGAAATACGCTGTATCCACTTCGAACAGGAATTTCGAGGGCCGTCAGGGGTATGGAGCAAGGACGATTCTTGCCGGACCTCTCGTGGCTGCGGAGGCTGCCGTAACGGGAAGGATCGGCATCCCGTCCGAGATTCATTGAGAGGAGAGGAGGATATGAGGACTCGCCGCCTGACGCAGAGATCGGACAAAAGAAAACAAAAAGGAAAGATATGGATAAGATAAATATTATAGAATCACCGGCAGTCCTGGTCCCTGTCGACAATATCGACACTGACCAGATCATACCGGCACGTTTCCTCAAGACCACTTCGCGTGAAGGATTCGGGGAGAAACTTTTCTATGACTGGAGGTTCAAGTCTGACGGATCTCCGGTGGCTGAGAATCCTCTTTCAGGACAGAAAGGGGTCATTCTCGTGGCCGGGAACAATTTCGGATGCGGTTCCAGCAGGGAACATGCTGCATGGGCTCTCCATGACGCAGGCTTCCGTGCAGTGGTATCGTCTTCGTTTGCGGACATTTTCAGGAACAATGCCCTGAACAACTGTCTTCTGCCCGTGAAGGTGTCCGAGGAATATCTGGCGGCAGTGACTGCTGTCCTTAAATCTGCACCTGAGACTGTCATCTGCATTGATTTGGGCGCACAGACTATTTCCGTGCCCGGAGCCGGGGATGCGTCATTCGAGATCAACGGCTACAAGAAGGAGTGCCTGATGAACGGTTATTCCGACATAGACTATCTTCTGGCAGACCGGAAATCCATTCTGGACTATGAATCCAGACATGTCATGTAAGTGTCCGGATTCATCCATGCAGAGCTACAGTAAAAACGAAAAACATCATGAAGAAGAGCATAGCAGTATTGCCGGGCGATGGAATCGGCCCGGAAATCATCAGACAGGCAGTAAAGGTACTCGATGCCGTCGCATCAAAATATTCCCACACCTTTGAATACCGGTATGCGGATGTAGGAGCCTGCGCCATAGACAGGACAGGAAATCCCTATCCGGAGACTACTCACGAAATCTGTACTACCTCTGATTCCGTGCTGTTCGGGGCCATAGGCGATCCGAAATATGACAACAACCCTGCCGCGAAAGTGCGCCCGGAACAGGGGCTTCTGGCCATGCGCAAGGCTTTGGGGCTGTTCGCCAATATCCGTCCGGTGAAGCCGTATCCGTCACTGCTTTCCGCCTCTCCGCTGAAAGACAGTATCGTCGACGGTGCGGATTTCATAGTGGTGAGGGAACTTACAGGCGGTATGTATTTCGGTGAGCCGAGAGGCCGTAATGAAGCCGGAGACAAGGCTTTCGATACATGTGTGTATTCCAAGGCGGAGATAGAGCGGGTGGCAGAGGTCGCTTTCGCCTATGCTGCCAGACGCCGGGGACGTGTGACACTGGTGGACAAGGCCAATGTCCTGGCCACTTCCAGACTGTGGAGAGAGACTGTCAAGGCATTGCATGAAGAAAAGTACGGCGATATCCAACTGGATTTCCTGTTTGTGGACAATGCCGCCATGAAGATGGTGTCAAATCCGCGCGATTTCGACGTGATATTGACAGAGAACATGTTCGGAGACATACTGAGCGATCTGGCAGGGGTCATAAACGGTTCCATAGGCCTGCTCCCGTCAGCATCTTCAGGTGCGGAACGCAGTCTGTACGAGCCGATTCACGGCTCTTTCCCTCAGGCGGCAGGCAAGAACATCGCCAATCCGATCGCCACGATCCTTTCCGCGGCCATGATGCTGGAAGATGCTTTCGGAGCCGTTGAAGAAGGGGCTGCCGTCAGGAAAGCCTGCGAAAAAGCCATTGCGGACGGAGTCTGCACCCCTGACATCATTCCCGGCAGCAGGTACGGTACTGAAGAGACGGGTGACTATATCGTCAGCCAGATCATCTCATCGGGGAAGTGATCATGAAGGTAGCGGCATTGTTTCTCACTGTCATCCTCCTGTCGGCGGCTTGTACTCAGCAGGACAGGTACATTGTCATCACGGGCTATGCCCAGGGCGGCACTTATTCCGTTAAGCTGAATCTCAGGGGAGAAAACGGTATCATCGGGACAGATCCGGAGAAAGTGAAGGAAGGAATCGATTCCGTACTTGAAGCCGTGAACAATTCCGTTTCCGGTTATAACAAAGGGTCGCTTCTGAGCAGGTTCAACTCCGGGGAGAAAGTCATTCCGGACAGGATATTCATGGATCTCTATAGGGAATCCTACAGATACTATGAAGAGACTGACGGCAGCTTCGATGTTTCCTGCGCCCCTCTTTTCGATATCTGGGGGTTCGGGTTCACCTCAGACTCCTTGCCGTCTTCTGAAAAGATACGCGCTGTCCTGGCCGGGACCGGAATGAACAGACTGACCGATACCCTGGTGACCGATTCTGACGGCTATACTTCGGCAGCCATGATATTGAAACCCGGTCGTGAGGCTTCCGCCAATGCTTCCGGAATTCCTGATGATGTTATCCTTCCTGAACTGAATTTCAATGCCATAGCCCAGGGATATTCATGTGACCTGGTGGCTGAATATCTGCATTCCCTGGGGGTAAACCAGATGCTCGTGGATGTCGGCGGGGAAATCTATTGCGAAGGCTTCAACCCTTCCGGCCAGCCTTGGGGAATAGGTCTGGACAGACCCGTGGACGGGAATGATACTCCCGGAGAGGACTTGCAGGGAATTTTCAGGGCAGGTCCCGAGCCATGCGGGGTGGTGACTTCCGGAAACTACAGGAAATTCTATGTCCGTGACGGGAAGAAATACGCTCATACCATAGACCCGAAGACCGGCTGTCCTGTCACGCATTCGCTGTTGTGCGCTACCGTCATCGCCGAGAATGCCACCGAGGCCGATGCGCTGGCCACATACTGCATGGTCATCGGCTTCGAGAAGGCCAGGGACTTCATATTGTCCCGTCCCGATCTCGAAGGCTGCCTGGTCTACGATGAAGACGGACAGATGAAAACCTGGACCTCGCCTGCCCTCGACTTTTTATCCAAGTAGTATAGTGTCTGGGCCAAAAGTCACGAAGTGACCGCGACCGGAGGGGGCGAAGTCCCCCCCCCCTAATAGGGGTCGAGAGCGGTTCTATGAGAATGTCCAGTGGACATTCGAAAACGAACAGAGGGGGTTAGGATGGGCTTCCCGCATTTTCCGGGAGCGGAATGGCGTCTGCGGTTATAATTGAACGTGAGTTCGATGAAAAGAGCGTAGTGAATTTCAGAGAACTACTTCTGTAGAGGATTCGTGGAACGAATCCGTAGGCAAGTTCTCCCCTACGAGAGGGGAGAATTTAAGAGGGGTGACACGTAAAAGGAAAGAGATTTCGAAGAAATCGTAACGTCAGTCCGACGAAGTCTCTGGTACTGAGTAGAATAATTCGTCGAACTGACGTTAATTGACATGGATGCCGGCAGAGAGCAACATTGCGCCCGCAAAGGGAGGGCCCCACATAGTGGGAGGGTTGCGAACGCCGGCATCCATGTCATGGTAATGTACATATAACCTCCAGACACCATACCGTGAACTCGCAGCACCAGTTTATCCCACGTATCAGAAATTCCGGGCAGATACCGGCTCTGTCCAGGAATACAGCGCCCAGAGCCACCGGCATCAGGGCAGAAGTCAGCGGTATGGCTATAAGATTCGTAATGATGAAGTAAATCGGAGCCGATCCGAACAGCACCCATGCCAGCGGTCCGGTGAAAGCCTGGCAAGCTATGGACATGGCCGCACTGTCCCAGACCTTTTTCAGCACTGGCACCGGCGCAGGATAGAGATCCCTCAGAAACGGATATAGAAAGTAAATCCCGCACATGGCCAGATAGGAAAGCTGGAAACTCGCTGATGTGATCACTCCTGGGTCCAGGGCACACTGGACAGTCAGCGCGAAGCACAATATGTTCACCGGCCGAGCCTTCCGTCCTGCCAGCAGCGCAGTCTCTCTGAGCAGGATGAAGAGAAAAGCGCGTATGATGGACGGAGACGAACCTGTCATGATGGAATAGAACAGCGTCGAGGCCAGGATGATCGAGAATCTGGCTATATCCGCCTTCCGGGACTGGCCCAGCACGGACAGAACCTTAGTCAGTATCAGATATATGATAGCCAGATGCATTCCGGAAAGGGCGAGTATATGAGAGGCCCCGCTGTCCCTGAATGCCGCCTTTACGTCTTCCGGCACATCCGACTGGTCGCCTGTGACCAATGCCTTTATGAGCGCGTTGCTCCCGTAGTCATCCAGAGGAAGTGCGTCTATCCCTGATTTCAGCCATGCGGCAGCCGGAGCGGTCGCTCTTTCCACTATATTCGGCGAGCCGCGGTCTTCCGCGGCAATGTCCGTGATTTCATGGCTGGACCAGCAGAACATGCCGCAGAAAAAGACTGCAGCGACAGCCAGTGCGAGCCTGGACCCATGCCGGATTCTGTCACCGGCCAGTACGGCAGCGGCGGCCAGGCATGAACCTGCCAGCATCGAAACCGAAGCCACCTGATACGAGTTCCCTGAATACAGGATACTGTGTCCGCAAAGGAAAATTCCGGTAACGGTACCGGCGCAGAATGGCAAAGCATACAGCACTGACTCTCTCCCCTCGACCATTTCTTGAGAATTTGGTTTACAATTCCGTTTTCTTCTTTTGAATTTTTGCGAAAGTACTCATTATTTTTATAACTTTGTGCTGATATTCGAAAAATCGCAACAGATTACAATTTATTTTTTATTATATGATTATCCTTGTTTTGAATTGTGGAAGTTCATCCCTGAAGTATCAGCTTCTCGATATGAAAGGTGATGAAGTGTTCGATCTGATGGCTAAAGGCCTTGTCGAAAGAATCGGTATGGATGCCGGATGCATCAAGCATCAGACAGCCGGAAAAGAGAAATATGTGAAGGAAATGCCTATTCCTGACCATACTGTGGGTATCAAGGTCGTCCTTGACGCTCTTCTGGATCCCGAATACGGAGTGCTTTCTACACTTGAAGACATCGAAGCTGTGGGACACCGTGTCGTACACGGAGGCGAGGAGTTCTTCTGCAGCAAACTGATCGATGACGATGTCATCGCAGAGATAGAGAAATGCTCGGATCTGGCTCCGCTCCACAACCCGGCAAACCTTCTCGGTATCAGGGCAGTATCCGAGGTGCTTCCTACAGTTCCGCAGGTGGCCGTGTTCGATACCGCTTTCCATCAGACCATGCCGTCATACGCCTACATGTATGCGCTCCCGTACGAGTATTACGAGAAATACCGTATCCGCAGGTACGGCTTCCACGGCACGAGCCACAAATATGTTTCCGCGAAAGGCGCCAGGTTTACGGGGCTTGACATAGAGAACTCGAAGATCATCACCTGCCATCTCGGAAACGGCAGTTCCATCACTGCCATCGCCAACGGCAAATCCATCGACACTTCCATGGGCTTCACTCCGCTGGAGGGTATCATCATGGGTACCAGGTGCGGATGCATCGACCCTGAAATAGTCACTTTCCTCCAGGAAAAGGAAAATCTTTCAGTGGAGGAAGTGAACAAGGTCCTGAACAAGAAGAGCGGTTTCCTCGGTCTCTCATGCATATCATCCGATGCGCGTGACCTGAACGATGCCGCCAACGCAGGTGACAAGAAGGCCAAGCTGACCCTCAAGAAACTTGTGTATGACATCACCAAATACATCGGCGCATACGCAGCCGTGATGAACGGAGTGGATCTGATAGTGTTCACCGGCGGAATCGGAGAGAACAACAGCCGCCTGCGTCGCAGGGTATGCGAAAACCTTTCGTACCTCGGACTCAAGTTCGACTATGAGGCGAATGTGGCCACAGGAAAGGATACCCTGATCTCTCTTCCTGATTCGAAGGTCAAGGTGGCAGTCATCACTACGAATGAGGAGCTGGTGATCGCTCAGGATACCATGCATATCGTGAATGAAAATAACCAATAAAACCACTGATAAAATGTTTACTAAATTTGAAGACATCTTTGCCGAACTTGCAGGCAGGGGTGCCAAGAAAAGAATGATCGCAGCCTGGGGCGTGGACGGGCATACCATAGCTGCTGCCGGCAAGGCCGTGGACCTCGGAATGATAGAAGCCACTCTCGTGGGTGACGAGGCTCTTATCAAGGAGCAGTGCGAGAAGGACGGTATCGACATTTCCAAGTTCACCATAGTGCACAATCCTTCAGAACTTCCTGCTGTAGCGGAGGCTGTGACCATGGTCCGTGAAGGCCAGGGTGACATCCTGATGAAAGGTCTCTGCAGCACGGACAAGTTCATGCGTGCCATCCTGAACAAGGAGACCGGACTTCTGCCTCCTAAGGCAGTTCTCAGCCACGTGTCTGTGATCGAGAATCCGAACTATCACAAGCTCATCCTTCTGAGCGACATGGCAGTGATTCCTCTTCCTGATCTCAGCCAGAAGAAAGCCATACTCGGATATCTGGTGAATACGGCTCACTCCATGGGCATAGCCTGCCCGAAGGTAGCCATCATCGCCGCTACCGAGCAGATGCTCGAGAAAATGCCTGCCTGTGTCGAGGCAGCCGTTCTGGCCAAGAAAGTGGAACGCGGCGAAATCAAAGGCTGCATAGCCGACGGTCCTCTGGCCCTGGATGTAGCCATCGATCAGGAGTCCGTAGAGATCAAGCATCTGGTCAGCCCTGTGGCAGGCGATGCAGACTGTCTCCTTTTCCCTAACATCGAGTCTGCCAATGTCTTCTACAAGACTAACTCGAAGCTTGCAGCCGGTGTCCATCAGGCCGGTATGGTAGTCGGAGCCAAGGTCCCTTGCGTTCTTTCCAGCCGTGCGGACAGCATCGATACCAAGCTGAATTCCATCGCCATTGCCGCCATGGCAGCAAAATAGTCCGGAATGTCAGGCAGGATTTTGGCACTGAATACCGGATCGACCACGACGAAGATAGCATATTACGATTTAGGCAGGAAGGTGTTCGAGGAGAACATCTTCCACAGCCTGGAAAAGTTGTCAAGATACAACTCTGTAATGGATCAGGGCCATTTGAGACTCGCTACCATTACAGAGTTTCTTTTGTCGAAAGGTATCAGACTCGTGGATATTGACCTGGTCATGGCCAGGTCGGGTCTGGTGACTCCGATGGAGACCGGAGTATATGAAATAACCGGAATATTGGAGGACGCGCTCAGGCATTGTACCAACGGTATCCATGCATGCAACCTCTGCGGTCTTCTGGCGTGTGATATAGCTGTTCTTGTGAACGAAGCCAGGAAGGAGGCGGGGATTCGGGAGGTATGCAAGGCTTACATGGCGGATCCTCCCATGGCGGACGAGATGCTTCCGGAGGCAAAAATCGGAGGCCTTCCTGAGTTTCCGCGCAGGGCTCTCTGCCATGCCCTCAATTCCAGGGCGGTAGTGAGGCATTACGCGAAGGACAGAGGTCTGCGTCCTGAGGAAGTGACGGCTGTAGTGGCACATGTCGGAGGAGGTACTTCCGTCACTCTGCACCAGGGTGGCAGAATCATCGATACGAACGATGCTCTCGGAGGCGACGGACCCATGAGTACCGAGAGGGCCGGAACAGTCCCGGCTTTTCCTCTTGTGGAAATGTGCTTCAGCGGCAAGTACACGAAAGAAGAGGTCAAGAAAAAGCTGGTGGGATCAGGAGGCGCAGTGGCGTATTTCGGTACGAATGACTTCAAGTCCATAGTGGCCAGGGCTGATGCCGGCGACGAGTCCGTGATACTCTTCCTCGAAGGCTTCTGCCTGAGCATTGCGAAGTATATCGCATCCCTTGCTGCCGATGTCTGCGGGAAGGTCGATGTGATAATACTGACCGGAGGCATTGCCTGGAATCAGGCACTGATGGAAAAGATCATCAGAAGGGTGTCGTTCATCGCTCCTGTCGAGGTTTTCCCCGGCGGAAACGAAATGGATTCCCTGGCAGAGAACGGATATGGTGTCCTGTCAGGGGAGATGGAAGTCAAATATTATGATCCGCAGGACTGAGCCGCTTACATGGAGCAGTACGAAGACGGATTGAAAAGATCGCATGCAGGCAGACTGGAACTGTAGAGTTCCCTGCATGTCCTGAACAGGGCCTCGGTATTCCTCGTGAAGCCGGGGCCTTTCCATGTGCTGGTGTTGGTGATCATTATCCAGCATTCGCCGTCCGGAAAATATTTTACCAGGGCGCTGGTTCCTCCGAGTGTCCCTGTCCTGGTCCATTCCCCGTCAGGTTTCGTGTCATTCCATCCCAGAGAGTAGGTTTCGGAGTCGAAATATTCAGTCATGGCTGCAATGCTTTCTGCGGACAGAATGTCCGGTATCTCGGCTCTCCCGTCAATGGAGGCCACGAATCTGCCGAGCTCTGCAGGCGAGCCGCACCATGCTCCCGCACCGGAAAGCGCGTGTATGTCGTTCGCTCCGTAGCATCTTTCTACCAGGCGTCCGCTCATGTTGTATTCTTCACACAGTTCCGATCCGGCATGCATGTAGTATCTTACCTCGTTCGGGAAGCGGTCTTCGTAGTAATTGCCGGCCAGGTGCATGTCGTAGCATCCTGCAGGATGCAGTACGTTCTCCTGTATGAAGGTCTCGTAGTCGGTCCCGCTGGTTTTCTCTATGATCATGGACAGCAGAAGATAGCCGAAGTTGGAGTATTTCTGCCATGTCCCCGGTTTGTATCCGAGCGGTCTGGAAAGTACGCATCTGACCAGGGTCTCGTGGTCCGGCGCTCCGTCCAGACCGAATTGCCTGATGATGTCCCTCGTAGAGAACATGGGATCGCCCCGGCTGTTCGTGAATCCGCCCTGATGTCTCAGAAGCTGTTCCACTGTGATGCCGAATTTGGCCTTTTCCCTGATGGCTGCAGTGAAGAGGGAGTCGTTGAGTATTCCGTGTTCGCCGAAAACGGTATCCTGCAGGGAAAGCTGCCCCCTTTCCTGAAGCACCATGATGCCTGCGGCGGTGATGAGCTTGGAGACCGATGCCATTCTGAGAATATGCCCGGATGTCATCTTTTCACCCTTTTCTTCATCCGCATAGCCGTATCCTTTGGCATATACGAGGGAGTCGTTCCTCATTATGGCCAGGGAGGCTCCCTTGATTTCCCACAGTTTCATGAATCTTTCTATGCGTCCGTCCATTCCGTCCAGTTCCGGATAGGCTGAAAGGGTGTCGTCAAGCATGTCGTTCAGGCAGACTGCAGCCACGGAATCGGCGGCAGCTGCTGCCGGTTCCGGCTTCGGTGAAGAAGACAGCGGCAGAATGACTGCCAGGAGAAATACGGCTGCTATGGCCGGAGTCAGGATGATAAGCCTCTTTCTGCTCATTTCCCCTCCCTGTGCAATATGCCGGCCCTGACAGCGAAGTCTATGATATAGTCTGCTGTCCCTTCTATGCCGAGGATGGATGAGTCCACGCACAAGTCATAGTTGGATGCCACGCCCCAGTTCCCGAATGTATAGTAGTTGTAGTAGGTCTCTCTCTTGCGGTCCGTTTTTTCTATCAGGTCTTCCGCCTTTTCCCTGCTGATTTTCATCCTGTCCATGATCATGCTGATCCTGGTTTCCCGTGGAGCCGTGATGAATACGTCTACCGTGCAGTCCAGGTCGCGGAGTATGTAGTCGGCGCAGCGTCCTACGATGACGGCTGATTCCTTTTCCGCTATATCCCTGATGACGGAACTCTGGATCTGGAACAGATTCTCGCCGTTCAGGTAGTTTTTCGGTGAGCCGAAAGTCTGCGTGGCGAAGAAAGACGAAACAGGGAAGAGATTCCGCTTTTCATCCTTTTTCATGAATACGTCAGGACTGAAGCCGCTGGATTCGGCTGCCTTGGTGATGAGTTCATTGTCATAGACATTTATCCCCAGTTTCCTGCCGAGTTCGAGCGCTACCTGTTTGCCTCCGCTTCCGAACTGACGTCCGAGATTGATTATTATCCTGTTTTCCATTTTTTTATCGTTATTGTCCCGTCAGGGGCACATGTTTTATTTTCGGCCTCCGGCCAATACGTTTTTCATCGCCTGCGGCAATACGGCCTGCGCCGGTCAGAGTTTGCTTCCGAGGATGGAAGGGTCATCGCCGTCGTTCAGTTTCCTGAGTTTCTTGAGCAGTCCCATCAGCATGATGAAGGTGACGAGCGATGCCAGGAAGTCAGATATCGGGAATGATAGCCAGATGCCTTTCGAATCGAGCATCAACGGCATGACATAGAGCAGCGGCAGCAGGAAGAGCAGCTGTCTGGACATTGAGAGTATGATGGATTTGTTTATCATACCCAGGCACTGGAAAAGGTTTGAGGTCACCATCTGGAAACCTACCAGAGGAAGCATCAGGTTTATCAGTACCAGTCCTTTGGCGGCAAGCTCTATCAGCTCGCGGTCTGACGTGAATATGGAGACCGCTGCATGCGGGAATGCGATTGACACTATGAATCCTATCAGTGCCACCACTGTGGCGTATTTTACGGTCTTCCCGTAGACTTCCTTCACTCTGGAGTATTTCCGTGCACCGTAGTTGTAGCCTGCGATAGGCTGCATGCCCTGGTTCAGACCCATGTTTATCATGATGAAGAGGAAGGATATCCTGTTCACTATGCCGTATGCGCCAATGGCCAGGTCGCCGCTGTAGCTTTTCAGCTGCTGGTTTATGAACAGGGTCACCAGACAGGCTGCCGAGTTCATCAGGAACGGGGCCAGGCCGATGGACAGTGAGTCTTTCGCTATCCTTGTGTCCAGCTTCAGGTTCTTTTTACGGAAGTGAAGAAGACGGTTCTGGTTGCTGAAATATCTGAGTATAACCACCAGAGCCACGAACTGGGCTATCACCGTGGCCAGGGCGGCGCCTCTGATTCCCATGTCCAGCACGAAAATGAACAGCGGGGCGAATATCACGTTCAGTATCACCGTCATGATGGTCAGGTTCATCGCCATCCGCGGATTTCCGGATGCCCTGAGCTGGTTGTTGAGACCGAGATACAGGTGCGTGATGACATTTCCGAACAAGATGACCTGCATGTACTCCCTGGCGTAGACTATGGTGTTTTCGCTGGCTCCGAAGAAGTAGAGTATCGGATCCAGAAATGTCAGGGCCACACTCATGAATACCAGTCCGATGATGATGTTCAGTGTCACGACATTGCCCAGAACCTTGTTCGCCACATCATAGTTTTTCTGTCCGAGAAGGACTGACATGATGGTGCTCGCCCCGACTCCTACCAGGGTGCCGCATGCAGCCGAAAGGTTCATCAGCGGGAAAGTGACAGCCAGTCCTGCAATGGCCAGCGGACCTACTCCGTGGCCGATGAAGATGCTGTCAATCATGTTGTATAGCGAGGATGCCGTCATGGCGATGATAGCCGGTCCGGCATATTTCATGAGAAGCTTGCCGATCTTTTCGGTGCCAAGCTCCAAAGGTACCGCCTGATTTACAGCCATTCCTATTCCTCCCCTTCTTCCGTGTCTTCTTCGTCGGGGTCCGGGTCAGGGACCAGCTCTATCTTGAATATCAGCGGTGCATATCCCGGAATCAGCGAGCCGCTTCCGGATGTGCCGTAGCCGTAGGTGGAGTAGAATATCCCCGTACCCTTTTCCATCGGCCTCATCTCCCAGAGAGTTTTTCCGAATCCCGAAGTGATGCTGTTATCGTCCAGTTTTATTTCTGTAGAGTCGGCTGACATCGTCACTTCCATAGGGCCGTATGTCTTGTCGGACGAGAATATATGGTGGTCTTTGGCCGTCTTTTCGTCAGTGGTGTCGAATACCTGGCCGTCCAGACGCATTCCGGTGTAGTTTATGTACACGGTGGTATCCTTGTGCATGTCTTCCGGTTCACCTTCTCCGGCAGTTTCCTGAATATAGTAGAATCCTTCAGGGTCTGCTTCCGGCAGTGTGATGGAATGTTCCGCACAATATTCTTCTATACGGTCGGTCTGCCATTCGTATATGTCTTCGGTGATTTCATCCACCCTGACCTTGTATATCTGGGCGCTCTGGTCCGTGACCTCCTTCATGTATTCCTCTTCGGTCTCATATCTGTTGTATGTCTGGAACCATCCGGGGATCAGGGCTTCTCTTTCCCCTCCCACTTTCATTCCGGTCAGCAGGTCTTCCAGTCCTTTGGTTATCGAACCTTCGCCGAAAGTCCAGACACGCGGACCGTAATAGTATGTCTGGTCGTAGTCTCCTGTCTGTTTGGCGCTTTCAGCGTCTGACGAAGAGGTGATATTCCCTTCCAGGTCTCTCACTGTATATGTTACCATCACGTAACAAGGCATGGTGACATCTTCGCCGGTGCCTGTTATTTCCTCATTCAGGAGGTATATCCCCATCCCCGTCTTCTTTGCATCCGGATGGTGGGTATGGAGCCATGCCTCCAGATACATCTTTTCGTCTTCGTTTGCCTGATATTCCTTCTCTACGGCGCAGCTGCTGATCACCATGCCGCTGCACAGACAGGCAAATGCCAATAATCCAAATCTCATTTCCAAAATATTCATATTCCTTTCTTTCATTCGTTAGTCAGGCTCTCTACCCATATCTGGTAGATAAGGGCGGAATTTGCCGGAACGGTTCCTGTGATTTCATTTCCGAAACCGAGCTTCCCCGAGAAAACTATGTAGCATATTTCTCCTCCGCGGACACCTGCAAGCCCGTTTTTCAGTCCTTCAAGCAGTTCGGTGTCTTCATCCAGAGTCAGGGTCAGTATGCCGTAGTCAGGAGATGTAAGTGTCCAGCCGCTTTCCGTGGCTGTCTCTTCCCTGTTGGTCGCGAAAAGATTCCCGGCCGAAGGTTCGCTCCCCGTAAAGACATAGCCCGCGTAGTAGAAAGACACGGTACCTCCCGTTTCGAGGACATCTCCGGTGCCTTCAGTGAGCACGATTCTGTTCGAACCGCCGTTCCGGACCACTCTTGGAGCCGGGTCCTGGTTCATCAGGCCTTCTATGAAAGAGTCTATCCTGTCTTCCTGGGAAGAATATGTCTCCTCCAGACTTTCTTTTCTGCAGGACAACATGCAGCATACGGCAGCTGCAGCGCAAATCAGATATCCTGAAATCTTCTTGATCATCATTTTCCGTCAGTCAGAAATTCCTTTGTCTTGGCCTCGATATACCGGGCGGCTTCGGCTGCGGTACCTTCATGAAGGTCTTTGCCCTTGAAAAGCTTGCCTCCGGATGCCAGTTCATGTCCTCCTCCGTTGAAATACAGGGCGGCGCATCTGTTCGCGGATGTCCCCTTTTTCGACCGGACGGACACCCTGAACCTGTCCTCTTCCTCTTTCAGCAGGAGGCTCATCCTTACACAGTCTATGCCAAGGGGTATGTTGACGAAGCCTTCCGTTTCCCCTTCGCGTATGTCATACTTCCCGGCCATCGTCCTGTCCACTATCATGTATGCCACTCCGAAGTCCGTGACCACCATGTTTTCCGACAGCAGCCGTCCCATCAGCCTGAACCTGTTTTCTCTGTAATTCGTGTACAGTGATGCTATAATCGCATCCCTGTCAATGCCTGCGGCCAGCAGCTCCGATGCCATCATGAATGTGGACGGATATACGGAGTTCGAGAAATTGTTCGTGTCTGTGGTCATGCCGGCCAGCAACGCCTCTGCTCCTTTCTTCGGCAGCTTTCCAGCATCTCCGTCCGTTCCCGGCATGGCTTTCAATATATAATAGAGCAGCTCGGATGTGGATGATATGTCCGTGTCCGAAAAGACGAGGCTGAAACGCCCGGAGTCGGGATTAAGGTGATGGTCCACAAGCACTTTCGTGCAGCTGCGGCGTTCCAGCATGTCCTTCAGGTTTTCCGCCCTGTCGAATGTGCTCATGTCCAGGCAGAAAAGCAGGTCGGCGGAATTTATCGCGGAAGCCGCGGCTTCCGGATTCTCCTCATGGATGACGATGCTGTCCCTGTCATCACCGGCTAGGAATGCCAGAGAGTCCGGATATCTGTCGTTCAGGACGATGAGGGCGTTTTTGCCGGCAGCCGCCAGATACCTGAGCAGTCCGAGTGAACTTCCCAATGCATCTCCGTCGGGATGCATGTGCGTGGTGATGGCCACATTGTCCGCACCGGAGATCAGAGCGCTCAGTGATGCGATGAGTCCTGATTCTATACTTGTCATAAATTCAACATATTGCGGCTGTTTGTCTGCCGTCCGGCCGCCGCTCGATTATTATGGGCGCAAATTTACAAATTATATTGCATTTCATAAATCAAATTTTTAACTTTGTCCGGAATTTGGTTGGAATATAATTAAATCACTAAAATAATTATGAAAATACTGAAAAAGGTACTGGTCTACCTCATTTTCCCTCTTGCCATCATCGGATTGGCTTACATGATTGTAGAAAGCGTCATGGAACCTGTACGCTTCAACAATGAAAAGGCGGCTCGCGAACAGGTCGCCATCCAGCGTCTGAAAGACATACGTACTCTGCAGAATGCGTACAAGACCGAGTGCGGAAAGTTCACTGCGTCATTCGATACGCTCAAGTCTTTCTTTACGGATTCTTCCATGAAGGTAGTCATGCAGCTCGGTTCTGCCGATGACTCTATCGCCGTGGCCAATACTGAACAGCTGAAGAAGCGTAATCCGAGAATCAAGCCGGAGCAGATGCTCGAACTCTACAAAAAGGGCGAGCGCCTGGTCTTCAGGATCGAGAATGAAATACCTGTAAGGGATACCCTTTTCAAGAACCGTCCTGATTTCAACCTCGATTCACTCGCTTTCGTTCCGTTCTCCCAGGGTGATTCCATCCAGATGGCTGCAGTCGTGAAGACCGTTTCCGGAGTGAAAGTGCCTCTGTTCGAAGCCAGCCTTACATACAAGTCTCTGCTGAAAGGCCTGGACAACCAGCTCAGGATAAACCTCGATGCATCGGAGAAGGAAAGAAACGAGAAGAAATACGGTACAGCTGATTTCTCAGGTTTGAAGGTAGGTAGTGTCACAGCTCCTAACAACAATGCTGGAAACTGGGAATAATACAGGTGAAAACATATCTGTACGGGTAGCTCTGTCCGGCTATGTTTCACGTATCGAAAAAGACGGTGTCAGCGTATCATCCGGTTGGATGAGCGCTGACCGTTTTTTTACTGATCCGCAGTTCAGGAAACGCTACGGTAGAGTGTCCATATCGGTGTTTACCCCTGTGTTCACTTTGGTTCCCGAACATTTTTTCGATGCTTCTTCCGCCAGATCCCTGCTTTCGGAAGTCGCCGATACGGGCGGTGCGGATCTTCTGGAGTACGAACCTTTGCCGCGGATGAAGTCCGTTCTGGTCTATACGGCATCCATAGGGGAGACGCTGTCCAGGGCTGTCGCTGAAACAGTGCTCAGATATGACGGGGAGAAATCACGTGTCTTTCCTGAAATATGGTACATGCTCGATGCCCTCGATTCCATCAGTGAATATAACAAGGTCATAGCCTCGATAGCAGACGGGCATCTTTACCTGGTCGTGGCTCAGGGCAGGAGTCTGCTTCTGTGTACCTCGTTCCAGGTGGTTGACTTCGTTACGGCAGAGTATTTCATCTTTCTGGCCATGAAGAAGTTCCAGCTTAACATGGAGATGACGGTGATTTATTTCAGGACACCGCTCGATGCCGGAGAGGAGATGTCTCTCTACCGCTATTTCAAGTCTGTGGATTACATATAATATTTCATGCGCATAATCGGAGGAAAATACAGGGGCAAGTCCATAAATCCCCCTCAGGGCTATGCGGCTCGTCCGACAACGGACTTTGCCAAGGAAGGCCTTTTCAATATTCTGGACAACGAATACGAATTCGAAGGCCTTTCGGTACTCGATCTCTTCGGAGGCACGGGGTCAATATCCTATGAATTTGCGTCACGTGGCGCCTCCGACATAATATGCGTGGAAATGAATCCTGCCAATGCGTCCTTTATAAAATCCCAGGCAGGGAAGCTGGGTACAGGGTGCATCACTGTCGTCAGGCACAATGTTTTCGATTTCCTGAAAATATGCGGCAAGACTTTCGATATAGTTTTTGCGGATCCTCCTTATGCCATAGACGGGCTTGAAACTATTCCGTCCCAGGTTTTTGCAGCCGGCGTAGTCCGTCCTGGCGGATATTTCATTCTGGAGCATCCGGGAACTTTCCGTTTTGACGACAAGCCTTTTTTCGTGAAGGAAAGAAAGTACGGGAACGTGCATTTCTCCTTTTTCGAAGCCCCGGAGGAGAACGGGACAGAGTCCGGAGAAAAGTGAAATTGCACCGGGATGCCGGTGCGTAAAAAGGATTTTTATGAAAAAGATAGTAATATTTTCCGTATTGGCCCTTATGGGCTGTCATTGCCTGCAGGCTCAGACGGCAGTCAGTCTTTTCTGGAAAAGCGACGGCGTGCAGGTGAACGAGATCGTCTCGGAGGAGGCTGACCAGTATAAGAAGGTAGGACATCACGGACCTGCTGTGGAGAATACGCATTTCGCGTTGAGGATCTATTTCAATGACAGCGGAGCCATCGATGTATATTCGAAGTCGGGCCGTGGTCTCGAACTCGAGAAATACAAGTGGTATCCTACTGAGGAACAGCAGCAGAATGACGGTGCAGGCTGCGATGAATACCGTGTGGGAAAGACTGTCGGTCTTGGAGGTATCGCTCTCTGGGACGGAAAGCAGGAGGTCAAGTTGAAGGCTACCGGAGGCAGGACAGCCAGGGTAGGGGATACGAAGACTGGTTCTTTCGCGGAGATGATAGCATATGGAGTGCCGTATCAGGAGGATACGGTCGATATTTCCATCAGGATAGACATGAACAGGAAGACGCGTGAGGCGGTGGTCACTGCCACTTCTCTGACAGGCATGCCTGTAATGTTCCTGACTGGTGTGAATTATCATCCCGGGGAGACCGTGAAATGCGGTGACGGTTTTATTTTCGCATGGGGAGTGCATCCTGCCGATGTGTCCGTTTCTCCTGTACCTATAGGTGCCGGAATGTTCTACAAACTTTCGGATTTTGGTCCCATGGAGGTGACGGAGGATATGGTGAGGATCATTTCCAAGCCGACGAAGAGTGTGTCGACCACTGTTGTGGCGGCATCTACGAAAGAGGCCGAGCTGAATACGGCCAGGCGTTTCGAAAATTACATGACCAGATAGATGTCGTCTGATGTCCAAGAACAAAAAACAGGAGAAGACGAATGCGGCCCGTCTGTTGGATAAGGCGGGCATCGCTTACCAGCTGGTCCCGTATGAGGTGGATGAGAACGATCTCGCCGCCACACACATTGCGGACCAGCTCGGAGAGCCCATAGAGCAGGTTTTCAAGACTCTGGTCCTGTGTGGCGACAAGACAGGTCATTTCGTATGCGTTGTGCCCGGGAATGCAGAGGTGGATCTGAAAGCTGCGGCAAAGGTCTCTGGTAACAAGAAGTGCGACCTTATCCCGATGAAGGAGCTTCTCGGAGTGACAGGGTATATCCGGGGCGGCTGTTCTCCTGTAGGCATGAAGAAGCCTTTCCCTACGTATTTCCATTCGACAGCCCTGAATTTCGAGACGATTTATGTCAGTGCCGGAGTCCGCGGTCTGCAGTTCCGACTCAGACCTCAGGATCTCATTTCATACGTTCACGGAGTCACGGCCGACATCATCAGATAGCGGGCGCAACGCAGGAAGCACCCTTCCCTGCCATTCTTTATATGGTTACTGCGGTATAGTGAGGCCCGAACCGTTCGGATGCCGCGCGGTCAAGCATTTCACGGTCGTCCGGATGGGCGATGCTTATGAGCAGTTTCGCTCTTTCCTGCATTGATTTTCCGTAGAGATCCACGGCTCCGTATTCTGTAACCACCCAGTGTGCATGTGCTCTGGTGGTCACTACTCCGGCACCGCTCATGATGACAGGAGCTATCTTCGACACTCCTTTTTTCGTGCGTGACGGCATGGCGATGATGGCTTTCCCTCCCTGTGACAGCGAAGCTCCGTAGACGAAGTCGATCTGGCCTCCGACTCCGGAGTAGAATTTCGTGCCGATGGAGTCCGCGCATATCTGGCCTGTCAGGTCTATCTGTACTGCGGAGTTGATGGCGACCATCTTTGGATTCTTCGATATCACGTACGGATCATTCGTGTAGCCGACATCCATCATGGCTACCATCGGATTGTCATCTATGAAGTCGTAGCATTCCTTCGAACCGAGGAGGAAAGTCGCTACGATTTTTCCTTTGTCGGTGACTTTCTCCGTTCCGTCTATAACGCCCTTGTCCACCAGACCAAGTACTCCGTCGGCGAACATTTCCGTGTGTATGCCCAGATGTTTGTGTCCGCCCAACTGTGCGAGGACAGCGTTAGGGATGGCGCCGATGCCCATCTGCAGGCAGGACCCGTCGTCTATGAGTTCCGCACAGTGCTTCCCGATGGCTGTCTCCACCTCGTCCGGCTGGCTGAAATGACTCGGCACGAGAGGCGTATCGTCTTCCACGAAAATATCTATCAGGTCCGCCGGTATCATGGCCTGACCCCACGCACGCGGAACATTCGGGTTTACTACCGCTATGACAGTCTTCGCACATTCTATGGCTGCCAGTGTGGCATCCACTGATGTTCCCAGAGAAACATACCCGTGCTTGTCAGGAGGACAGACCTGTATCATGGCCACGTCGCACGGCAGGGCTCCGCAGCGGTAGAGCTTCTGCGTTTCGCCCAGAAATACCGGTATATAGTCCGAATATCCCTCCTGGACGCTCTTGCGGACATTGGCCCCGATGAAGAAACCCTGATGGAAGAATATGCCTTCGAATTTCGGGTCAGTATACGGAGCCGGCCCCTCGGTGTGGAGATGATGGACTTTCACGTTCCTGAGTTCTCCGGCTTCGCCTCTGCGGCACATAGCGTTGATCAGGATCTGCGGAGCGCTGGCCACGCTGCTCAGATGTATGTGGTCTCCTGACTTTATGACTTTGACTGCCTCGTCGGCAGAAACATAGTGAATTTCCTTTTTCATGTCTGTCTTGGTTCGTATCAGGCAAAGTTAATAAAAAACTCATAACAGGATATCCTGAAGTTCCGCAGGAGTGCCGAAAACGTAGTCCGACACGATATCCTTGCATGCAGGATTTCCCCAGCCTGCCAGTCCGAAATCCACTCCTGCGCTTCTGGCACACTGGCTGTCATAGACGGCATCTCCTATATATAGAGTCTCTGCGGCTGAAGCTCCCGACATGTCGAGACAGGCGTTCAGCGGATCAGGAGCGGGTTTCGGGCGGGAAGCATCTTCCGCACATACTACCGGACGGAAATAACCGCCCAGTCCGAACGGTCCTGCGAAATCGGATTCATACTCGCGGCGTGTTTTCGACGAGACGATCCCCATTCCGTATCCTGCAGCCTTCAATGCTTCCAGAGTCTCGCGGATGCCGTCGAAGAGCCGGATGGCGGGCCTGTATTTCTGCATGTGTCTGTACCATATCTTCTTGGCGTGTACGGTATCGTTTATGCCCAGTCTGTTCAGGACGACATCTCCCGGGATGCCAAGTGCGAACTTCAGGTCCGCGGCAGGGACATTTTTCCCGAGCAAGTCCTGCAGAGTGTCTTTCAGACTGCACAGGATGGCATGCTCGGTGTCGAGCAATGTCCCGTCAATGTCGAAGATGAGGTACTTGTACTGCTTTCCCATGTCCGTTTATTTATGCTATGATGAGTCTTATGCTATTATGAGTCTGACTCCCAGTTCTTCCAGTCTGGCACGGGCATTTTCAGGCAGTCCGTCATCTGTGATCAGGATGTCTACATTCTCCATCTGGCAGATCCTGGCGAAGCCGCGTTTCCCGAGTTTGCTCGAGTCTGTCAGCACCACGCATTTTTTCGCGGACCTGATTATCTGCCGGGTGAGGCTCGCTTCTTCCGTGGTGGCGCATGTGATGCCATAGTCCGGATCCAGTCCGTCCACTCCGATGAAGGCCTTGGAACAGAATACGTTGCTTATGGCATTGTTGGCTTCCGCCCCAAGGACCGAAAGTGTGTTGCTGTACAATAGTCCCCCAACCTGCATGACCGTGATGCCCTGGATATCCCCCAGATGTGCAGATATGTTCACGGCCGTGCTCACGACATTCAGTCTACCCTTAGGCTTGAGCACCTCGGCGAATATGGTCATCGTAGAACCTGAAGCTATGATGATGGAGTCATCGTTTTCTATAAGGGCGGCTGCGGCTTCGGCTATCTTCTGTTTCTTCTCGAAGTTTATCAGTCTCTTCGTGCTCATGGTGATGTCCATGACCTGCGCTGCCGTAGGCAGTGCACTTCCGTATGCCCTGTAGAGCAGCCCTTTGGCTTCGAGATGGTTCAGGTCCTTGCGTATGGTAGTCTGTGTGACTCCGAATTTCTCCGCCAGGACCGACACTTTCACGAACCCCTCCCTGACTATGCTGTCAAGTATGTATTTTCTTCTTTCCGCTATAGCCGACATGATTTTTGTGTTTTAATGAGCACGTATTCGTACAAAATTAATAAAAGAAATCGGAAAACCGGAAATTTTCATGCATTGATTTATGTTTCGTTTCGAATCGAAAATTTGTCAAAACGAAACATAAATTGCATTCAAAAATATCAAAAAGTGTTGCGAGAACGAAATCTTTGCTTAATTTTGCATGAGTATTGGTTTTTTGAAACTATAATCGATTTTCTTCTATGAACCACATGAAACACTTGACACTTGTCTTAACAGGCATTTGCGCTCTCGCCTTTTCCCAGGTACTGTCCGCGCAGGAAATGACGGTCAGAGGTGTCGTTTCCGCCACGACTGGAGAAAGTGTGATCGGAGCCGGGGTCATGATCAAGGGGACTGCTACGGGAGTCACCACTGATCTCGATGGCCGCTACGAACTCTCCGCACCGGAGAATGCTACACTGGTTTTTTCAAGCATCGGTTACAAGACTCTGGAAGTAAGGCTGGACGGACGTTCCGTGGTGAACGTGGCCCTGGAAACGGACAGCGAACTGCTTGAAGAGGCTGTCGCCATAGGCTATGGTTCGCAAAGCAAGATAACTCTGACAGGTTCTGTCACCCAGACTTCAGGGGCGGAACTGGTGAAAAACTCTTCTGTCAATCTGTCGCAGGGTCTGGCCGGACGTCTGTCCGGTGTCGTGGTCAGCAACAGGAGCGGCGAGCCGGGGAACGATGACGCCACCATGTTCATCAGGGGGCGCAGTACTCTGGATGACAACTCCCCTCTGATCATTATCGACGGTATTCCAGGCCGTGATGACGAGTTCTCCAGGCTGACAGGTGAGGAAATCGAGAGCATCAATGTCCTGAAGGATGCTTCAGGCGCCATCTACGGTTCCAGATCTGCGAACGGCGTGATCCTGGTTACGACCAAAAGGGGTGTTTATGGCGAAGCTCCGAGAGTCACCTTTACCTATGACATAGGCCTGCAGCAGCCTACGAGGCTGGTGGACATGGCTGATGCCGTTCTGTACACCCATGCCTATAATGACGAGCTGGCTATCACAGGAGCGGCTCCGTACTACAACGAAACGCAGCTCCAGCACTATGCGGCAGGCGATGATCTGATCCTGTATCCTAATACTGACTGGCTGGACGAAATCATCAAGCCGGTCTCCGTGCAGCACAAATATGGTGTGAGCGTGAACGGAGGTTCCGACAGGGTGGCCTATTTCGTACAGTTCAACGGTCAATACCAGGACGGTATCTACGAGAAATCCGCCACTAACTATGCGCAGTACAACGTCCGTTCGAACGTTGACATAAAGGTGACTGAAAGTCTCCGTCTCGGTGTCGACCTGAATGTAAGAAGGCAGCAGAAGAATTACTCGGCTTTCCCGTCTTCATCGGAGAATGACAACGGTATTTTCTATACCGCCATCAGAATGAAGCCTACCGGAGCCACCTATTATCCGAACGGCCTGCTTAGAGGCGGTACGAACCCTGCCGTTCTCGTCCAGGATCTGACAGGATACGACAGGACGTCCATCAATACCATAAACACGACATTCAATCTTGGCTGGGACATGTCCTGGCTGACAGAAGGACTGTCCGTGAATGCCAGGATGGCGTATGACGTTGTGGGCGAGTTCAGGAAAAACTGGCTGAAGAACTGGGATTACTGGGAATATGACGAGATCACGGAACTTTACAACCAGCGTACCATTTCTTACTGGTCTTCGCCTGTACTGCATGAATATCAGGAAAATTACCAGACCCTGACGATCAACGCCAATATCAATTATGAGAGGGACTTCAACGGCCATCATGTTTCGGCTCTCGCAGGTTTCGAGCAGAGTTCCTACAGATACGATACGTTCAATGCGGGTATCAATTCCTATGATTCCGACCTTCTCGACGAATTTTTCGCCGGTACGGCGGATAAAAGCTGGTATGCCATAGACGGTTATGCGAAGGAGACCGCACGCAGGAGTTTCTTCGGACGAATAGGCTATGACTGGAAGAGCCGTTATATGATTCAGGCCATCATCCGTTTCGACGGATCCGAGAACTTCCCGAAAGAGAGCCGGTGGGGTATCTTCCCGGGAGTTTCACTCGGGTGGAGGATTTCTGAAGAGCCGTTCGTGAAGAATAATGCCCCTTGGCTTACGAACCTGAAACTCAGGGCTTCGTACGGTGAACAGGGAAATGACAGCATCGATCCGTTCCAGTATCTCACCACATACGAATACACTGCTTTGACAGGATACAGCATGAAGATCGATGACAAGGAAGTCAGCTTCATCATACCGGGAACCATCCCGAATCCGAAAGTGACGTGGGAAGTGGCCAGAACATGGAATGTCGGTCTGGACGGAAGGATATTCAACGGAATGCTCGGATGGGAGGTGGAATATTTCCATACCAGAAGATCGAACATCCTCTGCACCAGGAATGCATCCATCCCGTACTATACCGGTCTGACGAACAATCTTCCTGACGAGAATATAGGCATAGTGTCGAACAGGGGAGTCGAACTGCAGCTGACTCATGAGAACAGGGTAGCCAACGGCGAATTCCTCTACCGTATCGGCGGAAATATCATGTACGCCAGAAACCGTATCGAATACATGGATGAGACACCGTGGGGCGAAGGACATGAATACATGAACGCGACCGGTCATCCAATGGGAGCAGAACTGTACTATCAGGTGATAGGCATCAACAAGACTCAGGAAGATCTCGAGAAATATCCTCAGATGGCCGGAGCCACCCTCGGAGATTTCATATTCGCCGACCTGGATGGAAACGGTGTGATCGATACGTATGACCGCAAACGCTGCGACCTGACTACGGTTCCGGAGCTGGTCTTCGGCCTGAATTTCGAGGCGCAGTGGAAAGGTTTCGATCTTTCCGTCCTCTTCCAGGGACAGGGGCGTGCCAGATACTATTATGCCCCGCTTATGGACCCTGTGTCCGGAAACGTGGAAAGGGAAGCGGCTGAAAAGGCCTGGACACTGAACAATACTGATTCCGACTGGCCGCGACTCGGTTCCAATGTCTCGAACGGCCATACGACACGTTCGTCTTTCTACTATCGCGATGCTTCCTTCCTGAGACTGAAGAATGTCGAGCTTGGTTACACATTCAACCAGGCCATGTTCGGCACCAAGGTAGGTATCAGAAGTCTCAGGATCTATATCGCCGGCTATAACCTTCTGACTTTCTCCGGACTGAAGAACGTGGACCCGGAGACAGATGACGAGTCTTACCAGAATTATCCTCAGATGCGTATATTCAACGCAGGTGTGAAACTTACATTCTAAGATGACGAATATCATGAAAAGATACATTCCAATACTTTCGGTTCTGATGTTGCTTGCCGCCTGCAATGACGACTTCCTGGACAAGCAGCCTCTCGACAAGCTCTCAGAAGAAGTCGTGTTCAACAGTGCCGCTCTGGCCGAATCATACGTGAATGCACTGTATACGGTGCTTCCTGATCCGTTTCAGGAAGGAAATATCAGCTGTATCACCGACGAGGGATTCTTCCGCTATGGCGGAACTTCCACAAGATACATCGCGGACGGCAGCATGACGCCTTCCAACGTGATGTACATAGAAGAAGGAGGTACTGCACACGATACCAGAACCACTACCCTGAATATCTGGAACCGTGCATACGAGTGGATATACAGGATGAATTATTTCATCAATTATATCACCGTGAACGGGACTGAAATGGATGAAGCATCCAGGGACAGGCTCATGGGTGAAGTCTACTTCCTCAGGGCATGGGCTTACTACAATCTCATCCAGCGCTATGCCGGAGTCCCTATCATCACCACAGCCTACAGCCTCAATGACGTGTATGCGGAAGAAAGGGATACTTTCGACGATTGCGTGGATTTCATACTTGGCGATCTCGAAACTGCGGAGAAACTTCTGCCGGCGAAGGAAAACTGTCTGCTTGGACGCATAAACAAGGACATCGTCCTGGCTCTCAGATGCCGTGTCACTCTGCTGGCGGCTTCACCTCTGTTCAACGATCCGGAGCTTCCTCAGGGCAGCGTATTCAGAGGCCAGTATGATTTCCAGGGCAAGTGGGAACGCGCCTACAAGGCAGCCAAGGCCATAGTCGACAGGGCCGATGTGGATGGGGCATATTCCCTTGATGATACCTACGACGGCTACTGGAAGGACATACATTCCCCTGAACTGATATGGGCCAAATACTTCATATCGAACGCGGATGCCACTACCAATTCTGCGAAAAAGGCACAGCTTCTCTACTCCGTGGTGTATTTCAACGGCTGGACAGCGTGCAATCCTACCCAGGCCATGGTACTGGACTACGAGATGAAGAACGGAAAGAAGATATTCGAAGACGGCTCCGGCTATGATCCGGAGCATCCGTTCAGGGACAGGGATCCCCGCTTTTACTATACGTGCGCGGCTCCGTTCAGCACTTACTGCAACACGGATGCTACAGGCTATCATGAAAACGAACTCCTTCTCTATCTCCTGTATGACGGAAAGACCAGAGATGATTTCGCAGCCGGAAAGACCGAACCGGACTATACCAGCAAGGCTACGCACCTGTGGCATGCCACGAATACCATGGGCATGGAGCTGAACAAATGGTACATCCCGACTTCTCCTATCACGGAGGCCGAAGTGGGCAGTCTCCTCTATCCGTGGTTCCGTCTGGCGGAGATGTATCTGAATCTCGCGGAATGCGCCTACAATCTCGGCTATGAGGACGAATGCCGTACTTACATAAACAAGGTGCGTCAGCGTCCGGACGTGATGATGCCGCAGATCGGCGAAAGCGGAGAAGCTTTATGGGACAGACTCGTGAACGAGCGCCGCATCGAACTTGCATTCGAGTTTACCCGCTATTTCGATGTCCGCCGCTGGAAAACCGCACCGTTCTACGAAAATATCCCTATTGCAGGCATGCGTACCATGATACTCAAGAACGGCGCCCGTCAGGACACTGTCTATCGTGTGGTGCGCCCGTATGACGAGTCGAAGAACAATACCTGCTATTACTGGAAGAATTCTGTGGAACGCCAGAACTACATGTCCGCTACAGGAGAAGATATCGAATGCGTAGTGACTTACAAGTGGCTCGGGAAAGAGTACAAGGTCGACTACGGCGACTGCTGTCTGACAGTATCTCCTACTCAGAAACATTTCCCGAAGGTGGGAGATGTATATCCGAACTATCTGATGCCGATTCCGGCCAATGAGATAGCCAAGGCAAATGGTACCATCGTCCAAAACCCGGGATATTGATGAAAAGGATACTGACATATTTTTCTATCTTGTGCCTGACGGCAATGTCTCTGGATGCCGCTTCCTTGAAGTGTGCGTTCAGCTCGGATGACATTTCCCCTGCGGGGGGTAGGCTTGAGCTTGCCGGTTTTGCTGCCAGAAAGCAGTTGTCCGACGGCATGCATCTTCCCCTCAGGACTTATGCCCTGGCCATAACGGACGGTGAACGGAGAGTATGTATCATTTCCAATGACCTGATGGAGATCCCGCCGGATCTGGCCGACGGGATAAGGTCTGAAATCAGCCGTCGGTCAGGTCTGTCCCCTGAACGGATCCTTCTGCATTGTATCCATACGCACAGTGCGCCGAGGATAGGAGGAGCATGTTCCGTGGAAGGCGGTACGAATGCCGGGTACAGGTCTCTGGTATTCAATGCCATAGTGTCGAATGCCGTGAAGGTGCTTACGGATGAGTCCCTGTGGCAGGAGTTCTCTCTGGAAGTGGCCAGGGGGTCTGCGGGCATTAATTACAACAGATGCGAGAAGAACGGTCCGGTGGACCATGATCTGTATGCGGCGCGTTTTGTGGACAGAAAGGGCCGTCCCATCTGCGCCTTCATAAATTTCGCATGCCATCCTGTCTGCATGGGACCGTCCAGTCTGCTGGTTTCATCGGATTATTCCGGGGTGGCCAGACGTGAAATCGCAAGGAAATGGGGCTGCGAAGTGTTCCAGCTTACAGGGGCCGGCGGAAACATGGATCCGGTCGGAGGCTGTCTGGATGCCGCCCATGCGGAAAAGACAGGTCACGAGTTGTATCGTTCCCTTGAAAAGATGAAATTCACCCCGGCAGAGTCCCGGGACAGGCTGGCTTTCGCATCGCGGCACGCCGCCCTGCCGTTCAGCATACCTGAGGTGACACCGGATGCCGTGCGTGCCCATGCCGACTCGTTGGCCGGAAGTGCGGAGACCGATTTTCCCCGGTTTGCGGAAGATGTCCGCGGATGGGAGAAAGAGATATTGGCCCGGTTCGAAACCGGGACAGTCGAAAATTCCCTGGATTTCGAAATGGCGGCCGTCAACATTGACGGAGTCATATTTTTCTTCTCACAGGGCGAGCCTTTCTGCGAGTATCAGATGGCTGCGCGTGCTACTTTTCCGGACAAGATGATATTTTTCGCGGGGTACACGGGCGGCCAGAATTCATATCTGCCGTCAGCGCACGCATACAAGGTCCGTAAAGGGTACGAATATGAGATAGAACAGATGCATGTCTACATCAAGGCTCCTTATCCGCTGTCTGAAGAGATGCCTGCAGCATATCAGGAGGCTGTCTTCAAGACCATAGCTGCAGTCGGGTCCGATGAGAGGTATTCCATCATACCTGCACCGCGTCATCTCGAACCTCGTGCAGGTGAACATGTGTTCACGGGAGAGCCGCAGGTGAAGTATCTGGATGATGACTCTGTCCCTGAGGAAGGCTACATTCTGGATATAACCCCGAAAAAGATAACCGTGTCTGCCAGTTCGGAAGCAGGGCGGTTCTATGCCATGCAGACCATCATGCAGCTTCTTCCTGCAGAAGTCTACGGCGACGGAGGATTCACCGGCAGAAAATGGTCCCTTCCATGTTGCCGGATAGAAGACTGGCCCGAATACGGCTGGCGTGGCATGCACATGGACTGCGGCAGGTGGTTTCATGCCAAGGAAGAAATCTACAGGTTCCTGGACATGATGGCCATGCACAAGCAGAATGTTTTCCACTGGCATCTTACGGAAGACCAGGGCTGGAGGATAGAAATCAGGAAATATCCGCGGCTGACGGAGGTCGGGGCGTGGAGATCGGAGACCTGCGGCTATGACGGTCCGTGTGACGGCCGGCCTCATGGAGGGTGGTATTCGCAGGATGATATCCGGGACGTGGTGGCCTATGCCGCCGAGAGATTCATCACCGTGGTCCCTGAAATAGAGCTTCCGGGGCATTCGAGCGCAGCCATAGCGGCTTATCCGTGGCTGTCCTGCACACCTGACGAGCCGAAGGAAGTAAGTACGCACTGGGGAGTGATGGAGGATGTCTACTGCCCGAGTCCGCGGACTTTCAGGTTTCTCGAAGATGTATTCACTGAAGTGCTGGAACTTTTCCCTTCCAGGTATTATCATATAGGAGGTGACGAATGTCCTAAGACGGCATGGAGGAACAGCGGGTATTGTCACAGGCTGGCAGACAGTCTGGGTCTTTCCGGTGTGGATGATCTCCAGTATTATTTCGTCAAGCATTTCGATGCGTTTCTCCGCGAGAGGGGGAAGACTGTGATAGGATGGGACGAGATTCTGGACGGCAGTGCTGTGAATAGTACCGTAGTTATGTCCTACAGAGGGCATGCGCCGGCATCGAAGGCATTCGCCCGGGACATGAAGGTCATATTGGCTCCCAACAGATGGTGCTACTATGACTATGTGCAGGACGAGATCGAGGATATTCCTGAAAACCAGCACCTTTTCATCACTCTGAGAAAAGCCTATACCTATGATTTCCGCCAGATGGTAGACCCGGAAGTGCTGGACAGGGCGGACAGCCTGCTGCTTGGCTTCCAGGCCTGTCTGTGGGGAGAAGCTATACATGATGACAAGGATCTGCAGCATCACGCTTATCCACGGTCTGCAGCCATGGCCGAACTCAGCTGGTCACCTGCAGAGTCCAGAGACTGGAATTCGTTCCGTCTGAGGGTGGGAAAAGAATTCGAAAGGGTAAAGGCCCATGGACAGGAATACAGTGATGCTTATTGGCAGGTCATCATAAACATGGACCTCGAATCCGATTATCCGCGTTCGGCGGAACTGGAACTGGACTATCCTTTCGCCGATATCCGCTATACCGTAGACGGCAGTGAGCCGTCCGCGGATTCTCCTTTGGCCCCTTACCGTATTCGGGTGGACAAGGGAATGACTCTCAAGGCCAGAGGCTTCAAGGCTGACGGCACACCGGTAGGACGTACTGTAACCAGAATATTCTGATCATGCGAAAATTTTACATAATCTCCCTGTTTTCCCTTCTCGCGGCGCTGGCCTCTTGCTCCCGGACATCGGAACAGTCCGTGGTGTCGGACAGGACCGCGCAGGTGAACGTCATTCCTCAGCCGCATCATCTCCAGATGGCAGAAGGAGCGTTCAGGATAGCCAGGGACACGAAGATATTCATCGACGTGCAGTCTGATGAAATGTTACGGATTGCAGGCTTTCTGAATGAAAGACTGTCATCGGCCGCGGGCTTCAGTCTGGAGATTTCCGGGACCATGCCGGAATCGGATGCCATATACTTCATGAATGCCGGGCTGCCTGCGGAATCCTACGGCATGAACGTGACTCCGGACAGGATCGTGATAGACTATGGTGACGGTGCCGGGGCTTTCTATGCGTTGCAGACGCTTTTCCAGCTGCTGCCGCCGGAGATATTTGCCGGCAGCCGTCAGAAAGGAATCAGGTGGGAAGTCCCGTGCCTTTCCATCGAGGATGAACCGAGGTTCGCCTATCGCGGGATGCATCTGGATGTCTGCCTGCACTTTTTCGATATCGATTTTCTGAAAAAGTACATCGACATCATGGCCCTGCACAAGGTAAACCGTTTCCACTGGCACCTTACGGAGGATCAGGGATGGAGGCTGGAGATCAGGAAATATCCGCTTCTGACCGAGAAAGGCCAGTGGAGGAAAGAGACAGTGGTCGGTTCTCTGAAGTCAGGTATCTACGACGGTACTCCATACGGAGGTTATTATTCCCAGGAGCAGGTGAAGGATCTGGTCAGATACGCTGCAGAGAGATACGTGACCATCATTCCGGAGATAGAACTTCCGGGACATGCGCTGGCTGCCATTTCCTGCTATCCCGAGCTCTCGTGCGGACTGGAAGACCACTATGAAACTGCTACCAAATGGGGCGTGTTCAAGCAGGTTTATTGTCCGAAAGAAACTACGTTCGAGTTTCTGGAGGACGTCTTCGACGAGGTGTTCGAACTTTTCCCGTCCGAGGTCGTGCATATCGGCGGCGATGAATGTCCGAAAGCCAGCTGGAAGGAATGTCCTCACTGCCAGTCCCTCATCCGCAAACTTGGCCTGAAGGACGAATACGAGCTTCAGAGCTGGTTCGTGACCAGAATGGAGAAATACATAAATTCCAAAGGCCGTCAGATCATCGGCTGGGATGAAATCCTTCAGGGAGGGCTGGCGCCCAATGCCAAAGTGATGAGCTGGCTCGGCGAGGAAGGCGGCATAAGAGCGGCGCAGCAGCATCACGAAGTCGTGATGGCCCCTCATCAGAAATACTATCTGGACTATTGGCAGGGAGATCCGGATTCCGAACCCCTGGCCATGGGAGGCCCGACGACATTGAGGACCATGTATGACTACGAGCCGGTTCCCGAGATCCTTACTCCGGAACAGTCGAGGTATATCATCGGAGTGGAAGGCTGTGTCTGGACGGAATATATGGACAGTCCGGAGCGTGTGGAGTATATGGCGTGGCCGAGAATGTGCGCGATAGCGGAGACAGGCTGGACGAGGGCCGGGAAGGACTGGGACTCTTTTGCCAGACGTCTGGAAACCCATTTCGGAAGACTGGACTATCTGGATGTGGGGTATTGCGATGCATTTTTCGAACCGTACATAGTCTGCCACGAGGATACCAGATACAGCAAGGTGGTGACCATGTCAGTGGATGCTCCGGGTGCAGAGATTCATTACACCCTGGACGGATCGGAACCGGGACCTGACTCTCCGGTGTATGCGAAACCGTTCGTCATAAACAGATCGCAGACAGTCAAAGCGGTGGCGGTCAGAGACGGCCGCCCTATAGGCGATATAAAAACCAAACAATTCTAAAAGTTCTTATCTATGGCATTAAGAGTAACAGAACAACCGTCATTGTATGACCATCTGGAGAAGAAATCGGTGGCCGAAATACTTCATGACATCAACGAGGAGGACAAGAAAGTCCCTCTCGCTATAGAAAAGGCGCTGCCTGACCTGGAAAGACTGGTCAGTGCTATCGAACATCAGCTTCGCAATGGCGGAAGGATGTTCTATGTGGGCTGCGGGACGGGGGGCCGTCTGTCTGTCCTGGATCAGGTGGAGCTCCCGAACACTTACGGTATTGACCCGGAGATGATACAGTGCGTCCTGGCCGGCGGTGTGGAGAATCTGGTATTGGCCCTCGAAGAGGCCGAAGATGATATCGAAGAGGGATGGAGGACCCTTCAGGAAAAACATGTCAGCCCTAAAGACATAATAGTGGGGATAAGTGCCAGCGGCTGCACTCCGTATGTGCTCGCCACGCTGAAACACTGTCAGGAAAACGGTATACCTACCGGATCTTTTGTCGGGAATCCTGATTCTCCTATTTCGAAGTATTCGGACTATCCTTGCGAGATCGTGTGCGGACCGGAGTATATCACGGGAAGCACCAGGATGAAGTGCGGTACAGTACAGAAACTGGTATGTGACATGATCAGCACCACTGTGCTCATCCGCCTGGGACGTATCGAAGGGAACCGGATGGTGAATGTCCGCCTGATAAACAACAAGGTAGTGGACCGTTCTGTCAGGATGCTGATGGAGAGGAATCCGTCGCTGAAGGACTATGACTGGTGCGAGAAGATGATCAAGGAGAACGGCAATGTGAAAAAGACAGAGCAGTATCTCTATGAGCATGGTTATATAGACAAACTTCCGGAAGAATGAACATGGGCATGAAGCATGGAATAGCTGTCTTTGTGTCGCAGTTGATGGTTTCAGCTGTGCTCCTCACCCTGTCCTCCGGCTGTGACCGGAACGACGGTCCCGACCTGACCCGTTTCTCCGGCGTAGTCATCAACGAAGTGGCGGCCCATGACGAGAGGACGGACGCGGAAAGCTGGGTGGAGCTGGTGAATACGTCTTCCGGGACTGTGGATCTGTCCGGACTCGGACTTTTCCTGTATGACGAGTATTTCGACGGCATGAATATCCATGATTTCGCCGGGCAGAGTCTTTCTGCAGGTGAGCGCATGGTGCTGAGCACTGCCGATGACGGTCTGCGTACAGGTTTCGCTTCAGATGCACAGTTCGAGCTGCGTCTGGCTCCTGACAGGTCGGGAGAAGCCGTCGACAGTTTCAGCCGGGATGCCATATCTTCTCCCGGGGCGTTGCCGGTAGCGGGATCTTATCAGCGTATTCCTGACGGAAACGGAACATGGACATCGTCCCCGGCCGCTTCTCGCGGAAAGGCGAATCTGATACTGTCTCTGGAAAATACGAAACATAATGCTATCTGGCTGTGGAGTACTCACATGAAGGAATGGCTGGCTGACGATGCGGCCGTCATGAAACGGATGAAGGCTCTGGGATACGATCATGTCCTGCTGAATTATGCTGCATTCCAGTACAGCAATGCGAAGACTGCCAGGGAATTCATGGCCGCAGCGGCAGATGCTGGCATTATGGTCCATGCCTGGATACAGTGTTTCTATAACGGAGGATGGGTAAGCCCGGTGATAGATGCTGAAAACAGGTATGACCAGGCTCTTTTCGATGATATCATCGAGAGAGCCAACGGGTATATCGATGAATTCGGCGTCCAGGGAATTCATCTGGACTATATCAGATTCGGCGGTACGGCATACAAGCACAATCCTTCAGCCGAGATTACGGCCGTGGGGGCCGTGACCGAGTTCTGCCGCCAGATCCGTGAAGCCATGGATGCCAGAGGTGAAAACATCATCCTTTCGGCTGCCATGATGGCTGAGGACAACGCAGCTTATTACTATGGACAGAATGCTGCCCAGATGGGACGGTACATTCATATACTGATGCCGATGATCTACAGGTATCAGGAGGGCGGAGTCTCGTACAGTACGGACTGGTGCATGAAGATGGTGCGACTTTTCACTACAGTCACAGATGCCCAGGTGTGGGCCGGTACGCAGACTTACAGCTATGTCGGCAACAATGTCAGCGGCCTGGATGAGGAACGGCTGCGTTCCGACTGTGAGGATTTCGTCGGATCCGGAGCCTCGGGAATAGTCCTGTTCAGATATGCACTCGGGACATTCCCTGACGTGAACGACTTATGGGAATCAGAATAGGAAAACATCATTTAACACTTTAAACTAATAGTATTATGAAAAAGATTGCTTTGTTTTTGATGCCGGTTCTCGCCTTGGCAATGCTTTTTACGGGATGCGACAAGAATAAGGTCGACCCTGAAGAGCCGGTCAAGAGCGTAGGAACATTTACGCAGGCAGCCATAGTGGATGCTGTGGCCGGCATGTATGCGGAATGGACGGAAACCACTACCATTCCTCAGGAACTCAAAGTCTCAAACGCTACACTGACGCTGCCTCAGTATCAGTACGCCATGGCCAGACTCATGGTGGACATCAGGGACGGCAATGCAGGTGACATAGAAGTCCTGAACTTCAAACCGGCCGACCATCCGGAGCGTGACAGCTATGATGCGGAGACTATCGCAGTGTACGGCGGTCCGTCTGACGGGTCGAACACTGAAGACCTCGGAAACATAGCCGAGCGTATGATAGCCGCCATGTCAGAAGACGGACAGGTGCCTAACCAGACACTCTTCACCAGAGACGGAGAAGCCATCGCTTATTCCACAAACCGTGCTACCGTGACTTTCGCCCGCGCCATCAGCGCCTACAAGGAAGACGGCAAGATGCCGGAAAGCGTGACTACCGACTATCTTTCTGCCGCAGCTACACTGAAAGGCTTCGCACAGCAGTTCGTCACATATCTTGACGTATGGGAGAACAACATCGCCGAAACCCTGAGCGCAGACGGTTCGCACTGTTCAGACAACGAAACGGCCTGGGAGAACGTACACTTCATTCCTATTCCTTATTCAGGAGGCTATACCGATGGAGTGGATCAGTATGACCCTAAGTACCAGCCGTACCATACCATCACGGTGGACGGAGTTACATATTCTGCAGCTCAGTGCTGGGGTATCGCCCTCAAAGGTATCCTCGACCTGGTGACAGTGGAAGGCTCAGCAGTGCTCCCTGCCGAAAGAAATGAAACGGTACATACGCTCGGAAACGGAAAACCGCTTACTACTCCTATTCCTGCATTGGAAGACTTCTTCGAGTGGGGACTGTATCCATGGTATGAAAAGGCTGACGATCCTTGTGTCATCAGGGATGACAATGGCGAAATCCGTTCTGTAGGCATCGACTTCCTGGTCAAGCTCATTCCATGGCATCTGACCCGTTCAAGCCAGCTCGGAGCCATAGGCAACTTCCAGACGTTCGGTGAAGATCCTGCGAGCGCCCTCGTGCTTCCTCCATACGAAGGAAATATCAGCCCTATGAGAGAGCTGCTTATAGCTGCACGTTTCTACAAATATCTGCTTGACAACGATATCAACGAGAATGTCTATGATGCCATGAAAGACGTCATGATAGACGCAGACCTGTATGGTGTGGACCCTGACCCTCTGTATGTCAGCGAGACAGGACTCAATTTCGCATACGGACAGGGCGAGCAGACATTGAAGGTCACTGCCCTTTCAGAGAACTGGACCGCTACTGCAAGTGCCGACTGGGTGACTGTCTCACCGGCTTCAGGTCCTGCATCGGAGACTTCACAGGATGTGACGATATCTGTAGCTGCCAATGAAGGCGGTTCCCGTACGGCTACTGTGACATTCTCCATACCTTCGGGTACTTCAAAAGAGGTGACAGTCACTCAGGCTCCGTCCCCTTCTACGAACACCATAAGGGATTTCGTCACCGAATACGTGAAGATACTTGATATCTGGGAAGAGACTGTCGGCACTGTGAACTACCTTGACGGAATCGGAGCCACTACGAACGAAGATAACGCGCCGTACGATGTGGAGAATGCCCACTATGTCCCTATGGAGACAACCATCACTGTCGGTGACCAGACATTGGGTACTGCTGACATGTTCGAACTCGCTATCAGGTCATACCTGCTGCTCAGAGGCTATGACGGAAACAGCACTACCGGAGGAAACGGGACTTTCGAGTCCGTGACACCTGCCACACTGTCTTCCACCCTGCCTGATACCCACGCCTACAAATGGGGAAGCAATCCGTTCAACGAGACCGGTTCCACTTCTGCGGGCAATGTCACCCAAGGCAACGGCGGTGAACTCAGGATGGGCGACCCTAATACGGCTGACGGAGTGGAAGCGGTGAAGTTCGACATCCTGGACAATTTCGCGCAGCGCAGCTGCAATTATCCTATTAACAACGGCTCTCAGATCTCCAATATGTGCGGATATGCTGCAGGCCAGCTGGCCGGATACTATGGCTGCTTCTGCGCCCAGCGAGGTCTCATCACTTATGCATATTTCTTCAAATATATGCTTGACAACAACCTTGAGGATCTTTCTACGGTTCAGGAAGATCATGTGTTCGAGACGCATTTGTTCAAATAGCGGTTAATAGTGTTTTCCAGCCTCCGGATTGTGCCGGAAAGGCAGTGTGACGAGGGTGACTGAAAGGAGAAGTTTCAAGTGCGACACGGAAGTACCCTTTTCAGTCGCCCTTTTTAATTGGTTTGACCGGAATCCGGTTTTAACGACTTTTTTATGAAACGATATATAACTTCGATAGCGGTTCTTTCCGTATTGCTTTTTATAAGTTGCGCCTGCGACAAAAACAGCGGCGACAGCGGTAAGGACGATGTTGACGTGGAGTTCACGGCAACAGGTTGGAACGGATATTTCGCGGAAGCTCTGGCGAAGGCCTATGATGAGTTCTCGGAGACAGGGGATATCCCTGCGACCGTAAATGTGGAAGGGCTGAAATACAACAGGGGCAGGTACCTGGCTGCCGGCATCCAGATTCTCAGGAAAATCATCGCGGAACCTGATACATGGCAGGATGAGGATGTGACTTACATTATAGCCTCCGGACCTGACAGCTATGCGAACAATACCTTCAATGACGATGTCATGACATTCGATGCATTCATGGACGTGCTTGATATCGCCTATGAATACGCCGGAGAGCGGAATGTTTTCCCGAACTACTGCACTACGGAGACAGAGCATAAGGACCCTGACGGTTCGGTGTATTCCGTAAAGATGACCATCAATACCATCTATGTCATGATGACGAGGGTTTTCGCATATTTCGTGGAAAACAATTCCCTGCCTGAAGAAATCAGCACCTGGGATGCTGACTATCTTCATGAGACGCTGAACTGCGAAGTTTCCGATCCTCTGGTGGTATCTGCCATGGAGACCGCCACTGAAGGCCTGGTTTCGGACTACGACAGGGCGAAGGCCATTTTCGAATATGCCCGTGACGAATGGGAGTGGCTGAACTACAACAACACTTCCAAGGGTGCGGTCGGGACCATTCAGGACAAGGGAGGAAACTGTTGTGACCTGACTCATGCCATAGTGGCCATGAGCCGGGCTGCCGACATACCGGCCAGATACAGACACGCCCAGTGCCAGTACGCGAGCGGGGTGATAGGCCATGTGATAGCCGAGATTTACGTTGACGGAGTCTGGTATCTGGCCGATGCTTCGAACAACGAGAATACTTTCGGGAACCACGAGGCCTGGTCGCACATGGCCACGTTCAACGGCAGGTATAACGAACTTCCATTCTGAAACAGGAGAAACCATACATGATTCTGATAGCTGACAGCGGGGCCTCGAAGACCGACTGGTCCTGCATAAGAAAACAGACTTTCGAGCGGATGTCCTTCATCAGCCAGGGCTACAACCCGAATTACATCTCAAGTGCGGACATGGTGGAGGATATCAGGAACAGTCTTCCTGAATCGTTCCCTGCGGAACAGGTCTCGGAGATTTATTTTTACGGAGCAGGAGTCACCCCGCTGCAGTACCCGTTCATGACCGACACATTGCTGAAAGTGTTCCGAAACGCGGAGACTGTCTTTATAGCCATGGATACCCTGGCTTCCTGCCGTGCCCTCCTCGGGACAGAACCGGGCTTTGCTGCCATTCTGGGAACCGGGGCCAACACCTGCCTGTACGACGGGGAGAACGAGTGTTTAAACGTGGATTCCTGCGGCTTCATCCTCGGTGACGAAGGCAGCGGAGGCTATCTTGGAAAGAGGATGATTACGGACTATATCAGACGCAACATGCCTTCCCGCGTGTACCGTCTGGTGGGAGAAGCCCTGGGGTACGGCAACGATGAACTTCTCGACATCATATACACCAGGCCTTTCCCGAACAGGTTCTGCGCCCAGTACGCCAGATTCATCAGGGAGCATACTGATTTCGATCCCTATTTCCCGGAGCTGGTCACGGACGCGTTCCGGAAGTTCTTCGACCGTATCGTGACACGCTATGACCATTACCGCTCGTACAAATTCAACGCGGTGGGATCGGTCGCCTACCATTTCAGGGACCTCCTCGATCCTGTCGTGGCCGAATACGGCATGGAAATAGGCAAGATAGCCAAGGCGCCTATGGACGGGCTCGTGGAATACCACACGGCAAAACTCTCGAAAAATAAGGAATGATCATGGAACTCCGGAAAAACGGCGGCATAGTCATCCCCCTTGTCATCATCGGGATGATGTTCTTCGTGGTGGGATTCGCTCTGGGTATCAACAGCTATATCGTGCCCCTGCTTGAAAGTGCTCTGGAAGTCTCTTCTGGCCAGTCTTACATGATTCTTGCGGCTACATTCGCGGCGTTTTTCGTTTTCAGCTATCCGGCCACATCGCTTATTCTCAGGATAGGATACAGGAAGACCATGGTCCTGTCGTTCGCCGTCTTCGCTGCCGGATTCCTTCTGTTCGTGCCTTCGGCACAATGCCGGAGTCTTCCGCTTTTCCTCCTGGCTTCCTTCGTATGCGGCACGGCCAATACGATACTCCAGGCGGCGATCAACCCTTACGCCACATATCTTGGCCCCATAGAGTCCGCTGCCAGACGGATAAGCATCATGGGTATATGCAACATCATGGCATGGCCTGTCTCCCCGCTTTTCCTGTCTTGGCTCATAGGCAAGTCAATAGATTCGATGTCCCTGTCCGACATCATATTCCCTTTCTATATCCTTGCTGTCATCTTCGTGATTCTGGGAATCTTCGTCTGGCTGTCACCTTTGAAAGAGATGAAGTTCGGGGAACAGGAGGAAGACCTGGAGGGCGCGTATGATGACGGCCGTACTTCCATCTGGCAGTTCCCGCACCTGATTCTCGGGAGTATCGCCCTGTTCATGTATGTAGGCATAGAGACCATCGCCATGGCCAGTTCAGTGGACTATGCAGTGAGCCTGGGGCTTTCCGATCCCGAACAGTATGCGCTCATTCCGAGCATAGGCATGGTGGCCGGCTATGTCTTCGGCATCATCATGATTCCCGGATATCTGAGCCAAAGTGCAGCCCTTCGCCTGCATTCGTGGATAGCAGTGGCCGGGACTCTTCTCGTGGTCCTGCTTCCCGCCCGGATGTCGGTATATGCCGTGGCCGTGGTGACATTCGGCTGTTCTGTCATGTATCCTGCCATATTCCCTCTGGCTTTGGACGGACTTGGGAAATTCGCCAAGACAGGTTCATCCATACTGGTAGCCTGCATTGCCGGAGGTTCCATAGTGCCTCTGCTCTATGGTTTTCTGAAGGATTGGGTCGGGAGTCAGGCAGCGTACTGGATAGGTATCCCGTGTTTCCTTTTCATCATGTATTATGCTTACTGCGGTTATCGTATGAAAAAACCTGTCTCCCCGCGCAGGTGATATTCCGTTTCCGGAACCGCAGGATCTTGAAAATTCAGGCATTTGTTGCCGGACTGACCGCAAAATTGCTAATTTTGCGGTCATCTTTAAATACCGAACGATGAAAAGCAGACAGGAAAAACTCGAGGCATTCGGCAGGATACTGGATATTCTGGACGAACTCAGGGTGAAATGCCCGTGGGACAGGGCGCAGACGACAGAGTCCCTCAGACCTCAGACCATAGAGGAGACATACGAACTGAGCGATGCCATACTGAAAAAGGATGACGCGAACATATCCAAAGAACTCGGAGATGTCCTTCTCCACGTCCTGTTCTATTCGAAAATAGGGGAGGAGAACGGGACGTATGACATAGTGGATGTCATAAACCACCTGTGTGACAAGCTCATCTACCGTCATCCGCATGTCTTCTCCACCACTCAGGTAGCCGATGCCGCAGAGGTGGTGAAAAACTGGGAACAGCTCAAACTCAAGGAAAAAGACGGAAACAAGAGGGTGCTGTCAGGTGTTCCGGAGACCCTGCCGCCGCTGTTGAAGGCCTACAGGATGCAGGACAAGGCCCGTGGCGTGGGCTTCGACTGGGAGCGGAAGGAGCAGGTGTGGGACAAGGTCGGCGAAGAGCTTGGCGAATTCAAGGCTGAACTGCAGTCCATGGAAACCGCTTCTTCGGATGAGGACGGGAAAGCCGCGAAAGACCGTGCCGAAGCCGAACTGGGTGACTATCTCTTCGCGATAGTCAATGCCGCCAGACTCTACGGTCTGAATCCGGATACGGCTTTGGAGCGTACATGCCATAAGTTCAGGCAGAGATTCACATATCTGGAAGAGCACACTATCAGGCAGGGCAGGAATCTGAAAGACATGACCCTGGCGGAGATGGACGCCATCTGGGACGAGGCCAAGGCAAAGGGACTCTGATGGAGGAGAACTGTAACATGTCAGCAGGAGCCGTGGTTTCCGACTGGAAAGAGCGTACTTCGCTTCTCATAGGGCAGGACGGGGTGGACCGGCTGGCCCGTGCCGCGGTAGCCGTGATAGGCGCCGGTGGAGTCGGCGGTTTTGCCGCCGAGATGATAGCCCGTGCCGGGGTGGGAAGGATGATCATCATGGACAGTGATACTGTGTCCGTGACGAACAAGAACAGGCAGCTGCTGGCGCTGGATTCCACCATAGGCAGGCCGAAGTGCGATGTCCTGGCCGAAAGGCTCAGGGATATAAATCCGGAGATTGATCTGAGGGTCTGCAGCCAATACCTGGAGGCTGACGGAGTGGGTGAGATATTCGACGGGGAGAAGGTGGATGTCGTGGTAGATGCCATAGATACCATTGCTCCGAAGCTGGCTTTGATCAAGTATTGCCTCGACAGAGGCATCCCGGTGGTTTCATCGATGGGGGCCGGGGCGAAACGGGATGCGACGAAGATCAGGATAGCGGACATTTCGAAGACATTCAACTGTCCGCTGGCTTTCATTGTCAGGAAAAGGCTGCGCCGGATGGGGATAACCAAAGGCGTGACGGCGGTATTTTCCGAGGAACTGCCGGACAAGGATGCTTTCATTGTCTGCGACGAAAAGAACAAGAAGTCGAATGCGGGGACCATTTCCTATATTCCCGCCGTTTTCGGGTGCGCCTGTGCCCAGGCGGCAATAGATACCCTTCTCGGATTTTGACATTTTTTGATTTTTGTTATCTTTGCAGGATTGTAGAAGAGATTGTTGATTTGTTGTAATTTGTTCTATGGCTGTATATAAGGTTGTTGAGGTAGTTTCTGCCAGGGATCTGAAGAAGTTCATCAAGTTCCCGAATGATTTATACAAGGATTGCCCCCAGTATGTGCCGGCATTGTTCGCCGACCAGAAGAAGTCATTGACGGCAGCGCCGTCACTCGCATATTGTACCCGGAAGATGTGGATGGTGACAGACGGAAATAAGGTCGTCGGCCGTATCTGCGGAATGATAAATCCGAGGTACAACGAGCGTTACGGAAAGAAAAGGGCACGTTTCGGATGGTTCGATACCATAAATGACATCGAGGTGGCGCGGCTGCTTCTCGGTACTGCTGAGAAATGGGCGAAGGAAAACGGCATGACGGAGGTGCACGGACCTCTTTACTACAATACACTCGGAAAGCAGGGCATGCTGGTGGAAGGGTATGAGAACCTGGCCCCGTTCAACTGTCTGTACAACTACCCGTACTACAACGACCTGGTGACTGCCCTCGGATACGAAAAGGAGTGCGACTGGGTCCAGTACAAGCTCAGGGCTGACCAGATGCTTCCTGACAAGATGGTGGCTGTGGCAGAGCGTCTGATGTCCAGATACAAACTGGTCGAGGGCGATATCGATACCCTGAAACACGACAGGGCGTTGGTGCGCGAGTTCTTCAGGATATACAACGAGAGTTTCGCCGAGAATGTGTACAACTTCATACCGTTTACTGACGAGGAGATAGAAGATGAAGCTAACCAGACCATCGGCCTGCTGGACAAGCGTCTCTGCTGCTTCCTGCTCGACGAGAACCGTGAAATCGCAGCTTTCGGCATATCTTTCCCTTCAATATCGAAGGCTCTGCAGAAGGCGAAAGGCTCCATGTTTCCGTTCGGATGGATTCATTTCCTGAAAGCGTTGAGGAAGTTCGACACTATCGACCTGATGATAAACGGTGCATCTCCGAAATGGCAGAATACCGGGGTTTCTGCGGTCTACCACAATATCATGGCCAGGAAATACCGCGAGGCCGGGGTGAAATGGGCCATCACGAATCCTCAGATAGATACGAATTCTGCATCTTTCGTATGGGAAAAATATGAGCATGAGCTTTATATGCGCCGCCGGTGCTATGTGAAGTCCATAGAATAGCGGCCGTCAAAGTATGGAAGAAGAATAAAACAACAAGAAATACAACATATGGCAGAAAATTCATTGCTGGAGAAGGTCATGGGCCTTCAGGAAAAATATGATGACTTGCAGAAGCAGCTCGCGGATCCCGAAGTGATTTCGGATATGAAGAAGTATGTGCAGCTGAACAAGGAATACAAGGAGCTGGCTCCTATCATCCAGGCCGGACAGGATTACAAGAGGATGATGGATGAGTACGAGTCTGCGAAGGAAATTCTGGCTGTGGAGAAGGATGAAGAGCTCAGGGAGATGGCCAAGGAAGAAATAGCCGATATAGAGCAGAAGATTCCGGCTGCCGAGGAAAACATAAAGCTGCTGCTTATTCCTGCAGACCCGCAGGACAGCAAGAATGCCATTCTGGAGATCCGTGGAGGTACAGGCGGTGACGAGGCTGCCATCTTTGCCGGGGACCTTTTCAGGATGTATTCGAAGTATGCTGAGAAGAAAGGCTGGAAGATGGAAGTGACGAACCAGTCGGAAGGTGCTGCAGGAGGATTCAAGGAAATAGTCTGCAAAGTGACCGGAGACCATGTGTACGGTACTCTCAAATACGAATCGGGAGTGCACCGGGTACAGCGTGTGCCACAGACTGAGACTCAGGGCAGGGTACATACTTCTGCCGCATCGGTGGCTGTATTGCCGGAGGCGGATGAATTCGATATTGAACTGAACATGAACGATATCCGTAAGGATACTTTCTGTTCGTCGGGACCTGGCGGCCAGTCTGTGAACACGACATATTCAGCCATCCGACTGACGCATATCCCGTCGGGAATCGTGGTGCAGTGTCAGGATGAGAAATCACAGCTGAAGAATTTCGACAAGGCTCTCGCCGAGCTTCGTACCAGGCTTTACAATATGGAGTACGAGAAGTATCTGAACGAGATTTCAGCGAAGCGCAAGACCATGGTATCTACCGGAGACAGGTCTGCGAAGATCAGGACTTACAATTATCCTCAGTCCCGTGTGACTGATCACAGGATAAACTATACCATGTACAATCTGCCTGTTTTCATGGATGGCGAGATACAGGAAGTGATAGACCAGCTGCAGATCGCGGAGAATGCGGAGCGTCTGAAAGCGGCCGCAGAATAGCGCCGCGGGCACAGAATTACAACTTCCTTCCGGAAGTCAAAGTATTCAAGAATAATGAAGAACAACAATTTCGACCAATATGCGGAGAAATACGATGCATGGTTTCTGGAGAACACGAACGTGCTCTATTCGGAAGCCGCACTGGTCGCATATTTCCTCAGAAAAGGAGAAAAAATCCTCTCGATAGGCTGCGGAAGCGGTCTTTTCGAGAGGATTCTCCGTACAGACTATGATATAACAGTGGAGGACGGGGTGGAACCTTCTTCCGACATGGCACAGATCGCCAGGGCGCGAGGCATGAAGGTCACTGTCGCTACTGCCGAAGACTACGTGGCTGCCCCGGAGTCCTATGACACGATTCTCTACAACGGCTGTCCTGGCTATATCACAGACCTGGATCTGGCCCTCTCACACAGCTACGATGCCCTGAAGCCAGGAGGCAAGGTCATACTCATAGACATCCCTAAAGAGAGTTCGTACGGGCTTCTCTACAACCTTGCAAAAGCCCTCGGAACCTGGGATCATCCGCTTCTGGAAGGCGTGCAGCCGAAGGATCCTTATCCTATCGAGCTGGTGACCAAGGCTTGCTGGAGAACTACTGCGGAGAAAGTCGGGTCCATGCGCAAGGCAGGCTTTTCTGACTTCGAATATGCCCAGACCCTGACCACTCATCCGCTGAATTCCGGCGATTACATCCAGAAGCCTCTTCCTGGCTACGATTCCGGTGACTATGTCGCCATTTGCGGCTACAAGCGCTGAATATTATGTGGAGTGACGAAGCCTGGCAGGCCGCTGAACCTGTCTATCAGCTGATTCTGGCGCATCCTTTCATCACTGAACTGGCCTCCGGAGTCCTTCCGGCAGCTAAATTCAGAAATTACATCGTTCAGGATTCCCTCTATCTCAGGGAATACGGACGTGTCATGGCTGTTCTGGCTTCGAGATTTTCCGATCCTGAAATCTCGCGGCTCTTCATGACCTTCGCCATGGAGAATCTCGATGCCGAAAAGGCCCTGCATGATTTTTATCTGTCCGCAGGCGGACAATGCGCTGTCTCTGACCTTTCTGTCGGGCCAATGTCAGTGCCGGCTTCTCCTGCCTGTCTGCTGTGTTCTTCGCACCTGTGGAGGCAGGCCGTGGCAGAACCCGTGGAAGTGGCCCTGGCATCAGTCCTCCCGTGTTTCACAGTGTACGCCAAGGTGGGGCAGTCTGTTTTCGAGGCTGCATTTCCTACTCTGGAATCGAATCCGTACGGAAAATGGATAGCTACATACGGAAGCAGCTCTTTCGATGAACCGACGGAAAGGCTCCTGTCTCTGTGTGACGAGGCGGCTGCAGGTGCATCGCGTCAGCTTCGCGACAGGATGACTGAAGCGTTCGTCATGGGCGTGAAACTGGAATGGCTGTTCTGGAACAGCGCATACGAAATGGAAAAATGGAAGATATGAAGAAATACAAGGTGGCGCTGTCCATTGCAGGCAGCGACCCGAGCGGCGGAGCAGGGCTTCAGGCCGATCTCAAGACATTTTCCGCATGCGGATGCTATGGAGCTACCGCAGTGGTGGCGGTGGTGGATGAAAATACGGTAGGTGTCACAGGCGTCCATCCGATACCTGTGGACTTCGTTACGGGGCAGATTCGCTCCGTTCTGGATGACATAGGTGCCGATGCTGTCAAGATAGGCATGCTTCACAGTTCCGAACTGGTCATCGCCGTGAAAGAGACTCTGGAAAAATACGACATCAGGAACATCGTTCTGGACCCGGTCATGGTGGCTACGTCCGGAGACCCGCTTCTCGAAGCGGATGCTGTCGAGACACTGAAGACAGTCCTCGTTCCTTTCGCAAGGGTCATCACGCCGAATATCCCCGAAGCCGAGATACTGCTGGGCGAGAAGATAGTCTCGCAATCCGAGCTGCCCGAGTGTGCACGCAGGCTTTCGCAGGACGGGAAAGTGTCGGTATTGCTGAAAGCCGGACACCTTTCGGACGAGGAACTGACTGATATTTTCTATAATGCCGAGACCGGCAATGTCCTGGAACTCAGATCCCGCCGTCTGAAGACGGCCAATACCCACGGTACGGGCTGCACCCTTTCTTCCGCTGTCGCCGCTTTTCTGGCCAAAGGCTGCGGACTGGACGATGCAGTGAGAAAGGCGAAAGACTATATTGCAAAGGCTATCGAGGCTGGTTCGCATTATCAGATAGGGCACGGGCATGGCCCGGTTCATCACTTCTTCGGTTTCTGGGAATAGACATTACGGAATGTCCATGACGGTCAAGGGAATATTTTTCGATATGGACGGTGTGGTCGTGGACAGCGATCCGTTGTGGAACACCATTATCCGGACTGTCCGGGAGGAATATGCTCTGGACATGTCCTGCCTGGAAAGATCCGACGGGTACAATCTTTCTACCGGAGAGGCTATACGATTGGTTCTGGAAGACATGGGGCGATATTCCGATGGGCTTCTTGAAGAGATTCTGCACAGGATCGATATCCTTTACTCCTTGCATCGGGATATGGTTTCATTGATGCCAGGAATGGCGGAGACGCTGGAAATGCTTCATGAAAGGGGAGTGCATACGGCCCTTGTCAGCAATTCATCCTGCCAACAGGTGGACATGGTCCTGGACAGACTCTGTCTGAGAAAGTATTTCCAGACAGTGGTGACTGCCGATGACGTGACCTGCGGCAAGCCTGATGCAGAACCATATCTCAGAGCTATCGAACTGACCGGGCTGACAGCGGCGGATGCAGTGGCTGTAGAGGACTCTCCGACCGGTATCGCCGCGGCTGTGAATGCCGGACTGCTCTGTCTGGTTCCTGTCCCGGCAGATTTCAAATCATGCGGAACGAAGGTTCATGACGGAATCTGCTATCTCCGCCGTGAAAATCTATATGGAAAATTGGATAACTTGACGTCAAAACAGATGAAAAAGATCATTAACCCGTGGCTCGGTCTCGAAGACCAGGGCTACAACTGTTTCGGCTGTGCTCCGTCAAACAAGTACGGCCTGAAGATGGAATTCTATGAAGACGGTGACGATGTGGTTTCATACTGGAATCCTTCCGATGACTACCAGGGCTGGTTGCATACGCTTCACGGCGGTATCCAGTCCACATTGATGGATGAGATAGCGATGTGGGTGATAGCGCGGAAACTCCAGACTTCCGGCATGACCACCAGAATGGATATCAAGTTCCGCAAACCGGTGCCTACAGGTCCGGATGTGAGGATAGAGATCCGTTCACATATCATGGAGATGAAGCGGAATTTCGCTATTCTGCACGCCTGCGTCATGCATGAAAGTACCGTATGTTCGGAGGCGGAGATCACCTATTTCTGCTTCCCGAAAGAAAAGGCGGCTTCGGACTTCTATTTCAACGGCTGTGACGTGGAATAAAGACAGTCGGTAAATCCACTTTTTCAAAGAGAAAGGTGACTGAAAGGGCTTCAATTTGATCCCTTTAGTCACCTTTCTTTGCGGATTTGTCTGTGCAACAAACTATGCCAGAGCGAATGAGAGGTCGCCGCGGCAGCAGAGCTTGCCATTCACTTTCAGCGAAGCTTCGGTGAAGAAGATGTTTCCTCTCCTGCCGGTCAGTTTCGCCGTGATTTCGCAGAGATCTCCCGGACGCACGATGTTCTTGAACTTGACATTGTTGATTCCGGTGTAGAGAGTGGTCTTGCCTTTCACCTCATCCTTGACCAGGAGCACGCAGCTCTGGGCCATGATCTCGCACTGGATCACTCCGGGTACGATAGGATTGCCCGGGAAATGGCCCCTGCAGAAGAATTCGTCTTCACGGATTCTGTATTTTGCATGGGCGACACCCTCTTCATCGATCTCCACCTCATCTACCAGGAGCATCGGCTCCCTGTGAGGCAAATATTCTTTCAGTTCTTCTCTGTTCATTTTATAAGGTTTAGATTTCAGTAGTTGTCATCAGCCGGTGAATTTGCCCTCTTGCCAGGCAGTTCATCCGGCAGGTTTATTCAGCCTTGCGGAATGCCACACAGCCGTTGTGTCCCCCGAATCCGAGGGAATCGGAAATGGCGATGGTCAGATCGACTTTTTCCGGCTTGTTAGGCGTGTAGTTCAAATCGCA
>CALUQB010000017.1 GCA_944322815.1 uncultured Bacteroidales bacterium | reverse complement strand
TGAATCCGGCGAATGAGAAGTTCATTTAAACTGTTTTTTAATTTTTAATACTTCGGTAAATTTTACCGAGCTAAAAATATAAAATAATCTTTCTCCACCGTCACCCCACCGGACTAACCGCGTTTTCGCTCCATAACGTTGTTAGTCCGGAAGTTTTCTGCCGGACTAACCGCATTTTCGCCCTGAAACGTTGTTAGTCCTGAAGTTTTCTGCCGGACTAACCGCATTTTCGCCCTGAAACGTTGTTAGTCCGGAGGTTTTCTGCCGGACTAACCGCATTTTCGCCCTGTATCGTTGTTAGTCCGAAGGTTTTCTGCCGGACTAACCGCATTTTCGCCCTGAAACGTTGTTAGTCCTGAAGTTTTCTGCCGGACTAACCGCATTTTCGCCCCGTAGCGTTGTTAGTCCGGAAGTTTTCTGCCGGACTGACCGCGTTTTCGCTCCATAACGTTGTTAGTCCTGAAGTTTTCTGCCGGACTAACCGCATTTTCGCCACGTAGCGTTGTTAGTCCGGTGGTTTTCTGCCGGACTAACCGCGTTTTCGCCCTGAAACGTTGTTAGTCCGGGGGGGGCGCATGGAAGTCATCCGGAAAGTTCTTATGAATTCCGGCAGGAATTTCAGAGGTTTTAGCTATCTTTGAAAATTGTACCGGATCCGGGAACGGAATCCGGTGCAGCATATAGTATCCGAAACTTTTGTTTAACCTGATTTTGACGACTGATTATGAGAGATTTATACATAACGAACACGCTTTCAAGAAAGAAAGAGCTTTTCGTACCGGTACATCCGGGATTCGTCGGGCTGTATGTCTGCGGGCCCACAGTCTACGGGGATGCTCACCTGGGTCATGCCAGGCCGGGAATCACCTATGACGTACTGGTAAAACTGTTCAGACACCTCGGCTATAAAGTACGTTACGTCAGGAATATCACGGACGTGGGCCATCTGGAGCACGATGCGGATGAAGGTGAGGACAAGATAGCCAAGAAGGCCCGTCTGGAGCAGGTGGAACCCATGGAAGTCGCCCAGGAATACACCATCCGATACCATCAGGCCATGTCGATGCTGAACGTCGCTCCGCCATCCATCGAGCCGCGCGCTTCCGGCCATATCATGGAACAGATAGCTCTGGTGCAGAAGATTCTGGACGCGGGATTCGCATATGTGAGCAACGGTTCTGTCTATTTCGATGTCCGCAAATACAACGGCGTCCATCACTACGGCATCCTTTCCGGCAGGAACCTCGAAGACGTGGTCAGCGGCACCCGTGAGCTTGACAGCCAGGATGACAAGCACGAGGCCCTGGACTTCGCGCTCTGGAAGAAAGCGTCGCCAGAGCATATCATGAAATGGCCGTCACCGTGGAGCGAAGGCTTCCCCGGATGGCATCTGGAATGCTCGGCCATGAGCGAAAAATATCTCGGGCGTGAATTCGACATCCACGGAGGCGGCATGGATCTGATGTTCCCTCACCACGAATGCGAACTGGCCCAGAACATGGCTTCCCGCGGCTGCGGCGGGGTGAAATACTGGATGCACAACAACATGATCACCATCAACGGCAAGAAAATGGGCAAGTCCTACGGGAACTTCATCACCCTGCAGGAAATGTTCGAGGGCACCCACCCTATCCTGACTCAGGCGTACTCCCCGATGACAGTCAGATTCTTCATCCTTCAGGCCCACTACCGCAGCACCCTCGATTTCAGTAACGAGGCTCTCCAAGCTGCCGAAAAAGGTCTGAAAAGGATAATGCAGGCATGCAAGGACCTTCGGGAAATGGCTGCCGCCGCAGGAATTTCCTCAGGTGCCTCCGGCAATGCCGCCGGGGCAATGGCTGTCGCCCCGGAAAGTTTCAATGCCGATTCAGCCGAGATCAACGGTTTGTGCGAAAAGGTCTACGAGGCCCTTTGCGATGACCTCAATACACCGGTGGCCATCGCCCACATTTTCGATGCTGTCAGAATCATCAACTCGGCAAAAGACAGGAAACTGAACCTGACATCCGCCGATCTTTCCGTTCTGCTCCGTCTCTTTGATGATATAATATATGGTGTTCTCGGACTTCAGGACGAAGAAGCCGGCAGCGAAAAGGCCATGGAAACCATAGACGGTCTTGTGAGCATGGTGCTGGAGCAGAGGAAAGCCGCAAAGGCCGCAAAGGACTGGGCGACTTCCGACAAGATCCGCGATGATCTGAAAGCACTGGGCATACAGATAAAGGATACCAAAGACGGCACCGAATGGTCTTTCGGAATGTGATAACGGACAGTCTGACACTCCGAGCATAAAAATTGACTTCCAATGTCATGTCTGACGCAGTTATTGCTAAAAAGAAACGAGAGTAGCTCGAAGCTTATTTTTATGGAAGAACAAGAAAGACAAACGACGAGTACCGGAGTTTACTCCTGTAAATGAGGATACGAGGATGTGATGTCTGACGCAGTTATTGCTAAAAAGAAACAAGAGATGAAATTCATATCATGGAACGTCAACGGCCTCAGAGCCTGCGCAGGAAAAGGATTCGCTGATGCTTTCAAGGCTCTGGACGCGGACTTCTTCTGCCTGCAGGAGACGAAAATGCAGGAAGGCCAGCTGGACATGCAGTTCGACGGATACAGGTCTTACTGGAACTATGCCGACAAGAAAGGGTATTCCGGTACGGCAGTATTCACCAGACACGAACCTGTAAGTGTAACTTATGGAATAGGAATCGATGAACATGACCATGAAGGCAGGGTCATCACCGTGGAAATGCCTGACTTTTATCTGGTCTGCGTATATACTCCGAACTCACAGGACGAACTGGCCAGACTGGACTACAGGATGAAATGGGAAGATGATTTCAGGAACTATCTTCTGAAACTGGATTCGCTGAAACCTGTTATAGTTTGCGGCGACCTCAACGTTGCCCACAAGGAGATAGACCTGAAAAACCCCAAGACGAACAGGAAGAATGCTGGATTCACCGACGAAGAAAGGGACAAATTCTCCGTCCTGCTGAAAAGCGGCTTCACGGACACATTCAGGCATTTTTATCCGGACATGAAGGACATATATTCATGGTGGTCATACCGTTTCAGGGCCAGGGAAAAGAACGCAGGCTGGCGCATCGACTACTTTCTGACATCGAAGCGGCTCGATGACAGGCTGGTTTCCGCCGGAATACACACTGAAATTTTCGGATCCGACCACTGCCCTGTCGAACTCGACATAAACCTTTGACCCAAAACCGCTGAGCCAATTCCGCAATTTTGGCATAAAATCGCGGAACTGGTTCCGCGATCAGATAAATTTCAAAGAAAAAAAGAACCTATTGCGGAATAAAATCCGCAGTTTATTTTATTTGTCCTGAAATTACCGGCAAAGCAAGGAACAGCACACTGCATCGGCATTTGCCGGGCAGGGAGGAAAGGTCCTCTACATCGATGAAGTCCACAAATACCAGGACTGGTCGAGAGAAGTGAAGATGATATACGACTATCTGCCCGAACTGAAAGTAGTGGTGACAGGTTCTTCCATCATGGAAATAGTCAAAGGCACGGATGCCGACCTGAGCAGACGGACCATCACCTACACCATGGAAGGACTCTCATTCAGGGAATACCTGAACATGACATCAGGTACGGACATCAAGCCCTACAGCCTGGACGAGATTCTGGCAGGGAATGCAGTGCTGCCGGCTGACATAAGACATCCTCTCATGCATTTCAGGGAATATCTGATCCAAGGCTATTTTCCGTTCGCGAAACAGGATGATTACCTGACCAGGCTCGAAAACGTGATCAACCACACCATGGAAATCGACATACCTGCTTTCGCCAGAATGAACATATCCACATCGAGAAAACTGAAGCAGCTGCTGAAAGTCATATCAAAGAGCGTCCCTTTCAAACCGAACTTCTCCGAAATAGGACGGGCCATATCCACAGACAGAAGCACGGTAGCGGATTATATGGTGTACATGGAGAAATCCGGACTGATCAGACAGCTGCACACTGCCGGCAATGGCATGGCGGTCATAGAGAAAACCGAAAAGGTCTATCTCGGAAACACGAATTTCATATATGCACTGTCCGACGGAGCGCCGAATATGGGGAACGTCCGTGAGACATTCTTCATGTCGGCACTCAGTGTGAACCACAGTATGACATCTTCACCTGTCGCAGATTTCATCGTAGACGGACATACATTCGAGATAGGAGGCAAAGGCAAGACAGGAAAACAGATACAGGGAACCGACGATGCATTCATAGTCAGGGACGACATCGAATATGCATACATGAATATCATCCCCCTCTGGGCCTTCGGGCTGAACTACTGACTCCCGGCCAACTGAAATCCAGACTCCGGTCTGGAACGTCATTGAATAACCGCATCCCGTCATGCGATCGGGCGGACTATCTCGACTCTCAATCCGAGAGCATTCATGATGCGGTAGAATATAGCTACACTCGGATTTATCATACCCTTTTCTATACGGATTCCTCCTTTATTTTCAATGCTTTATTGATTTCATTAACAGTGGTCTTCCGGGCCTTCTTCTGGAAACCGTTGAACAATGCAAAGTCAATAAAGCTTAATGATATTACAAACCCCAGCAATAACGCTGGAGCAACAAAAGAGTCGCTCAAATTTCAGTTTTTGAAAAACAAATCGTAATTTTGCCGGCGTCCCGCCGGAAGAGGCAGTCTGAATCCACGGAAGGCAGGAAAAATAAAATCACGGAAATCATGAAAATCGGTATCTGCAGTGACCATGCCGGATTCGAATACAAGAGCCGGCTAATCCAGCACCTCGAAGCCAGAGGATACGAGGTGAAAGATTTCGGGACACACTCGACCCAGAGCATGGACTATCCTGATGTAGCCCATCCTCTCGCTGAATCAGTAGAAAAAGGTGAAACAGATCTCGGCATAGCCATGTGCGGCACAGGGAACGGAATGGCCATCACACTGAACAAGCATCCGAAAATACGCGCAGGCCTGGCCTGGAACACTCAGATAGGGGAACTGGTGAAAAAACACAACGATGCGAATATTCTCGTGATGCCGGCACGATTCATTCCGTATGAGGAGGCTGAAAAAATCACTGACATCTGGCTCGATACGGAATTCGAAGGCGGAAGACATCAGAGAAGAATCGACAAGATTCCTGTCAGATAAAACGCAATACACAACAATCCGTCGGACTGACGTTAAAACATTTTTTATGGAAGAAAATATTGGCATTGCGCCGCTGGTTCTGACCGGCGGCGCAATGTTGACTAAAAATATAGACGATTATCCTGCGGGAATCATCATTCCCGTAGACAAGCCTTATACGTGGACCTCTGCCGACGTCATCAGGAAAATCAAGTTCGCGGCCGTCCGTCATTTCGGGAAAAAGAACCTGAAAGTAGGGCATGCAGGGACACTGGACCCTCTCGCGACGGGAGTATTGCTGGTCTGCATAGGAAAAGCCACCAAACTCGCCGAAACACTGCAGTCGCATGACAAGGAATATATCGCAGGAATAGCTTTCGGTGCCACTACCCCGTCCTACGACAGGGAAAAGGAAATTGACCGTTTCTACCCGCATGAACACATCACGGAAGAGACGGTAAGGAAAGCCCTGGAATCTTTCATCGGAGAGCAGGACCAGATAGCCCCTCTTTTTTCAGCCAAATCGGTGGAAGGAGTCAGGGCATACGAAATCGCCCGCAAGATGATGAAACAAGGCAAAGCGGAAGGAATTGACGAAGCTGCCGCAGGCCTTATCCGCACTGCGCGTATCCGTATAGATTCCATGGAGTTGTTGTCTTTCGATGCCGGTGCCGGGAAGAGTGCTGCGCTCGTACAGACTACAACCCATGTCGGGGTCGATGGTACCTTTTCCGGCAAGGAGGGGCGGCAACCAAAGATAAATATTACGGACAATTCGGCTCTGGGACTGCCCAAAGCCATGATAAAGGTAGCCTGCAGCAAGGGCACATATATCAGGGCCCTGGCAAGGGATCTCGGGGAAGCTCTCGGGAGCGGAGCGCATCTGGACAGCCTGCAGCGCAGCAGAAGCGGAAATTTCAGAGTAGAAGATGCTCTGTCGGTAGATGAAGCGCTGGCTATCCTCCGTACAGATGCCCGTACCATAAGACAAGAAGCGTAATGACTATGATACAGACACATGCACCGGCAGCCGCAGGAAAAGCGCCTGTCTATTCATACCGTCAGATATGGACCGTGGCCTACCCTATCCTTATCAGCCTCGTCATGGAGCAGATGATAGGAATGACGGACACGGCGTTCATGGGAAGAGTCGGGGAAGTGGAGCTCGGAGCATCCGCGATAGCCGGGATATTCTACATGGTAGTCTTCATGATCGGATTCGGTTTCAGCATCGGATCACAGATCATCATTGCCAGACGCAACGGCGAAGGCCGCTTTCAGGAAACAGGAAATGTATTCTACCACGGAGTCTGCTTCCTGGCAGGGCTTGCTGCCGTGATGGTAGTGCTGTCGGAAATGTTCTCGCCATGGCTTATGGGAAAAATGGTATCATCTCCGGAGATAGCCGAAGCTGCTCTGAGCTATGTCAAATGGAGACTTCCGGGCCTCTTCTTCGCATACGTCACCGCGATGTTCAGGGCATTCTACGTGGGGACTACACAGACCAGGACGCTGACATTGAACTCCATCACCATGGTCCTTTCGAACGTGGTATTCAACTGGATACTGGTCTTCGGCAAATTCGGGATTCCTGCCATGGGAATAGCAGGAGCGGCGATAGGCTCCACCCTGGCGGAACTTGTATCCCTGATTTTCTTCATCGCATATACCATGTTGAAGACAGACTGCAGGAAATACGGCCTGAACCGCTTCGGAGGCTTCCATTTCAGGAAGCTCGGAGACATTCTTTCAGTATCCGTATGGACGATGGTGCAGAACGCAGTGTCGATATCGACATGGTTCATATTCTTCCTGTTCATCGAACACCTCGGAGAAAGGTCCCTGGCCATTTCGAACATCATCAGGAATGTATCCGGACTCATCTGGATGATCCTCATGGCTTTCGCGTCCACTTGCAGTTCCCTGGTCAGCAACATCATAGGAAACGGACATCCAGATGCAGTGAAAGGTCTTGTGACACGTATCCTGAAGCTTGGCTATTCCGCTGTGGCCGTGATGATCATACTTATAGCGGCCTTCCCCCGCACCGTGCTCAGGATCTACACGAACATCCCCGAAATCATAGAAGCTTCGGTCCCGTCCCTGTGGGTATTATGCTCCGCATATCTGCTCACCGTTCCGGCGAACATCTTCTTTCAGGCAGCATCAGGAACAGGTAACACCCGCACATCGTTTCTGCTGGAACTTGCTTCACTGATGATATACATGCTCTACTGCTGGTTCATCATGCACGTAATCAGGGCCGATGTAGCGGTATGCTGGACTGCCGAACATGTTTACGGAGGGGCCATGACCCTGCTGTGCGGCTGGTATCTTCTGAGCGGACGCTGGAAAAACCGGCAGATATAGTCCCTCCGCACTTGAGAACGACCCAAAAGGAGGGATTTCAAGGCTTGTGAGGATGAGGCCAGCCTCAGACCAGGCGGTATCCCTTCATCGCACGCTCAAGTGTCCTGTGTACAGGGTGCTCCGAGCGGCTGGCATTGATTTTACGCACGAGCTCATCCACGCACCTGTCACCGTTTCCTGCCAGACGCATGATATTGTCCGTACACAGTTTTTCCAGCAGATCATGGAAAGCCGGACCATGATCGGGATAGCGCAGGTGCGACAGTTCATGAAGAATCACGTAGTCGCACAGAGGTTCGGGCAGACGCACCAGATTCAGGTTCAGGTTTATGTTCCCGCGGGCCGAACAGCTGCCCCAGTTCGAAGAATTGTGCTTGACGGAGACTTTCCCGTAACTGAACCCGAAACGGGACGCGAAAAAAGCCAGACGCTTAGGCAGAATCAGTTTCGCCTCGGTCCTCAGCACCCCCACCAGAACCTGTCTGAGCAGACCGTCCAGTTCAGAAGCCCCTTCCCGGGGCAATTTTCCCGAATACGTCAGCACCTTTCTGAAAAGAGGCCTGTCCAATGACAGAAAAGTCCGTCCTGTCTCTTTCACATCCTCTATCGGCTCCGTCTTCACTGTCACCGATGCCGTCCCGGGGCTGCCATCCTCCTCTCCCCTGCGGAACACTATCTCCGACAGCAAGGTATTCACTACAGCCCCGTCCCGCAGCAATGTCACAGCCTTTCCTTCTTCCACTGCCTCGGAAATCTTCTTTTTCTGCTTCGCAATGGTGGCAATGACCCAATCGCGTTTAAGCATGAAAAACCTGAGGCCCTCATCATAAGACAAGGACCTCGGGACAATGACTCTGACTCCGTCGGCCGGATGGACTCTGATGGAAATCCTGCGGCTGGCAGCACTCTTCACCAGCAGTACCCTTCCGACTTCCGGATCAGAATATTCCTTTACAAATTTATAATTCATCCTGACATTGGCTGTCCGTGCCGGATTCCGGCAATCGGACTATTTGCTACGCTCGGGACGAAGGGCGCGGACAGTCTCGCCCGTACGCCACATCTCGCTCTCATGAAGCTCCTTGAGCTCTGCATTCAGTTTCTCGCGATAGTCAGGCTTGCTGTTGGAGTCGATGGAAATCTGAGCCTCGTTTCCTGTCTTCACGCTGTTGTACAGGTCGTTGAATACAGGCAATGTGGCATCCCTGAACCTTTTCCACCAGTCAAGCGCCCCACGCTGTGCGGTAGTGGAGCAGTTCGCATACATCCAGTCCATTCCGTTCTCGGCGATGAGAGGCATCAGACTCTGGCTGAGTTCCTCCACAGTCTCGTTGAATGCCTCGGAAGGAGTATGTCCGTTCTCCCTGAGAACCTGGTACTGGGCAGCGAAGATACCCTGTATGGCTCCCATAAGCGTACCTCTCTCCCCTGTCAGGTCGGAATAGACTTCACGCTTGAAAGTGGTTTCGAAAAGATAGCCAGAGCCTACACCTACACCGAGAGCTATGACCCTGTCATAAGCCTTGCCTGTAGCATCCTGATATATGGCGTATGAAGAATTGATACCCTTTCCCTGAAGGAAAAGACGGCGGAGGGATGTGCCGGACCCTTTCGGTGCCACCATGATCACATCCACATCGGCAGGAGGGATGATTCCTGTCTTGTCATTGTAAGTGATGCCGAAACCGTGAGAGAAATACAGAGCCTTGCCGGCTGTCAGATGCTTCTTCACTACCGGCCATGCTGAAATCTGTCCGGCATCGGACAGCAGGAATTCTATGATGGTTGCTTTCTCGCATGCTTCCTCTATCCCGAACAGAGTCTCTCCAGGAACCCATCCGTCCTCAATGGCCTTGTCCCAGCTCTTCGAGCCTTTTCTCTGACCTACTATCACATTGAAACCGTTGTCTTTCAGGTTCAATGACTGTCCCGGGCCCTGGACTCCGTATCCCAGGACTGCGATAGTCTCGTTTTTCAATACTTCCCTCGCTTTTTCAAGCGGAAATTCAGAGCGGGTCACTACATTTTCCTCGACTCCGCCGAAATTCATTTTTGCCATAACAAGTTTTCAATTATGCGGCCCGAGGCCGCGTTCTTAATTTAACAGTAACTATTTCTGATTATCGGTAATGAAATCACCATACCGGACAAGAGAGCAGGACTGCCCTTCTGCAGGAAACTGCATTCGTCTTTCCTGATATCGTTTCTGCCGTCTGCCCAGCAAGTCGTTGACCTTCTCCAGAGAAGAAGCGGTGACCGCTATCTTTCCTGAACGCACGAACTGTCTCACGCAGTTGATCCTGTCCAGTTCCCTGTACAGGGAATCGATATCATCACCGGAACCTGAGAGTTCCACCACCAGATATTCTGGAGTAACCTCCACGATATGGGTGTTGTACCCGCGCAAAAGACGGCTGGTATCCTCCCAGTTCTGGAACTCGTCGGTAGAAATCTTGAACAAGGCTATTTCGCTCTGGAAAATATCCTCGTCCGTATAGCATGATGCGTTGATGACATCCAGTTTCTTGTTTATCTGCTTGAGAATCTTGTCAATGTTCTTCGCAGTGGTCTTGCAGCTGATAGTGAACTTGTGTACGTTCTTCATGGATGAAGCCGACACGTTCAGGCTCTCGATATTTACCTGCAGCCGCGTGAAGACAGCGGCTATCTGATTCAATATTCCGGAGAAATTCTCCGAATGGACTATTATGGTATAGAGTTTATTATCTTCCATGGTCATTTCCTCCTCAACATTCCATCAGCATGTCGTCTATCGAATTCCCCGGAGGGGTCATCGGCATCACGTTCTCTTCCTCTTCGACGCAGGCCTCGAGGAAAAACGGTCCGTCAGTCTCCAGCATTTCGCGGACAGCGTCCCTGAGATCCTTCCTGTCGATGACACGCCGTGAAGGTATCCCGTAAGCCGATGCAAGTATCTGGAAGTCAGGGTTCGTCATTCTGGTAAACGAATATCTTCTGTTATAGAAAAGCTCCTGCCACTGGCGGACATTTCCCAGGTAACTGTTGTTCAGAAGTATCATCTTCACGGGAATCCTGTGCTCCATGATAGTGCCGAATTCCTCCACTGTCATCTGCAGACCTCCGTCCCCCATGAAGACGCACACTGTCCGGTCAGGTCTGGCATATGCCGCCCCGATTCCTGCAGGTATGGCATATCCCATGGTACCCATGCCGCCGGATGTGATGATGCTCCGCTTCTCGGTAAAACTGAAATATCGGGCTGCCATCATCTGGTTCTGTCCTACATCGGTGACCAGTATCGCCTTGTGGTCCGTAGCCCGGCTCACGGCGTCCACCACTTCTCCCATGCGCAGCGTATCACCGGAAGGCTGCAGTTCTCGGCTGATGACTTTTTCATATTCTTCATCCTGGTACTTCCTGAAGCTGTCTATCCATTCAGACCTGTCCACCTTCACCAGCCTCTCGGTAAGCATGGTCAGGGTTTTCCTGCAGTCGCCCAGAACAGGTATATCCACAGGGACATTCTTTCCGAGTTCCGAAGGGTCTATGTCCAGATGAATGATTTTAGCCTGCCTGGCATAAGTGGACATGTTGCCTGTCACCCTGTCGTCAAAACGCATTCCGACTGCTATCAGCACGTCGCATTCATTGGTTTTGACATTGTTGCACAGGTTTCCGTGCATGCCCAGCATTCCCTTGTTCAGCGGGTGTGAGGAAGGCATTACGGAAAGGCCGAGGAGCGTGCTGCCGAACGGCAGGTTTCCCTTTTCCACGAAAGCACGGAATTCCGCCTGGGCTTCTCCAAGTTCTATTCCTTGTCCTGCCAGCACAAAAGGACGTTTGGCAGCGTTTATAGCTGCAGCCGCTTCCCGTATGCGGGTGATGTCTATTTCAGGATCGTTATCGTAGCTGCGGATATAATCCATTTTTTCATGTCTGAATTCCGTCATGCCGACCTGGGCGTTCTTGGTGATACTCAGCACCACAGGACCGGGTCTTCCGCTCTTGGCCACGAAAAAAGCCCTCGCCACCGCCCAGCAGATCTCTTCCGGCGTGCTGATCTGGTAGCTCCATTTGCAGATAGGCTGGGTCACACAGGTAAAATCCACCTCCTGGAATGCGTCTGTCCCTATCATGTCAGTAGCGATCTGTCCAGCGATGACTACTATCGGAGTGCTATCCAGCATAGCGTCCGCGATACCTGTGAGCGTGTTGGTGGCGCCCGGTCCGCCTGTCACCAGGCAGACCCCCGGCTTCCCCGAAGCCCGGGCGTAGCCTTCGGCTGCGTGGGCCGCCCCCTGCTCGTGACGGACCAGAATATGGTTCAACTCATCCATATGATCCATCAGCGCATCATAGACAGGTATGATAGCCCCGCCTGGATAGCCGAAAACCGTATCTACCCCTTCGCGGACCAAAGCCCTGAGCAACGCCTCCGAACCTGTCACCTGTTCAGTATTGTTCTTCATATCCATAAGTTATAGTTCATTTATTCAGATCTGGAATCTGCTATTTAAACGAGAATGTGGCTCAATGGTCCGGACCGGCCTCAGACCAGCCTGATCGCTCCCTTGTCTGCGGAAGACACCAGTCTGGAATAGGCTTTCAGAGCTTTCGATATCTCCCTCTGTCTGGAATGCGGAGTGAAAGCCGCCTCACCGCGGGACATCTCCTCCGCCCTTCTGGCAGCGAATTCCTCTTCCGACACCTCGGCATTTATCGAGCGTGCCCTGATATCTATCGAGATCATGTCACCGTCGCGTAGCAGGCCGACATTGCCGCCTGAGGCGGCTTCAGGAGAAATATGGCCGATGGAAAGACCGGATGTGCCTCCGCTGAAACGCCCGTCCGTGATCAGGGCGCACTCCTTTCCAAGATGACGGCTCTTGATATATGATGTAGGATAGAGCATCTCCTGCATTCCCGGTCCGCCTTTCGGCCCTTCATACGAAATTACGACCACATCTCCGGACTGTACCGCCCCGCCGAGGATTCCGTCGCAAGCCTCCTCCTGGGATTCGAAGACTTTGGCCGGACCTCGGAACTTCAGGATACCCTCATCCACACCGGCAGTCTTCACTATGCAGCCGTCCGATGCGATATTCCCGTAAAGCACGGCAAGCCCTCCGTCCGTAGAATAGGCATGGGCCACATCCCTGATACAGCCGGCAGCCCTGTCCGTATCCAGTTCAGGATAAATATCCTCGCATATACCCATCCCGACAGTGCGCGTCCATGAAGGGGCGGCCAGATATTTCTTTTTCGAAGCAGGCTTCACCGACGGCCTCATGATATCGTTTTCACCGATGGCCTCAGCCAGAGTGGCATAGTCCACCCGCGACACTGAAGTATCGAGGAAACCGCCGCGGTCCAGTTCTCCGAGAATTCCCATAACGCCTCCTGCCCTGTTCACATCCTGAATATGATAGCTGCAGTTCGGAGCCACCTTGCAGAGCACCGGAACCCGTCTTGACAGTCCATCTATGTCCTTCATCCGGAAATCCACACCGGCCTCGTTCGCTATGGCCAGCAGATGAAGTACGGTATTCGTGGAACCGCCCATGGCTATGTCCAGCGACATGGCATTCATGAATGCGGCACGTGTGGCTATGGAACGCGGCAGGACAGACTCGTCATCACCGTAATAGTAAGCCTTGGTGTTCCTGACTATCAGATCTGCCCCGCGCATGAAAAGGGCCTTTCTTTCCGCATGGGTGGCCAGCAGGGTGCCGTTTCCGACCGGGGCCATGCCCAGCGCCTCCGAAAGACAGTTCATGGAATTCGCCGTGAACATGCCTGAACAGCATCCGCAGGTAGGACATCCCATACGTTCCAGAGATGCAAGCTCCTCATCGGATACGGTCTCGTCTGCCCCCTTTACCATGATATCTATGAGATCATAGTCCTTTCCGTCCACCCTTCCGGCCTCCATCGGTCCTCCGGAAACGAAAACAGCAGGGATATTCAGCCTCATGGCAGCCATGAGCATCCCCGGGGTGATCTTGTCGCAGTTCGAAATGCATATCATGGCATCGGCACAGTGGGCGTTGCACATGTACTCCACACTGTCGGCTATCAGGTCTCTGGACGGAAGGGAATAAAGCATTCCGTCATGTCCCATGGCTATGCCGTCATCTATGGCTATCGTATTGAACTCGGCTGCGAAACAGCCCTGTTCTTCTATCCTGGCCTTGATCATCTGTCCGATTTCATGCAGATGCACGTGCCCTGGGACAAACTGCGTAAATGAATTCACTATGGCTATGACCGGCTTTCCGATCTGCTCTTCCTTCATGCCGTTGGCTCTCCAGAGCCCTCTCGCACCGGCCATTTTCCTGCCCGAAGTGCTTTTCCTGCTTCTAAGTTCTTTCATACCGTAACGTCGGTCCGATGAATCTTCACCCGATACCGGAGATTTCACCGGATTCATATTTATTACACATAAAAAAACGCTTGCCAGCGGAATCCGGCCGCAGGCAAGCGCATCAATATATACCTGTTGGATTCCCGGGATATTACGGCACGATAATGGAGATGACCACGATGACCACCACCAATAGACTGATAATAATACTGCCGTTGAATGTCATATCCAGGAATCTCTGAATTTCTCTGACTTCAAATTTAGGAATTTTTCTCATTCGTTGTACAGGTTATCTGCATTTTTTAGCGAATCAGGATAGCGGGTGACATGTAAAACTGGATTTTTATAAAATTTTCACTATATTTGTAATCTTGGAAAGATTTCCGGTTTTCAAACCGGTTTTAAAAACTTGACAAATGGATATCAGGAAAAGCATAAATACCGTCATTGCGGCGGCACTGGCAGTACTGGCAGTGGCGGCGTGCAAGAAGGAAGAAGACGAAACCGAAACACTGCCCTCATTCAGCGGACAGCTCAGTTTCGAGGCCGAGCCATATATAAAGAAAGGTGTGACGCTGACTTTGAAGCCATCGGGTCCCGTACACCCGGAAGGCAAGGGCATAGGTTATTATTGGGCAGTTCCGAACGTAACGGAAAACAACGATACCACGAAACTGGAAACCGATGACCCGAAAGAAAAAGACGGCACTGCCGTAATCAAATTCCCTGACGAAATCGGGACATACACGGTTTCATGCACGGCTTTCGCCTCCGGCTACTACAGCACCACTTCCACCAGATACGTGACAGTGGTAGACAGGGAAGAGTCTCTGATAGACATGAAACTCGGCTATGACGGAGAATACGGCACCTGCAGGGACGGGCGAGACGGAATCAGTTACAGGACAGTGAAGGCAGGCTCTCTGGAATGGTTCGCCGAGAACCTGAGATATTCAGGAAACGGGGAAACGGGAATCGCCTACGAAAATGCAGAAGCCATGTCCGATCTTTTCGGAAGATACTATTCATGGGAGGAAGCCACGGACAGCGGGAATCCGGTGTGTCCCGAAGGCTGGAGAATCCCGACTTCCGAAGACTGGCTGGATCTGGCCAACGCCGTGGACGGAATGATAAAGGAAAGCCAGGGAGAGACTTCAACGGATGTCAGATTCACCGAGACCGATGCAGACTATGACGGTATCACAGGGGCCATGATGGTGGATGCCAAATTCAACTCCGAGGATAACGTGATGTGGGAATACTGGCCTGACGTGAAAATCACGAACCTGTCGGGACTTTCCATCATACCGTGCGGTTTCGCAAATCTTTCCGAAACGGCTTCAGGGACAGTCGGAACATTCGATACCGTCTATCTATATGCGGCATTCTGGTCTGCTGAATCGGAAGAAGACTCCGACAGGGCCTATTTCCGCTATATCTACTGGGACACTCCGGTCCTGCAGCTTGGCACGGCATCCAGCACCGACTTCGCAGCTACTGTGAGATGCGTGAGGGATATCTGAAGACATTCAAACAAAATCATCAAATAAAAGCGTCGTACAGACACAACCGATCATGAAAAAAGGACTTGTCATCGCTCTCGTAGTCATAGCTGCGATAGCCATCTGGGCAGTTTCAGGCTACAACGGCCTGGTATCCCATGAAGAAAACGTAAAATCAGCCTGGTCACAGGTGGAAAACGTATATCAGAGGAGGCTTGACCTCATTCCTAATCTCGTGGCTACAGTAAAAGGATACGCAGCACACGAGCAGGAAACGCTGGAAAGCGTAGTGGCGGCCAGATCCAAGGCCACACAGATAACGGTGGACCCTGACCAACTGACCGAGGAAAACATAGCGGCCTTCCAGGAAGCTCAGGGAGAAATAGGCGCCGCCCTCAGCAGACTCATCGCCATTTCCGAGAATTATCCGGACCTGAAGGCAAACCAGAATTTTTCGGAACTCCAGGCGGAACTTGCCGGCACTGAAAACCGCATAGCCACTGAAAGACGCAGGTACAATGATGTGGCCAAGGCGTACAACACCATGGTACGCCGCTTCCCGCGGAACATCATAGCATCTGTATTCGGATTCGGACAGAAAGGCTATTTCGAAGCTGACGCCAATGCTTCCGAAGCTCCGAAGGTGGAGTTCTGACCTTCATAAACGCTTGGAGGCATGAACCCTAAAGACTTTCTGGATCAGAAAGGGCAGGAAATGATAGTCTCGGCCATCAAGGAGGCCGAGACCAATACTTCCGGAGAAATCCGCGTACACATAGATGACGTATGTGAAGATGCCTATGGAAAGGCCGTGGAAGTCTTCCATGCGCTCGGAATGGACAGGACTGCAGCCAAAAACGGAGTCCTGATATACGTGGCATGCACATCAAAGGTTTTCGCCATCGTCGGAGACAAGGGAATCAATGACGCGGTACCAGGCAATTTCTGGAATGATGTTTCAGCCCATATCCATGACTGTTTCGCTAAAGGGAAATTCGCCGAAGGTCTGGCTGATGCCGTCAGGATGGCCGGAGAGAAACTCCGTGACTATTTTCCATACCGCAGCGATGACATCAACGAACAGCCGGATGAAATTTCTTTCAAGGAACAGTAGCCTGCCACTCACAGAATCCATCATCCTATGCAGAGAATATATAAAATAACTGCAGTACTCGCCATACTTGCATTTACCGCCCTGACCGCTGCAGGCATACCGTCCAGACCATATCCGCCCCGTCTTGTGAATGATTTCGCAGGGGTGCTGCCAAACCATTATCAGACACTCGCACTGGAAAAAATGCTATCGGATTTCAACGACAGCACTTCAAACCAGATCGCAGTGGTCACTGTCAATGATCTGGAAGGCATGTCTCCTTCCGAATACGCGACGGAACTCGGGCACTCATGGGGAGTGGGATCCGAAAAATTCGATAACGGCATCGTCATTCTGGTCAAGCCGAAGACTTCCGATTCCCGGGGACAGGTGAACATAAGTATCGGGTACGGGCTGGAAGGCGCCATACCTGACAGCTATGCCAGCAGGATAATATCGGCATACATGATTCCAGCTTTCCAGTCCGGAGACTACTACGCCGGGATAGAAAGGGCATGCATCGTCCTGATGAAACTGGCCTCAGGCGAGATTTCCGAGCCGGTGGAAGAAGAAGGCCTGCCTGCTGCAGCATTCATTATAGGACTTGTCCTGTTCATACTCATCATCACCGCTTTCTCAGGAAGAGGCGGTAGGAACGGAGGGAATCACGGTGGCGGCAGGTTCGAAAACACTGACGGAGATTTCATGAAAGGACTCATCATCGGAAACATACTTGGCAGCGGGAGCAGCAGAGGCTACTCCGGAGGTTTCGGTGGTGGCGGTTCCATCGGAGGAGGATTCGGCGGATTCGGCGGTGGCTCTTTCGGAGGAGGAGGCGCCAGCGGAAGCTGGTAACCGCAGAAGGAGATATCGTTATCTTACCTGATACCGTATTTCTTCAGTATCCTGAGCAGAGGCTTTTCGATCGTCCGCGCCCATCGCGTATATCCCATATCCGAAGGATGGACACCGTCAACTGACGTCTCCCTGTCATTGCCCGTAAGAGTGACCGCTTCTATTCTGGCCGCATTCGGGTTGGAAAAGCAGTCGAAAATAATGGCATCCACATCGGCGTCTTCAAGTACTGCCGCAAACTGGGGCTGCAGCTACCCTGTACCTGAACGGAGACTCCATGGCCGAGAGGGAGGACTCCCTGTCCACTCCTATTTTAACGTGAGTTCGATGAAAAGAACGGAGTGAATTTCAGAGAACTACCTCTTTTAGAGGATTCGTGGAACGAATCCGTAGGCAAGTCCTCCCATACGAAGGGGAGGATTTAGGAGGGGTGACACGTAAAAGGAAGGAGATTTCGAAGAAATCGTAACGTCAGTTCGACGAAGTCTCTGGTACTAAGTAAAATAATTCGTCGAACTGACGTTATTTTAAGTGAATGCAGTTCGCTGTACATCGCGCCAAATCCGATTTACCTTATTTGCAGATTGAAAACAGTGCGGAGCTTTTCTGAAAGGCGGTCCCGGACAGCTCCGCATTCCGGACAGTCCGCCATGTTTTCAGTTTCCGTCCCTGATTTCCCCAGATAATACAATTCACTGGCGGCCAGTTCTCCTGAAAGATCATACCATTCCATGTAGCGCCACGCTGTATCACGCACGGTATAGCCCATGTGAGTCCGTCTGGATGCCTTGTGAAGAGCTCCGTACGGACGCGGAAACTGGCTGAAAGCAAAATGATTCATATCCGGATCCATGTCGGCCAGATCCTTGCCCTGGAGGGCATCAGGGACATTTATTCCGCACATTCCAGCCAGTGTCGGGAAAATATCCACGAATTCTACAGGTGCACTGACTATATCGGAGTACTCCTGCCCGGCATCATGTATGATCAGGGGTGCACGGCACGCCGCTTCATAGTTCGTGGACTTGCACCAGAGTCCCTGCTCACCGGTATGATAACCATGGTCGCCCAGCAGGACCACTACTGTATCGTCGTACAGTCCTGTCTTTTTCAGTTCGCCGATCAGGATTCCTATATTCTCGTCGATATATGAAACGCACGAATAGTATGCTTTCTTCAGTCCGGCACACTGATCAGGGGTGAGCGGCCCTGTTTGCGGGACATCGGTATAGCCCCGGAGTTCCTCACTGTCATGGTAGGACAGCATCGGAGCTCCCGATATCCTGGCCGTGTCTGTATCCCCGAAATCCGTATTCCGGTACAGCTCAAGAAAACGCCGTGGGGCGCAGAACGGAAGATGCGGTTTCAGAAAGCCTACGGCCAGGAAGAACGGCTTGTTCCCGGATGAAAGCCTGCGCAGCTGGTTAACGGCCTCGTTTCTGATCCTGACGTCCGGATAGCCCTCTTCCGGCTCCGACGTGAATTCACAAGACGCTGCTTTCCTGCCGGTCCTGTTTTCCGCAAGCCGGTATTCATCCGTCTTCGTATAGTGATACAGCAGAGGTGCCGCAGTCCATGAAAGACTGTCCAGAGTGTTTTTCGCTCCATGAAAAGTCTTTCCGATGCTCACGGTTTCATATCCGGCTTCTCTGAATGCCTGCGGCAATGTGACTATGTCCGGATTCCTCTCCCGTATCCATGTACCCAGCTCCGTGACCCCGGTTTCTTCAGGACGCAGACCCGTGAGCAGAGACGCCCTCGACGGACCGCTGAGTGCCTGCTGGCAATATGCCCGGCCATACACTGTGGATACGGACGCAAGCAAGTCTGTATACGGCGTCACCGCGATGCTGTCACCATAACACCCAAGCGAAGGACGCAGGTCATCGACCATGATGAAAAGCACGTTCTTCCCGGGTGTTTCCTGGCGGCCGCAACCGGCGGTCACTGCGAGAGCGGCACACATGACAAGTTTTCCGTTCATCGGACTCACATTATTTATTGTATCCGTACAGGAAGCTGGACAGCCAGCCGATCACAAAGCAGGATACCAGGCCGATGAAACCGTAAAGTATCACTGACACATGGGAGAAGCTGTTGCACAACAGCAGGACTATGATACTGCCGGCAAAACCGGTCAGCGCACTGCGTGTACCTATGCGTTTCGTGAAAATACCCATCATGAACAGTCCGCCCAGACCGCTCGTAAGCAAGCCGAGGAAGAAATTGAACTGATCCCAGAGGGAAGCTATGTCGAACGTTGCGAGAAGGACTGCCATGACGATGCCGAAAGTGCCTATCGCTATTCCTGTCCACCTGGCGAATTTCATTTTGTCCCTGTCCGTCACTCCCTTTTTCAGCTTGGCATAAAAATCCTCGGTCATCACCGTGGAAGTGGAATTGATATTCGCGGAAAGCGTGGACATGGCAGCTGCGAAAATCGCCGCGATCAGAAGGCCCGCCACTCCTACTGGAAGTCCGCACATGATATAGTGAGGGAAAATCGAATCCGTGTTCGACATGCCCACATTCAACATGTCAGGATTCTGCTTGAAGAAAACATAGAGTCCGGTACCTATGGAGAAGAATATCAGGGCTATAGGCACGCTCAATATCCCGTTCAGCCAGAGTCCCTTCCTGGTTCCCGCAGTATCTTTCACCGTTATGTACCGCTGCACTACGGACTGGTCGCTGGTATAGGTAAGCAGCTGGTTTGCAATACCTCCCAGCAGCGTCACCCAGAACACGGGCTTCGTCCAGTCGAACGAGAAATCCAGAATATTGAACTTCTGCTCGTCGACAGCTATCTGCATGGCTGTCCCCAGACCACCGTCCACTCCGCATATCAGATACACGAGAGAAATCACAGCACCGCCCACGAGTATGACACCCTGGATGACATCGCCCCAGATGACTGCCTCTATACCGCCCATGGTACAGTAGGCCAAGGTCACCAGACCCATCAGCAGAATGCAGACATAGACATCCAGACCTGTCACCGCATTCAACGCCAGAGAAGGCAGGAAGAGGACTATGGCCACTCTGGCGAACATGAACAGACAGAAGAACAGGGATGCCAGATACCTCACCGGTGCGCTGAACCTCTGTTCGAGGTATTCATATGCCGAAGCCACATTCAGTTTCCTGAAGAACGGAAGATAAAAATGGATGACCACCGGAACGATGATAAGGATTCCCATATTGAAAATGAACATCCCCCAGTCGGCCATATAGGCTTTTGCCGGAATGGAAAGGAATGTGATGGCGCTCAATGCAGTAGCGAAGATGCTTATACCTGCGGCCCACCACGGAATCTTGCTTCCTCCCTTGAAGAAATGCTCCGTAGTCCTGGCCTTGCGTGAAAAGTAGAAGCCCACGCCCATCATTCCGAGAAGGTAGATGACTATGACCGCATAGTTTATCCATCCGAAGCTGACTTCATCCGATATAACCAGTTCCAGTATGTCCCCGGTACGTACCCCCGGATGGATTTCACCGGAAGGTATCACCACCTTTCCGTCCATCAGCACGGCTGCAGTCACTACCGGCAGGGCCAGATCCGTCTCCCCTATCTGAGTCCAGGTATCTGTCACCGTATGGTATGCGAAAATCCTATTGCAGAAACCGCCGTGTCCGATATTGGCTTCGGCAAGCGCTGTCATCAGGCTGTCCCTTTTCACGGCCGGAATATCCTTTCCGAGTTCGTCCTCTATCGCCTGCCTTTCCAGAAATTCCGCTCCGTCGTCACCGCCGGCTACTATGATATGCGCAGACCCGTACGGCACGGCAGCCGAATACATGAGAGGTGACGGGTTCCCGTCAATGACTATGTCGGTCTTACGGTTCCACACCCCGTGTACTGGCAGATACTCCCATACCGCATCGGAAAGGTAAAGGCCCTCACTGTCGTACCCCCTTCCTCCGATAAGATACAGGGCGTCTTCCCTGCCGTTATGCTGGTAAACGAAAGAGCTTCCTTCTGATATGGTCCGGTCAGGACAGGCATTCATCTGCTGCCACTTTCCGGTTGAAAGAGCATATCTGTAAAGAGCATTCTCCCCTCCGAAGGTACCGTGGACAAATATGCAGCCATCACCCTTGTAAAACACTGCTGATACAGGGACAAAACCTTCCGGAAGAACTGAAACCTGAGATACATGGACTTTCCCTCCGGTAACGCCTACCGCATGGACGGCATTGACAGGTCCGGCTTCATTTCTGCCTCCGAAACAGTAGAGGGTTTTCCCGTCGGATGCTGCACATCCTCCTCCTGCCGGCACAGGGAACGTCACATCGGAGATACTGCATTCATACTTTCCGTCACGGGCCGTCAGCATATATATCGTATCGTAATATTTCTTCAGGCCTCCCTCCCATGGCTTGAGACCGGGAAAATCAGAGCCTCCTGCCACGATCAGCGTATTTCCTGACATGCCGATGAAAGCACCGGAAACCCCGGCGTGCATGTCATGGATACCGGATGGCAACGAAGCCACGGCTGTCACCTGGCATTCAGTCGCACCGAGCGGCAATACCGCTGCAGAAAAGACGGCAGCCGTCATGATAAAAAGCGATTTGCAGATAGATTTCATTCTGAAAATTCATTATGACGCCCTGTCCGGCAGATTCCGGGCTTGCGCCCATCCGTCGAATTCACGTCGGTTAAACAATATTCAAGACCGCTTATTTCCCGCAGAAAGTCTTGTCGAGGATGGTCTCCATGTTGTCGAACTGCGTCTTCAAATGAAGCCTCATACCCATCCTGAACGCATCAGGAGTACTGGTTCTCAAAATATTATAAAGGCTCACATGAGAAACCAGCACCCTGGAATGCCAGTCGGTCTTCACCTTGGGAAAATACAGAGTGAAAAGATGTCTGAGTATGTACTGGAAGTCTATCAGACTCTTGTTCCCTGTCATTTCGAAAAGCTTGCTATGGAAACGGACATCGACATCGGTAAGCTTTCTCGCTATCTCGTACTGCTCGTCAATATCCACGGCCGTAGCCATTTCATTGTTAAGTTCCACCTCCTCGGCTACTATCCTGTCAAGATCCTCCATCTGTCCGTCTGTCCTGTTTATGTAAATGAAATCGGCCATGCCTATCTCCAGCATCAGACGGAGCTGGTAAAGATCTCTCAAAGTATCCTTGTCCAGAAGTCCTGAGGAAACTATCGACTTCAATACTCCGAATACCTCCGGCACCACGACGACAGTCCCCTTTTTCCTTTTGGTCTCAATGATTCCGACAGCGCGAAGCCTGCTGAGAGCCTCTCTGACAACAACGCGGCTGACCCCGAGCAGCTCCACAAACTCCTGCTCCTTGGGAAGCCTGGCGGAATTCCCGTTTCGGGATATGTACTTCAGAATATCCCTCTGTGTCTGTTCGACAAGTGATACATCCTCTTTCATACAAGAAGTTTTAGTGTATTGACGTCAGTCCGACGAATTATTCTACCCCATACCGGAGATTTCATCGAACTCACGTTGTATTATCTGTTTTATGAGTTCAGTGCAAACTTAACAATAATAATAAATAATACAAAATAAATTTAACATAAATAATACTTATTAATCTAAAATTAGTCTATTTTTAATCATTTATACAATATTTTCAGTATTTAATCATAATAAGTATTGCATATTTATAAATTATTAATACATTTGTAGAGCAAAGCCCACATTTAGATGACACAACAATATCAACAATAAATACTACATAATAATCTAAATTATGAAAAGAATCAAAGGAATGATCGTGGCGCCGTTTACCGGCTTCACCGATGACGGAGAAGTCGATCTGTCAAAGGTAAGACTTCAGAAGAAGTTCTACAAAGACAACGGCATCGCAGGTGCATTCATCTGCGGGACTACAGGAGAGGGTTCGTCTCTGACCATGTCGGAGAGAAAACTGCTCTTCGAGGAATGGGCGAAATACAAGGAGGATGATTTCACGCTTATAGCATTCCTCGGAGGGACCAGCTACAAGGAATGCAGGGAGCTGGCTCTTCATGCACGCGATTGCGGACTTGATGCCGTAGCCGTGACTGCACCGTACTACCAGAAACCGTCCGATACGTCCGCATTGTGCGCTTTCTGCGCAGAGGTGGCGTCAGCCGTTCCGGAACTGCCGTTTTACTACTATCACATCCCGTGTCTGACAGGTGTAGACTTCTCCATGTACGAACTGCTCCAGAAAATGGATGCCGCCATCCCGAATCTCGGAGGGATCAAGTTCACTTTCGAAAACATGATGGACTACCAGCTCTGCCTCAATTTCAAGGACCGTAAATACGATATCCTCTGGGGACGGGACGAAATGCTGCTGCCGGCACTCGCTATCGGAGCTCAGGCATACGTAGGCAGCACTTACGGCTATCATGCCCCTGTTTACAATGAGATCATAAGGCTTTTCAACGAAGGGCGTATCAGCGAAGCCGCAGATCTCCAGCTAATTGCAAACAGATTCATAGAACTGCTCGGCAAATACGGCAATGGCTGCGGCAAGGCGTTCATGAAAGCTGCAGGACTGGATCTGGGACCTTGCAGACCGCCTCTTGACACACTCTCGGACACCCGATATGCTTCTTTTCTGGATGATTTGTCCAAGCTTCCTTTCGAGCAATACAGAAACAAATAATCACCGGAGCATCATGAAAAAGAGAACTATCGCAGCACTTGCGGGATTGATGGCCATAGCTACCTGCCAGGCATGTCTGCCAGGAGAAGAAATCCCTGAAAGCCCTCCTTCAGGAGGAAGTTCCGTGGTCGGACCGGATACTGACGAAGAACCAGACGGTTCAGAGGATCAGGACGAGCCTGACCAGGGAGAAGAAGCCGGTGCTTTCTCCACCATATTCACTCCGGGAGAGGGCGGTTATGCATTCTTCCGCATACCTGCCGCTGTTACAGCCGATGACGGAAGCATACTGGTTTTCGCCGAAGGACGTGTCGACAATTCAGAAGATTACGGGAACATAGACATTGTCTTGAAACGGTCCTCTGACCGTGGAAAGACTTGGGGAGATCTGATACTGGTGAAGGATGACGCCGAAAACACATGCGGGAACCCTGCACCGGTTGTGCTCGGAAACGGAAGGGTCCTCCTGGTCTACAACCTCGCCATTCCGGACAGGCTGAATGAAGTGGACGATGTGACATACGTCACCTGGTCCGATGACGGGGGCCTGACATGGAGCGAATCCATGGACATATCGGACCAGATCAAATCCGACGGGGAATCGAATTTCCATCCGGGACCAGTACATGGCATCGTGAAACAGTACGAGCCATGCAAAGGCAGGATAATCATACCTGTATGGGGGTCGAATCCGAAAGCATTCATCATATACTCCGATGACGGCGGCGTGACATGGCACAAAGGTGCGAAAATGGACTATCAGTACGCCAACGAATCCACAGTAGCGGAACTCTGCGACGGAAAACTGATCTTCAACACCAGAGACGGGAACAAGCAGGAAGGCGCATATTTCAGATATGACGCCATCAGCGAAGACGGCGGAGAGACATTCCTGCCGTCCAGACGGACATCGCTCGTAGAACCTGTCAACGGATGCCAGGGCAGTATGATTTCATACGGGAAAGACGAAAAGACAGGGCAGACCATCCTGCTTTTCTGCAACCCGAACCATACTTCCAGCCGCAGACACGGTGCCGTCAGAGCCAGTTTCGACAGCGGAAGGTCGTGGACTAAGATGTATCAGTTCGTCCCTTCCGAAGGAGATGACATGTACGTCTCATACTCGGACATGGTCATGGAAGGAGACGGCCGCATAGGAGTCATATACGAAACAGGCTACAAGAACTCCAAAGGGATAGTCTACAAGACAGTATTCTTTTCCGACATCAAGGACCCTGTGAAATACCAATAATATCACTTCATCAGGACACACTTCAATAATTATAACTTATGAATCTAATAATCAAAGTGTTAAGTCATAGTTGCAAACAACTGTACTTAGCGATGCTCATGCTGCTGCCGGCTGCCGTATCGTATGCGCAAACCAGCATATCGGGTACGGTGACGGACGAAAACGGCTCTCCTGTCATAGGAGTCGCAGTTCAGATCGAAGGGAAACCTGGCGGTGTCATCACTGACATGGATGGAAAATACACCATCAATGCCGGGAAAGGCGATGTGCTCGTATTCTCGTCACTCGGATACGAGACCGCTGAAATCGTGGTCAGCACATCATCCGTCGTCAATGCCAGTCTGAAAGTCGAGACACTCGGACTTGACGAAGTGGTCGTAGTGGGCTACGGTACCCAGTCCAGAAGATTCGTCACTTCAGCCATCACCAAGGTAGACGGGGACGTGATGAAAAACAATCCGGTCACATCGGTCGGAGATGCGCTGAAAGGAAGGGTGGCCGGAGCACGTGTCTATACGAACAACTTCAGTCCCGGAGAAGACCCTGTCATCCACATCCGCGGAGGTTCATCCATAAACAATTCGAACGATCCGCTCATCCTCGTGGACGGCGTGGAACGGTCCATGGCCGGACTGAATCCTAACGACATCGCTTCCATAGAAGTCCTCAAGGATGCAGCTTCCACAGCCATCTACGGTTCCAGGGCATCCAACGGTATCGTTCTGATCACGACGAAAGAAGGCGTTGTGGGACAGAAGCCGCAGATAACATTCGAAGCCACGTGGTCATACCAGGATATCACCACAAGATATGATCTGATGAACGCCGAAGAATACCTGAGTGTCGTCCGTCCTGCGATGCAGTTCTCTCCGAACAGGAATCTCCTGTGGCAGGACAACTACTCTGCCAGCAGCGCGAACTCAGCCACTTCGGTCTACTCCACACGCTATCTCCAGCCGGGGGAAACAGTTCCGGAGGGATGGAAATCCATGCCTGACCCGCTCGACCCGTCGAAGACACTCATATTCGAAGACAATGACTGGCAAAGGCAGATGTACAAGCCGAGCCTTTACCAGAACTACTATGTAAGCCTGTCAGGAGGCACATCCAGGACCAGATATATGGCCAGTCTCGGATACACGGATGACAACGGCGTGGCCATCGGCACAGGATATTCCAGATTCGCCGGCCGTATCAATCTCCAGTCAGACATCACCGACAAGCTCAAATTCAGGGCGAATGTGGACTATTCCGACACGAACAACGACTACATGCCGAACCAGATGAACCAGATATCCAGAGGTCTTTCCCAGGCTCCGACCATGAGACTGTACTTCGATGACGGCACACCTGCATACGGATACAACGCGACCTCACAAAGCCCTCTGTACTATGAATGGCACACGCAGAGAACCAGCCGGTACAAAAGACTGTCTCTGGTAGGAGGCCTCTCATACCAGATATTCAAAGACCTGAAGGCGGATCTGCAGATGTCCCTGTACAATCAGGACAGACGCTGGGGAGCTTTCCAGAAAGCCAATTATTTCAGCGGTTCCCGCCCTGCTTCGGAAAACTATTCCGAAACCACCAACAAGAAAATCGAATTCTACCTCGACTATTCGAAGACCATAAAGGATCATACCATCGCGGCCATGGCAGGATATTCATACTACCATGTAAACCAGAACGGGTTCGGCGCAGCTGCGGAAGGAGCCAGCTCGGACAAAATCCCGACTCTTACCGCCTCTCCTGTCAAGACTGACGCCACCAGTTCCCTCTCCGAAGAAGTCCTCATAGGATACTTCGCCCGTATCAACTACGACTACAAGAAGAAATACCTGCTCACAGCCACGTTCCGTGCCGACGGTTCATCCAAATTCGCGCCCGGCCATCAGTGGGGCTACTTCCCGGGAGTATCCGTGGGCTGGATAATGTCGGAAGAAAACTTCATGAAAAACGTGAAGCCGATAAGCTACTGGAAATGGAGGGTAAGTTACGGTCAGACAGGAAACAACGCCATCGGCCTCTGGGATGCCCGCGGCCAGTATGCTACCAACAAATACGACGGGAATGCCGGCATCTACCCAAGTGTCATGCCGAATGAAAACCTGACATGGGAGGTGACCGACCAGCTGGATGCAGGTATCGAACTCGCCCTCTTCGACAACCGCGTGATGTTTACAGGAGATTATTTCAACAAAGTGACCAAGAACCTGCTTTTCAGCAAGAACATGCCGAACACGTCCGGATTCTCCGATGTCCAGACAAACATCGGCAAAGTAAGATTCTGGGGATTCGACATCGACATCACCACCAGGAATATCGTGCGAAAGAACTTCACATGGGAAACCAAATTCACATGGAGCTACGTCAGGAACAAGGTGCTCGAGCTTCCTGACAACGGCCGTGACCGGAACCGTATCGGAGGTATAACCCTGGCTGACGGGACTGCTTTCGGAGGTACTGCGGAAGGCGAACCGCTCTACAGGTATTACGGATACAAGATATCACACATACTCCAGACTCCGGAAGAAGCTGCGAATGCCCTGTATGACAATTCGTCCGTAGGCTACGATCCTCTCACGGGCAAATCGCAGAAAGGGCAGAAGTTCGCCGGCGACTACGAATGGATGAACAGGCCCGGATCGGAAAAGATAGTCATCGACGGAGAAGAACGCGAGATGATATCGAATCAGGACCAGTTCCTGCTCGGATACACCGTGCCTCACTCTACGGGAGGCCTCGGAAATACGATTGTCTTCAGAAACTGGACATTCAACCTGTACCTCGACTGGGCGCTCGGGCACTCCATCCTGAACGATACGGAAGCCAGATATTTCATAAACACATTCACCAGCAACACAGCCATCTCCAGCAAGGTAAAGGACTGCTGGACCCATGTAGGCGACACTGATGCCAAATACGCCAAATTCCAGACCGACGGACCTCTCCAGAGTTCGAACTTCAGGGATTCAGACGTATTCAATGACAGGGCCGACTACCTCTGTATCCGCGAAGTCAGCATAGCCTACGATTTCCCCAAGAGATGGGTAAGCAAAATCGGAATGCAGGCCGCATCCGTAGTAGTCTCGGGAAACAACCTCTACTACTTCACTGCCGTGGAAGGCGTCTCTCCTGAAGTCGGAGCTTCCAGTACATACAGCAGCGGATATGCCAACTATCCTCCTGTCATGAGACTGTCACTCGGTCTGAAAGTCACATTCTAATTTCTGAATATCATGAAAAAAGCGTTTATATATACCCTTCTTCTGCTGATACCCCTTATCACGGTATCATGCCACAAAGACCTGAATGTCCAGCAGAAAGGCGGAATCTCCACGAATGAAGCATGGCAGACAGGCGACGATGCGGAAGCAGCCATGTACGGAATGATGAGCACTTTCAGGGCCGCCTTCGCCACGAACTTCGTCTACTGGGGAGAATACAGGACAGGGCTATGGGGCCCGGGACTTTCCACCCAGCCTGCTCGCGACAATGTCTATGCAAACACCATTGATGCCGCAAATGCCTATACGGACTGGACTAACCTGTACACGACCATAAATTCGGCGAACCTCATACTGAAATACACTCCTGGACTTCCGTTCAACAGTGAACAGGACAGGAATACCGTTCTCGGATCAGCCCTGTTCGTGAGAGCTTTCTGTTACTACTGGATAGTACGTATCTGGGGTGACGCCCCTCTGTGTCTGGACGGGTTCGAATCCGACAACCAGGAAAACCTCTATCCATACAGAGAGCCTAAGGCCAATATATTCGCGACCATAGAACAGGATCTCACCAATGCTGCCGGATACCTGCAAGGTGTCTCACGCACGCCGAACCTGCCTACAGCCGAAGCCGTGAACACTCTGCAGACAGATCTCTATCTCTGGCTCTACAAGGTCGAAAACGACCAGACCGCCCTGGCCAAGGCCAGAAAGGCATGCGATGCCGTATACGGGAAGAAGACGCTGCTCGCCGACTATGCCTCCATCTTCAATGTCGACAACAAGCTGAACGCCGAGGAAATCTTCCTGTGGAGCATGATCAAGGAGGAAAAGGAAGGCGGATTCCAGAGCGACTGGCTGGTTCCTATCCAATACATGACAGCCAAATATATCGAAAACCCTGTAAAGGCAGGAAGCCACCAGCAATGGGTATTCATCACGGATACATACAAGGACATCCTCAACGAAGTGCCCGGCGACACCAGAAGAGTGGCGACATACGACACTTTCTACGACCCCGAAGCTTCCACGACACATCAGTGGATCAACAAGTTCGCCGGGACATGGGAAAATGAGGTCAGAGTATTCAATTCCGACATCATAGTGTACAGATACGCAGACATCCTGCTTTTCGATGCAGAGCTAGACTGCTATGAAAACAACCCTGACGGAGCCATAGAATCCGTCAACCAGCTGGTTCAGAGGGCATACGGCGTATCCGACTACTATGAGAAAGGCCAGTCTGCCGAAGCTGTCCTGGATATCATCCTGAAGGAACGCATCAAGGAATTCTGCGGAGAAGGGAAGACATGGTGGGACTATATCAGGTTCGGAGTGGTATTCGACCGGGTTCCGGCACTTGCAGGAAAGGAAAACAACAAGAACATACTCCTGTGGCCGCTGAGCCAGACATCCCTGAATGACAACCAGAATCTCAAACAGACTGAAATCGAATATTAGAGACCATGGAGAAACTTACTTCATCGAACCTCAAAGGGAACTGGGCCACCCTGCTCCTCGCCACCGACAGCGAGGGCAGGCTGGACCTGGCCCGTCTGTCAGACGAAATGGACGTACTCATAGCATCTTCACCTGACGGAATATACTCCAACGGCACTGCCTGCGAATTCTATTCACAGAGCATGGAAGAATTCGTGACCATCAGTGAAATGCTCGCCTCAAAATGTACCGCTGCAGGTGTAGCCTTCCAGATAGGTGTCAGCCATCCATGCGCACAGACATCACTGGAACGGCTCAGGCTCGTGACACCGTTGAAACCCGGAGCCATACAGGTCATCCTGCCGGACTGGTTTCCCGTAAGCGATGATGAAGCCGTGGTTTTCCTGTCGGAGATGGAAAGGAACGCTGACGGAATACCTCTGGTACTGTACAATCCTCCGCATGCGAAGAGAGTACTCAAGCCTGAAGGCTGGCAGATGCTCAAAAGGAAGGTACCGTCCCTGACTGGCGTAAAAGTCTTCGACGAGAACTGTTCCGAAGAATGGTACGGACAGATGAGGGCGAACTCGGACGACATATCGGTGTTCGTACCAGGGCACCATCTGGCTACCGGAGTGAAAAACGGGGCATCCGGAGCGTATTCGAATGTCGCATGCCTGAATCCGACAGCAGCACAGAAATGGTATGACATGATTTGCAGCGACATGGAATCGGCTTTGGAACTGGAAAGCAGAATCCGGAAATTCATGTCGGAATGCATAGATCCGTTTATCGTGGAAATGCACTATCCGAACCATGCATGCGACCGTTTCATGGCTCTCGCAGGAGGATGGGCAGACGTTGGAAGCCGACTCAGATGGCCGTACCGCTCCATACCGGAAAAATATGTTCCCGAAATAAGGAAACGTGCTCACGACATCATTCCTGAATTTATTTAACGTGAGTTCGATGAAAAGAACGCAGTGAATTTCAGAGAACTACCTCTGTAGAGGATTCGTGGAACGAATCCGTAGACAAGTCCTCCCATACGAGAGGCCTAAGAAAATCCCCCTAATAGGGGGTGCAGGGGGTTAAGACAGGGCTAGTCTTTCGAAGAAAGACGTAATTGGGTGACTGGGTCACCCAATTTAGGAGGGGTGACACGTAAAAGGAAGGAGATTTCGAAGAAATCGTAACGTCAGTTCGACGAAGTCTCTGGTACTAAGTAAAATAATTCGTCGAACTGACGTTATTTAACATCGACTTTATGACACTGAAAAGCATTATACTTACATCATTGGCTGCACTTGCATTCACAAGTGCAGCAGGACAGCAGCCTGAACCGGTATTGACGGAAGTCCTGTTCCGGAAAGGCGATGCAGGCGTACATACATACAGGATACCTTCACTCATACAGGCTGCGGACGGAAGCATAGTAGCTTTCGCAGAGGCAAGGCAGAACGGAGGCGGAGATACCGGAGACATAGATCTGGTAGCCCGCCGATCCACCGACGGAGGCAAGACCTGGGGAGAAATCATCACTGTCTGGGATGACGGGGAAAACGTATGCGGAAATCCGTGTCCGGTAGTGGACCGGGAAACAGGGCGCATCATACTTCTGTCGACGTGGAACAACGGCAAAGATCCCGAAAAGGCTATACACGAAAGGACTTCCATCGATACCAGAAGGGTTTTCGTCCTGTATTCGGATGACAACGGCCGGACATGGTCGGACGCTCGTGAAATCACCACGGAAACGAAACTTCCGGAATGGACCTGGTATGCCACCGGGCCATGTCATGCCATCCAGCTCAGCAAAGGACCGCACAAAGGCAGGATAGTCGTTCCATGCAATCACGGAGTATTCGGAAACGGCACCGTTTCGCATATCATCTATTCCGATGATGCCGGAGAAACCTGGCACATCGGAGGAAATCCGGGGGTCGGGAACGAAAGTACCGTGACCGAACTCAGGAACGGGGATATCATGCTGAACATGCGCGGACCCCGCGACAAGGACAGGGTGGAAAAGGGTGCGGCCAGACTCGTAGCCATAAGCCATGACGGAGGCATCACATTCGATGAACCGTACCTTGACAAGAGCCTTATAGAACCCGTATGCAATGCAAGCATCATCAATTACGCTCCGAAAGGGAAACCGACCGGAACCGTATTGTTCTCGAATCCCGACCACATGACCAGACGGAAGGACATGACTGTCAAACAGAGCGACGATTCAGGCAAGACATGGAGGATCGCTTTCAGACTGAGCGATCTGCCTGCGGCCTACTCGGATCTTCTGGTTCTGGAAAACGGAGACGTGGCGGTCTTTTACGAAACCGGCGAAAAGACCAGCTACGACACCATGACTTTCACCGTAATTCCTTCAGAGGCATTCAAAAAATAACAGGGAAAAGCATCAGACCATTTATTTGACAAGCTATGAAAAGAAAGATATTATCAGATTTGCTGGCCGTATCATCCGCCGTCTTGGTATTGGCGGGATGCCAGCCGGAAGAAAAAACGACAATCACTGACCCGATATCATTTACGGGCAGCATCGGAAACATGACGGTAGCCGCAGGTGACAGGACCCCGGATTACAGATGGAATGCAGGAGAGCAGGCGGGAATCTTCGTCGGAGCCACCGTAGAGATACCGTACAGGACTGATGAAGCATCCGCTTCCACCAGCCTGAGCCCTGTGGAGGCAGGCATTCCTGCAAGTACGGGCGACATGGCTTATGCCTACTTCCCGGGGACAGGAGAATCCCGTGTATACGTGGATGTAAACATGGTCGTTCCAGAGCAGCAGACTTTCAGCGCAGGGCACAATCCGAATGCCCTGAATCTGGCTGCAATGTCATCAATAACAGACAGGCAGGCAGACCTTGAGTTCAAGCACATGGGTGCAATCCTTGACCTGGGACTGGCGTCAGATGAAAACATCACGATCTACAGCATGATGGTGAGCATACCGCAGCCTGCCGCCGGTTCATATATTGCCGGTACGGCCAAAATAAATTTCCTCGGAGACGAGCCGGTACTGGATGAAGGATCCGTGAAGAACGGAGCGAATTCCATAATGGTAAGCTTCCCGGACGGGCTGACACTCACATCCGGAACACAATACATTCCGGTAGGAGTCCTGCCGTTCAGTACTTTGTCCGGCGGCATCGAAGTGACTGTATACGATGAGATCGGCAAACCTTGCCCTCTGGAGCCTGTTTTCGCAGGGAACAGCGAAATAGGCGAGAACGGTGCGGTTTCACTGACAAGCGGAGAATATGCCAGCTGCGATCTCGGGAAAATATCAGAGGATCAGTTCCTTCCTCTGTCCCAGATCACCATCAGGGTGACCGATGACAAGACGGGCAGTGTCAGGGGCGGACAGGAAATAAACCTGTATTCGGTCATGAATACTACAGAAACTTTCATCGAGACTCTGACCACCTCAGTGGAAGGTACGGCTTCCGCCCTGCTGAACGCCGGGAACTACAAGGCTTACACGGCATACGGAGAAGGCATTCCTGAAGAATACAATACCATCAGCTTCACGGTACAGGCCGACAATCCGGAGACCGTCGACTTCACCATCTACCCTTATCTGTTCGTAGACAGCTTCGACTGGGTAGAACCGGACATGGGAGTATCGCAGGAACTTCTAAGATACTACGATGTTCCTAACGGCAAGGTAAACAATGCGTCTCCGGCATGGACCACATGTTCGGACGAACTAAAGGCGATACTGGCCGAAAAAGGATGGACATTCAGCGATTTCGTATATCCGCGGCCGGGACAGATCACCCTTGGAAAGAAAAATACCGCTGCAGCCTCTGGTACACAGTCAGCCGAAACTCCTAAGTTCTCCGGACTCACAGGAACTTCCGACGTGAAGGTGACTGTGATAGCCACGCCATATCATACGGTTTCCGGCGGAGTATGGACTCTGGAGAGGTCATATCTCGAGTTTATTGTGAACGGAGGCGGTACTATCAACGGTGCCTCTTCCCTGGTGGAACCTGAATTCGTATCCGGCGGTCAGGAAGAGCCTGACAAGTCTACCACATACGAATTCACCATCACCGGAGCTACGCCGTCTACGAGCGTGACCATCACGAACAAACAGCCTGGAGATGCTACAGGGTCGATGTGGAGATGTCTCATAGAAGAAGTCAGAATACTGGAAGCCTACTGATAGTTCAGTGAATATATTGCAAGAAAGCCCGACGGAATCCCGCCGGGCTTTCTTGCGCAAAAAAAATACACTAATAACTATGATGAAAACCGTATTTCCGACTAATTCTCCAGAATCCTGTCGACCACAAGCTGGCGGAACCGTGGCGAAAGCATGGGAAAATAAGCTGTAAATCCTGTGACACGGACTACCAGGTCAGGATATTTTGACGGGTCCTTGTGAGCTTCGAGGACCTTTTCCTTATCCATGATGTTCACGTTTATCAGAGTACCGCCGAGCTTGAAGTGAGCCTTGATGATGCCTTCTATCAGTGGTACGTTATCGCCACGTGCCATGGTCGGATCAAGTTCCCACTGCATGGGCGCCGTATTTCCGTATCCGGGCTGTATCTTCGCCACTGCTTTCGCCAACGAGAGGGAAGCTCCGTCAGTGACAAAGCCTGGAGAAGGATTGGCGCCATGGGAGATAGGCTTGCCGGCATGTCTGCCGTCAGGAGTGGCTCCGACAGCTTCGCCGAAGCCTACGGTATTCGCCCACGAGAAAAAGCCCGGTATGAAACACCTCCGGAGTTCCGGCTCGGACTCCGCACGGACATCTACCGTAAAAACATCCCGGACTCTCAAGGCCCATTTCTCTCCGGTCGAATTTTCCTTCCCGTATCTACCTGTCTTTCTCAGAATCAGCCGTATACGTTCTCCTTCAGGTCCTCCGAAATCAGAATCTACGGCATGATAAAGCTGAGGCCATGAAATCTGCCCTGAGCCTTCCACATGCTCTTCGATGGCCGCGAACGAATCCGCCACTATCGCAAGTCCGGCCCCGTCTATGGCCAGATTGTAATACTCCGCCCCGTCATCGGAAGCATCTCTGGCCTTTTCTATCGGGCCATGGCTCAGGAGATTCAGCAGCAGTTCAGGTTCATTGTATTTCTGATACCTGAGATGGTGCCTTATGCCTTCCGCTGCCGTATGCACGGCAATACCGAGATGTTCCGTAAAATTTTCCCACAACATCTGCAGCGATATGTCATTCCGGTGCTCCAGCTCCTTAAAGGCCACCTCAAAGACTTTCGCCATGTTCACCTTGACCAGATCATTCAGGGTGTACTCCAGGCCGGGAAGAGACATCCAGTTGCATCCTACAGCGATTCTTTTCCTGGCAAGCTCTTTTGAGAAACCGTTCTTCATGAATCCGGCCACCAGTGCCTGGTCACCTGAAAAACGCGGCCAGCCGTTCCGGTTCTTCACCAGATACTCCACCGCCTTTTTCATGAGTCTTTCATCCAGACCGTCATGGACTCTGACAGTGATATTCAGCGAAGTATTTATCTTGTCTGCCGCATCGAGGATGACAAATGATATTTCGGAAGTCTGGTCCTTTCCGTTCTCGTCAGGTCCTCCAAGCTGCCAGTAAACAGGATCGTTTATCAGGAAACAAGCCATGTAATACACTGCCTTATCCCTGTCAAGCGTGCCCTTTTCCAGATCATTTTCATAGAATGGCTGCAAGAGAGAATCTATCTGTCCGCCGGCTCCATCCCTGTTGTAGGTCCTGGATGCAAGATGATACCAGATAATCCACTGGCACGCCTCTCTGAGTGTTTTCGGAGCGTCTTCGAGAATATTCCTGTTCGTTTGTGCGATTTCCACGAAAGACTGTTTCTTTCCGGGATCGGTCTCGGAGGCAGCCAGTTCCTCCGCCTTCGCGACATGTCTTCCGATCCACCCCTGGACAGCCCTGATAACACGCAGATGCAAATCATAGAAATGTATCTGCTCCGGAGCCGTATTTACGGTTTTATAATATTCTATTTTCCTTATCAGTCCTCCCCAGCCGAGTTTCACTCCCATTTCATAGTCCGGAGCAAAATGCGCGTCATCTCCGATTCCGCAAATGATGTCGTATTTCCTTATATTCTCTTCCAAATGCGTGTACGGGTATGCCGGATTCCATTTGTTCTTTCTCATTTTGGACATGAAATACATCCAGCGGCCGGCAAAGGCATCGTCAGGATCAATATAGACCGGATGTACGTCCATCAGTGAACAGAAATTGTCTGCCCACGCATCATATCCGTAAAAAGATCCGTCAGGATGGTTCGGGATCGTATGCCAGAGTCCCTCAGGAGGGACGATCCTGCCATAGTCATCTTCATCAAGAGAACCTTCCACCCTCAGTTTTTCCTGAGTCTGTGCAAGTTTCCTCTCTCTCAAATGTCTGATTCTGGTGTCATGAATTTTATCCATATCTGTCAAAAGCCATATTGTTCCGGTATCCGTTTCAGCCTTTCGAGCACTGCGGTATCAAGGTCTTTCATTCCTTCCACCTGATTCCGCATCCCGAGATTCCCGTATTTTTCGAATCCGAGAGTGTGGAACGGAAGAAGTTCATAAACGATATTGCCGTGGACGGAAGACAGGAATTCGCACATCTTTCCGATCTCGTTTTCATCATCATTGACTCCGGGGATAACGGGAGTCCTCACAGTCAGCACTGCACCGGACATGGCAAGTCTCGCGATATTTTCCTTTATGATCTCATTTCCTGCTCCGGTCCATTCCTTGTGTTTCGCGGAATCATATATCTTCAGGTCACACATCCACAGGTCCACATAATCAGACAGTCCTGAAATCACTTGCCAGCTTCCTGTCAGATTACTTTCGATCGCCGTATGGATATCTTCATTTTTGCATATTTCCAGCACTTCCCTGCAAAACTCCGCCTGCAGCAGCGGTTCACCGCCTGATATGGTGACTCCTCCGCCGGCAGTCTCGAAAAACACCTTGTCAGAAAGCAGTTCCGCAGCTGCGTCTCCGGCCGTTATCTCCCGTCCCACTATCGACAAGGCTTCCCCCGGACAGTTTTCGACACAGTCCCCACACAGAATGCATGATTTCCTGTCCAGTTCCAGAGGCCCTTCTCCTGAGCTGAAAACGTCATACCGGCATACAGACTGGCAAGTATGGCATTCCATACATCTGGACGGTATATGCTGAAGTTGTTTCAGAGGGTTCCACGTTTCCGGATTATGGCACCAGCGGCATCTGAGGTTGCACCCTTTCATGAAAAGAGTGGAACGTAGTCCCGGCCCGTCATGTATGGACATTCTCTGGATAGCTGTGATGATACCTTTCATTTCATACTGCTTTCAAGCAAATATCGCATTAAATAATATATATTCCAAATAATCGGCTGTAATATTAGCAGATTATTCTAAAATATTTAATATTATATATTATTTATTAAAATATCTGCTTTGCCATCTTCTGCTATTCAGGCAAGAACGGAACATGACGTATTCTACGGAATCCGGTGCAGTGAGTCCATCCTTGTCATCCGACTGCACACAGGTCGGCGGCAAGATCCTGTACCGGGCTTCGACATCGGACAGACTCCGTTGATAAGATATGATAAAAAGTAGGGAGAAAATCATCGTTCTACTATCTCAAGATAATTCGCTAAGTGCAGCGGCACTTGCAGAACGGATCGGCATAACACCAAAAGCGGTGGAAAAGCATATTGCCAGGATGAAAGCAGAAGGAATACTCAAACGTATCGGACCGGATATAGGCGAATACTGGCAGATTATGGAATAAAGGATTACGGACGGTCAGGAAGAATTTGACAGCCGGGCTATCTCAGGTCCGTGATGATATAGTCGGAAGAAAGCGAGGAGGGATCGAAATGGAAACGTCCGGGATCGGACGGAGCCGAAAATGCGAATGACCGGACTGTGAAATCCGCAACCGTACCGTCCTTCATTTTCAACACGGCTGAAAGAAGGGCAGATCCGTCTGCGGACAGACCTAGCTCCAGACTGGAAATATCCGTGTCTGAAGATACAGGAACCAGAACATAGTCATATCCGGAAGCAGTGCGGTCATGCCCGCTTACTGAAAACGCGCTGTAGAAATGTCGTAGAAGCACTGCGGGGTTCACAGTGAAATCAGGATTTTCCGGGTCGCAGGATTCGACTACGGCTTCCATACTCTGCCTGTCCACCGTCCAGCGAGTCATTCCGTCAGAGATGATTTCCAGACCGTTCCCTTTCACTATATATGATTCGCCCTGCATTTCCACGGTTCCCTCTCCCATGATCTCCGTACGCCCGTCATCGATGACGTAACTATAGGAAAAACCGGCAGCGGATGCAGTCATTTCCGACACAAAAGCCGACAGGACCTTCCCAGAATCATCCTGCTGCGCCATGAAAACACATGACGGCACGGCTCCTGTACTGTCAGCGGCCTGTAACAGAAAGATACAGCACGGCAGCAATATCGTTATGAAAGCTCTTTTTCTCATGACTACATGACTATCCGACAAATGCTCTCAAGACTGGCTCCAGATCAGCCAGATCATTTATCAGGACCTGACGCGGCTTCGAACCTTCCTGCGGCCCGACTATGCCGGCGGCTTCAAGCTGGTCCATTATCTTTCCGGCCCTGGCATAGCCCAGACCAAGTTTTCTCTGCAGTGCAGAGGTCGAACCCTGCTGGGTGGTGACCACCAGCTTGGCAGCCTCTTCGAACATACCGTCCAGATTCTGCATGTCTATCATGCCGCCTCCGCCACCGCCGCCATTCTCATCATCGGCAGCATTGACAGGAGGCAGATAATAAGGGGTATTGTATGACTTCTTGTATCCTTTCTGGTCAGCCACGAATCTGGTGACACGGTCAATCTCCTTCAGACTGATGAGGGCGCACTGTATACGCTCGGAATCTATGCCGGAGTAATACAGCATATCTCCCTTTCCTATCAGGTTCACCGCTCCCGGCGAACCGATGATCGTCGTCGAGTCTCCGCGTGAAGATGTCCTGAAAGCTATCCTGGCAGGGAAATTCGCCTTGATGACACTGGTGATGACATCCACGGACGGTCTCTGGGTCGCTATGATCACATGTATTCCGGCTGCACGTCCTTTCTGCGCGAGACGTATGATGGAATTCGTGATGCTGCCGGACATCTTCTTCGCGTTGTTTCCCATACCTCCGGTCATCAGAAGGTCGGCATACTCGTCTATGACGACCACGATGTAAGGCATGTAATGATGGCCCTCCGTCGGGAGAAGATATCTGTCGCGATACTTGTCATTGTAAAGCTTGACGTTGTTCACCACGGCCTTGTTGAAAAGCTTGTAGCGGCTGTCCATCTCTATGCACAGGGAGCGGAGCACCTGTTCGGCCTTGTCGGCGAACTTTATCACGGCATTATCCATCTCCTCTTCTTCGTCTGCGGCATCCGGCAGCACGGCAAGATAATGTTTCAGGAGTTTGGAGTACACAGTGAACTCCACCATCTTCGGGTCTATGAAGACAAATTTCAGTTCAGAAGGATGCTTCGCATACAGCAAGGATGTCACTATCACGTTGAGACCTACCGACTTTCCCTGTTTCGTAGCACCGGCGACAAGCAGATGCGGAGCGTCTGCCAGATCGAAGACCTTCACCTTCTGAGTGATGGTATATCCGATGGCTACCGGAAGCTCGGCCTTGCTCTCGCGGAAAGCAGGATCATTCAGCATGGACTTCAGCGGGACTATGGAAGGATAGTCGTTGGCAACCTCGATACCCACTGAATCAGGAAGGCTTACGACGCGCACTCCTTTGGCGTTCAACGACATCGCTATATCCTGTTCCAGATTCTTGATGGCCGATATCTTTACTCCGGGAGCCGGCACGACCTTGTAGAGGGTCACGGTAGGACCTACGCAGGCCGTTACCTTCTCGACCTGGATCTTGTAGCTGAGAAGGGTCGCCCGTATCTTGTTGTTGTTCCTCTCCAATTCTTCCGAAGCGACTTCGTGCCGGCCCGATGCATAATCATCCAGGAGACTGAGCGGAGGAAATTCGTATTTCTCCAGCTCGTCGCGGACATCGATACGGGGAAGATCCCTGGTCACTTTGGCAGAAAAGTCATCGCCCTTGACCACCTCAAGACCACGGTCCTCCTGCCGGATATCATCCTGCCCGTCTGTGTCCTCATTTTCTGAATCGTCTTCAACCGGATTTCCATCATCACTGATCGTATTGGAAACCGGCCCGGCATTGAACTGACGGGAAGCCCTCTCCCGGTTCTCCACGAAGAGAGGTTCTTCATCGGTATCCGGTTCTTCACCGGCGTCATCGGCATTGGCCGGAACCGGCCATTCTTCATGGCCATTGCCGTTCACGGCATCATGGTCATCTACGGAATCATTGCCGCAGGCATCCGGTCCGGCATCAATCCCGGCATCGGAAGAAACGGCTCCGGCATGGACAGACTCCGGATCAGGGACAGGCACCGGTTTTTTCCCGCCCAGTCCGGAAAGCCAGTGAGAAAATCTTCCGCTGACCAGCAGGAGCCACATCACCAGGAATATCAGAAGGATGATCAAGGTGACTATGCTGCCGGTAAGGTTTGCCAGCACGGCTACGACGACCTCGCCGCAGTCACCGCCAAGACCTCCTCCGAAAGCAGAACGGCAATCCAGAATGTCAGAGAAATACGCCAGAATGAGAGAAAATACAAAGGCTCCCGAAACCGATACCAGGAATGTACGCAGCCTGCTGATATCATCCCTGTCGTAAAACAGCCGGTAAGAATATGCGGACAACAAGTATACTATGAAAAAACTGCCAAGGCCGAAGCACCCGGAGACCAGGAACAAGGCCCATTTGTAGCCAAGCTTTCCGGCCAGGTTGCTGACATACACGTCCCTGTCCATCATTCCGGGATCTGTCAGAAGGCTCTGGTCAGTCTTCCACGTGAAAAGATATGAAAATATGGCCAGAAAAGTAAAAATGGCAAAAGCGGCGAGCAAAAGGCCTGCGATTTTCTTCAGTACCTTTTTCCTGCCTTCATCGATATTCAAGAACCTGGATGACAGACTCCTGCGAGACTGTTCCCTGGACGGAGTCTTCTCCTGTTTCTTTTCCTGTTTCTTCTTCTGAGCTGCCATATTCGCCCGGGGCATCCGAACCCCGCCGTACTATTTCTTGTAGTTTTTCATTCTGTTGTTCTTCTGACGAAGCATCATCCTGCCTTTCTGGTTTCCCGCAACGGGACGGCTGAACTGCTGGTCGTTGAAAGCCCTGCCCAGATGCAGTCCTTCAGGAATCCTTATGCGGCCTCCGGAGAGTCTCACCAGGTCGTTGAAGATAGTTTCGTCACTGACACTGTCCTTGTTCCATACGAGGTACTGCTGTCTCATATACATGGCGATGGAACGTATCATGGCGTCCTTGGCTTCACCGTCTTCCTTGTCAGCTATGAGATTTATGATATTCTCTATGTTCCGGCCGTAGTGCGCCACCTTGACAGGAGTCCTCTTGTGCTTGATCTCCACCGGCGGAGTGGACAGTTCTTCCGGTTTCGGTGCCGGGTACGGTGAATCCACGTCCAGATCAAAGCCTGAAATGATATACATGTGATCCCACAGCTTGTGCTCGTAATCATCCTGAAGATGTACCTGGGGATTTACCGTTTCCATCACTCCGATCACCGCCCTGGCCTGTCTGTTGCGTTCCTCACGGTCCGGTATGGATTTCACGTACTCGATCATCTTCTGGACATTCCTTCCGTATTCCGGCAGCTGGAGACGTCTCTTCTGCGTATTGTAAGTCAGCCTCATGGCAGCCTTCAACTTTTCATCCTGATTTTCCATTCGATTGAATTTACTGTCTGTCAAACCGGGCAAATTTACAAAAAAAAATCTATACTTCCACCACCTCGTCTTCCATTACATACCAGAGATAAGCGGAGACTTCGGCATAGCCTTTCCGTTTCCACATGTCGGCGTACCTGAGGACCTGACGCCGATGTCCGTTCTCCTTCGCCCCGAACTTGTAATCCAGGACAGTCACCTTTCCATCCTCCCCTACCAGCACTCTGTCCGGCCTGTACAGGCTTCCGTCCGAATCAATGAGGGAAACTTCGTTCAATATTTTCACGCCGTCGCCGGAAAACCATTTTCTGTCAGCCGCGCTTCTGATTTTCGAGGACAATATTTTTTCTGCTTCTTCAGCCTCGTCTTCCGGCAGGAAGCCCGAGGCAATGGCATCACTGACCGCCTTGTGAAGATCATCCTCAACATTCACCGATGCCAATATGCGATGCAGGATGATTCCGCGGAGCCTGCCGGAAGAATAAAGGCCGTAACGGCCTTCTTCCGAAAAATAATCCTGACTGTCCGTACTGAATACCAGTCTGTTCCCCGGCAGCCCGCCGTCTTCTTCCGGAACCTCCGGATTCAAAGGATAGGATGGATAGGATGACTGCAGTGACGGTTTCCCTCCTGCATCAGCCTGCCCGGATGCGAATGAAGGCATCTCCCCGGTCACGAATGACTCCGGAATATCTTCGGATTTCAGTTCTCCCTCCCTGAAACCGGTCCGCACTCCTGCTTCATGAATATAAGAATACAGCACATGGCTCATGTTCCTGCTGTCAGGGGCACCTTTTTCCATTGATTTCAGAAATGAAGCAGACGGATATTCGGCGATGACATGCATGCCTTTCACCGCCCTGGTCAGGGCCACATAGAATATGTTGAGATTGTCTATATACTGCATCAGCTTTTCTCTCCGATAGTCAGGGGCGAAAAGTGTGGCGGGACTGCTTTCGGACAGACTCACATCGAAGATACAGTTCCCTGCCGGAGCGAGATCCGTATCGCTGAAATCAGGACTGCACCATACGTCCGACGGCCTGTAGAGAGTCACGGTCTCTGCGAACGGGAAGATGACATAGCCGAAATCCAGGCCTTTCGACTTGTGTACTGTAATGATCCTGACAGCATCCGAAAGCGCAGGAGAACAGACGTTGGGATCCGCTTCATCCCAATATGCCAGGAAATCATGAAGGGAATTCCCGTTCTTAGAGGAATAGTCCAGTACGCAGTCCACGAAAGACTGCACATAGGTCGCTTCCGCAGTGAAACCTGCTTCGTCTTCTTTCTGCATGGCTCTGGCTATGCTTTCACACAGATCCGGGAGAGACCTGTATCTGTCCGGGATTCTGATGTTCATGGAATTCGCCAGATAGCTGCCAAGAGTATTCCGGGGGTTGTCCATGTATGCCATCAGGGACACCATCCTCCGGACCACGGATGATGACTTCACTTTCAAGGAGTCATCCGTCACCACAGGTACGGAATGCCTTATGAGATCCTCAGCCACCCTGGCCCCGGAAATATTGTTCCTGACCAGTACGGCTATATCCCCGTATCCGGCTCCCGTGTCCGTCAGCCTTTCAATGATTTTCAGGACTGCATCGGTCTGCCTGTCCCTGACGGCAAATGAAATCTCTACGATACCTTCATCCCCTGATTTTGAAGCGGTTTTCTGACAAACGTCGGAATATATTCCGGAAATGACATTTCCTGAACCGTACAGGGCATCCAGCCGGCCGGCAGCGTAAGGGAAAAAGGCATTGTTGAACTCCACGATCTTCCTGCAGCTGCGGAAATTGCTGTCCAGGACGGAGGTCACGCATCCGGGCATATCCTGCTCCAGGCTCTCATGCAGAAGCTTCCATTCAGAGCCTCTCCACCTGTATATGCTCTGCTTCACATCTCCCACGATCAGGTTTTCGAAATTCTGGGAATGGCTGTTTTCCAGAAGCGGCCTGAAATTTTCCCATTGGATCCTGGAAGTGTCCTGGAACTCGTCCAGCAGGAAGTTTTCATATCTGACACCCGTCTTTTCATAGACGAAAGGCGCATCCGAACCGTCTATGATATTCTTCAGAATCAGGTTCGAATCATCGATGCTCAGGACATTGTTGTCCTTCAGGACAGCATTGAATTCCCTGTCAATATCGGCGGAAAGTCCCAGCTCATAAAGCTGGCCGGCTATCAGCCTGGCTGTATTGTATGTCCTGAAACCGTCTTCGAACAAAGAGCAGAATTCGCTGAAAGGGATTTCCAGTCCGTCGGCCTTTTCCATGTAGTCCTTCTGTCTGGCTTTCGGAAACCATGATTCAGGATCGGCGCCTCTGGCCAGGAAGGTCTCGGGAGCGCTTATCACCGCATTCCCGTCCAGATCCCTGTAGCTGTACAGGACTTTCGGGAATCCCCTGTAAAAGTCCTCAACCCTGAGACCGCAGTTTTCCATGGCACTTATCGCGGCATCAGCCCTGTCCATGACAGTTTTCCGGAATCCTGTGATTACGGAACGGCAGAGTTTTCTTATTTTCTGAAGATTCTCATATGAATATGTGCTGTTTCCGTCTACTCCCCGGGCTTCAGCCAGATCCCTGTACTGGTCCGACTTCAGCCTTGAGGCCATTTTCACCAGACTTCTGGTAATATCGTAGCTGCCGCCGTTCTCCACCTGCTCTATGGCACAGTCTGTCAGCCATTTCAGAAGATGAGGGCTGTCATCGGTCAATGAATCGAATATCCTGTCGACAGTCTCCGAGATGAGAAGGTCCTTGTCCAGTTCCACCTGATAGGAAGAAAACTGGCCGATTTCCCTGGAGAAAGCCTTGAGGGTCTGCTGGAAGAACCGGTCTATGGTGCTGATGGAAAAAGCGCTGTAATCGTGCAGTATGGCACAGAGCATTTCCCTGGCACATTCTTTCAGACTATCCGTAGTGACGGGCACCCCTGGCCTTCCCGGCAGTTCCGTCACAAAATCCGCAGGGTCGAGGCCTTCCAGCTGCTCTGCCGGAAACATCCCGGGGATGAACCATTTCAGATAGCCGGAAGATGACGGATCCGTGGAAAGGATGTGCAGTTCACGCAATATCCTGCTTTTCATCTCGTCGGTGGCCTTGTTCGTAAAAGTCACGGCGAGGATATGCCTGTAAGCCGCCCTGTCATTCTTCCTGAAGAGAAGGGTGATGTATTTCCTGGCGAGATTGAAAGTCTTTCCCGAGCCAGCAGAGGCTTTCATGATCTGTATCATCTTCCGCAAATGGTTTTAAAATCGCAATTTTCACAAAAATAACTGTCTGTCGTCAGTCTGAACGGCACGGATACGTCCGTCAGTTCGCTGAAAAACGATTCCAGTCCGGCATCCATCTCGCTGATGAAAGATTCCTCTACCGGATAGCTTTCAGGAAGCCTGGCGAACATGGATCTGACGGAATACACACAATTTTTCATGGCCTGTCCGGCCAATTCCTGATCCTGCCTCATGAACTTGTCATAAATATAAAGCTGGAGTGCTATTTTAGGACGTTTTCTCGATGGTGTCCTGTCGAACACGGCCTTCGCCACACCGGCAGGATCTGATTCAGTCAGACTTACAGCCTTCTCTTCCACCAGACCTGTCTTGTAGTCGACAATCCTTATTTCCCCGTCGCAAACACTGTCCACCCTGTCCACCACACCTTTCAGGGTAAATCCGTGGAAATCCGTCACACAACGTTTTTCCAGGCCGTGCATACGGATACTTCCACGCGGCGAATGCTCCAGTATCTCCAGATCGGCGGACAAAGTTTTCATGACATAACGGACTATGACATCCACTGTCACCAGATTTTTTCCTGTCACCTCGATGGCATTCAGGTTCCGCATGATAATGCTCCGGACTTTCGACCTGATCTCGTCTTCACGCTTCAGCCACGAAGAAAGATATTCCCGGGTGATTTCCCGAGGCCTGTTTCCGGCTTCGGCAACAGTTATCCATTCGGACACCGGAAGCCCGCTTTTCATGGCATCCTCTCCATGATAGAGTGTCTGCATCATTTCATGATATACGGTACCGAAAAGTCCTGCATCCAGCTCTTCGGCCAACTCCTCTTCCTTTCCGAGATTCTTCACCTTGTCATAATAGAATTTCACCGGACAGTCGAGGTATTCGGATATGGAACTGGCAGAATACGGTATGTTTTTCAGAAATTCCACATCCGAGGCCGTCTTCGGAATGGATTCCGGGGAAGTCGTTTCGGACAAGGCCACGCTTACCTCGTACCTTTTCAGAGGAATATTGAAATGGTACTGAAGCTGTTTTATATAACGGCTTTCTTCCCCGGACTTCATTCCTTCTGTCCTGGAATCATAAAGAAGCCATACATTCGATGCCCGTGACAGCATACGGTAGAAATAGTATGCCCATACGGCATCCTGATATTCATAAGTAGGCAGACCGAATCCACGCCTCAGTTCAGGAGGGATGAATGACGAAGACACGCTCCTGCGCGGAAAGACACCTTCGTTTGCCGACATGATGACCAGATTCTCGAAGTCAAGCGCCCTTGTCTCCAGCGGTCCCATTATCTGCAGTCCCTGTAGCGGCTCACCTTTGAACGGAACCGATACGGGGGCGAGGATTTGCTTGAGGATCCTGATCCACGTAGCCGGCCTGACAGGCAGACGGTTTTTTCTCAGGGAACTTATTGTCTTGTGGAATTCTATGGCGAACTCCAGCTCGACCTTGTCGGCATTGCCCGCTTTCAGGGCGGGTACGGCACTTTCGATGACTTCCAGCAGATATGAAGCGAAGGCATCGGTATCTTCATGGGACGCTGATGATTTTCCGGTCACTACAGGCCGGAAGACAGTGGAAAAGATACCTCCTGCATCCAGATCGGAAGCCGGAATGAAAAGCTGGCCGCGGGATTTTATCCTGTCAATGCCGGCCAGCCCATTCTCCCCTGCCGCTGCCCTGAAAATACTGTCGGAAAACAGGGTGCGTACCTGTCTGTGATAAAAATACCATATATCGCCTTTCTTCCTGAGATTCATCTGAAGATCCATCACCAGAGACATGAACATATAGAAAGAGCCGGCCGTCACAGGATACCCCATGGTCACGTTTATGTCCCGTATTTCCGGAGGGATGGTATTAAGCACGGGCATCAGCAGGCTTTCATCCGGCAGGACTATGGCGCAGTCGGCTCCTGCAGATGAGGATCTGCCTTTCAGTATGCCGACTTTCGAAAGATCTCCGCCGGCACATGTGTCAGCTATGGTCCTGAAAATATTCGGGAGTTGTTTGACCTGTCCGACAGATGACGGGACACTCACGACTCTGATATCGGGGACCGGCGGCTCTTCCGCATCCGTCATGACAGTCGGGGGGAATTCACGGATGTTGCTGTCCATGAAAAAAGAAGATTTGTTGTATCTGTCCCTTATCATGGATCCCGAGTAGTCCCAGCAGAATTCAGCCAGGGACATTTCCCGCATGCGCCGCATCACCGTTTTCTCGCATTCGTTCAGAGCATTAAGTCCCGTAAAGACGAATTTCCGCGCATAAGGGAAGACTTGCGACAGAATCTCCCCGGGAGAACCTGAGCTGAAACGTTCCGCCACATCCCGGTAGACCATGCCTTCATAAGCCATGTTTTTTTCCTGCAGGGATGTCCGGTATGCCTTGTATAACGGATAGAGGATGTTCCAGATCTGCAGAAAGCGTTCTTTTACTTTCGGGTCATCGGACTCGAGATTCACAGTGAGACGTCCGTTCCGGTCGCTGAAATGGCTGATGAACGCCTCGACAGCTTTCCGCTGGGTCTCGGACAGATACGAAAACGAATCCTGGATGCTTTTAAGATCGGCGATATTAGTAAACAGCTGGGAAGCGTCAGCCATGTATTTGTCCACATCGTTGAAATCCCCTATGATGATGTCTCCCCAGAATATGAACTCGTCCAGAGTCTCCGCTTTCCTGAACAGCCCGGCATATACGGTGTACAACTCCAGCAACAGGGTGATCCTGGCTGTCGGAGTGATGCCGTAGATCCGATAGATGAAATCGTTTATGGTACATGTATCGGGCACTTTCAAAGGAACAGGGTCTTCCCCTCCGGCATTTTTCCCCGCCACCAGATCGGAAAGGTATTTCACGAAAAAGACTTCCGACCGCCTGTTCGGAAATATGAAGCATGTATTTTCTATGTCGCCTCTATCATAATAGGCTGAGGCAATTTGTTTCAGAAACGGTATCATGGCTGTTTTCTCTCCGGCAGTCCCGGGCCGGGTGTTCACTTTCCTGCAAATATAATATATCTGCAGAGCATTGCATACAGACATTTCCTGTTGTCGTATAAATTTCATATTTTTGCTGGAGAATGCAATATGTTTTAAGATTTTACGGGTATGAGAGCTTTATATGACATTCTGGCCGTTCCGGTATTTTGTATCATGATGGCAGCCGGTACCGCGATGGTATCATGCTCCCGGTATGACATGCCTGGCGGCGGGCCGGTAGCAGGACAGACAGGGGGTACGGAAGGCTACGGGGACACACTGCGCCTGGTGGATATAGGCCTCAGCGTATACTGGGCTGACAGAAACGTAGGTGCAGACAATCCGTATGCTGCAGGAGACTATGTCGGTTCGGAAGGCATGGATATGACCTCATTAAGCAATCTGCGCAACCATGTGACCAGGTCTACTGAACGCAACTACTGGATCATACCGTCATGGGAGCACGTGCAGGAACTTTACGATCATTGCACATTTGAAGAAATGTATGCAGGTGACGGAATGACCAAAGTCATGCGTGTCACCGGCCCTAACGGGAACTGCATATACCTGCCTTTGGCAGGACAATCCTATCTGGGTGACAAGGCGTATGTGAACTCCGTCGGATTCTACATTTACCAGGGCCCTGGCAGTATGAGCGGCAAATGGCGCTTCTACAGCGGAACCAGGGAATCATACAGCACCATATGTTCAAGCCCCATACGTCCCATAGCATACAAGAGCGAAAAAGTGGCATGGGAAGACTACTTCGGCAAGGTTCCTGCGGCAGAAGAAGCGGTAGACCTCGGTCTTTCAGTCAAATGGGCCCCGTGGAATATCGGTGCGGACAAGCCGGAGAGGTACGGAGGTTTCTACGGCTGGGGTGACCCGACGGGAAAGCTTCATTCCGAAGATCCCGGTGACTATCCGCTGACAGGCGCACCAGGCACGGTCATCTTCACTGACCTGGCCATGGCCAAATGGGGCACCAACTGGCATACACCGACACGCGGCCAGATGGAAGAACTTATAGACAAGTGCACGTGGGAATGGACGCAGGTTACGGGAACTCACGGGTATCGTGTGACAGGTCCTAACGGGAATTCCATTTTCCTCCCTGCAGGAGGTTATCGCGAGGGCGAAAGCAGACGCTGGCTTGAAAACGCAGGGTGGTACTGGACAAAGACAAGAGAGGACAGTCTGTTTGGAATGCGCTATTTCAGTCTTTTATTTACCGATGACAATACGTCGATGTCTGACAATTCCGATCAATGGCTTGGCAAGAGTATCCGTCCGGTCTATTATGAGCAGACATACAATTAAAGAATTCCGTTTTCCGTTTTTTCCTCTTTTATGTCTTTTTCGTGTTTTTCATAAAAAAAATTTGGAGATTGACGGAAAAAGACTACCTTTGCAAAGGTCTAATTTTGAATTATTCAATTTTAGCCGACTGGAAAAGACGATTGCAAACAACAATTTTAAAGGATAATTGATATGAAAAAGAAATTCAGATGCCTCGTATGCGGATACATCCACGAGGGAGACAGTGCACCTGCAGAGTGCCCTGTATGTCATGCAAAATCAGATAAATTCGTAGAAGTCACAGAGTCGGAAGGCGAAATCACATGGGCTGACGAACACAGGCTTGGCGTAGCGAAGGATATTGACCCTGAAATACTCCAGGGATTGAAGGATCATTTCGCAGGCGAATGCACTGAGGTAGGCATGTACATCGCCATGAGCCGCCAGGCAGACAGGGAAGGCTATCCGGAAATAGCCGAGGCATTCAAGAGATATGCTTACGAAGAGGCTGACCATGCTGCCAGATTCGCAGAGCTGCTCGGTGAAGTGGTATGGGATACCGAAACCAACGTGAAGAAGAGAATGGAAGCTGAAGCAGGCGCATGCGAAGACAAGCTCCGCATCGCAAAACTCGCGAAGGCCCACAATCTCGATGCCATCCATGATACCGTTCATGAGATGTGCAAGGACGAAGCCCGTCACGGTGCCGGTTTCCAGGGACTTTACAACAGATATTTCAAAAAATAAGTTTCCCATAACTGAATGAGAGGGGCGACTGAAACAAGTTTTCGGCCGCCCCTCAAATTTATACGGAGGGCCGGTGCTCACTTTCCATCCGTCCATTGGTTTTTCCATATCTTTATTGCTACATTCAGGGGCTTTCAGTAATGACGGTCGGGAATTTTTAGTAAATTGCGCCGGAATCAGGAGCAAAAATGAAAAAAGCAGTATTTCTTTTCGATCTGGACGGAGTCATTTTCGACACTGAAGGACAATATACGGAGTTCTGGGACGGTATCGGCAGTGAATATCTCGGAGACCCGCATCTGGCTGAAAAGCTCAAGGGCGAAACGATAACACAGTCTCTGCGAAGGTGTTTCCCGGATGATTTCGTGAGACGCGAAGAAGTTCGCAAAAAGCTGTATGATTTCGAAGCAGGCATGAAATTCCGCTATGTGCCCGGGGCATACGAATTTCTGTCGTATCTGAAGGAAAATCATTTTCCTGCGGCAATAGTGACCAGTTCAAACAGGGACAAGATGGCTCAGGTCTACAAGACCAGGCCGGAAATTCCAGATATGGTGGACAGGATTCTGACCGGTGATGATTTCGCCCGTTCCAAACCGTTTCCTGACTGTTACCTGATGGGAATGGATGTTTTCGGGGCTGTTCCGGACGAGGCTTATATTTTTGAGGATTCGTTCAACGGATTGCGTGCCGGCCGCGATTCCGGCGGCCATGTCATAGCTCTCGCGACCACAAATTCACGCGAATCCGTCGCCCCATATTCCGATCTGGTACTTGATGACTTCAGATCTGCTTCCGAGAGCCTTTCGGCCAATTTCGGACTGTTCCTGTAAAACCAGGCGTCCTCGTACCGAAAATATAAACCCTTTCTTCGCTCAAACCGTCCTTGCAGTGCGCTCTGTGAGGGGTATGGACATAAAAGAAAAGGACACCTCGAATGAAGTGTCCTGCTTGGTAGGACAGATAATCGAATTATCTAACCCGGTCATAGATGGATTCGTAAGGGTTGTCGAGTTTTCAAAACGCTTCTTGTGATGCGGCATGATATCCGGATTCCAAGTCGCAGTGTCATTGAACCGAGTCCTTTTTTGCGAAAAGGTATCTATGCTCCGAGGTTAGATTATCCGACTGAATTCATTTATGAATTTTCGGCGATACTTCGGTTGAGGCTATACATGGGCTATCTCGTTGGTATGGTACAGTATACTCCCTCTCTCCGCCCCGGTTTGACTCAAAAGGATAACATCTGTTATCCGTCTATTTTTGCGTGTATTGACAGAAGACGTAGTACACATACAACAGTTTGCCATGATGATTTCAGAGTGAATTCAAGTTTGTAAACGGGGCCTCACATCCTGATAAAATGACTGAATTAGTTTGATGTAAACAAAAAATAGCTACCTTTGTAGGGCCTGATTTCAGGCAGACATATCAGCGAAAGTGTTTTCGTTTATCCTTCTATGGAAATGTGGAAGTTTTCAAAGACTCAGGGATTGCGAATACACCTTGCTCGTGCATTGGTTATGTTGTATGCTCCGTTCTGGGGCTGATACTCCATATCGTGCTACGGGTGTGGAGTATTTTCAGTTTATCGAGTCGGGTTCTTCCACAACCTCCATAGAATAAACGGGATTGGCTCCACACTTTTGTCGTATAATAAACAGCATCAGGAGCCAATGCACAACTAAACAATCAATGAAACGATTAATGTTATTGATGATTTGCTGCCTGCTATATGGCTGTTTCACAGTCAGTGTTGCAGAGCCGAGAAACAAAAATCAAAAAACGGATGATGCAGCAGTTCAGAAAGTATTGGACAAAAATCAAAAACGAGAGATGTATTCGGCCGAGGTGGAGGCTGCAATGCTTGGTCTCCGTATGGGTGGAGAGTATTCTTTTAGAGTAGTGGCCGCCTTTGGCGCACAGACTTCGGTGAATAAACATGGATTTCATTATTTTGCAGGGTACAGATTCAACAAGCATTGGTATGTTGGTGGCGTTGCTGGCATAGATTTGACAACTCCTTTTACGGTGTCGTATTATGATGGCTCAAATTCTATTTCGAGGAGCGATAAAGTATATGTTCCCATAGTGGCAGATGTGAGATATTACTTTAGACCGGCTAGAGTCAGTACATACTTATATACCAATTTAGGTGCTGAGTTTTCTAAATATGTAGGAGGAATATACTTGTTTGGTATTGGTTTTGACATTCGCACCAAAGGTTCTCAGTGTGTTAATCTTAGTCTTGGATTTGGTTCAAGCCAATATGAAACATATTATGATGAATCTATTATAGGAGGTGGACTTGTTTTAGGAAAAAGAGGTGGATTAGCTGCAAACTTGAAACTTGGATACGCGTTCTAAATTGCTCTAAAAAGTATAGTGAGAGTTGATTCTGCGAATTCAGAGTCACTCTCCTTTTATATTGTGCGATGATAAGTAATCGATATTTATTAATCGTCATTACATTATTATGCATATCGTGTTCGTATATTCAAGCACAAGATGCGGACAGCAAAGTCTCACCGTTGTATTATGGGCCGAATGCAATGCCTGTTCCGGAAATGCCGGGGGATATGTCAATCTCCCGGCTTCGTGCAGAACTGTCCTTTGACTTCAGTAATGGTTTCTATGGTGATGTTACAGAAACGATAATGGCAGAACTCAATCTCCCGCTCTTTTCGGAACGGGTCAGCCTGTCTCTGTGGATGCCGGTAGTCGAGTTCTATACGAACACACCCGAATCATTGGAGTGGCAGCATTCGGAGAAGCAGAAAATTCATGGTCACGAGATAGGAACTGTCTATATAGCCACGAACATACATTTGTTGAGGCAGACACGTATCAGACCGGATATAATAGTCAGGGCAGCAATAGTGACTGCATCCGGAGACAGCGAGGAATATGCGCGATATTATGATGCCCCCGGATATTTCTTCGATGCGACCATATCCAAGTCTATGGAATTCGGTCTTGGCTTCTTCCGGTCTCTGAGTTTTACTGTAAACGGAGGTTTCCTGTGTTGGCAGACAGGGCAGTCATCTCAGAACGATGCCTATATGTATGGGATTAAGATAGGACTGAATACAAGGCTTGCAGATGTTTCGACTGCATGGCAGGGTTACACCGGTTGGCAACGCAACGGCGACAGACCAATGGTGTTTAGGGTTGAGACCGTCTTCAGGGTAGGCCGTTTCCGCCCCTCGGCAGCATTCGAGCATGGTATTAGAGACTATCCGTTCGACCGCTACCGGGTTGGATTGGGATATGTGTTCTGACATATTGACGAAATAATACAGAGCTGGATCTAGCGGATATATAGACCCGGCTCTTTTATTTTTCAGACGCCGGATTTGGATTTACCTCGGTCGCCTTTGGCAGTTATCAGTATTCCCTCTTTTATAACAACCTTGTCATTTATATATGGATGCTCCGGTGAAAGTCCGTAATTTCTTAATGAACCGTAGCTGACCCCAATTTCTTCTCTCGTGAATTCGGTGAATATGGCTGCAAGCGAGCCGAAATAGTAGTCCTGACCGTTGAGGTTCAGGTGTATGATTTTTCTGTCTGCCATGTATTCCTGTTTTCCGGCAAAGATATGGATTTATGGCATATATTCAAAATATGTCACAAATTATTTGCATATATTAAATAAATGTCATATATTTGTATTCGGAAAAACATAAGAATTGAACTATAAATCTAATGGGTTATGGAAAATATGGCAATCATTGCAATGAAAGGAAAGGATTTGGTCAGGGCAGGCATCATAGCTGAAAGGGTGGGCAGCTCAATGGCCGCAGGTTATCTGCTTGCTCAAGGCAATGAGCTCCGCAAGAGGATGCAGACTTCAGTTATTGAGTTTTGGTTTTCAAAGAAGGACGGCAGCATCCGCCACGCATTCGGCACAACAATGCCGTCACTTGCCAAGGCCCACACGGTCGGAGGCGCAAAGGCAAGTATCAAGGTCATACCATTCTTCGATGTGGAGATAGGGGCGTGGAGGAGCTGTCAGATTCAGAGCCTTATCAAGGTCTGCTAATGTATTCAGGTGGCAGACCTGATTTTTCTGAATACAGATTGCTGGATTTAGCGTGACGGTTTAATACAAAGATTTAATTGACTACGACAATGAGTACGGCTATAATTTATGCGAGGGTATCATCATCCGGAGCACAGGAAGGACGACAGAGCACCGAAAGGCAGGTGAAAGCCCTGAAAGAGTATGCAGACATCAACGGGTATGAGGTCGAGAAAGTCATCGAAGAACATATCAGTGGAGGCAAGCGTAATTCGGAGAGAGCCGGACTCATGGAGTGCCTGTCTTTCGCGAAGGAGCAGCAGACTGACATCATCCTGTTTTCGGAACTGTCGAGATGCGGACGGCAGATATGGGAGGTGCTTGAAACTATAAAATTTTGTGTGGATAACCGCATCAACGTATTCTTTCAAAAGGAGGGCCTGACACTCTTTGACGGTGACAAGGTAAACGGTATCATGGCTATCTATATCTCCTGCCTTTCGTTTTGTGCCGAGAAGGAGCGTGAAAACATTGTATTCAGGCTATCCCAAGGACGTGAGCTGGCGAAGCAGAAAGGAGTAAGGATGGGGAGAAAGCCGGGAAGCATAAAGACCATAGACAGTCTTGAAGCAGAATATGCCAATGTCATCAGGACACTCAAGAGGGGGCAATCGGTCAGGAACACGGCTAAACTCTGCAATGTATCAGCCTCAACGGTACAACGGATAAAAAAGACATTCAGGTTGTAGAATCACTTTACTTTCTTTGGTAGTCCTACTATATATAGTATAAGGACAGGCATAGTAAAGCCTGAATTATACTATGACGACTTATACATATAAAAGACAGTACCGGGAGCTGAGTGACGAAACTCGGCAGAAAATCTCGATGGCTAACAAGAACCGGCCAAAGTCAGAGACCCACAAGCAGCACATCAGTCAAGCTATGAAAGACTATTGGTCGCGCATTCCAAGCCGGAACACGAAAATAGTCACTTGTCAAGGGGAAGGCGGTTACAAAAATGATGCAGACAACAGGAATGGGCAATGCTGACATTTGACCGTCTGAAG
>CALUQB010000016.1 GCA_944322815.1 uncultured Bacteroidales bacterium | reverse complement strand
CTGAAAATCGCCACTGCAGCAATCTCCAGCCAACTTTTTCTTCGTTTTTCTTACTTTCAAAGTGTCAAACTCCGGAAGATAGAAAACATTTCCGACATAATGGACAACACTCATGGAGTATTGAATGTCAAATTTCGGCTTTAATTTTCATCTGTCCAAGATATTCTCTGTCAGATGTATAGATAAAAGAGCCACAACCCCATAAAAAGATCATGGCTCCCAACAATAAAAACAAACAAGGGGCATTCCAAGCCCCTATATTCATTTCTTCCTGTTTTCCTTTCTCCTGTCCTCACCACCAAACAGCCAGCACATAACTGCAAGACTAGTTATCAGCTGGAGTATGGCTGGGACTGCTGCTGCAAAAAACTCATCCATTTCATCAATCATTTTGGCATATCTGCGCACTTAGTCATATAATATAGATAATTATAATATCTATGAGTTTATGCCCAGATATGCCATTCAAAAAATATCCTAACATAATGGATAAATACAGACAGGCTATATGTGAGAGAAGATTGAGTGATGATTACCTGATGAACCAGGAATATTCATCATCTCCCTTGAGAGCCCTGCATATCCCTGATGAGAGTTCCCCTGCATTCAATGACCTGTCAAGGAAGCTGTCAATGTAGGAGGATTTGTTTGCTCCTGTGAGGAGATTGTACATCTTCCACATTGAGAGTTTCTTTTCATCAGGCTTTCTTCCAAAATTACTGTCATTGTAGTAAGCCTTTGTTACAAGGTTTATCTGTGTGTCTGTCATCAGCATTTCAGGAAGTTGTTTTCTCTCCTTGTTCGGAAGATACTGGTACATCCTTGACTTCCCAAGGAACTGGGCCAACTGGGCTTCACTTATGGAGTATTCCTGCAACCTACTCATCTGCTGGATATGGTTGTCCATTGAGTAACTCTGAAACAGACCTATTGCTGCTCTGTAGAGTTCCCCAATACTCATTGCCCTTATCTCTGACCTGTACCCATCTGTTGATATGCACATGTTGCAGCACACCATATTTTTGAAGCCAATGAACACCTTGAACTTCTCGAATGTCTTCCTGCTGTACAGATTCTCCTGATTGTATGCCCTCACTCCTCCTACTGTCAGATTAAGCCTGTTTCCGGCTATATCTTCATATATGGTAGGTATCTCCATGCAGAACATCATCCTTTCATAATAGATGGTCTTGTCACTGTCCAAAAGTGAACTTACAGGCTTATTCATCGCTTCAGGGATTCTTCCTTTTATTATGTGGCTGACTCTTACATCCGGATTGTCAACCCTTTCTCCTCTGAATACCTCATTTGCCGCATCATAGACCGCTTCTATGAAAGAATGGTGGGATATGGTTATCTCATTGTCCTTTGAGAATACCGGAATTATGCAGTCATTCTTCAGATGTCCCACACTCACTTCCTTTGTGTTGGCTTCTATGAATGGAAGTCTTTTGGAGGACAGATTCTCTTTTGGAGTGGCATCTGTTTCAGGAGATACCACAGCATAAGGCTTGTATTCACTTCTTTTGTCTATTATAGGAGAAGTGGCTACATTTGACACAGCTCCTGATGCTGGAGCAATCTGATTCATCACAGCCTGCTTCAGCAGTTTTGGTGCAAGTGAATCAGGGTTTATCCCTATCCTCCTGTTGTTGATGTCCCTTATTTCATCCGGCAGTAACACTCTCTGTTCAGTTCCTGCTCTGCGCATATACATTGTTTCCATAGTATTTCTGATTTTGTTGATTGTTGTTATACTCTCTTGGCTGGCTGTTCACTGGCTGGCTCATCTGGAAGCCTGCACCACTGACCACATCTGGTCTGCTCTTTGTGTTGCACCATTTCAGGATTGACTCTCCAGTCTGTGGAGTGATTGTGAATTCAGGTTTCCCCATAAACAGCCCTGTCCTGTCCTTTGATGCAACAGAATGGTGCTTCAGGTCCAGGTCAAGCACTATTGTGAACTCATAGTCAACACCATCCCTCATAACTGCCTTGAGCCCCACCTTTTCAGGAACCATTTTCCCGTTCCTCTCATTGAGAACATAGTCCTGCTTTGTCCTCATTGTGCAGATTATGTGGCATCTGCTCTTGAGAATCCTCTGTATGAAGGCTGTCTGCCTTGGGGTCACCTTGCCCCAGTTCACAAAGGAGTTCCCCATAAGTCCTGCATGGTATTCCAGGAGATAGTCCCAGCAGTGGGAGATTGAGTCAATGATGATTACCTCCATCCCAGCATTCTCACAGATGTTGATTGCCTCAATGTAGGCTTCGGGGGAATAGTCTGTGATTGGCAGCACATTGTAACTGCCCAGATTTGCATAGAGGTCAGCAGAGCCATTCTCTGAATCTATTACGGCAATCTTTGACCAGTCCTTGGTAAGACCATAGGCAAGAAGAAGTGCAGAGTAGGTCTTGCCACTGCCTGCACAGCCTTGCAGTGCCATCTTTATCTTGGCCTGCCTCTTTGATGATACCCTAAGTGTAGTTGTGTCCATAACTGATTTCAAATTTTTAGTCCGAATGACAAACTGTAAAACCTTAAATTTTTGATAGGGGAAAAGCCAGACTGATGACAGCCTGACTTTCCAGATATAAGACGGTGCAAGGTCAAAATCTTGCAAGTGTTGCGCATCCTCCTTCACCCCTCTGGTGGAGCATAAAGAACAGCTCCCCTGTGTCTGCCGAGCATACCTGTGAGATGACAGGCATATCAATCCCTCCTCTTTCAAACCTTGAACTCACTGCACCCACCTCATTGCCATAGACAAAGAAGCATTTGCCTGTGTGTGGGTTCTTCTTCACTTCAATCTCAGGCACTCCCATACCCTTCTTGAAGTCTTCCACGGACATTGTCCGCACAAATCTCAGATTTTCCATAACTCTAACTGTTTTTATTGTTGAACTTTGTTGCAGGAGGGGGATGTCCCACCTCCTGAATGCTGGGGTGGGTTGCTCCGGGTTACTCCGGGCTTGCAGGGATTCCAAAAAAATTCTAAAATTTTGAAAAATTTTTCAGAAAAATATTTCTCCTGAGGAGATACCCAATGGTCAGGAATGACACAGAATAGTCATAGAATAGCCTATGCAGCATAAGTGGTTTTGTCACTTGAGATAAGCCAAATGGTGAGGTTTTTATAAATGGTTTGCTTATATGCTTAACAGGATAATTTGCCGGACTTTATAAAAATCCTTATGTGTATCAGACTGAATTTGTTGTAATATGAATGTGTAATATCAAAAAAATGAGTGGATTTTTTGCAGAACAGCCCTATATAGGACACACAAAAATCCACTCAATTTATCTGTCTATTGTTTTGGTTGTCAGTTTTCTGTCATCAAATTAGATTCAGACCAAAGTTCAGTCTTGAAACTTGGGTGTACCCCTGCTGCTTTAGTCAGCTCCTCATTCATTATATTTCTTACAAACCCTACATTCTCCGCAGTGGTGGCTATTGAGTCGTGGATAGTAAATACAGGTACATTGTGCCCTCCCTCATCCCATATTCTTTTGCAGCACCTGTGCAGTATTATTTCACTCTCGACTGATTGCAAGAGGCAGGCAAACCTGTTCTTTTGTTTCTTGCCTGTCTTGGCAAGTTCAATAAGTCCGTATATTTCAGGGAAAGTGGCTTTGAATATTCTTTTCATCTTTGCAGCTTCCTTGCCCTGGTTAAGAAAACTGTTTGCCGAGAAAAATGCTATCAGCATCATTATCTTGGCATCCTTTTTCTCTTTGCAGCAGCCCGGATATTGTTCATTTGCTTTATCCATCATGAACTCATAGACTTCTCCACTTGAAGCCTTGATGATATATTCGGATTTACTGTCCTCTGGCATAGAAGCCACGTAAGTTTTTATTTCATCCAGCAGCTCATCTGAAAATCTCCTTTGGATGTTCTCCGGAAGATGACCTATATTGATATAAGCATCAGAACTTTTATCCCAGAAATCAGGATTGAACAATATGCACAGCAGGAATGGCTGGCTGTTTGAAATGTCTATGGCTGTAAGTTCCTGTCCGTCATATTTGAGGAAGTTTCTGTAATCTTTCTGCATGTTGGTTATTGCAGAATGAAGCCTATGGACATTTGAATCTATCTTGGCATTGTACGCCCCCATCTCTATTGCAGCTATATTATGCATGGCTGCATTATACTGAGACCTTGGATTTTTCTTGAAGTACCTCTTTTTCTTTTTATCCCATTTGTCGTGATTGTCGTCCCAACTTAAAACACCAGCTGCAAATTTCCTTTCCTTGACCTGCCATGCGTATTCTCTTGCACTTGAACTTATTGTAAGTTTCTTATTGTTATACCAAAAGGAGAGATAAGGTATATTTACGAGCGGGTTATCCTCTAATATGTTTTTATCTTTGTTATATGTCTGTGCAGGAACAGCAGCTGCAGATTCTTCATTTCCTTGATTTTTCCTGTGATAGACATATTTTACCAGTCCGGCATTTTCATAAAATGGAGCAAACTTATAGCCTATTGATTTTTTGCCCTCAATATAAAAACCGTCTGGAATTATAACCCCAGTCTTGATGAGATAATCAAGATAGCATTTGTAGTCCGGGAAGAATCTCTGGATATACTTTGAGTATATTGGCACAAAGCCATCTTCAGTAATAGAATCCTTATTTGACGCAGGAATGGAACTTATAAGGCCTATGATATAAGCCAAACGGTCTTTGTCAAACTTGATACTTTCTTTTGAATAGATGACATCTGTCCCTCTTTTATTCCGGAACTTATAATTTGTCAGAGGAAATTGCTCAGTATGCTTGTCTAAATCAAGATTTTCAGGAATCATGGCAAAGTCCCCTGCATGTTTCCGAGCAATTGCAAGAAACAGTTTATTAGACTTCGGATTTTCTATATTGCCAAATTCTTCCGAAGCCACATCTTTAATCCGGCCTGTGCTTTCTTCAAACCATCCTTTCCAAAACTTCCAGTTCATACACCATCCCTCCTGTTTTATTTCTCCATTACGGTACGATATTTTAATTGAAGTCAAACCCACAGGCAGGAATCCACGTTGTCGCACACCCTGTATATGAATTATCCTGCCCAATGGAATAGTCTTTCGGATACTCTGTTTCAAACAGATTATCAGGCAGTTCATTAAAGAAATAAATGTCATTATTCTGTTGGGCGGTAACTTCTTGGTCATATGCGTCATTTGAGCATTGTATGCTTCTGATATTCCGAGTGACCACAAGCCTGTTTTTTGCCCTTGTCAATGCAACATACAGACATCTTCTTTCTTCCTCTATATCATCGCTTCCTTTGGAGATATTCCTTGCCATCGGATATAATCCGGGTGAAACATTCAAGACAAAGCAAGTGTCAGCTTCAAGCCCTTTCGCTGAATGGATTGTTGATATTGTGACTACATCCCTCGGTGAATCATCTGCAATCATATTTCCTTCATCAAGTATTGGATTTAATGTAAAGTCACTGAGAAACTCAGTTACAGTAGAGTATGATTCGGCTACTTTAATAAGTACGGGAAAATCTTTTGATTTTCTCTCCCAATCATTCCCATATCTGGCTGACAACATATTTTTCATATGCGCTACGGCAATCTCCAATGCCTTTGACGGATTATTGTTCATATCCTTTATTGCATCAAGAGTGTCTATCGTATCGCTATCCTTTATTTTCATCCCCTTTAACACTGTTATGCAATCTTCCATTGTTTTACAATTTCCGATTTCTCCTACTAACTTAGCCGAAGTCTTGTTTCCTATCCCTTGCCATAATTTGAGATACCGCATCCATGACAAATCATCTTTTACATTTGCAGTGATTTTCAGTGCTGACAGGACATCTCTGATATGTGCGGATTCAATAAGCTTCATCCCTCCGAAAATCTGATATGGAATACCCCTTTTCATAAAAATAGTCTGGAGTGTTCTTGTTCCGTTACTTGTCCTTGACAGCACCATATAGTCGCTATAAGATTTTTCTGAATCGGTTATTCCTTTCATTATGTCATCTGCAATCCACCCGGCTTCATCCCACTCTGAATCAAAGTGGACAAGTTCAGGCTTGCTACCTGTCCCCCGTACGCTTCTAAGCTGTTTGTCATATTTCAAAGGAGACTTCGCTATAAGCCAGTTTGAAACATCAAGAATTTCCTGTGTAGAGCGGTAGTTGTCTTCAAGCTTCATTACAGATGATTCCGGCACTCTGTCCTTGAAAGAATGGACATTACGAAAATCCGCACCTCTGAAGCCATAAATTGACTGGGCGTCATCCCCGACACAGAAAAGGTGGCAATCATCTATAAAAAGATTCAACAATTTCCACTGAAGAGGATTTGTATCTTGCATTTCATCCACAAGGATATGGTCGTATTTTGATGCAATATGCTTCTTTGCATCGGGATTGCTTCCCAAAACATTTATAATCTGAAACAGAAGGTCATCATAATCAAGCTTTTTGTGCTGTTCTTTATAGTCAATGTACTGATGGATGACTATTTTAAAATATCTCCTGTTATTTCTTACCCATCCGTCTTTCTGCGCATCGGTCATTCTTTCTTCTGCAAGTACAATATCCTTTATCGCCATTGACAATGAACAACACGTATTTATGACCTTTGAATAGACATCTTTAAAGACCCAGGCTTTTATCCCTGTCCTTTCTGCGACCTCACTGTTTTGACCTAAAATGAATCGGAACACATCTTCCTGTTCACTCTCATCAAGAATCGTAAAATCGCTAAAAGGAAATATCTTCGGATTTGACCTGATTATCCTATAGCACCATGAATGAAAAGTGCTGCCATCAAGTCCCTTTGCTTCCGGAAGCATAGCCTTGACCCTTTCGACTATCTCTCCTGCTGATTTTCTTGTGAATGAGAGAATCTGTATTCTTTTCGGGTCTGTACCGTGAGAAATCAGATAAGCTGCTCTCGCAGCTATTGTTCTTGTCTTTCCTGTGCCTGCCCCTGCAAGCACCATGAGATGTTTGCCATTGTATTCAACGGCTGCCCTTTGTTGGGCGTTTAAAAAAAAAGTCCATATAGTGAACCTCCTTCTTTTATGAACGCCTACTTAAGAGGCATTCAAGTTAAACATTGTTCCCGCTATGCAGAAACATTACTGTTTGTAGGAAATCACTACACGGATTAAGCTATAAAAAGGCAGCTCAGTTGCCCGTGAGAAATTTTCTCTATGTCCGCCGGAATAACTCCGGCTCACAAAGATTCAGAAATAAATTCGAAAAAAAGCAAATTTATTTTAACAAATTGAATATGACAATTTATAAACAACTCAAATTCAATAAATATCAACAAACAACTACTTCTCAACTTGTCTTATCCATTATGTTATGATATTTAGATTCGTTCCATCCAAGAAATTCCACACAATAAAAATCCCCTATAATCCTATTTGAACTACAGAGGATTATGCAGTTTTACAACACCTCATCTCCAAAGACAAGATTGACTACTTTCCTATTCGCTTCGTTCTCAATCTTGAAATCTCTTTCAATATATATATCAGTGACTTTCATCGAAGTATCTATATGATTTAATGCTGAATGGACTGTGTACTTATCTACCCCTGCTTGATTTATGGCTAATGTAGCCCAACTATGTCTTGCTGCATAATATTCGAGGTCATCAACTCCCAACTGCCTGCCAATCTCTTTAAGACCGTAGTTTATCGCCCTGTTGAAACTGCTTGCCGTTGAATATAACTGGTAGAAATCAAACACTCTCTTACTTGTCCTATCCCTGTATTTTTCAATCAGATTCCTTATCTGAAAAGGTATATTCACTTTCATCAGTGCCCGGTCGCTTCTTCTTTCAGCAGTTTTTGTCCTGTTATAAATGATTGTATTATCATCCATCTCACTGGCATTATAAAGGTCTACAGAATTCATCCCAATCAAGCAGAAAGACAAGATAAAACAATCTTTGGCAAGATTATATCTACACTTGCGTTCTTTTCCGTCAGAATTAAGCACATATGGCAGTGTCCACACTTTGAAAACAATATCAGCAGACAAGGCTCTTTTTCTTGCGCTTTCCTGTTTGGGAACTTCAAAATGTTCAAAAGGGGAGTTTTTGACAACTATTATCCCCTTGTCATAGTCATTATACTGCTTCTTTGCCAGATTGAATAGATGTCTGATACTCCCCAAATAGAGTGAAACCATTCTGTCCGAGGGAATTCTCTTTCCAGCTCCAGCCATTTCACGGATTCTATTTTCTCTTTTTATGACAAGATATTCAGAAAAGCCCTTCAGCATATCAGAAGTAATCCGGTTTATATCCAATGTTTTTGTACCTAAATAAGAAGCAAAAGCATTTATTGCCGATTTATAGTTTTTTGCTCCTTTTGAAGAGGTCGTATTTATCCAGTCATAACTGAACTTCAGAAAATCAACACATTTTACCCTCGTTTTTTCCTCTTTGAGGAGATTGATTATATCATCAATGCTATAATTATTCAATTCCACTTGTAACTTACTGCAAATGGATTGATACTCCTTAATTAGTTTGTCTGCTTCTGCCACCACTCGTGGATTCTTCAATTTGAATGACTTGGTAAGGTCATCCTTTGTGACAAAAATGCTTGTAGAGATTCTCCTTATCCTCCTTTGGTAGGTAATCCTTATCTTCACGTTATATGTTTTGTCTGACTTCTGCTCATAAGGCATTATTTCTGTCCTGAAAGTCAACATATTACATCTGTTTAAAATTAATAAACTATTAATAAACAAATGCAGAAATGACATCCAAAAAGGCTTGTTTTGTGGTGAATCAATATGAGTTTCTGAAACTATACATAAAAGAAAAGTCCCTGAAACCGCGTGATTTCAAGGACTTTGGAAGGGTGCCCAGTCGGATTCGAACCGACGACATTCAGAACCACAATCTGACGCTCTAACCAACTGAACTATGGGCACCATATTCATTTGGGACTGCAAAGATACATAAAATAATTAATCTGTCAAGTGTTTGTTGATGATTTTATCATCTTTTAAGAATTTTGGACCTTATGAAATAAAAAAACTATATCTTTGTACGATTTGAATGAAAATCCGGAACGGATAAAACAAAACACTTCGATATGAAAAGAGAAATAAAATTCTCTCTGGTCTACAGAGATATGTGGCAGTCGTCAGGAAAATATGTTCCGACAGTCAGCCAGTTGAAAGAAGTAGCTCCGGCTATCATCGACATGGGGTGTTTCGACAGGGTCGAGACCAACGGAGGCGCCTTCGAGCAGGTAAATCTTCTCTTCGGAGAGAATCCTAACAAGGCTGTCCGTGAATGGACGGCTCCGTTCAACAAGGCGGGTATCCAGACCCATATGCTTGAAAGAGGTCTCAATGCTTTGAGAATGAACCCGGTTCCTGCTGATGTCAGAGAACTGATGTACAAGGTAAAATGCAAACAGGGCACCAACATTTCCAGGTCTTTCTGCGGTCTGAACGATCACAGGAACCTGAAACTCTCCGTAGAGTATGCGAAGAAAGGCGGAATGATATCACAGGTAGCCCTCTCCATAACCAACTCCCCTATCCATACAGTAGAATACTACATGGACATAGTGGACAAGGTGGTAGGATACGGATGTGACGAGATCTGCCTCAAGGATATGGCTGGAATCGGACGCCCTACCATGCTCGGGCAGCTCACGAAATCCATCAAGACCAAATACCCGCACATCAAAGTCCAGTACCACGGTCACTGCGGCCCGGGATTTTCACCTGCATCCATGCTGGAGGTGGCCAGGGCAGGTGCCGACTACCTTGATGTGGCAGTGGAACCGCTGTCATGGGGCAAGGTACATCCGGACGTGATCACCATCAGGGAAATGATGAAGGCTGACGGATTCCTCGTCAAGGATCTGAATATGGACGCATATATGGAAGTCCGCCGTCTGACACAGAAATTCATTGATGAATTCCTCGGTTACTGGATAGACTCCAACAACTCCCACATGAGTTCGCTCCTTGTAGGCTGCGGTCTTCCTGGAGGAATGATGGGCTCCATGATGGCAGACCTCACAGGATTCCGTGGAGCTATCAACGCCTCCCTCAGGGCTCAGGGCAAGGATGAACTCAGCGTGGACAACCTCATGGTCATGCTGTTCCAGGAAGTGGCATACGTATGGCCGCGACTCGGCTATCCGCCACTCGTGACACCGTTCAGCCAGTATGTGAAGAACACTGCCCTGATGAACCTGATGAACATCCTGAAAGGCAAACCAAGATGGACTACCATCGACAAGGATACATGGAACATGATTCTCGGCAAGATGGGCAAACTCCCTGGCGAACTCGCTCCGGAAATAGTGGAACTGGCCAAGGAAAAAGGTCTTGAATTCTATACAGGGAACCCGCAGGATGCATTCCCTAACGAACTCGACCACTTCCGCAAGATGATGGATGAAGAAGGATGGGACTACGGACAGGATGATGAAGAACTCTTCGAATTCGCCATGCACGAAAGACAGTACAGGGACTACAAGAGCGGCGTGGCCAAGGAAAGGTTCATGAAAGACCTTGAAGCCATGAAGGAAAAGGCCGGAGCACCAGTCATCATCACGAGACCTGTCGTGGAAGTTCCAAAATACGATGTGGAAAAGATCGCCGGGAAATTCCCGAACGCAAAGCCGGTCCAGGCTCCTGTCAAAGGCCAGCTGCTCTGGCAGATCGATGTGGACGATGCATCCACAGCGCCTGTTGTAGGTACGGAAGTCAAATCCGGCACACCTATGAGCTACATCCAGACTTATTATGGAATGGAAGAGGTGAAACCTGTATGCGACGGGAAAATAGTAGCTGTCTGCTGCAAACAGGGAGACTTCGTCGCCAAAGGCGAAATCCTCGCTTTCGTGGAATAAGCTTCATTTGTACCCGGTAAAATCCCGGTAAAATAAAAAAAAGGAAAATTTTCATATAAAAAAAGAAAAAACCGGAGCGGACATTTCCGTTCCGGTTTTTTTATTGCCGTGGAACGGCTATTTTTGATGCCGGAGAAACAGCAGCGTGACATATGAAGATTTCAGAAATGAAGCCGGAAGACAGGCCGAGAGAAAAACTGATGGAAAAGGGTGCGAAAAGTCTGGATGACGCAGAACTGCTCGCAATCATTCTCCGCACGGGGACAGGAAAGAAAAATGCCAGGGAAATAGCGGAAGACCTGCTGGCATCGGCAGGGAACAGGCTGTCCGAACTCGCAGGCTTCTCGATAGAGAAAATGCAGGAGATAAACGGCATAGGAGCGGACAAATCAGTGACCGTCGCAGCCGCCATGGAATTAGGAAAGAGATTCATATATGAAAACAGTTCCGTAAAACATGTTTCCATCACCAACGCCAAACAGATATTCGAACTTATGTTCCCGCTTCTTAAAGGACTGTCGCATGAGGAATGCTGGATCATCTTCCTGAACAGGGCGAATTTCATCATAGGAAAAGAGATGCTGACTTCCGGAGGAATGACCGCTACCGTAGTGGATGTAAAAATAATCATCAGACGCGCCCTGGAGAAGAAAGCCCATGGCATCATCATGGTGCACAATCACCCTTCAGGAAATCCCGTACCGGGTTCCTGCGACATAAAACAGACCATGACACTGAAAAAGGCTGCAGAAACCTTTGATATCTCCCTTATCGACCATATCATCATAGCTGACCGGAAGTATTACAGTTTCGCCGACGAAGGTATATCATACTGAGTGGAGTTGACAGTCAAATATTTGGTCCAGGAGAAAAAATAGGGTATATTTGCAGAACGGATATTAGCACCATACTCATGAAAATCATAAACCTGGGAGAGAGCAATACTGCTCTGAACAAATTTGTAGCACAGATTCGCGACATCAACATCCAGAAAGACCGCATGCGTTTCCGGTTCAATCTGGAACGGATCGGTGAGATTTTCGCCTACGAGATAAGCAAGACCATGCACTATTCCATAAAAAAGGTATATACGCCGCTTGGAATAGCCAGCGTAAACACTCCGGATGACGCGATAGTGGCCGCCACCATATTACGTGCAGGGGTTCCGCTGCATCAGGGCATACTGAACATCTTCGATGATGCACAGAATGCATTCGTGGCAGCCTACAGAAAATACGACAAGGGAGATGACTTCCATATAAACATCGAATATGCGAGCAGTCCGGAACTCGATGGAAAAATCCTGATTCTGGCAGATACCATGCTCGCTACCGGGGCTTCCCTGGAAATAGCGTTCAACAAGCTGCTCGAACACGGAGAACCCGCCTACACACACCTCGTATGTCCTATTTCCAGCGTATATGCAGTAGAATATCTCCAGAAGAATCTGGCAAAGGACAATATCACGCTATGGGCAGCAGCCATAGATGAAGAACTCACAAGCCACTCATACATAGTTCCCGGACTGGGAGATGCAGGAGACCTGGCATACGGGGAGAAAGACTGAAAACCGTCACATAATGAGATGATGACTGAACAAGAATGAGAAAGGAGTTGTAAAATTTACAACTCCTTTCTCATTCTTGCCTTAGGGATATTCAGCTGATCCCTGTATTTGGCGATAGTGCGTCGCGCCACCTTGTATCCGCGTTTCGTCATCTCGGTCACAAGCTGGTCATCAGTCAGCGGATTCCGCTTGTCTTCGGCATCCACGCATTCCTGAAGGGCCTTCTTGAGTTCCCTGGTGGAAACTTCTTCACCTTCCGCATTTTCCATCCCTTCGGAAAAGAAATATTTCAGGGAATAGATGCCGAAATGAGTCTCGATGTATTTGCTGTTCACCACTCGTGATATGGTAGAAATATCGAAACCTGTACGTTCGGCTATATCTTTCAGGACCATCGGCTTCAGATGGGACTCGTCCCCGTCCATGAAATAGTCATGCTGATAGTCGATAATGGCCTGCATGGTGCTTTGCAAGGTATTGTGACGCTGCTTGATGGCCTCGACAAACCATTTGGCCGAATCAAGCTTCTTTTTCACGAATGCCGCAGCTTCCTTTTTCTCTCGTTCCGATGAGTTTGCCGCATCCATCAGTATGTCCGCATATTTCCTGTTGACTTTCAGTTCAGGTATAGAAAAACGCGGCATGGTCAGCTTAAGCTCCCCGTTCTCGAGAGTCAATACGAAATCCGGTATGATCTGCTGCGCCTGTTCGCTGTATGAATCATCTATCTGTCCTCCGGGAGCCGGATTCAACTTGACTATCTTCGCGATGGCAGCCTTGAGATCGGCTTCCGATATGCCCATGCGTGAAATTATCTTGGTGAAATGCTTGCTGGTGAATTCATTGAAATAGTCACGGAGAATCCGCGTGGCATTCTTGACGTCAGGAGTCTGTTTCAGATTCCTGATCTGAAGCAGAAGGCACTCTCTGAGATCTCTTGCCCCGACTCCGGGAGGATCGAATTCCTGGATGACATGCAGCATGTCCTCCACCTCCTTCTCATCCGACTCTATCCCGGCACGGAATGCCATATCGTCTGTCAGGCTGTCAAGATCGCGTCTCAGATAGCCGTCATCATCCAGACTTCCTATGATGAAAGCCGCGACAGCATGCTGGTGCTCCGTCAGGTTTCTGAAGCCAAGCTGTTCCATCAGGCTCTGAGTGAAACTTTCCTTGACGGAAAAGGTGTTGTATACCGGACGTTCGTCCTTTCCGTAGTTATTGACTTTCAGCTTGTAGCTTGGAATCGGATCATCATCCTTATATTCAGAAAGGGATACCTCGCGAGGAGCATTGTCCTCATCATCATCCTCCGATGCAGCATTCTCCTCCAGTACGGGGTTTTCTTCCAGTTCTTTCCGTATACGCTGTTCAAGCTCCTGCGTAGGCAGCTCTATCAGTTTGATAGTCTGTATCTGCAGAGGCGAAAGCTTCTGAGTCTGTTTTAATTCCAGTCCTTGTTTAAGCATAGAAATTACAACGCTAATGATTCGGTTTGAGCCAGTCTACGCAGTATTTTCACAGTATCAGTCCGTCCGAGAGAATCCCTGTCCACGACAGGATATTCGATATGCTCCTTGACTATAAATGCCTTAGGAAAGACTTCAATGATGTCCTGCAGGAAACTCATGGCCTCGGACTTGGTCCTGAAATCCCCTACGGTTATCTTGAAATAAGGATTCACATAGCTGCGGTATGCCGGCACCCCGGGATACATGTTCTCAAAAGATTTCATCATCTCTTCGGAATCCTGTCTGGCGGACTGTCTGTTGTCGAAGAATATCCTCACCCTGTACCCCGAAAACTGCCGTGTCGGATTGCTCTCCATGGTCTTCTTCATGGCGGAAACTATGGAAGAGGACTGATACACACGCACGTCCGCATCATCTCCGGCATTTCGTGACGGCAGCAGCGAAAAGATATTCTTGCCTGCCAGAACGGTATCCACCCTTTCTGCAGGCACAAATACGATGGTATCCAGAAGTACGTATCCCTCCGGGACAATGACTTCTCCTGTCAGGGAATCGATCTGCACGACAGGTTCCATCATAAGAGTATCCTGAACCTGTTCCTCACCGGCAGTCACCGGCGGAATCTGAGCCATGGACAGCTGGGCATAAGATGCCAGGACTGCGACAGCTATGGCTATTCTCTCAAATGTTTTCATAACTTACTTTTCTGAAAAGGCTTTCTACCGGCACTCCCTCCAGATTTATTTTCTTGCTGATACCTCCTTTCACCTTGACCTTCATGGAGATATCGGCGGTGAATTTTTCGGGACGCATACCGGAAGCCATGGACATGAGCTGCATGAGGCTGAAAGACCGGCCAAGAGTGGCGGTAACGTCTACATGGACCTCTGAAACGGACTTTCCGGGAACCGTGACTGAAGGAGAACTGAAATATCCCAGCTCTTCCCCGTCAAAATATACCGTACCTGAAATGTCTGAAAACACCAGTTCCCTTGCCGGATTATGTATGCGGATCGAAAAGCCTGCATCCACCGCCTTGAAACCTGACGGCGATATACTCTCGATCGTGCAGGAATCCACACTGATGTCACGGTAGGCATTGCAGCCGGACAGCAGCATTACCGACACGAGAACCAGTACCGGCATTATTCTTATCTTGTTGAAAAAAAACGGCATTCTGTTATAAGCTTAATCAAACGGGAGACTTAGGCCACCCTCTTGTACATCTTTACAAAGATAGATAATTTCTCGCATATCCTATAAAAGAGGAGCGAACAATTTGATGACGGCCTGACCCAGTTTCAAATACCATGGACGTTTGCACCATCTCTCAAGCGTGATTTCCTCGCATTCTTCCAGGTCTTTCAGGAATATGTCCCTGTTCCGTACAGCCGTCTGCTCGTTGAAGATATAGGCATTGATCTCATAATTCAGCTCCAGACTGCGGTAGTCCATATTGGCGGAGCCGATAACCGAAAGATAGTCATCGGAAACGATGGTTTTCGAATGGATGAAAGAACCCTGCTTTTCGAATATCCTGACGCCGGCTTCGAGACATGCACTGTAATAGGCCTTGTTCGCAAGATTCATATACGGCAGGTCGGCTTTGTGCGGGATCATCACTCTCACATCCGCACCTTTCAGGGCAGAGGATTTCAAAGCCTGGAGAAGAGGCTCGGGAGGAACGAAATACGGGGTCTGTATATAGACATAGCTGCTGCTGTGCTGGACTGTCCACACTGCTCCCATGTGAATGACAGGCCAGCGGTCTACCGGCTGGTCCGGGACTATCTGCACCAGTTCATTCCGCTTCTGCCCCGGTTCCTGATCCGGGAAAAGTGCATGGAAATCCGTAGGAAGGACGCCTCCGGATACGCAGAACGAATACAGGAAACTATACTGCAAAGCATATACGGCATTCCCCGTGATTCTCATGTGAGTATCTCTCCATCTCACGAAATAGTCATCGCCTATATTCATACCGCCGGTGTACCCTATCTTGCCGTCGATGACCACTATCTTCCTGTGATCACGGTAGTTCAGCCTGGCGCTGAGCCTGAGCAGGCTGAATCTGGCATTCGTGAATTTCACCACCTCTACCCCGGCTTTCTTCATCCTGCTGTAATACCACGGGCTGATATCGATATTGGCTATGTTCTCATGGATGAACCTCACCTTGACTCCCTCCCGGGCTTTCCTCATGAGGATTTCCCTTATCCGCTTGCTGCCGCTGTCCTTGCGGAAATAAAAGTACTCCATGTGGATATGATCCCTGGCGTTCTCCAGATCATGTATCAGAGCCTCGAACTTGCGTTTGCCGGACGTAATGATTTCCACGCTGTTACAGTCAGAAACCGTAGTCCCGTTGCTATGGGACAACAGGATGGAAAGTTCCCGGTATCCTTCCCGGATCTTTGACCTGCATGTCTCTCCGAACAGCTTGCGGTACGGTTTCCGGTCGGAATATTCCATGAAAGCATCGTGGAATCTCTTCGCATATCTTTCATACCTGCGGTCTCTCCGCGGATTCAGGCCGAAAACGATATAGCACAATATCCCGACTACCGGTACCAGAGCCACTACGATGATCCATGCTATCTTCTTTCCTGAATCACCGTCCTCGTCTGTCAAAATCACCAGCACGGTCCCAACTATCAGCAGGACCATGACAATATACCCTATCAATGAAACAATACCCATCGGCCGTCCTCAATCGTTCCGGATCAGACAAGTCTGGAAATCAGCGTAGCCGAAGTGCAGGACACGACCTCTACTTCCACATAGTCGCCGGTGACGTGGCCTCCTGCCGGAAAAACGCAGACCTTGTTGTTGCTTGCCCGGCCGAAAAGTTCTCCGCTGTTCTTTTTCGACACGCCTTCGACCAGAACCTTGAATCTTTTTCCGACATCCTTCCTGTTGCTCTCCATGCTCAGTCTGCCCTGAAGGGCAATGATTTCGTTCAATCGCGCTGTCTTGACTTCGGCAGGCACATCATCAGGATAGTTTCTGGCGGCCAATGTACCCGGCCGCTCTGAATACTGGAACATGAATGCCGCATCAAAGGCTGCCTCTTCCATGAGGGAAAGGGTGTCCTTGTGATCCTGCTCCGTTTCTCCGCAGAATCCGGCTATGATATCTGTCGTCAGTCCGCATCCGGGCATGACGGAACGTATCTTCCTGACCCTTTCGAGATACCATTCGCGTGTGTATTTCCTGCGCATCTTCTCCAGCATGGCATTGCTTCCCGACTGCACGGGCAAATGGATATGCTTGCAGATATTGTCATACATGGCCATGGTATAGATGACCTCGTCACTGATATCTTTCGGATGCGAGGTCGAGAATCTTACCCTGAGGTCCGGGCTTATCTTCGCCACCATTTCAAGCAGCTGGGCGAAATTCACATTCCTGTCCGCCGAATCGGGATCTTTCCATAAATACGAGTCGACATTCTGTCCCAGCAGGTTGACCTCACGATAGCCGTTGGAATACAGATCCACGGCTTCCCTGACTATGGTTCTCGGATCCCTGCTGCGCTCCACTCCCCTGGTATAAGGTACTATACAGTAGGAACATACGTTATTGCAGCCCCTCATGATGGAAATATATGCCGACACTCCGTTTTTGTCCATCCTGACAGGTGTGATGTCAGAGTAGGTTTCTTCTCTGGAAAGCTGTACGTTCATCTGCGGGGAATCCGGCGTGACTGCCTCTATCAGTTCAGGAAGGGTCCTGTATGAGTCCGGACCGGCCACGATATCGACGATTTGGCTGTCCAGAAGCTTGTCTTTCAATCTTTCCGCCATGCAGCCGACTATTCCTATTATTACACCGTCCCGGCGTTCTTTCTGGAGACGGAACTGGTCGAGTCTTCCCCATATCCTCTGCTCGGCATTGTCCCTGATGGAACAGGTATTGGCCAGTATTACATTGGCCTGACCGATATCATCGGTCAAGGCATAACCATGGTCCTGGAGTATGGACAGAATGACTTCGCTGTCGTTCACATTCATCTGGCAGCCGTATGTCTCGATGTAGACTTTCGGCCTGCTTTCATCGGTTATTGGTCGTATACTTTTCATTTTCAAGTTCCTTCTTGTTTTCAATTCCTGTTTCACGCTCGGGAGTTCCGGCTGTATTTTCAGCCACCTGGCTGTGATAGCGGGCCAGGGCTTCCGAAAATGCCGCCATATTTTCCTCTTTCAACGGCTCGGCAGGCGGAGAGTCCATTTTCAGCGGATTGATCGGGGAACCGTTCTTCCATACACGGAAATCCAGATGCGGTCCCGTGGACCGGCCTGTAGAACCCACATAGCCTATGACATCACCCTGTTTCACTCGCTTTCCTGCGCTGATTCCGGATGCGAATTTCGAAAGATGGAGATATGCGGTAGAATAGACAGAGTTGTGCTTGATCCTGATGACATTGCCTCCGGCACCTTCATTCTTCGCGCTGGTCACTACCCCGTCCCCGATGGTCACAACCGGAGTTCCTTTAGGGGCGGCATAGTCCACTCCCGTATGAGGCTGAACACGTCTGGTGATCGGATGGCGTCTGGCATAAGAAAATCCCGAACTTATGCGCGAATAGTGCAGGGGGGCTTTCAGGAATGCCTTGCGCATGCTCTCGCCTTTTTCGTTCCAATAGATGTTCCCTCCGTCATGCTGGTCGAACATGATGGCCGGATATTCCCGTCCGCGGCTGGTAAACAAGGCGTATCTGACTGTGTCTACCGCCACGACCTCGCCTTCGCAGGTCTTCTCGTCATAAATTACCTGAAAACGATCGCCTTTCTGCAGACCAAAGAAGTCCACAGTCCATGCATAGATGTCCGAAAGCGTCAGTATGAGTACCGGAGGCGCATCGGCTGCGATCATGTCGTTCCACAATGATGATTCTATGGTGACATCGACGGATTTCGTCTCTGTCAATACAGGTTTTTCCACATAGTAGGCGTCATAGGGTTCCCGGCAATGGAAAACCACGCTTCTGATGCGGTCTATGTCGTATGCGAGGTATTCGAGGGTGTCCCGACTGGTGGTCCATGTCCTGTAGGTGTTCCCTATCCTGATGGACCGGAGGTCGAAGATGCTGTCGCAGGTTTCCGAAAGGTTGTAGGCTTCCTGGGCAGACAGGCCGCTGCGCATCAGTATGGTAGCGAAGAAGTCGCCTTTTCTGACTTTGGCTTCATCCACTTCAAGGCTGTCCGTACAGAATCCCCATAGAGGATCCATGCGGTCTTCTGGAACTGATTCTTGTTCTGTCGCAGGATTCCCGATCCTGCCCGGATTTCCGGCGCAGCCGGCTGCCATCAGGATGACAGCCAGCAGCGCAATGCCCGAGTATATCGTTTTTTTCATGTCTTTCATCGTGTTTGCTTCTGTTTCCGGATGTGTTCCGGGTGATATTCAGGAGGATAGTTCCCGAGGGTTTCCGGATATCCTGCCCGTACCAGGGGTCAAATTTACGGATTTTTCGGATTTCATCGCAGTTTTTTCAGAATCGTCACGAAGTTTCATCCATTTCACCCTGGCTTCCGGCCCCCGACGGAACGCCGCCACCGGACTAACAACGATACAGTGCGATAATGCGGTTAGTCCAGACAGAAAACCTCCGGACTAACAACGTTACGGGGCGAAAATGCGGTTAGTCCAGAAAGAATCCTCCGGACTAACTACGTTACAGGCCGAAAATGCGGTTAGTCCAGGCAAAAATCTCCGGACTAACTACGCTACAGGGCAAAAACGCGGTTAGTCCAGATAAAATCCCCTGGACTAACAACACTACAGGCCGAAAATGCAGTTAGTCCAGACAAAATCTTCCGGACTAACAACGTTACGGGGCGAAAATGCGGTTAGTCCAGAAAGAATCCTCCGGACTAACTACGTTACAGGCCGAAAATGCGGTTAGTCCAGGCAAAAATCTCCGGACTAACTACGTTACAGGGCAAAAACGCGGTTAGTCCAGGCGAAAACCACTGGACTAACAACGATACAGTGCGATAATGCGGTTAGTCCAGGCAAAATCTTCCGGACTAACAACGTTACGGGGCGAAAATGCGGTTAGTCTAGGCAAAATCTTCCGGACTAACAACGTTACGGGGCGGAAATGCGGTTAGTCCAGAAAGAATCCTCCGGACTAACAACACTACAGGGCGGAAATGCGGTTAGTCCAGGCAAAAAACTCCGGACTAACTACGTTACAGGGCAAAAACGCGGTTAGTCCAGGCAAAAATCTCCGGACTAACTACGTTACAGGGCAAAAACGCGGTTAGTCCAGCAGAAATCCTTCGGACTAACTACGATATAGGGCTAAAACGCGGTTAGTCCAGGCGGGGAATGGTGAAAGGTGACAAATAATGGAGGATAAGTGATGGAGGAGAAGTGGTCGATGAAGTGATGGACGACAAATGATCGACGATGGGAGGGTGGACAAGGGAGGGACGAAGTGGGGGACGACAAGTGGTCGACGAAGTGAGGGACGAAGTGATGGACGACAGATGATCGATGAAGTGATGGAGGAGAAGTGGTAGATGAAGTGAGGGACGACAAATGATCGACGATGGGAGGGTGGACAAGGGAGGGACGAAGTGATGGAGTACATATGAGGGAGGGCGAGGGGCCTGGGGGGGGCGGTTGACCGCTACTCACGTGGCGGCAAAAAGCCTTGATGGAACGGGAAAAGCAGAGCTGCGCTGTGGAGAAAATTGTGGAAAATTTTGGAAAATAATGGAAGAAAGTGGAAAATAATTCGTACTTTTGCCACAAGTAGTTCCATGCAGTCCAGATGCCATCACACAGGCACGGCTGACATGGCATAATCAGTAGAAAACATGACGAAATTCATTGGTGAATACACGGTCAAAATCGACGACAAGGGAAGACTGGTCCTGCCATCAGCCTTCAAAAATGCCGTACCTGCCGGTGAAGAACTGAAATTCGTCGTGAAGAAAAACATTTTCACCGACTGCCTGGAAATGTACACTTTTGCCGAATGGGAAAGACAGTCGGAAGATGTCAAGTCAAGGCTGAACTTCTTCAACCAGAAACACTCACTCTTCTGGAGAGAATACATGAGGAACCGCGCCGTTGTGGAACCGGACTCGAAAATCGGCAGGATATCCATTCCCAGAAAGATGCTGGAAACCATCGGAGCGAACAAGGAAGTAGTGTTCGCCGGAAATGATTTCAAGATCGAAATCTGGGCCAAGGAGCGCTATGAGGAATCCGGGATCTCCGGAGAAGAATTCATCTCCATCGCCGAAAGTCTCCCTGAAAACAGATAGGAGGTACAGCCATGTCCAGAAAACAGAAATCCGCAAGGCGCCGTCATCCGGACTTGAATCCGGAATATGACATCGATACCAGGAACCGCCTCTTGTCAGAGACCGAAGCTGACGCCAATACCGAGGCGGCATCAGGCAGAACCGAAACTAACGCCAATACTGAGATGGCATCAGGCAGAACCGAAACTAACGCCAATACCGAGGCGGCATCAGGAAAGACCGAAGCTGGCGCCAATACCGAGGCGGCATCAGGCAGAACCGAAGCTGGCGCCAATACCGAGGCGGCATCAGGCAGAACCGAAGCTGGCGCCAATACTGCCGTATATCATGTGCCGGTCCTGCTCCATGAAAGCATCGAAGCCCTCATTACTGATCCCGAAGGGATTTATGCTGACGCCACATTCGGAGGCGGAGGACATTCCAGAGCCATTCTGGAAAGACTGGGCGGAAATGGAAGACTGCTGGCATTCGACCAGGACGAAGACGCCGTGAGGAACTGCGGCATCAAGGACGACAGGCTGATACTGGTCAGAAACAATTTCCGGTTTATCGAGAATTTTGCAATTTTTGAAAAGTCTCGGCTGATGACAGGCCGTAAAGACACACAAAAGACAAATCAATCCGCATTTCTGGACGGAGTACTGGCAGACCTGGGAGTCTCATCGCATCAGTTCGACACGGCTGAAAGAGGATTCTCTTTCAGATTTGACGCGCCGCTGGACATGAGGATGAACTCCGAAGCCGGAATGTCGGCCGCTGACATCGTGAACGGATACGAGGAAGAAGATATCGAAAAGATACTTAGGCTGTACGGAGAGGTGGAAAACAGCAGGAAACTGGCAAACCTGATATGCAAGGCCAGGGAATCGAAAGCCATCAGCACTACCGGAGATTTGCAGAATGCCATGGCACCGGCATTACCGAAGTTTGCGGAACACAAGGCACTGGCGAAAATCTACCAGGCGCTCCGTATCGAAGTGAACCACGAGATGAAATCTCTGGAGAAATTCCTGTACGGAGCCGCAGCTGTACTGAAGCCAGGAGGAAGACTGGCGGTCATCACCTATCATTCGCTGGAAGACAGGATGGTGAAAAACTTCATCAAGTCCGGGAACATCAGCGGAGATATGGAAAAAGACATGTTCGGCAACGTGAAGGCGCCTCTGAAAGCTGTAAACAGAAAACCTATAGTCCCGGCGGAGACCGAAATTTCGGCCAATACGAGAGCCCGCAGCGCAAAACTGCGCATAGCCGAAAGGATATGATACAGAGCGGACATTGGAACAAGAAAGGACTAACGGCCTGCCGGGCAGACATTGGAACAAGGAAGAATGGACATGAATGAAGGACATACAAACGAAGACGACAGAAGACGGAAAAGGAATCTGGATGGGATCCTGAAGTCGTTTGGACGCGGCGAAATACTTTTCACGCTGCGGGTTGACCGGTTCTTTCCGCATATCGTCTATATTTTCTTCCTGATATTCATGGTCCTGCTGATGAACCTGTTGATAGAAAAGACCATGGTTCAGGTAGAAGGGAACAAACAGGAGATTTATGACCTGAAAATCGCCCTGACGCACAAGAATACGGAACTGATCGGACTGGAGAAACTGAGTTCCGTCCAGGATTTGCTTGAAAAGGCGGGGTCGGATCTCGGCATCCCCGATGACCCGGCGGTGTACATCGTCAAATAAAGGTTGACATTGCCAAATAAAACAGACCGGCATCCACCGGACCGATCTGGAAAGGAGACTGGAAGGAAGTCAGGCCGAAGACGAGAAGGAAGCTGACCGGAGACGGAAAGGAAGCTGACCGGAGACGGAAAGGAAGCTGGCCGGAAACGGAAGGAGACTGACAGGAGACGGAAAGGAGGCTGACCGGAGACTGAAAGGAAGTCTGGCCGGAGACGGAAAAAAGTCAGGCCGAAGACGAGAAGGAAGCTGACCGGAGACGGAAAGGAAGCTGGCCGGAGACGGAAAGGAGACTGGAAGGAAGCTGAGCGGAGACGGAAGGAAGCTGAGCGAAGACGGAAAGGAGGCTGACCGGAGACGGGAAGAAGTCAAGCCGGAGACGGAAAGGAAACTGGCCGGAAACGGAAGGAGACTGACAGGAGACGGAAAGAAGTTAAGCCGGAGACTGGAAGGAAACTGACAGGAGACGGGAAGAAGTCAAGCCGGAGACGGAAAGGAGGCTGACCGGAGACTGGAAGGAAGTTGGCCGGAAACGGAAGGAGACTGACAGGAAACGGAAGGAGACTGACAGGAGACGGAAAGAAGTTAAGCCGGAGACTGGAAGGAAACTGACAGGAGACGGAAAGAATGAATAACGGCATTGGCCGGAAGGCCGGATATTAAGGATTCGGAAAATGGAAGAAAGGAAAGACAATACAGACAAACCTCAGACCAGGGACAGGGTACACGTACTCCTGTTCATGATGTATTGCATCTTCGTGCTTCTGGCCATCGTAGTGGTGGGCAGGATTCTTTATATCCAGCTGATATACAAGCCGGAGAACGTATATGTCGAAAGATTCACCACCGGAGACAGGAAAGTAGTGATAGAACCGGAACGCGGGGCCATACTCTCACACGACGGAAAAATCCTCGCGGCATCGACGCCGAAATACCAGATAGCAATGGACTGCACTGTCAGGAAACAGGAGTTCGCCAAGATGACAGACAGGAAAGAGGGCGAAGAAAAGGAAGCCGAATGGCACAAAAAAGCCAGAGAACTCGCAAAAGGGCTGGCCGCCATATACGGAGACAAGACCGCTTCGCAATACTATTCCATGATAGCCAAGTACAGACGGGAAGACAGACGGTACATAAGAATCGGCAGCCTGATAGACCATGACACGATGCAGAAGATAAAAGAGCTGCCCCTGTTCAACGAAGGTTCCTACAAGGGCGGACTCATCATCGAAAAACAGGACAAACGCATATATCCGTACGGTTCTCTGGCCAGAAGGGTTCTCGGACACCTGGATGACAACAACCCGAACAACGACGATGTCGGCATCGAAGGGAAATATGACTACGTCCTCCACGGGAAAGAAGGAATAGAATGGCTCAGGGAAACTGACAACAACGAGTATATCAGGGACTACGACAGCACCATGGTACAGGTGGAAAACGGCAAGGATGTACGCACCACACTGGACATAGAACTGCAGGACATAGCTGAGAAAGCGTTGAAAAAAGGCATCGAAGGCCAGGAGAACATAGAAGGAGGATGCGTAGTGGTGATGGATGTCAAGACCGGAGCCATCAGGGCTATGGTGAATCTGACACTGGAAGCAGACGGAAAGGCCAGGGAAAGATACAACTACGCCATCGGCCGTGCGGATGCGCCGGGTTCGGTCTTCAAGACAGCCACCCTGATGACCCTGCTGGAGGACCGCAAGGTAAGCCTGGATACGGAAGTGCCTACTTTCAAAGGGAAAATGAGCTATCACGGGGTAAAACTGCCTGACGACCCGTACCTGAGAGACTGGAAATCGGACATGATTTCCGTCCGGGAAGGTCTCGAAATCTCATCGAACCAGGTGTTCAGGTATCTGGCATGTACGAACTATGATACTGATCCGGAGAGGTTCATCAACAAATATTATGAATACGGACTCGGAGGTACATTCGACTTCGACCTCATAGGACTGGCCTCACCGGAAATACCGATGCCGGGAGCCTACAACTGGAGCGGAACCACACTGCCGACCATATCATACGGATACAGCATCAGGGAAACGCCTTTGCACATAGCGATGTTCTACAACGCCATAGCGAACAAGGGAAAGCTGATGAAGCCGTACCTGGTAGAATCCATCGAAAAGGACGGGAAAGCGGAGAAGAAAATAAAGCCTGTGATACTGAACGGGTCCATCTGTTCTCACAGGACAGCAGATTCTCTGGCAAGCGCATTGAGGTCGGTAGTGACGGACGGCACGGGAAAACGGCTGAAATCAGCGAAGTGTGAAGTGGCCGGCAAGACAGGTACTGCCAGAATACTCGTGAATTTCACCAGAAACGGAAAGGCAGTGTCAGCCTATCAGGACGATGAAGGAAGGAAAAGGCATCAGGGCACATTCGTAGGTTTCTTCCCTGCCGATGAGCCGGAATACACGGCCATAGTCGTGGTATATTCCAAACTTTCCAGGGCAAATTTCTATGGCGGAACCATACCGGCCAACGTACTGAAAGAAATAGTAAACAGCATTTACTGCCTCACACCGGGATGGAACGGCGAACTGGAATGTTCAGGGAAAGTGCCGGGCATGACCGCATATAAGATAGAAACAGGAGCAGACCATCTGGACCAGATACCGGACATCAAGGGACTGGGACTCAAGGATGCGATTTATTCGCTGGAAAACTGCGGTTACAGATTCGAATACGAAGGTAGCGGGCATGTGGCAGGCCAGAGTCCGAAAGCCGGAACGAAAGCCCCGGAAGGAACGGTGGTGAAGTTTACATTGAGATGATGCCCGACATAACGGCAGGAACAAACAAAGAAATACCGAAAGAAATGAACATACGAGAAATAACCGAAGGCTGCGGAACAGTCCTGATTACAGGCAGCCTCGAAACAGAGATAGAGGGAGTGACGGACGACTCCAGAAAGGCAGGGCCGGGAACCATGTTCGTGGCCGTGAAAGGATTTGCTTCCGACGGACACTCATATATAGGAAGCGCTATCGGAAAGGGGGCGTCAGCCATAGTGTATGAAGATCAGGATGCACTGGAAGCTGCCGGGCCGCTCAAACCGGACGTGACTTATGTCAAGGTCAGTTCGTCCCGTCATGCCCTGGCCATCATAGCGGCGAATTTCTACGACAACCCTTCAAGGAAACTCACCCTTGTCGGCATCACCGGTACGAACGGCAAGACCACGACCGTGACCCTGCTGTACCATCTGTTCCGCAGTCTCGGCTACGAATGCGGACTTCTTTCCACCATCGCGAACTATGTAGGGACACGCTGCAGTGAAGCCGTCAACACCACTTCGGACCCTCTGACCATCAACTCCCTGCTTTCGGAAATGGCAGATGCCGGCTGCGAGTACTGCTTTATGGAAGTAAGCTCAATAGGCATCGAGCAGGAAAGAGTGGCCGGGCTGGAATTCAAGGCCGGTATCTTCTCGAACCTCACCCATGACCACCTCGACTATCACAAGACATTCGCCGAATACCTTCGCTGCAAGAAACTTTTCTTCGACGGCCTCTCCGCCGATGCCGTCGCAATCACGAATATCGATGACAGGAACGGACTCGTAATGGTCCAGAACACAAAGGCCAGAACCGTGACCTATTCCTGCCGGACAATGGCGGACCATACCTGCAGAATCATCGAGGAGAGCTTCGACGGGATGCAGCTCAACATAGACGGACATGAATGCTGGACCAGCCTTATCGGACAGCACAATGCCTACAATATTCTGGCTATCTACACCACCGCCATATGTCTCGGCGCCGGAACGGAGGAGACGCTGATCGGTATCAGCAAGCTGAAATCGGCACGTGGAAGGCTGGAAACCATCCGTGGTCCGCGTGACATTTCGGCAGTGATAGATTACGCCCATACTCCTGATGCCATGGAGAACGTACTGAAGACCCTGAGAGACATAGCTCCGGAACGTGAACTCATCTGTCTGTTCGGCTGCGGAGGTGACAGAGACAAGACAAAACGCCCGGAAATGGCTGCAGTAGCGCAGAAACTGGCTGACAGGATCATCGTCACGTCAGACAACAGCCGGACTGAACGGACTGAAGATATCATGGAAGACATAAAGGCCGGGATGGACCTGAAAGGAAGAGCCAGGTCTCTGTTCATTGCCGACAGGAAGGAGGCTATCAGGACAGCCATCATGACGGCCGGCGAGGGAGCTACGATACTTCTGGCAGGAAAGGGACATGAGACATACCAGATACTCGGGACGGAAAAAAGACATTTCGATGAGAGAGAAATAGTTTCCGAAATTTTTGAAGAGTTGCAGAGTATCAGTCCGGCACACGACAAAACGGCGCCCGGAGCTTAACTCCGTATCAGGCACGGAAAACGGTTTCCATCGGAATTAAAAGCAAGGAAAACTTATGTTGTACCACTTATTTGAAGCGTTAAAGGAATATGATATCCCCGGACAGGGTCTGATGAGTTACCTCACCTTCAGGGCCATGATGGCGAGTGTGACTGCCATGGTCATATCACTGATCATCGGGAAGCGGATCATCAGATGGCTGCAGAAAAAGCAGATAGGTGAAGAAATCAGGGATCTCGGGCTTGAAGGGCAGATGCAGAAGAAAGGGACTCCTACGATGGGCGGCATCATCATCTTCATCGCCATCATGGTGTCGGTCCTGCTGTTCGCCGACCTGACAAACATATACACGGTGATCCTTCTCTTCACCACGATATGGTTCGCAGGACTCGGATTCGCGGATGACTATATAAAGGTATTCCGGCACAACAAGGAAGGACTCAGCGAAAAGGCCAAGCTCATGGGGCAGATAGTCTTCGGCCTCGGTCTGGGACTTACCGTATGTTTCAGTCCGGACATTGTGGTCAGGGAGAAAATCCAGATGGAAGACGGAGCGGCCCGGGAAAGCACACGTACGGAAACCGCTTTGCAGGACGGACGGAATACCGCAGCCACCGGAGTCCAGGCATCGCAGACACTTGACATCGACACGGAATTCAAGGTCAAGTCAGGAGAATGGAAAGAAGAAGACGTGGTGAAAAGCACCAAGACTACCCTGCCTTTCATTAAGAACCACGAGTTCGACTACAAATGGCTTTCACCGTTCAAAGGGACTTTCGGATGGTATTGCAAATGGGCGATTTACGTACTGATGATAGTACTGGTGATCACTGCCTGTTCGAACGGGACCAACCTGACAGACGGAATGGACGGACTGACGACCGGAACTTCCACCATAGTGGTGGTTGTACTGGGCATATTCGCCTATCTTTCAGGAAATATCATAAACGCACAATACCTGAATATCATGTATATCCCCGGAACGGGAGAAATAGGTGTGTTCATGGCTGCGTTTGCCGGAGCTCTCATAGGCTTCCTGTGGCACAACTCGTATCCTGCACAGGTATTCATGGGCGATACCGGCAGCCTGATGATAGGCGGGCTGATAGGAGTCTGCGCCATACTGATCCGAAAAGAACTCCTGCTTCCGATATTGTGCGGGGTCTTCTTCGTGGAGACGCTTTCAGTGATGATACAGAGAAGCTATTTCAAATACACGAAAAAGAGATACGGGGCCGGAAGGAGGATTTTCAAGATGACACCTCTGCACCATCATTTCCAGAAGGAAGGTGTGCAGGCCGTGATCATGAAACCCGCAAGGGCATTGCCGGAGGCAAAGATAGTGGTGAGGTTCTGGATAGTGGGGGTCATCCTGGCGGTGCTGACTGTCGCCCTGCTCAAAGTAAGATAGAAGTAAGATAACGTGAGTTCGACGGAGTCCCGGGACTGAGTGGAATGATTCGTCGGACTGACGTCAAGATAAATGAAATCAACAAGGTGCGTCAAGACAGATTGCCGTTTTTACGCGCCGCAAGATAAAGGACATGAAAAGGATAGTAGTTTTGGGCGGGGGTGAAAGCGGAGTCGGGGCCGCAGTACTCGCCAAGGTAAAAGGATTCGACGTATTTCTTTCGGACAAGGGAAATATAGCCGGCAAGTACGTGGAAGAACTCGAAAAATGGGGCATTCCATACGAATCCGGACAACATACCGAAGAGCTGATACTAAATGCAGACGAGGTCATCAAAAGCCCGGGCATTCCTTCCACCGCTCCGATGGTGGAGAAGATAGCTGCCGCAGGTATCGGCATAATTTCGGAAATAGAGTTCGCCGGAAGATACGACAAGGCGCGGAAGATCTGCATAACCGGAAGCAACGGAAAGACCACTACCACATCCCTGATCTACTATCTTCTGAAAAATGCAGGACTCAATGTCGGACTGGGAGGCAACATAGGAAAGAGCTACGCACTGCAGGTAGCCACTGAAAACTACGACATCTATGTACTGGAGCTCAGCAGCTTCCAGCTGGACAACATGTACGATTTCAAGGCAGACATAGCCATCATCACGAATATCACCCCCGACCACCTGGACAGGTATGACCATAAACTGGAAAACTACGTGAAGGCCAAGTTCCGCATCACCAGGAACATGGACAGCGATGACTGCTTCATCTTCTGCTCCGATGACGAGATCACCATCAGCCATCTGGACAAGATAGTGATGAAGGCGAAGATGCTTCCGTTCACGCAGAAAGGAGAAGTGAAACAAGGTGCATTCGTCAGGGATGACAAGATGATAGTACGCTATCAGGACAGCGAATGCGACATGTTCCTGCAGGAACTGGCACTCGGAGGCAGGCACAATGTCTACAACTCCATGGCTGCAGCCATAGCCGGAAAGGTCATGAACATCGACAATCAGACCATACGCGAGGCCCTGTCCTCATTCCAGGCTGTGGAACACAGGCTCGAAAAGGTGCTCAGTGTGGGAGACGTGCTGTACATAAACGATTCGAAAGCCACGAATGTGGATGCAGCGTGGTATGCCCTCGAATGCCAGACCAGACCTGTGGTATGGATAGTAGGAGGCACAGATAAGGGAAACGACTATGCTCCGCTTCTGGAACTGGCGAAGGAAAAGGTAAAGGCCATCATCTGCATGGGACTGGACAACAGGAAGATACACGAATCATTCGGGGCAGTCGTACCGGAAATGCATGACGTGACTTCCGCGGACGCAGCCGTAAAACTGGCTGCCGGAATAGCAAAGGCAGGCGATGTGGTACTTCTGTCGCCTTGCTGCGCCAGCTTCGACCTCTTCAAGAACTATGAAGACAGAGGACGGCAGTTCAAGGAAGCTGTCAGGAATCTTTAAAATAACGACAGACGACGCATTACGGCAATGGATACAGTGAACACGGATAAAACCAGCAGGAAAATCTGGAACTTCTTCGACAGTTTCCAAGGAGACAAGGTACTGTGGATGATAGTGATGCTTCTCATGAGTATCTCTCTCATCACCATCTTCGCCTCCGCATCCGGACTTGCCGATGAAGCCAAGGAAATCAGCAGGCTGAACATTTTCTTCTCACAGTTCAAGCTCGCCTGCATGGGTATGCTGCTCATCATACTGATTTACAATTTCCGGAACCTGTATCTGATCAAGCTGGGTTCGAAACTGGGATTCGCATTGTCGTTCATCCTCCTGCTCTGCCTGATCACAGGCTTCGGCGCAATCACCGTAAACGGCGCTACCCGGGCACTGATGATAGGAGGACAGCAGATATACATTTTCGAAGTCATCAAGGTAGCCATGGTCATGTATCTGGCCTGGGCCATCGAAGCATACAGGGAAGACTCGTTCAGACTCCCGAAGGCACTCGCCGTACTCTCCCCGAAACTGGAATTTCTTGACAGGCCTGTCTGGAAAAGAATCATCTATATCTACATGCCTGTCATCATAATAGCCGCAGGCATGTTCAAGGGAGGCATTTCCAGCACCCTATTCACAGGCCTGCTGATGTTCGTGGTCATGTTCCTGGGAGGGATGCCGAAACGCGAGATTTTCGGCGCCCTGATGGTCGGAATAAGCATCATCGGGCTTTTCGTCGGCATACATCTCGCGACAGAAGGGAAATTCATCCCGCGTATTGGTGTAGCCATCGACAGGATGACACTCAGTCAGGAATACAGGACCATCGAGGAAGAAAACCGCATAGCACGGCTTGAAGAGCTCCGCGGCGAGAAACACGTCTGGAGCGATGACTACAAAAAGGCCATAGACCGCATCAGACAGCCGGAAAGCGCGAAACTGGCCATCCGGGAAGGCGGGATCTTGGGGAAAGGCCCCGGGAACAGCACCCAGAAATATTCAGTCTACGCGATATACAGCGACTACATCTTCTCCTTCCTGATAGAAGAATTCGGGTTGGTGATAGGAGGCATATTCATCATGATACTGTATCTCAGCGTATTGGCCCGTGGATGCATGATAGTCAGGTTCTGCGACACATGTTTCGCCAAAGTCGCGGTAGCCGGACTCTGCCTGCTCATCACGGGACAAGCCTTCATGCACATCCTGGTGAATGTCAACATCGGCCCGCTGACCGGACAGACACTGCCTCTGATCAGCCACGGAAGCAGTTCGTTCCTGTGTTTCAGCGTAGCTTTCGGCGTTCTGCTGTCCATAAGCAGGCTTGCACGCAAGAAAGTCGATGCCCAGATCGCCGAGGTTCAGGCTGAAGGATGTCCTGATACTCAGGACAATGCCGCCGTCACCGACCATGAAAGCGAGGAAGCGGACAGCGGCATTGAAAACCGGTCCAATGATTACGAAAACCACAGCAACGAGCGTTTGATATGAAAGCACTGAGAGTAATAATAAGCGGAGGCGGAACAGGCGGGCATATCTTCCCCGCCCTGTCCATAGCTAACAGGCTTAAGGAGATCAATCCCGATACTGAAATCCTGTTCGTGGGTGCCGAAGGCAGGATGGAAATGGAAAAAGTGCCTGCGGCAGGCTACAGGATCATAGGACTGCCGGTTGCCGGACTGCAGAGGAAACTCACCCTCTCGAATCTGGGGCTTCCGTTCAAGATCATCAAGAGCCTGGGCATGGCAGGGAAGATCCTGGACGAATTCCGTCCCGACATAGCGGTAGGCGTAGGCGGCTATGCAAGCGCTCCCCTGCTATGGTGTGCAAGCCGGAAAAAGATACCGACACTCATCCAGGAACAGAACGGCTTCGCCGGTCTCACGAACAAGATACTTGGCAAACGCGTCGGAAAAATCTGCGTAGCCTATGAAGGTATGGAAAAGTTCTTCCCTGCCGGCAAAATAGTCATGACAGGAAACCCTATCAGAAGCGAAATCATCCCCGCCACACAGGCAATGAAAGAGGAGGCTGTCAGATATTACGGACTGGATCCTGAGAAAAAGCATATCTTCATAGTCGGAGGAAGTCTCGGCAGCCGGACACTGAACGAATCGGTAAAAAAATGGATCAAGGACGGCTGCCCGGGAGGCGAAGATGTGGAGGTGCTGTGGCAGTGCGGAAAATACTACAAGGAAAGCGTGGACAAGTTTGCCGCGGAAGCAGGAGACAAGATGCGTTTCATACACTACTCCGATTTCATACGCAGGATGGACCTGGCTTATGCAATGGCGGACGTGGTGATTTCACGTTCCGGAGCAAGTTCCGTTTCCGAACTGTGCGCCGCCGGGAAGGCTGTCATATTCGTACCGTCCCCGAATGTAGCCGAAGATCACCAGACCCACAATGCCATGGCTCTGGTAAAAAAGGACGCCGCCATGATAGTGACTGACGCGGAAGCGCCCGAAAAACTGATGAAGACTGCCTGCGGGCTGCTGGAAGACGGGGCAAAACGCAAAATGATGGAAAAGAATATTTCGGCTCTGGCACGCAGGGATGCTGCAGACAGGATAGTATCGGAAATTTATTTGCTATGTTTGAAGAATGATTGAGGAGACAAGAATGGGAAAATACAATAAAGTATATTTCATAGGAATAGGAGGCATAGGCATGAGCGCCATAGCCAGATATTTCAAATTCAAAGGCTGTGAGGTCTCCGGCTACGACAGGACGCCATCGGAACTGACAGCGGAACTGGAAAAGGAAGGCATAGCCGTCCACTATGAAGATGACGTGAAATACGTACCGGAAAATTCAGACGACACACTGGTAGTCTACACACCGGCCATACCGCATGATATGGGAGAGCTGGTTTATGTCATGGAACATGGCTACAAGGTCATCAAAAGGTCCGGGATACTCGGGGAGATCACCCGGGGGCAGAGATGTCTCGCCGTAGCGGGCACCCACGGGAAGACCACCACCAGCACGCTGCTGTCCCACATATTCGAAAGCAGCGGCAAAGGCTGCTCGGCGTTTCTGGGAGGGATTTCGAAAAACTACGGAAGCAACCTCCTCACCGCCATGAATGATGTGGTGGTAGCAGAAGCCGATGAATTCGACCGCTCATTCCTGCAGCTGCACCCTGAAACGGCGGCCATCACTGCCATGGATGCTGACCACCTGGACATATATTCGGACCTGGCTCACATGAAGGAAGCGTTCAAGGCATTCGCATCCCAGGTGACAGGAACGGTGATCATCAAATACGGTCTGGACATCACTCCGGAAGACACCGGGGCGAAAATCATGACATACGCCTACGATGATCCCCGTGCGGATTTCCATGCGGAAAACATAAGGAAGGATGAATGCGGATATTTCACTTTCGATCTCGCATATCCTGAAGGCAGGATCAAAGACTGTACGGTGGGTGTTCCGGGATGGGTGAATGTAGAAAACGGGATAGCCGCGTCCGGCATTGCACTGGTTTACGGCATAGCTCCGGAAAAGATACGCGAAGCTCTGGCATCATTCACAGGGGTGAAAAGACGTTTCGACATACACTATAACAAACCGGGACATGCGTATGTGGACGACTACGCGCACCATCCCGCCGAGATCGCGGCTGCGATAAGTTCCATACGGGATATCTTTCCGGGCAGAAGACTCACTGCGGTATTCCAGCCTCACCTGTACACCAGGACGAGGGACTTCGCTGCAGATTTCGCTGCAGCCCTGGACAAAGTGGACAGACTCATCCTTCTGGACATATATCCGGCCAGGGAAGAACCTGTTCCTGGAGTGACTTCGGAAATCATCTTCGACAGAATGAAGCTTGATGACAAGATCCTGATCAGGAAAGAGGAACTGATGAACACTCTCGAAAACGAAGATATTGACATTCTGGTCACATTCGGAGCCGGAAACATTGACAGGTACATCGGACCTGTCACGGAAATGATGGCAAGAAGGTACGGAAAATGAAAGGGCCGGGCAAAATAATCAGGACCGCACTCAGCGCAGGGGCATCGGCCGTCATTCTGGTATGTCTGGCCGCATCGTTCGGCGTGAGCAAGGCATCCAGGAACAAGACGGTGTGCAACGATGTCTCCGTGACGATACGCGACAGTCTGCAAAGCAGGTTCGTCTCCGGAAAAGATATCCTGGAATATCTCGACAAAGGCTACGGGAAGACGGAAGGCATACCGGTAAACGACCTGGACCTGAAAGAAATAGAGGCTGTCCTGGACTCGCAGAGCGCAGTACTGAAAAGCGAAGCCTACTGTACGAAAGACGGCGTCCTGCATATAGATGTCACACAGAGGAAACCTCTGATGCGTTTTCAGAAAGGCACAAAGGGATTCTATGCTGATGCCCACGGCTATATCTTCCCCATGAAGACAGGCAAGTCCAGCTATGTGGTGGTCATCGACGGGGAGATACCCCTGCATCTTGAAAACACGGACAGGGGAAAGGCCACATCAGGGGACGAAAGACTCTGGCTGGAGCAGATGACGGAACTGGTGGAATATATGAACGGACACCAGATATGGGTGAACAACATAGTCCAGATCCATGTGGAGAAGAACGGCGATCTGATACTGATACCGAGGGAGGGAAAGGAGCGGTTCATCTTCGGGAAGCCATCCGGAGTGGAAGAGAAATTCAGTCTGATGGACTGCTACTACACGGGCATAGTCCCGGTGAAAGGGAAAGACTATTACAGGACAGTGGATCTGAGATATGACGGACAGATAATATGTAAATGATTTCACATATGAACGAGAAACACATAGTAGCGATTGACCTCGGGTCATACAAGGTAGCTCTGCTGGTCGCAAAGATCAACGGAGACGACATACAGGTGATCTACTACAAGGAAGCACGCTCCGAAGGTATCAGGAACAGCTATGTATTCAACTCCATGAAGGTGACCAAGCCTCTGCAGGAGCTGATAGAGGATGCAGAAAGCGAACTGAACATAAAGATCACCCAGGCCGTGGTAGGCATGCCTAAGTACAACGTCTATCAGGAGACCAGCAAGGCCTGCATGGACATCCGGGACGAAGACTGCATCACGGAAGAGAATGTGAACACGCTCAAGACGGAAGCTCTGGACTCTTATCCGCTGGAGCATCCGGACAAGGAGGTGCTCTACGGGGCTGTGGCCCAGTCGTTCTCGACAGGCGAGGACTTCCAATTCGTCGAAAACCAGATCATCGGGATACCGAGCGACATACTCGAAGGGAACTTCAAGGTGTTCATCGGAAAGAAAAGCAGCCTCAGGGCTCTCGATGTGGCATTCAACAATCTGAAGATCGGCATAGCCAAGAAATATTTCACTCCCGAAGTACTGGCGAAAGCCGTGCTCACCCCGTCGGAAATGGAAAACGGAGTGGCTCTGATAGATTTCGGCGGAGGCTCCACTTCCGTATCCGTCTACTACGGGAGCATCATGAGACACTATGCATCCATCCCTTTCGGAGGAATGTCCGTCACTACCGACATCCGGAATGAAAGCATGATTTCAGACTCTCTGGCGGAGAACATAAAGCTGGCCTACGGTGCCTGCATGCCGGACAAGCTTCAGACTCTGAGCGAGAAAGTCATCCAGATCAACAGCGGGAACGGCACCATTCCGAACAAGCAGCTGCCTGTGAAGTACCTGTCCGAAATCATCACCTACAGGGTGAAGGAGATAACCGAAGCCATGCTCTATGAGATCGAGCAGAGCGGGTTTGCCGACAATATGCGAAACGGAATAGTTCTCACCGGAGGCGGTGCGAACCTGACAAACTGCGCCGGATACATCAAGGAATTGTCCGGCTACAACGTCCGTCACGGCTATCCGAGATATCAGCTGGTCTCACATACCGGCTGCGACGGTATCCGTGAGACCAATGCGGCCGTGTGTCTCGGCCTGCTGTTGGCGGCAAAGAACGACAAGATCGCCGACTGCGTCCAGGGCGAAACCATGCTGCATGTCGGAGCTACCGTCACCTTCGGCCATGACGCTTCCATCGAAGATACGGACTCCACGGAAAACGGCCGCACTGGAACCGATACACCGGATACGGACACTCACGGACAGGGCAGGACGGAGAATGAGATTCCTGACATGAATCCGGAGCTGTTCGCGGACGATGAGATCGAGAAGAAATCGGAAGAGGATCTGAAGGCTGAAAAAGAGAAGAAGAAGGAAGAAGAAAAAAGACGCAAGGAAGAGGAGAAGAAGAGAAAGGAAGAAGAGAAAAAGAAGAAGCCGAATGTGATCTGGACGACCTTCAACAAAGTCTGCAGGACGCTTTTCGAAGAAGATACCAAAATCTGAGAGCCGGCATTGTCCGGAAAGGGACTTGAAAGCCGTCCGCAGGAAGACGGGAAAATTGTCCGCAAGGACAGAAGGACATGGATATTGTCCTGAAAGGACAGACAAACGAGAATATTGTCCTGAAAGGACAGAGAAAGGATAAAATTTCAGAAAATGAGCGATATATTACCGAAAGACTGGTCTCCGGGAAACTCCATCATCAAGGTCATCGGAGTAGGCGGCGGAGGCTGCAATGCAGTCGACTACATGTACAGACAGAAGATCAACGGCTGCGACTTCATAGTATGCAATACGGATTCCCAGGCTCTGCAGAAATGCGAAGTGCCGACAAAACTCCAGCTCGGGGCGGGACTCGGTGCAGGATGCGACCCTGTGAAAGGCCGCAATGCCGCCATAGAAGCGGCCGATGCGATAGATGCGGCGATCATCCAGTCAGGCACGAAGATGCTGTTCATCACTGCCGGTATGGGAGGCGGCACGGGTACAGGTGCAGCTCCGGTAATAGCGGACATGGCGAAAAAGAAAGATATCCTCACTGTGGCCGTTGTGACCATACCGTTCCGGAACGAAGGGAATGAGGCTCTTTCGAAAGCCATCGACGGTATTCATGAACTGCAGAAATGCGTGGACAGCCTGCTGATCATAAACAACGAGAAGCTGTACGACTACTACGGAGACCTTCTGATCCAGGATGCCTTTCCGAAAGCAGACGAGGTGCTGGCCACTGCAGTCCGGGGAGTGATAGAAATCATCACCAAGGCAGGACACATAAACGTGGACTTCCAGGACGTGAGCACCATGATGAGGAACAGCGGCATGGCTCTGATGGGATGCGGACACGGAACCGGGGAAAACAGGATACAGGATGCCATCAAGGAGGCGCTGGAATCACCGCTTCTGAATGACTTCGACCTGAAGACCGCCAAGAACGTGCTCATAAACATCACAGTCGGGAAGAACAGCCAGGGTCTGTTCATGAGGGAACTGGATTCGATAAACAAGAAGATAAACGAATACACCGGAAATGCGAACAATTTCAAGCGCGGCATCATCCTGGATGACAATCCTGAAGTAGGAGACAAGATCAGCATCACGGTCATAGCCACTGGTTTCAAGATGAATATGCTGAGCAGCATCACGGATCTGAACCTCGGGAATCTGATCATGATAGACAATGATTTCGTCTATGACCGCCAGGCCACGCAGTCCGGAGGTATCGAACTGCCGGACCCGCCTGCAAGCATAAAAATCGGATACAGCGACAGCAGCAACATGAGGAAATTCCATTTCGCCGAAGGTGAAATCCCGGCACTGATCGTACATGACGGACAGAGCATCAGCGACCTGGAATCCGTAGCGGCCATCAGGCGGGCACTGAAAAAAGAAAGTTGACCTTCGAAATAATTGCTTATCTTTGCGGCTGTTTTTATCGTTTGAATCATGGAAAGAAAGACAAGAGTAAGGTTCGCGCCTTCACCTACAGGTCCGCTTCACATGGGAGGAGTACGGACAGCGCTATATAACTACCTGTATGCCAAGCAGCACGGTGGCGATTTCATCATCAGGATCGAGGACACGGACTCGCACAGGTTCGTACCCGGAGCCGAAAAATACATCATCGAGGCTCTGAACTGGTGCGGCATCATCCCTGACGAAGGTGTGGATGCCTCCGGCAATGTGGTGGAGACCCCGTCCGACAGACATCCCCACGCACCGTACAGACAGTCACAGAGGCGTGGCATATACCGGAAATATGCAGAGGAGCTGGTGGAAAAAGGCTATGCCTACTATGCGTTCGACACTGCCGAAGAACTGGCAGCCAAAAGATCGGAGATGGAGGCTGCAGGACAGACTTTCATTTACAACCATATCACCCGCAAGTCTCTCAGAAATTCTCTTTCCATGTCTGAAAGCGAATGGAAGCCGCTGCTGGAGAGCCACACGGACTGGACCATCCGTTTCAAGATGCCGGAAGACAGAGTCGTGAAAATGGATGACCTTATCAGGGGACACATAGAAGTGAATACCGACACTCTGGATGACAAGGTGCTCTGGAAAAGGGCTGACGAGCTCCCTACATACCACCTGGCAAACATCGTGGATGACCATCTGATGGAAATCACGGAGGTGATACGCGGCGAGGAATGGCTGCCTTCACTGCCTCTACACTATTTGCTTTACGAAGCATTCGGATGGGAGGAGACCCGGCCGCGCTTCGCCCACCTGTCACTGCTGCTGAAACCTGACGGCAAAGGCAAACTGAGCAAGAGAGACGGAGACAGACTGGGATTCCCGGTATTCCCGTTGAAATGGACTAACGCGGAAGGCGAAGTATCGAGAGGCTATCGTGAGGACGGGTATTTTCCGGAGGCCTTCGTGAACATGCTGGCCATGCTGGGCTGGAATCCTGGAGATGACAGGGAGCTGTTCACCATGCCGGAACTCGTAGAGGCATTCTCGCTCGAACGTGTGATCAAGTCAGGTGCGAGGTTCAACCCGGACAAAGCCAAATGGTACAACAAGGAATATCTGCGGCTGAAATCCGACGACGAGCTGACGGACCTCTTCATCCCCGTGCTGGAAGAGCATGGAATGCAGGTGGTGGGATGCGCGAAATGTGCATTGACTGCCGGTGCAGAGGTGACTGTCCAGGGAGCTGATTTCAAGAATCATATCTTCACGCGCGACTATGTCCGCAGGATAGTTTCCCTGATCAAGGAAAGGGCTGTTTTCGTAGCCGATTTCTGGGACATAGCTTCCTATCTTTTCGTGTCCCCGGTTTCATACGCCGAAAAGGATGCGGCTAAATTCTGGAAGGAAGAGAATTATTCCCTGGCCCTTAAAACGGCTGACTTCATCTCGGGTTTCCAGGGCGAATTCACGAAAGAATCGCTGGAAGGTCCGCTCGAAGAGTACATCCGCGGGAATGAATGGCCTATGGGCAAGGTGATGAACTGTCTTAGGCTCGCTCTGGTGGGTGCGTCCAGCGGTCTTGGCATCGCCGATATCGTGACTCTCATCGGGAAAGACGAGTTCACACGCCGTATAGAAAACATAAAGGCTGCCTTGGGTTGCTGAAATGGGGATTTTCAAATCGGCGTAATGCAGGAAATTACCTCCTGAGTTACCCCATTTCAGTTTCATTTCAGATTCAGGGTATAACTTTGCAGCAGTGAAACTGAAAACCGTTAAAACAGATGGATATGAAAAAGTTTATTGTGTTTTTGGCAGCAGCCATAGCGGGAATCGGGGTTCTTTCCGGCTGCGATGAAGTGAAAATAAATGAGAAAAGGCTTCCCGAGACTGCCCGGACGTTCATTCAGAAGAATTTCCCTCACACGACTATCCTGAACGCTGAAAAGGAAAGGGAGGACGGAGTGAAACAGTACAATGTACGTCTCGCAGACGGTACGGAAATCGAATTCGATGCCCGGGGAAACTGGGAAAGCATAGAATGCGAGTTTTCCATCCTGCCTGAAGCCGCCCTCCTGCCGACCATATCCGGGTATATCACCGAAAACTATCCCGGATCGAAGGCCTACAAGATAGACAAGAAATACGGAGGCTATGAGGTGGGAATCACGGCTCCATCCGGCTCACCTCAGCCCGGGTCGGACATCGAACTCATGTTCAATGCCTTCGGCGAATTCGTCAGAGAGTCGAGATAGGCTTTCTGATATGCCGGAACAGGACCGCAGTATATACTAAAGGACCGGAAGAACAAGGAATTCCGTGTCAGGCCAGTTCTCCGACAGATAATCAGTCACATAATTTTCGGTATCCCGCTGTATGATCTTGTCTTCATCGGCGGGATACATGTTATATATGAGGGTATGGAGCCTGATACCACGGCTTCTGACAGCTTCGAGGCTGAGCAGCAGATGGTTTATGCTTCCCAACCGGCCGGAGGTGACGAAAACAAGAGGATATCCGTGATCTGCAACATAGTCTATGGTCAGGTATTGCCTCGTCAGAGGCACCATAAGACCTCCTGCACCTTCGAGCAGGACGGCATCGTAGCGACGGGAAAGTTCTTCAGTCGCCTTATCTATCTTTCCGAAATCTATCTGCCTGCCGTCAATCTCAGCAGCCAGATGCGGCGAACACGGATAGCTGAAAATCTCCGGCATGGTCAGCCCTTCATGGTCTTCGGGCAGCAATCCGCAGCCCATGAGACGCCGGTGAAGTTCTATGTCCTCCGAAAGCCCGGTATTGCCGGTCTGGATGAGTTTCTGGGTGATGGTCCTCACTCCCCTTTCATTCCATAGCCTGGCCAGGTAGCCGGTGGCATAGCTTTTCCCTATTCCGGTATCGATGCCGCTTACGAAATATACGTTGTTCTTTTCCATAGTCTTTTAAAATTCGCATAACGTCAGTCCGACGAATTATTCTACTCAGTACCAGAGATTTCATCGAACTGACGTTACGATTTCTGCGAAATCTCCTTCCTTTTACGTGTCACCTCACCTAAATCCTCCCCATCGAGGAAAGAACTTACGGCCGGAGTTCGCTTACGATTTTCACGAGTGCCGCCGTGAGATGGGAAAGCTGCTCCGGCGTGATTATATATGGCGGCATGACATAGACCAGGCGTCCGAAAGGCCGCACCCACACGCCTTCTTCGACGAAACGTCTCTGCATGAACGCCATATCCACAGGCTCCTTCACCTCTATCACGCCTATCGTTCCGAGTACGCGCACATCGTTGACGGCTTCAAATATTGCCGCAGGCGAAAGTTCCCGGCGGAGCTGGTCCTCTATTGCGCGGACGCGCCCTTGCCAGTCATGGCTCAGAAGGAGTTCAGTGGAAGCCTTGGCGACAGCGCAGGCGAGAGGATTGCCCATGAATGTGGGTCCGTGCATGAATGCGTGGGGATAGTTGTCCGATATGCCGTCGGCGATCTTGTCGGAAGCCAGGACAGCTGAGAAGGTCATGTAACCTCCGGTCAATGCCTTTCCGATGCACATGATATCCGGCTCCACTCCTGAATGTTCCCATGCGAAAAGTTTTCCGGTACGGCCGAAACCTGTGGCTATCTCATCGAAAATCAGGAGGATTCCGTGCTCACGGCACAGTCTGGCAGCCTGGCGGAGGTATTCGGGATGATAGAACCACATGCCTCCTGCGCCCTGGACTACCGGTTCCAGAATCAGTGCTGCGATTTCGCCATGATGCGTTTCGATGGTTTCCTGCAGGGGTTTGATATCCTGAGGATTCCATTCTCCGTCAAACCGGGACGAAGGGGACGGCACGAAGAAGCGCACCGGAAGCGCACTTCCGAAAAGGCTGTGCATCCCAGTTACCGGATCGCATACGGACATCGCGTTCCAGGTATCTCCGTGGTAGCCGCGGCGTATGGTCACGAAATTCGTCTTTTCAGGATGACCGGTGGAATACTGGTACTGCACGGCCATCTTCATGGCGACCTCTACGGCCACTGAACCGCTGTCTGCATAGAAGATTTTGTTCATCGACGGAGGCGCTATCTTCAGAAGCAGTCTGCCAAGTTCTATTGCAGGGTCGTGCGTCAGGCCGCCGAACATCACGTGCGACATCTTCCTGAGCTGGGCTTGCGCCGCCGCATTCAGGACCGGATGATTATAGCCGTGGATGGCACACCACCAGGATGACATCCCGTCTATCAGTCTCCGTCCGTCTTCGAGTATTATTTCGCATCCTTCAGCCCGGTCCACCTTATATACCGGCAACGGATTCGAGGTGGAAGTATAAGGATGCCAGAGGTGTTCTCTGTCGAAATTGTCTTTCATCTGTTTATTCTCTATCGGTTAAAAGCATTCATCTCATTGCCGTCGGTCATGTCAGAAACTGATGGCAAGCGTCAGGCCGACGAATATACACAATTTTTTCATGGCGGAAATATCCATCAGAAGAATTTTGCCTGAAGTTTTTGTCAGGACTAACCGCGTTTTCGCCCCGTAGCGTTGTTAGTCCAGGGGATTTTATATGGACTAACCGCATATTTGTCCTGTAGTGCAGTTAGTCCGGAGTTTTTAGTCTGGACTAACCGCATTTTCGGCCCGTAGCGTTGTTAGTCCGGGGTTTTTAGCCTGGACTAACCGCATTTTCGCCCCGTAGCGTTGTTAGTCCAGAAGTTTTTACACGGACTAACCGCGTTTTCGACCCGTAACGTTGTTAGTCCGGAGGTTTTTGTCAGGACTAACCGCGTTTTTGCCACGTAGCGTTGTTAGTCCGGAGGTTTTTACACGGACTAACCGCATTTTCGGCTCGTAGCGTTGTTAGTCCGGAGGTTTTTGTCAGGACTAACCGCGTTTTCGAGCCCAAATGGCCTTAGTCCCACATATTCGAAAAAAGAACTCCAGGCACGCAAGCGCGGATACATGAGTCCGGACACACGAAATCGGGACAGGATTTATTCCGGACCTGTTTTATCTGGTCAGGAAAAATCTCTGTCCCGATCGGTTTATTAGCAGAAAGCCTGTCTCAGTGCCACCGGCCTGCAGCAACATTCAAAACACTTTCAAACTCCCTGCGGAAAAGCCGGAGCCTGCGCACTACTTCAGCCCCATACTCTTCGCGATACCCATCTGCAGACCGCGCAGCTCGGCGATACCCCGCATCCTGCCGTAGTATGAATACCCGGGATTGCTCTTGCGGTTCAAGTCATCGCACATCTGGTGCCCGTGGTCAGGACGCACCGGTATGGAGACATGCCTGCGCTGCTGCACCTCCAGCAAAGCCTTCATCATGCCGTACATATCCACGTCACCCTCCAGGTGATTCGCCTCGTAGAAGTTGCCCTCGGCATCACGTTTGATGCTCCTCAGATGGACGAAGCCCACCCTGTCACCGAACTCGTACATCATGGAAACCATGTCATTGTCCGGACGGACACCGAAAGAACCGGTGCAGAGACACAAACCGTTCGAAACATTCGGCACGGCAGCCACGAGTTTCCTGAAATCCTCGGCAGTCGAAAGGATACGCGGCAGGCCGAGAATAGGATAAGGAGGATCGTCAGGATGGATCACCATTTCCACTCCGCACTCATCTGCCACAGGGCATATCTCCTTCAGGAAATAAATCAGATTTGCACGGAGCTGCTCGGCATCCACTCCGTCATAGCGGGCCAGAGCCTCCCGGAACTGATCCAGCGTAAAGCTTTCCTCGCTGCCTGGCAGACCTGCGATCATGTTTCTGGTCACCAGCTCGATTTCCGCAGCGTCCATCTTCTCGAAACGAGCCTTTGCACGAGCTTTCTCGGCATCGGTATATTCCTTTTCAGCAGCCGGGCGCTTGAGGATGTAAAGGTCGAAAGCCATGAAGGCATCCTTCTCGAAACGCAGCCCCCGCGAACCGTCAGCCATTTCGTAAGCCAGATTAGTCCTCGTCCAGTCAAGCACAGGCATGAAATTGTATGTGATACATTTTATACCGCAGGCAGCCAGATTCCGGATGGACTGTTTGTAATTCTCGATGTACTTCTGGAAATCCCCTGTCTGGGTCTTGATATGCTCATGCACAGGCACGCTTTCCACTACGCTCCATGTCAGGCCGTATTCAGCGATCATCGCCTGTCTTTTCTGAATTTCCTCCACGCTCCAAACCTCACCGTTCGGAATATGATGGAGCGCATGTACTATATCTGTGACGCCTGCCTGCTTGATAAAACTCAGGCTCACCGGATCATTCGGTCCGTACCAGCGCCAGCTTTCTTTCATCAAATACATAATTTTATCTTTTTAGGTGCATCTGACGATGCAATTAAATTTTCCAGTACATCTGACGATGCAATGAATTTTTCGATACAATGCAAATTAAATAACGTGAGTTCGATGAAATTCACTTCGTTCTTTTCATCGAACTACCTCTTTTAGAGGATTCGGGAAACGAATCCGTAGGCAAGTTCTCCCCTCGATAGGGGAGAATTTAAGAGGGGTGACACGAAAATGGGAAGAGATTTCGAAGAAATCGTAACGTCAGTTCGACGAAGTCTCTGGTACAGAGCAGAATAATTCGTCGAACTGACGTTAAATAGAGAATGCGTCGAAACCGCCGTCCACAACAGCCACAGTACCCGTCACGGCCTTCGAAGCATCGGAAGCCAGCCAATGCAGGGTACCGAGCAGTTCCTCAGGCTCCAGGAATCTGTTTATAGGAGTATGGGACAGGATGGTATGCGACCTGTCAGTCAGACTGCCGTCCGGATTGGTCAGCAGAGTACGGTTCTGGTTCGTCAGCAGGAAGCCCGGAGCAATGGCGTTGACCCGGATGTTCTCGCTGAACTTCATCGCAAGTTCCGCACAGAGATACTTGGTCCAGTTAGTCACGGCAGCCTTGGCCACACCATAACCGGCCACTCTGGTCAGAGGGCGGAGAGCAGACTCGCTGGCGAAATTGATGATCGAGCCGGACTTCTGCTCTGCCATAGCCTTTGCAAAGACCATGGTAGGAATGATGGTACCGAAAAGATTCAGCTCCGTAACCTTCTTCACGGCCTCGATATCAAGGTCGAAGATAGTCTTGTCAGGCGGAACGGTCGCAGCAGGCATATTGCCGCCGGCAGCATTGAGAAGGATGTCGATCCTGCCGTATTTCTCCATGATCCTGGCATAATTGTCCTCCAGAACAGCCTTGTCAAGAACATTCGTAGGGAGGAACATGGCCTCTCCCCCGTTTGCCTTGATTTCGGAAATGATTCCGTCAGCGACGGATGCCGCGCGCTCGAGGTCCAGGAGTACGACTTTCGCTCCCTGAGCAGCGAAATACTTGACGATGGTAGTACCGAGAATGCCGCATGCTCCGGTCATCACTGCCACCTTACCTTTGATGTCAAACAAATCTTTCATGATAATATGTTATTTACAATGTGATCATCCCCTGACATTGCCTGCTGCGGCTTTGGCCGTGCACGGTAACAGTTTCAGGCACAATTTACTTTGTGTACGTGCACAAAGATACGTATATTTTTGGTTTATCCAACAAAAAATACAATATTTGTATGATTAAAGAAAAATGTCGCATTTTTTACGGCTTTTACCGGCAAAAAGACAGTCGGGACATCGCATTTCACTGTCGGGAACGAGAACGGAAAAACGGTTGAGGCGGCTTTAAATTGGCAGGAAACATCAGGGGCGCATTCCCCCTGAAAAAAACAAGGAAAAAAAAGAAAAGACAGATGGCAAAACAAGTTAAGATCAAGGATATCGCCAAAATGGCCGGAGTATCCGCAGGGACTGTGGACAGGATATTGCACAACAGGGGGAACGTCTCCGCAGCCAGTCAGGCCGCAGTCGAGCGTGTTCTCGCAGAAACAGGATACAGATACAACATCCACACATCCGCAGTGTCCCTGAAAAGGACATACAAAGTCATCATAGCCATCCCTACCGCCCGGAAAGGAGAATACTGGGGCAACATCCAAAGCGGCATCGAACATGCCATGGAAGAATATTCCGATGTGAATATCGAATACGAATACGCCTACTACAACCAGTTCGACATATTTTCCTGCAGGAACTCGTTCGCCGCGATTCCGGACATGGACCCGAGCGCAGTCATCATAGGAGCCACATTCGTATCCGAAACCATGATCCTGTGCGAAAAGCTTGACCAGAAAGGTATACCTTATATATTCGTGGACGCTGTCATCGAAGGGACCCACCCGGCAGCCACCTACTCTTCCGACCAGCACAAATGCGGAAGGATAGTGGGAAGGCTCCTGAATCTCTTCACCCCGAGAGACGCGGAACTGGCGGTTTTCGGTTCAAGACGAATCGGAAACGAACGTGCCAGCAACTCCCTCGCCCGCATGGCCGGACTGACGGAATATTTCCAGGGCCTGAACTACCGCAGGACCATCAAGGAGTCCAAGATATCCGTCCTGGAACCGGAAGAATCGAGAAAGGACATCCTTCAGTTCCTTCAGGACAATCCTGCAGTCAAAGGCATTGCCGTACTGAACTCCAGAGGCTATATTCTGGCCGACATCCTGTCGGCCAATGCCATCAGGGACATAAGGATCATCTGCTTCGACCTGACGGAGAACAACACGAGATGCATACAGGACGGCACCCTTTCCGCCATCATCTGCCAGAGGCCCGAACTGCAGGGTTTCCACGCGATCAAGGCTACCATCAGGACCTTGCTGTACAATATCCAGGAAAAGAACAGGCACCACCTGATGCCTGCCGACATCATCATCAAGGAGAATCTTCCGATGTACAAGGACATTTACGCGGAATAATTCCGGTCCTGACCGAAACCTATGAAGATACTCAAGGCCATACTCGCTGCCGGCATTCTTTCCGGCTCCGTCACAAACGGTACGGAGCTGTCCGGAGCCGTGACCTCCGGTAAGGTAACCGACAGTATGGAGCAGGCTTCCGCGACACCGTTTTCCAGTCTGGATTTCAACATAAGACATATCGGCAACGCCGAAGGGCTGGGCAGCCAGAGAGTGTTCTCCATAGTTCAAGACGGGAACAACGCCATGTGGTTCTCGACCAAAACCGGCATTGACAGGTACAACGGCCGGAAAATGGCCAACTACACCCTGCCAAGCGACCTCTATTTCGGGGACAAGGCCGGAATGAGGATATGGCTGCAATACGACTACTGCGGCAGACTGTGGGCATATATCCATACCGGCAGGATCTACAGATATTCCGATGAGGGAGACTGTTTCGAACAGATTCTGGACCTCAAGCAAGCCATAGGAGGGGAAATCATCCTCAACAGCATATACATTGACCCGGAGGACCGGCTATGGATGGGACTGTCTGGAGGCCTGTACAGACTTGACGGCGGAGACTCTGTCACGGAAGTGATCGGCGGACATTACATAAACTGCATCACCAGTGTCGGTGAGGACATCCTGGCCGGGACATCCGACGGCATCGTCCGATTCCGGAACCGGGAACCGCACGGATACGATACCATGTTGAAAGGCACCTCCATCCTTTCCCTGCTGTATGAAAAGGAGAAAGACCGTATCTGGGCAGGGACATTCAACAAAGGGCTTTGGACTGCTGACCTGGCATCCGGAAATGTATCCAGGGTGGACATGGAAAACGCTGACCTGACAAATCCGGTGAGGGCGCTGACAGCATATGACAGCCAGACCATACTGGCAGGAGTGGACGGCGGCGGGGTTTATGCCATCGATACGGACACCTGGAAAGCATGTCTGATTGCAAGCACTGACGAGGATTCGGAAATCACTCTAAAAGGAAACGGGGTGTACGCCGTGACAAAAGACCATGAGGGGAACCTGTGGATCGGCAGCTATACCGGAGGCGTTTCGCTCGCGACAGTGAAAAACGATGCCATCGAGGTATATTCCCATACAGAAGGGAAAGCACAGTCGCTGGCCGACAACAATGTAAACGGTGTGACGGAAACACCGTACGGCGACCTGTGGTTTGCCACCGATGACGGAATCAGCATTCTGGACCGCAGGACATCACGATGGAAACATGTCCTCGGCATGACCGTAGCCATGACATTCTGCTGCAGCGATGACGGAAAAGTATGGACAGGCACTTACGGGAACGGCATTTACCTGCTTGGTCCGGAAGGGAATGTGCTCAGGCACCTCACCCATGATGACGGAACACTCACTACAAACTATATTTTCGCCATCGCCTCCGATCCTGACGGCAATATCTGGGCAGGCGGACTGGAAGGTGATCTGCAGAAACTGGACGGAAACGGGAATCCGCTCACTACATTCGGCATCAAGTGGATAAATTCCATACAGTACGCTGGAGAAGGGCAGATGGGCATAGCCACTGTCGACGGGCTGTGGATGGTAGACATTATGACAGGCGAAGCCGAACTCTATGCATCATCTGACGAATTCAGGGACAGGAATGTCAGCGCATACATCATCTCCACCCTGTTCAACAGTGACGGCACCGTATGGCTCGGCACGGAAGGCGGCGGACTCAACCTCTACAGTCTGGAAGACAGGACAGTCAGGACATACACATCAGCTGACGGCCTCCCTTCCGACGATGTTTTCAGCATCCGTAAAGACTCTTCCGGACGAATATGGGTCAGCACTGGAAAGGGCATAGCCCTGCTTGACCGGGGAAAGGTGCTTACTGTCAACTACATCCCCGAAACAGACAAGGAATACAACAAGTCATCCTCAGCCAGGCTGTCTGACGGACGGTTCATCTACGGAAGTTCCGACGGAGCCGTATCGGTCTCCCCCGAAGACATCAGATTCACGGAATACGATGCACCTCTGAGATTTACTGGACTGGACATCGAATACATCTCTTCTGATGAAGCCGGGAATCTGGCCCCGGCAATATACGGTATGATGAAAGACGGCGAAGTCCGTCTCGACTATTCATGCAACTCCTTCACGGTAGATTTCGAATCGATAAACTACTGTTTCCAGCAGGACATTGTCTACCAGTGCAAGCTCGAAGGCTACGAACGCGACTGGAATCTCCCCTCCCGCGATGGAACGGCCAGATACATAAACGTATCTCCGGGAAAATATACCCTTATGGTCAGAAGCCTGAGAGACAGCGACGGAAGCATCATTTCTGAAAAAAGTCTTGAAATAAAGGTAGGACAGCCATGGTGGAATTCATGGTATGCATGGTCGGCATACATCATGATAGCTGGCATGATACTCTATTTCGGCCTGCGCTACAAGGGAAACCAGATGCAGAAAAAATACGATGAAGACAAAATCCGCTTCTTCATCGACACGGCGCACAACATCCGCACTCCGGTCACCCTTATCATGGCTCCGCTGGATGATCTCGGAAAAGACCCTGCGCTCTCCGAAAAGGCCAGATACTGTCTGGACCTGGCCAGGGCCAATACCGGGAAACTCTATTCCCTCGTCTCGAAACTCCTCGAATTCGAACGCTCCGACATCTCCCGACGGCATGTAGAGCTGACGCCTGTAAACCTGACCGGGATTTTCACCGACGAGGCCGCCACCTTCCTGTCGGACAGCGAAAAGAGACAGCTGACTCTCGAAGTGTCCTCTCCCGAGGACAATATTTTCGTACTTGGTGACAGACATCTGATAGAGATCATCTGCGACAATCTTCTCTCGAACGCGTTCAAATACTCCAGTCCTCACGGGACAGTCCGCTTCAGTCTTTCCCGTGACAGGAAATATGCTGTCATCAGAGTCAGGGATCACGGGATAGGCATACCTGAAAAAGACCGGAAACACATCTTCAAGGATGTCCACCGGGCAGGAAATGCCATGCGCCACGAAGCTATAGGAACAGGATTCGGACTGCTGATGGTATACAGGGTAGTGAAAAAACTGGGAGGAAAGATCTCATTCAGGTCCGAAGAAGGGAAGGGAACTGAATTCACAGTGTCGCTGAGACTCACGGACGCGGCTTCCGCCGCCGGCGGACCGTCCGCAGCCCCGGACAATATATCTTCCGCTTCCGTACCCGCCAGGCAGAAAGCGGACAATCTTCAGACAGATACTTCGAAAGAAACAATTCTCATCGTGGAAGACCATGATCCGCTGCGCCAGTACCTGCACAGGATTTTCGAACAGGACTACAATGTAGCCGACGCAGCCAGCGGAGAAGAAGCTCTGACGTACCTGAAGAAAAACTATCCCGATATCATACTGTCAGACCTTATGATGCCCGGCATACAGGGAAACGATCTGTGCCGTCAGGTCAAGGAAAACCCGGAAACAGCCGGAATACCTTTCATCCTCCTGACAGCAAAGGTCAGCCAGGATTCCATGATGGACAGCCTGCGCAAAGGTGCCGACGACTACATCCCGAAACCGTTCAAATCCGATGTACTGAAACAGAAAGTCCGGGGTTTTCTGGAAAACAGGAAACGCATGAGAGCTTATTTTCTGAGTGAGGCACTGAAACAGGCCGACTCAGGAAACCCTGCAGACGAAACCAGGGAAGAAATACCGGGAGACGGCTTTTCCGAAAACGACAGACAGTTCGTGCACAAGGCTACCGAAACTGTTCTGGGACACATATCGGACCCTGAATTCAACATCACCTCGCTTTGCCATGAAATGGCCATGAGCAGGACTCTTTTCTACAGCCGCATCAAGTCCCTGACAGGACAGGGACCACAGGAATTCATCCGTCTGATACGGCTGCAGAAAGCTGCAGAATATCTGGAAAACGGCATGAATGTGGCCGAAGCTTCGACTGAAACAGGGTTTGCCAACACCAAATATTTCAGTACACTCTTCAAGAAACAGTTCGGAGTACAACCGAGCAAATATGCGGATGAACGGCACAAATGTCAGGAATCAAACCAGGATTGATAGCATTCTGACCATCCCTTCCCGATATTTTACTCAATTTTGTGGCAGAAGATGACACTAAACTATCGCCACAATATGAAAAAAATCCATTATCTGTTTTTGCTTGCAGCATTGGTCGCGCCGCAAGCATGCTCATCGGACCGTTCCGGGACACCGGCATTGTCCGAAGGAGAAAAATTATTCTTTACCGATGATTTCGGAACTTTCGACGAATCGGTATGGACGAAGGAAACCCACGAACCCGGATGGGTGAATCAGGAACTGCAGGCATACGATCCGGCTCAGGTGACTGTCGGAAAAGACGGAGACAGGACAGTGCTGATACTGACTGCAGAGCATAAAGACGGGAAAATCACATCAGGCCGCGTTAATTCCAAGGGAAAAATGAAGTTCAGTCTCCGGAAGGTGGAAGCCAGCATCAGACTGCCGAAAACCGATGCCGGACTCTGGCCTGCATTCTGGATGATGGGAGACAATGATCTGGAATGGCCGGAATGCGGCGAAATCGACATCATGGAGATGGGAGAAAAAGCCGGTATCGCAGACGGTACATCCGAAACATGGATGAACTCGGCCATACACTACGGGAACAGCCCGGAAGACCACAGACAGGAATACCATGCAGCCAATGTCGCTGCCAGCCTGCAGGACGGAAACTACCACACTTACACCCTCGACTGGACTGAAAACAGCCTGACTGTCAGCGTGGACGGGAATCTCTTCCACACTTTCGACATAAGCAAAATGAGCGGGAGGTACGACTACTTCCACGGAGACTGCTACGTGCTCTTCAATCTCGCCGTGGGAGGTGCATTCCCGGGAATCACCGATGCTGACGGGATCACTGCCCTCAAGGAAGGGGAAAAGGCATGCATGTACGTGGACTGGATCAAGGTATATTGACCGGTTCTCTCTCCGGCCGGGTACTTCCGGTGCGGAAACTTATCCATATAACAATAACCAACACTATCATCCATTAATTTTCATCTAAATGAAGACAGGTAATCGCAAACTGGCATTATGCTGTGCATTGATGTCATTAGGGCTCGCTGTTTCCGTTCCTTACGGATATGCTGCCGCCAGCCAGGGCAGCACGATGGCAAGGCAGGATGTCAGGACAGTCAGAAGCATCGTCAAGGATGCCATCGGCCCGGTCATAGGGGCCACAGTCATAGAAAAAGGTTCCACCACGAACGGCACAGTCACCGATGTGGACGGAAGCTTTTCCATCGAAGTCCCTTCCGGAGCTTCAATAGAAATCATCTGCATAGGATACAAGACTGCGGAATTCACTGCGGAAAGTGTCCCGGCTGAAATCATCCTCGAAGAAGACAACCAGATGCTGGAAGAGGTAGTGGTGACCGCTCTCGGCATCAAGCGAGAACGCAAGGCACTCGGATACGGAGTGGCCGAAGTGAAAGGTGAAGAATTCACCAAGGCCAAGGAAACGAACTTCATAAATGCTATGGCAGGACGTGTGCCGGGGCTGGTGGTCAGCCAGACAGCAGGAGGACCTTCCGGCTCGACACGTGTCATTCTCCGAGGCAGTACTGAAATGACAGGGAACAACCAGCCTCTGTATGTGATCGACGGAGTGCCTCTGGACAACACGAACTTCGGCAGCGCAGGCACCAGCGGAGGGTTCGACCTCGGAGACGGCATTTCCAGCATCAACCCGGATGACATCGAGAATATGTCCGTGCTGAAAGGCCCTGCCGCATCAGCCCTGTACGGAAGCCGTGCGAGCCACGGTGTCATCCTCATCACCACGAAGAAAGCCGAAAAGGACCAGTTCAGCGTGGAATACAACGGTACGCTGACCATAGACACCCAGCTGGCGAAATGGGACGACATCCAGCAGATCTACGGTATGGGAAGCAACGGAACCTACAGCATTGACGCAGTATCGAACACGAACAAGAGCTGGGGACCGAAAGCGGACGGCACGAACATGCTGACCTATTTCGACGGAGTGTCCAGGCCTTATAAGATCATTCCGGACAATACATCCAACTTCTTCAGGACAGGTCTGACAGCTACCAACACTGCCGTAGTAAGCTCCAGTAAGGGCAATACCGGCGTCCGTTTCACCTTTACGGACATGAGGAACAAGGATATAGTACCTCAGACCCACATGAGCAGGGATGTCCTCAACCTCCGCGCAAACACTTCGCTCGGGAAAGTGGACTTCGACTTCAGTGTGAACTACACCTACGAGGCTGTGAAGAACCGTCCGGCTCTGGGAGATGACAAGGCCAATGTCGGCAAGAACCTCATGACTCTCGCCACCACATACGACCAGGCCTGGCTCAGCAACTACCAGGACGAAAACGGAGAATATGCAAACTGGAACGGCATGGACCCTTACAATGTGAATCCGTACTGGGATCTCTACAAGAACTGGAACAAGTCCGCCAAGGACCAGTTCCGTCTGAACGGGAAAATCCTCTGGAACGTCACCCCTCATTTCAAGATCCAGGGAACCGCAGGCGCTGAAATGAACTGGTTCAGCTTCGATGACTTCAAGGCCCCTACCACTCCGGGCTTCGAAGCAGGACGTCTGCAGACCAGCAGTTTCAGGAACAGGATGTTCAATTTCGAAATCCTGGCTCTTTACAGCAACAGCTGGGGAGACTTCGACTTCAACGCCACTCTCGGCGCGAACATGTACAAGGTAAACAACCAGACTACCATCACCACCGCACAGGACATGCAGATACGCGATGTCGTGGCTCTGATGAGTTTCAATGAGACCAGCATCGAACAGAGCACCTACCGGAAGCAGATCAATTCTGCCTATGGAGCTGTCAACGTAGGATGGAAAGACATGATCTTCCTCGATGCCACCCTCAGAGCCGACCAGTCCTCGACTCTGCCTGCAGGAAACAATATCTACGTGTACCCTTCAGTATCAGGAAGCTTCGTATTCACAGAACTCTTTGACACAGGAAACATCTTCCCTTACGGAAAGGTGCGACTGTCATGGGCACAGGTCGGAAGCGACACTGACCCTTACCAGCTCGGACTGGTCTACACGAAATCGAAATTCTCGTACCCGGGATACACCATCGGCTACATAAACAACAATACCCTGCCGAACAAGGACCTGAAACCTACGATGACAGATTCTTTCGAAGCAGGATTGGAAACCAAGTTCTTCAACGGACGCATAGGTCTCGACCTGACATACTACATGCAGAACAGTAAGAACCAGATCATGAGCATGGCCAGTTCCTGGACCTCCGGGTACAACTACAGACTGATCAATGCCGGTGAGATAGAGAACAACGGTATCGAAATAGCACTTAATACCAGAGTCATAGAGAAGAAAGACTGGTTCTGGGATGTAAACCTGAACTTCTCGAAGAACAACAACAAGGTAAAGGAACTCGTGGACGGCATGGACATGTTCGAACTGGAGAAAGCGCCATGGCTCAACGTACAGGTAGCTGCCATGGTAGGTGAAGACTTCGGTGCCATAGTAGGTCCGGACTTCGTCCGCAACGAGAACGGGGACATCCTGATAGACCCTGCCACCGGTCTGCCACAGTACGACAACAGCAACCATGTCCTGGGCAACGCATCATGGGACTGGACAGGAGGTCTCTCCACTACCATCGGATACAAGAACCTGACACTCAGCGCACTCTTCGATGTAAAGGTAGGCGCCGACCTCTTCTCGATGTCCGCACGTGCATCGTACGAATCCGGGAAAGCCCTGGAGACCATCGAAGGACGTGACGCATGGTATGTATCCGAAGAACAGCGCCAGGCTGCCGGTATCCCGAAAGGCTCTGCAGACTGGACTCCGACAGGGGGATTCATCGCCCCGGGCGTAATAGACAACGGAGACGGGACATACAGGCCGAACGACATCTACATAAATCCGGAGGACTACTGGATGAGTGTCTGCAGAAACGCCCCGTCCATGTTCATCTACGACAACTCCTACATCAAGTGCCGCGAAATCACCCTGAGCTACAGGCTTCCTGACAGATGGTTCAAGGAAAAGATAGACGGTATCACGGTGTCTTTCGTCGCCAGAAACCCGTTCATCGTGTGGAAGAACATACCTAACATCGACCCGGACTCGAACTACAACAACACGACCGGTATGGGTCTCGAATACGGTTCTCTGCCTTCACGCAGAAGCTTCGGTTTCAACCTGAACGTCAAATTCTAACCTGTCCATCATATAAAATGAGAACAAAATGAAATACAGAATATCATATCTTTTCATATTCATGACGGCATCGCTGCTGAGCCTGTTCTCCTGCAGCGACGAATATCTGGAGGATCTGAACACCGACCCTTCCAAAGCCGCCGAAATCGACCCGAATGCACAGCTGACCACTGCACAGCTGCAGACCTACGGTGACCTGGGCATGGTGGAGATATACAGAAACTACATCTACGGTTTCACACAGCAGCTCATGGGATGCTGGAACACCACGAACTACGGAGGACGGCACACCATAGCGGACAGCGAGATGAGCCGTATCTGGACATC
>CALUQB010000015.1 GCA_944322815.1 uncultured Bacteroidales bacterium | reverse complement strand
CAAGTCATTACCTCCGTCTTTGAAGAACGCTCGTAAATAGCTTATTTCTAATGTATTCCTATCTTAATATCGTTTTTATCAGACAGAAAACAGTCAATATGGAGACCGGTGAGATATCATATACCCACGACAAAGTCCGAAAGGCATATGTCCACCTGAAACGCGCAATCCCTAATATGTTCAAGTTCATTGGCCGTCCGGATGTGCCCAAGAATACCAATGCCATTGAAGCTTTCTTCGGTCACATGAAAGACAACCTCAGGATACACCGGGGACTGTCCTTCGACCACAAAGTAAAATTCATCAGATGGTATCTTTATTTTTCCAATGAAAGAAATCCCAATATTGAATAATTCAATATTGGCTACCAACTGTTTTTGTCCGCCTCACCAACTAAAAATGTCCACATTACCCGAACTCTTGCAGATGTGGGGAAAATGTGGGGAAATTTGAGGAAAAGAAAAATCGCTAAACCTCTTGTTTTTAAGGGTTTAGCGATTGTCTGTCGAGTTGAACTCGTACCCGGAGCCGGTTTTGAATTATCAAAATGTAGTCAATTCTTTCCAAAAGAATTTAATATATAATTATCTATATGCCAATATAATAAATTGATTTTATTAGATTGTGTTTGGATATGGTTTCTGTGGCTTTTAAAAAATGCGGACAAATTGCGGACACAAAAATTTGGTTGTTCTTATGAATTCCCATACCTTTGAAACAGGAAAAATTCATATTATGGCTCAGACGAACTATTATATCGGAAAGATGACCAACAGTGCAGGAGAATCGGAAATAAATCTCAGGCTTTATGTCTCGCGGGACATAAGATTGCGAATTGGTTCAGGTATTTGGATTGACAGAAAGCGTTGGGGAAAGAAGAATGATATCAATATCCCATTGATTCAAGGAGAAGAACGCGATTTTCTCCTTGACAAACGAACCCGCTTAAAAGCATTGACAGACTTGTTGGAGCATGAAATCAATACATCTGCAGACAAGTCCACGATAACAAGGGAATATCTGGAGGGTATCGTCAGGCGATTCCACAAGCCCACCAAAGCAAGAAAGGAGCATGAAAAAACATTCTTTGGCATAATAGAGGTGTACTTGACCGCTCATAAACTGTCTGAGAACAGGATAAAGAATTTCCGTGTGCTTGTTCGCTGTCTGCATAGGTTTGAATTGTATAAAAGGAAAGTGGACACGAAGGGATTTAAACTTTCATTTTCGGGACTGACTCCGGAAGTGTTGCGTCAAATAGAAGATTTTCTGTTGGATGAGAATTCTATATTCCTGCAATATCCTGACATATACGAACAATATCCCTATTCGACAAGAACTTCGGCCAAGACTCCGACCCGCAAGCGTCCACCTGTGCTTGATGTTGATGGCAATGAGAAGCCTAAAGGTATGCCAAAACAAAGAGGACAGAATACTGTGTCTGACCTTATGACTCGTTTCAGGGCATTTATTCTGTGGGCTGTAGATAATGGATATACTGCCAATAATCCGTTCAAGAATTTTACAATTTCTGAAATTGTTTATGGGACACCGATATATATTTCCAATGAAGAGCGCAAACAGTTGTTGGAAACCGATCTTTCGGCTGACAGGGAAATCGAGACCCAGAGAGACATTTTTGTTTTCCAATGCCTAGTCGGGTGTCGTGTCGGGGATTACTTTAAGATGACCTATAGCAATATAGTTGATGGCGCGGTAGAGTACATTCAGCACAAGACAAAAGAGGATAGGCCGGTAACGGTCCGGGTCCCGTTGAATGAGACTGCGCTTGCTTTGATAGAAAAATACAGGGATCCGGGCAGGGAGAGCCTGTTCCCATTTTCTACAGAGCAACATTATAACCGTAAAATCAAGGAGGCTTTCAGGATTTCAGGCTTGGACAGAATTGTAACTGTCCTTGATCAGAGAACCAGACAGGAAGTGCACAAGCCGTTGTACGAACTGGCATCTTCGCATATGGCACGCAGAACATTCATCGGAAATATCTATAAACGGGTTAAAGACCCGAACATGGTTGCGGCTTTAAGCGGACACAAGGAAGGCAGTAAAGCCTTTGCCCGCTATAGAACAATTGACGATGATATGAAAAAAGAGATGATAGGATATTTGGAGTAAGTGTAATTATCGCCACAAAATTAGTATTGGTGGAAAAAGTTACATATATTTGCCAAAAACAGACATGAACAGAGCGACGCAGTTTAGGAATCATTTTTCCCGTTATGATGAAATTCCTCTCAAAGAAATTTATGATTATTTCCATGAGCAGGAAAACCTGAATGACGACAATATCAAGGTATTGTTAAGCCGATGGACAGCGCGGAATATTTTATTCCGTGTAAAGAAAGGCATCTATAAACTGGCAGATAAAGGCTATGTTCCATTCAGATTGTCTTCTGACAAGTTACAGAAACAGATGGCGGAGTTGTTCTGTGAACAATATCCTGAACTTAAATATTCCGTATGGAATACCGGGGCTCTGAATCGTCTGACGACACACCAGCATTTCAACTCGTTTTATGTTTTTGAGACTGATGCTGATATACTTGAAAGTGTTTTTTATATGTTCAAGGAGTGGAACTTGGACGTCTTTATGCTATATGACGGGGATATTTTGCAGCGCTATATGTACAATGTGGAAAACCCGATAGTGATAAAAAGACTTGTCTCCCGTTCCCCTCTTGTCCGTAACGATGGAGTCTTGCACCCGGCACTTGAAAAGGTATTGGTGGACATTTGCTCTGACCGTACTCTGTTTGATTTCGTTCAAGGGACGGAACTGGGAAACATATATGCCAATGCCTTGAGGTCTTATGTGGTCAACATAACAAAATTACTTAGTTATGCAGATCGGCGAAAGATAAGGCCGGAAATAGAGAGTATTATAATGCCGTTTGTGACTAAAAGCAAAATCTAAGAATATGATAAAGGAAGAGACTTTTGCGGCAGAATGGCTTGAGCAATTCCGTAAGCAGACACAATACAGAAAGATTAATCCGCCTGTATTTGAGAAAATGGTATATGCACTTCTGTTGCTTGAACGACTGGTACAGTCCGGACTTGAATTTATTTTCAAAGGCGGGACTTCAATGGTGCTGTTGATCAAAAATCCAGACAGGTTTTCCGTTGACATTGATATAATGACGGAGGAATCGAAGGCAGATATAGAAAAGTCCTTGAAATATGTAGTTTCGAATTCACGGTTTACAGGATGGGAAGAGGATTTGAGAGAAAGCAATGTTTCGGTGCCGAAGGCGCATTATAAACTGTTCTATAAGTCTGATATAAACCCGAATGCCGAAATATTGCTTGATGTGCTGTTTGAGAAATGCTATTATCTGCAGACCGTCAAGGTCCCCGTAGCAAGTTCGTGGGTGATGTCAGAGGAACCTTGCGTAGAAGTGATAGTGCCGGGCGTAGATTCGTTGTTGGGAGACAAACTGACAGCGTTTGCTCCGAATACGACAGGTATTCCATATCATTCGGGGAAACATATTGAGATTATCAAGCAGTTGCATGATGTCGGCAGGTTGGTGGACAACATGATTGATATAAAACTTGTTGCCGACACATTCATGAAAGTAGCAATGCGTCAGATTGATTACAGGAAACTCGCAATCGGGCCGGAGGATGTCTGCGATGATATAATCGATACGGCATTGATGATAGCAAGAGAGTCCAGAAAAATGAACAAAGGTGAAGATACAGTCAAAATGGCAGAAATCCAGGACGGTATCAGAGGATTTCAGGGCTTTCTCATATATGGCGGTTTTCATCTTGCAGATGCGGTTGTAGCTGCGGCAAAATCGGCATATCTTGCTGCAAAAATAGTTACAGGTGATAATACACCTGTTGAATTGTATTCCGGTATGGTTTCCGGACAAATCAATAATACGGAATATAACTATCTGAACAGAATGCAGAAAATAAACAAGGAAGCGTTTTACTACTGGAAAGAAACGCTTCGGATATTGAAATTGGAATATTAAATGAATCTCCGAAACAACCATAGTTACATCATTTTGCTGGCAATAGTGGTGGTTGTCGGCCTTCTGGTTGCGATGCTGGCCAGATTGACAATATTGGCCAAAGGTGCAGATGTCGGGACTGCAAATCTGGTATTCTTGATTGTACTTGGGACATGTGCGATATTCTATCTGGTGGTGCTGTCGGTATCGTCCGGTGTTATAGATATATTTTCGCACAAGCAGGCATTTAGAAGGCGGCAGCAAGACTCGGATATCGGTGTTATTTCCAATGCACCGGAAGCCATTGACTTCACCCGGGTAAAACAGGAGGCTGACAGAAAATATTTTGACAGCCAAAAAGAAAAACTGAATCTATTTCTACATTATACACAGAATGCACTCGGGCCTTATATTACGGAGGTTGAACTTTCAAAACTTATCCATTATGTAGAGTGCTATGCCTGGCAGCAACCACTTCCTGATGATTTGCATCCAGTCAAACCAGAAAGACTGAAAAATGCAGATCTTTTTCATTTCGGATGGAATATGGCCAATTATTACGGACAACCGAAGCAGGAGGTCGTTCCGTGGTTGAAATCCGTATTTGTGCCACTTGCCGAATTAGAGGATTCCTACATTAAAGGGAAACTTTATGACGGACAGGCAAAGAGGTATATTATCCCTAATATAGAAGACTTGGAAGCATATATGTCGGAACAAAAAGGCTGACAGGATATCCTGAACAAGAGATTCCCAGGAGATTTCAAAGAGATTGCAAGTGTTTTTGCTCTCTGTGAAATCTCCTTTTTCATTTGCTCCCGGTTCCGATTGTATGGAACTGTCGGATTAATGTAAAACCAAATGAAATCGATTATGAATTTACCGGAATTATTGAAATCGGGAACAAATGTCAGTGTTATGGTTACACTTGAAGATTTGAGAATTATCCTCAAAGAAGCGACTGCTGCTGCCATACCTGTAGGACAGGAAAATCCAGCAAATGACTATATGTCGCGTAAAGAAGTACTTGCTCTTCACGGGATAGATTCTTCTACGCTCTGGTGTTGGGAGAAAACAGGATACATAAAGTCTTTCCCGTTCGGAGGACGGAAACGCTACCGCAGAGAAGATGTAGAAGCAATACGCACAGGAAGAAAAGGAGGTCGTCATGAACGCTGATCTGAAAAATGAAAGCCTTTTTCAAGTGATTCCCAACAGCAAACTGTGCTTCTTCGACAAGGCCGAACTGGAGGCGTGGATGAAGAATGTCCGTGTGGCATCGCAGGCGGAACTCGACCAACAGGCACAGAAGTACATCATCAACCATCCTAAACGGTAGGTCATGGCAGGCATATACGACTACATCAACCTATTCTGGACGGAAGCGGAGCAAAGCCCGTTCAACCCTACGGAGGCTGCACTCTATTACTATCTGCTGTACGAGGCAAACCGCCTCCGGTGGAATATGCCGTTTGCCTGCCATACCGCCATCCTTTGCGTGCGACTCTCGACTACCAAACAGAACATCAGCAAGGCACGCCAACATCTCAAGGAGCGTGGGCTGATAGATTTTCAGGCGGGAGCAGGAATCCGCACCCCGGCACTCTATTCGTTGACCCAGCAATCACCCCGGCAGGCACCGCAACAGGTTACGCCACAGTTGTCCCGTGAGTTGACCGTACAGTTGACCCATTCTAATATAGAAGATAAAGATAAAAACAAAGACAAGAATATTATCAACTCCCAACCCGCGCGGGATAACAGTTATAAGTCTTTGGAAGAACTTGAATCCATCCTGCTTGCTGACACGGCATGGCAGGAACAAATAACCGGACTGCTGGCGAAAAGAGAAAACACCACGGTCAATACAGACCGCCTGTGCGGGTATATCCGGGATTTCTTCGACGAGCAGAGAATCGGAGGAAACGGGCAGCGGGACGAAAGCGACTGCCGGAGCCATTTCTACCATTGGATTGTCAAACAATTAAACTCAAGCCGATATGGAACAAAACGGAAATCCACAGCTTATTCAGGCACTGATGTCACGGCTGTCTCAGCCGGGGACTATGAAGGAGCGTTTTAGGCTGCCATTTGACGAAGACACGGCAGCCGCTCTGCTCCGTAGTGCCGTGGAGGGAGAAATATGCCGTACTGGTAGTACATTCATCTGCCCCGATGCCGAGGAATCGCAGATTAGAAGCCTTGCCATGAGCCTCACTTCCGGCAGGAGGTGCGGTGTGATGCTGTGCGGATTGTGCGGCAACGGCAAGACTACCGTGATGAGGGCGTTCCAACGCCTGCTCAATGTGGTCAGGATTCCGGATAACTTCCACAGGAATGTGTACGGGATGCCCATCGTGAATGCCATTCATATAGCCCATCTGTGCCGGAGCAACTATGATGAGTTCCTGCGGCTATGTGACCATGAAATGCTCGGCATCGATGACATGGGCAGTGAGCCGATGGAGGTATTGGAGTTCGGCAACCTGCACAGGCCGCTAACCGACCTTCTGACGAGGCGTTACGAGAACCGGGGCTTCACATTCATCACCACCAACCTTGTACCACAGCAGATACGCAAACTGTACGGGGACAGGATTGCCGACAGGTTGAACGAGATGGTGGACAAGATTGTATTCGACAACCCTTCATACAGGAAGTAAAACAGTATGGACAGAATCGTAGCAACTATAATGGCAGCCAAATATACGGCGATAATAAGACCTTGCCGTGCGTATGCCAATGTTGGTATGTGTCCGGGGAGCAAGTATAGGTTTTGTGTCCCACAAAACCGCAGGACGTGCCAAAGAACAGCCGGACACAGCAACGGAAAGGAGGTGCATTTATGAACCGGACACATACCGAAGAAGATAATGCAAAACGCAAGCAGGGAGGCCGACCAAGACTGCCCGACGGGGAGAAACGCGACCGTCCCGTCAAGATCTATTTTGACCGGGCGAACTACTCAAAACTGGTACGCCGGAGCCGGAGGTCAGGACGCCCGCTCTCGGAGATTGTCTATGAGCTGGCCGTGAACGGATATGTCAGGGAAGCCTTGCCGCAGGATGTCGTGCAGGCTCTCCGTGCCCTTGCAGGAATGGCGAACAACCTGAACCAACTGGCTCATCTCGGTCATATTCACGGCCCGATGCATATTGCGGAAGAGAACAGCAGGTTGTCCAAAGAGATAAGCGAAATGATTGTCAGATTGAATGAACAGTTATAAAATATGATAGCCAAAATACACAGCGGACAGGGATTCGCGGGACTGGTGGATTACGCCAACGACATCAAAAACAAGAAAGCGGACATCATCGCTTCCGAAGGTGTGGACTTGACATCCAACAAGTCCATTACGGCGAGCTTCAACCTGCAGTCCAAGAGCCGTCCATCGTTGAAAAATTTTGTCGGGCATATCTCTTTGAGTTTCGCACCGGAAGATGCGCCAAAACTCTCCAACAGGCTGATGGCCGACATTGCAAAGGAATACCTGCAACGCATGGGCATCGTGAATACGCAGTACATCATTTCTCGTCATCACGACAAGCCGCACCCACATGTGCATATCGCTTACAACCGGGTGAATAATGACGGCAACGCCATTTTCGGAGACCAGAATTTCAGGAAGTCGGCACGGATAACCCAAGCCCTCACGAGCGAATACAACCTGACTTTCGGCAAGGGAAAGAAGAAAGTGAACCGCGACCGTCTGAAAGGCAAGGATGTCATAAAATACAGAATCTATGATACCGTCAAGGGCGGTCTTGATGTATGTATTGATTGGAAGGAACTGAAGGACGGCTTGATGGCAGAAGGAATTTCCGTCGATTTTACATACAGGACTGACAGCAGGATTAAAGGTGTGGTATTCACTTGTGACGACATTTCTTTCGGCGGCTACAGGATAGACCGCACCATGACATACAAGAACATTGACCGCAAATTACAGACTAATCTGGAGGAATACAACCGTCTAATTGCCGCAATGAAAGAAAAACAACAAAGAAATATATCCGGTCATTCCGAAAATCAGCCACATGAAAAATCATCCGTTAGTGAAAACAAAACAGCTGATATGTCTGCCGGAATATCCGGAACAGCCGGAGCATCGGGAGGCGGCAGTCTGATAGTTGAGAAAATCGCTGCTACGGCAATGGAAATGACAGTCCAACCGCATATTGCCCCTGTGTTAGGCGTAGGTGGAGGCAGTGATAATGACCGGGGATGGAGGGACGAAGATGAAGAGAAAGACAGGTCATATGTTCCATACCGGAGGAGACGATAAGGCTTTTCAGAAAAATTATTAACTTGCAGGACTAATAGATCAAATTGATGTGTTATGTCCAAACAAGGTTATATCCAACGGTATCTGTTGATTATCCGGTTGGTACGGAATAACCGGTACATTTCGCTTCCGGAACTTATCCACAAGGTGGAGGACGGACTCGTATATTTTGACGATACTGAAAATATCGGCATTTCCAGAAGAACGATTCTGCGAGACCTGAAGGAAATCCGCTCGGGGCTGGGTATCAGCATAGAATACTCCAGGACTGAAAACGGCTACTATATACCTGAGGACGAAGATCAGGTCTCCGACATCGAAAGGATATTGGAACAATACGACCTCATTACATCTCTTCATGCCAGGGAAGAACTGTCTTCAATCGTCTTTCCGGAAAGGCGAAAGCCGCGGGGTACAGAGTATCTGTCTCCATTAATCCATGCGATCAAACGTAGTCTGATAGTGGAGTTCACCTATGTGAAATTCAACAATTCAGTCTCGCATACCCGCAGAGTCATGCCATATGCCCTTAAAGAAGGACGAGGACGATGGTATCTGCTCGCGATCGAGATAGGGGAGAATGTCCGCCATGCCGGAGAAATCAAGAGCTGGGGACTTGACCGCATCCGGGACTTGAATGTTACTAAGGACCGGTTTACGCGGAATGCCGCGATAGATCCTGAAAAAGAGTTCAAGGATGTCGTAGGAGTCTATTCGAACAATGATCTTCCGGTCGAAGAAGTCATCCTGTCGTTTTCCCCGAAAGGAGGCCGGTACAATGAAGCTTTCCCGCTCCATGAGTCGCAGGAGACACTGGTCGATGACGGCAAGGAATTCCGTATCCGGATGAAAGTAAAGATAACATACGACTTCAAACAGGAACTTCTTTCCCAAAGCGACGACCTTGTCGTTATCGCCCCCGAACATCTCCGCAAGGAACTCTGCGAAGTCTACAGGCAGGCGTTGAAACGCAACGGGGAATCTGACTGAAAGAGACTGTTTTGCCGAAAACTTCAAAAGGTAGGAACGTCTGGAATCTGTCTGAAAATTTCCGGAATCCGAAACTATTTCTTAAATTTGTCAAAATTGAAATACCGCAATACTTCATCTTGCCTGTTGGAACCTGACAATTTCAAATTGATGCAAAAGATGAGGTCAGCTTACGCATAGCGTGGGCTTTCCTTTCGTGCATCCAGGGTTTTGTCAGGACCTCAACAGCCGACGGGATCGCCCACGCTTTTCTGTCGGCAAAGATGAATTGCTACAGTGCCGTAGTATGGCATTCTGCGTGATAATTTTGTAGCCACATACAGGAATAACATTAAAAGCGTATAGCAATGAAAGATCATGGAAACGGCAGCCATTTGGAAACGGCGATTGACGAGTTTGACGATGTATTACCAAATGGGGAAAATTTGGATTATTATGATTTTGATTGTATTTTAGTTCAGGCGTGGGAAGCATTTCGTAATAGAATATCTGAGAAAGATGTTTTAGACAGGGATTCATTTTCCAAAAAATTTTTGGATATAATCAAAGCGAAGGTTGTTGATGGCCAAAATGTTTTCGTGTATACTACTCTCCTTTCTGCCAATACAATGCAAAGGAAAATTATTGTAATTGAAGTTAGGGGTGGAGGTGAAATCATTTATAATCGAGCAATCTTGTTTCAATTCATAAAAGATAAGAATGAATTGAAAGGGATATACAATGATTTACAATTTCTTGAAGGACTGCTACTTAAAGATAAATATGAAAACATTGACTATTTTGCGATTGTCAATTTGGGACAATATGATAAGATTTTTGTCAACATATATGACATAGACGAAAACAAGGATTATTACTATGGCGCTTTTTACATCGCTATTGGCACAGACAGATTCACGAATAGTGGTCATAATGACAGAACTGATAAAGAATGTCAGAATAATAGTATTGATGTTGATGTCCGTATTCCAAAATATCTTTTGAAAAAGCTGATTTGATATTTTTGTAAATAACATTAAAACATAATAATTATGAAAGAAGTGCAATTAATAGCAACTAATTATGCGTCAAGGATGAAGGAGATCCTTGACGAGGCATGGAAGATTTTCAAGGCACAATTTATCTACAGGCGCAATGATATTGACAAGGAAGCTCCATTCCAGCTTCAGTTTGCGAGCATTATTAAAAATGTGGGCGAATTATATTCAATAAAGCCAGGTGAGCAGTTTTTCGTGGGAATGGAAACCAAATGCGAAGATATCAAAGAGGATGGAAAACCGAAGTATGTTGATATAACATGCGGCTTCAGATCAGGAAATGAGCCTGAATTTTCTTGTGCGATAGAACTTAAGTTCAAAACACGCCAACAAAGTGCGCAGGATATCGGTCGTATCAATGTATATCAGGATTTAGAAGCTCTTGAACAAGTATGTCGGAAAGGTGGATATGATATTGGAAAATTCTATATGATTACTGACAGTAGAGTCTATACTGTCATGGGCAAGGGAGAAGTTGCTGATCAGTTTATGATATATGACGGGTATCTGACGGATGGCAATACAATTCATATTCACGATGAACCTGAATGGAAAAACAATAAATATTGTAAAGTAGAATTGAAAAATCAATACAAGTTTGAGTGGGAGCATTCCGAGAGATGTGATGACAAGAAAAACAATTTGAAAGATTGGTATTTCCTCGAACTTGATATAACCAAATGATTTTTATATGTTCTTTTGCAGAGTGTCATAGTCTGTCACTATCGCAGACTACTTTTGCTCCAGATAAATAAAAATCTCTGTTCCTGAATACTGAGGCTGCGGCGATTGGTGCCGTGAGTGCAGTATTCTCGGACAGAATTGAAAAGATAAAAGGGAATGATAACAACTGCTTTGGCCCCATTCCACTCTCTATCAGGAGCACTTGATAAACTTACTGTTTTATCGGAGCTGATAGCTTTTATCTTGCCATTTAGCATCAGAAGTTACCGCGATTGGTGCGGAGAGGCGGGGTGTTTCATGGCGGGGAAAGAAGGAGTTATAACGAGTGCCCACTCCTTAACCATCATTTTCAGGGACGCAGTGTAAAAACTCAGGTGGAATGACTTTCCTGAAGCGGTCAGCAATGGCCGCTTTTTATTTTTGAATTCCAGACTTGTAGGTGTCGTCATTTGGCACTCTTGACCATTATATTTGACGATAGTATATAAAAATATTATTCAAATGGTAGCATATAAAATCTTTTATAAGGATATGAGAGATTTGTCTTCATTTACAAACACAGTCTTTGAAGAGGGCGAAACTTATGAATCCGACAGGTGTGTTTATGAGTGTTGGGTGAATGCGTTAGATTGTCTGTTGTCGACAAATACTCCTACAGAGTATTTGTACCATGAGGTTTATGTAGAAGAAACCAATGTAAGTAAAAAATCAAAAATCGGGAAGATTTATGCGTGTAAAATTAAGATTGGCAGAGAGATAGGGATAGATCAAATATTATGTATCGCAAATTCTTCAAATAAAGTCTGTGTAAAATTTCAAGATTATAGCATTTCATTTCGGAATTTTAAAGAGTCCGTAGCATATATAGAAGGAATAATGAGCATTGCTGCTGTTGCCGGGAAAAATTCAATTGCAATATCGGATGGTTATTGCGGTAATGCTGTTTCTTTGAGTGGAAATTCTTGTGCAGTTACACTCGATAGTGAGTCTATAGCAGTAGCTCGTCACGATTTTAGTACGGCACTGTGTAAAAAATCCTTAAGCATTGCTTTGACCTCTGCTCCATATTGTTGGGCACATACGTGTGAAAATAATGGTATTGCCATATCATCAGGTGAGTATTCTCTATCAACTGCATCTGGGGATATTAGCATTGCGATTGCAACAGGCATTGGGTCATTTGCTGAAGTGAAAACAGCGGAAAGCATGGCTGTCTGTTTAGGGAATGGTGGTGTTGCAAAAGGCGTGGTAGGCAGTTGGATTATTTTATCTGAATTTGATGAGGAATGTAATTTCAAAATGATCAAATCATTTAAAGTAGATGGTAATAAAATCAAAACTGACAGATGGTATGGCCTATATCGTGGCAGGCTTGTTCTTATGGATAAATCTTATGGTCCGATTGTGTGTATGAATAAAATTGAGTCTCCGGATTGGACACCTGAAAAAGTGTAGATTGTTTATTATATTTTGCGGAGTGACGTAGTATGGGCATTGTCGGGGACTACTTTTGCAGTAAAGAATTTAAAATTTTCTGTCCCTGAATACGGTGGCTGCGGCGATTGGTGCCGCGAGGTTAGTATTCTTGGTCAGATTTGAATAAAGAGTGAATTATGGTAAGGGATATTGGGGCAATAAAGGACAGGATAGCCGGGTGTCTTTGGGGACAGGCGATAGGAGATGCTCTTGGGCTTGGAACAGAGTTCATGAGCAGGGATGAAGTGTTACATAATTATCCTGAGGGTCTTTCGAATTATAGTCAAATTGGAGAAGGATTCGGAAGATGGACTGACGATACTGATATGATGCTTTGTATAGCAAGGGCTATCATTGCAGACAAGGATGTAAAGCCGAAAGCTGTTGCCCATAACTTCAAGGAATGGTATAAGAGTTCTCCTGTCGACATAGGAGTAACTACAGCAATAATATTAAGTCTGTATGAGTATGAGGATTCTCCATTTGAAGTGGCTCGGATGATGTGGGAAAGGTCTGGAAAAAACAATGCAGGAAACGGTGGTGTAATGAGGACTTCAGTAGTAGGTCTCTGGAATGAGAATGTTGCAGCAAATGCTGAAAAGATATGCAGGCTGACCCATGCAGATCCAAGATGTGTAGGTTCATGTGTTATAATATCAGAACTTATAGATTCTTTAGTTTGGCAAGATAAAGAACTGTCCTTTGAAGAACTTTTGCAAATTGGAGAGCAATATGATGGCAGGATAAAACCGTATCTTGAAACAGCCAGGAATGGAAAACTGGAGGATTTTGAACTTGATGATGAGCAGACAATGGGGTACACACTTAAAACTATAGGGAGTGCTGTCTGGTGCCTGTATCATGTGGAAAATTTCGTGGAAGGACTTTTGAAAGTGGTAAATGCAGGAGGGGATGCAGACACCAATGCAGCAGTAGCCTGTGCAGTATTGGGAGCCAAATATGGAAAGAAAGGCATCCCTGAGTATTATGTACAGAATCTGAAGAGAAAAGATGAATATGAGGAGATGATAGGGCAACTGACAAATATTCTTCTGGTAAGATAATGAATTGATTAATGATGACAATCCGCGGGGTTTTATCCCTCTGCCATGACTTTCAGGATTTAGATGTCATGGTAAAGAACATCGGCTATGTTCCTGTCGTAGATCCGCAGTGGGATCGCGGACGGATTGCATTTAAAGATTCCTGCCTTTTTGCATCGGCAGTTACCGCATTGAGTGCGGAGAGGCGAGGTGCTTCAGGGCAAATTTTATTCTTGCGTTTTATTTTCAGAGTGTCGCATTGTGGCATTGCCGACAGTTATTTTTGTCTTATAAAATAAGACCGAAAATATGAATGTTAATTGTTATCCAATTTCTTCAGGAATTTCATCCTTGGACAGAATTACAGGCGGTCTACGACCATCTGAATTGATCATAATGACAGGCAGACCCGCTGCGGGAAAATCTGTTTTGGCATTGAATATTGCATATAATGTTGCGGTAGACAATGATATTCCTGTTGCGTTCTTTTCAATGGAAATGCCTGCTATTCCTATTGCAAAAAAACTTCTTCAGATGGCTATAGGTAGATATGATAAAACCGAACATATAGAATGGATGCAGTTGCAATCTGCATTGAAACATTTGGCGCATGCCCCGCTGTATGTAGATGATACACGAGGATTACAGATTCCTGATTTCCGTTTTAAAGCGGAACGATTAGTTGAACAAAAGAATGTCCGCCTTCTGATAATTGATTATTTACAATTATTCTCATATCGTGAGTTACCAGGCGTAGATCATAAAGAAAAATTAGACAATTTATTACTGACATTTAAAGACATAGCCGTAAGTACAGGTGTGCCAATAATAGTCTGTTCGCAAATTTCTCGGTTTGATAATAGAAGAATAGGGAATAATTGTCCTGATTTCAGTGATCTGAGTGATTTTGATTATTTTAGGAAGAATGCAGATTCATTGCTCCTAATCCATCGATATCCATATTTTGAAAACAGTAATACAACTAAACTGATTATTGGAAAATTGCGAGATAAACAACTTGCAGAGACTTTTGCTATAAATCTGATGTTCCAAGACGATATATTGTGGTCCTCTGAATTATAATGACACAGTTAGATAGAAATGCGGACAAATTGCGGACATGAAATACAAAATAAAATCTCCAAATGATTTACAATCAATCATTTGGAGATTTTTCTAAGTACCCGGAGCCGGGGTCGAACCGGCACATCCTTTCGGACATTGGTGTTTGAGACCAACGCGTCTACCGATTCCGCCATCCGGGCATGCTGGCAGCGGGCGGCAGCCCTGCTGGAAAATGAATTGCAAAGGTATTATAATTTGTTTTAAAAAACAATATGGGAAGAAAGGAATGTATCTGAGTTTTCATCGCCGACACCCTGATCATTAATCCATATCATTCTACCGAGGCCGGGTCTATGAGGTTGTTCAGCAGGGCGTAAACCGTCAGACCCGCCACGGTCTTGATTCCGGTTTTGCGCGTTATGTTCCTCCGATGGGTGATCACGGTATGGATAGAAATATTGTACAGATCCGCGATTTCCTTGTTTATCATTCCTTTCGCCACGCACACGAGTATATCCCTCTCTCTGGAAGACAGCTCCGAACCATCTGAGGAAACATTGTCCCGCGGGGCGGAGATAGCCGACCTGAGCTTGTGGATGATGTCTGCAGGACTGTCGTACAGACTGAGCACGGCATCGTACTGCCTGGCAGAGTCGTCATCCATGAAAATGCTCGGAAAGGCCACGACTGCAGCATCCGTGAATTCGGAAATCTGCTGTCTGGCCATCGCACGCGATGAATGGGAAAAAACGGCCGGATCCACGATGACCACATCGGCAGCCATGTTTTTAAGCATGACTTCCTCGCGTGCCGAAATGTCGGATACTATACCTTCCACCTTGAATTCCCCGAGGTCACTGAAGACACCTTCGATACCCCGGGCCATCACTTTCGACGGCATGATAAGAAACGCTTTCATCTGCACTCCTTTTTCATTTCGAGCCTGTTGACCATGGGCACCAGCACATGGTTTTCTATGTTCGTATGCTTCTCTAGATCCTCCGACAGCGAGAACAGTGCATACAGTACATCGTTGGCCAGCCGGGGACTGCATGCTGCAGGCAGATACTTCAGTACTATATTCTTCAGGTCACTGAGTTTCTCCTCGATGTTGCTGTGGTTCTCTTCGAAGGTAGAAACCGAGTAATCCCCTGAGAGACATCCGTTTACTGCTGATTCTACATACGGAAAGAACACCGTCTCCTCATACTCGAAATGCTTTTCCACTTCGTTGCGGTATCCTTCCAGAAAATCCAGGATGATCTTCTTCTGGTTTTCTGCGCAAGGAGCCACCAGGGCATTCATCAGCTGTTCCAGAGCCTTGAAACCGTCTTCGATATAGAAAGAGTGGGAAATGTGAAGATATCTGAGCACTGAAAGCGGATCTGCGGCCTTCAGGGCTTCGTCCGTAGGCATGTATCCCTGGTATGAATACATCTCGCAGATCAGAATGAAAGCACCCGTATCGATGCCTGCTATCGTACATACCTGAGCCACAGTTCTTTCGCCGAAACCGGCAGGCATGCCCAGCCTTGACAGCACTGTCAGCAGCCTGTAATTTATCTCGACCAGATCTGACATCTTCATATCCGGAGAAAAAAATCTGATTTCCTTTTTCGTCTTCATAAAACTAAAATTAGTCGGTCCTTTCATCAGTTGTCATAAAATTAGCAGGATTTCTCCGAAATCCAATGCCTTTGAGGATTTAAAGAAATTGTCCCGATATCACATCGGGACAATCAAAGATTTAAACAACAATTAAAAGGATCTGAATTTTCCATGCCTGCCCGGCGGAAAGTCCGCCGTCGGCCAATACATTATCAGTTTATGGCTCGAAAAATTAATTTCTGATGCAAAGATAAAATCTCTTCCACGATGCTGCAATCCCCATTTATGGTGATGCCGCAATGACATCTTGAATAGCTTGCCTTAAATCGCGCCTAAATTATTGTATTTAAATTAAAAGTTTTCTATTTTTGCATGAACTGCGGTATATGCTGCGGTGAATACATACAGAAAGCGTTTGGCTTTTATTCCTTGTGCTGAATCTGGACAATTCAACGTGTAAAAGGGATGAGAGTTCTTCTGCACTTGCTATGATTGTGGTCGACCCACTCGATAGCGGTGTGGGTCGATGAATCTTATTCTTTACACGAGTAGTCCAGAACTCAGCACGGAATAAGAATCAAAAGGCTCACACTTTCTTTTTGTTATATTCGTTTCTGAGCCGGCGAAACATCTGACCTTATTATGAACGCAACCCAAACTATGTACCCCGGCATGCCTTCTTCAGACTCGGGGACAGGTTCAAAACCGGTAATGGGATTTCTTTACTCGGTATCCCGTACCCCTCTCGGAGAATGGTGGCCGCTGTATGTCGGCCCAAACCGTATCGGCCGTGCGGCCAACTGTGAGATTTCTCTCCAGGAGGCTTCGGTATCAGACAATCACGCGACTCTGGTAATCCGTAAGATGCAGAATAACGGAGCGAATGCCGGAGTGTTCGTCTTCATTCAGGATACAGGTTCCATGTATGGAACGATGCTGAATGGGGTGACCTTGGATTTCAATCCTAAAGAGTGCAAGAGCGGCGATATAATAAGCATAGGTGAAAATTACGAATTGTATTTTGTCCTGGTGGATTCCGATTCACTCGGTCTTGCTCCAAAACCTGGCTTCAAATCCACGGCAATTAATCCTGGCGGGAATCCGGAATCACATCCGGGATATAACCAGGCCCCGAAAGGTACCATGAGAGGAACTGTTCAGGGAACATTCTCATCACCGTTCGACAACGGAAGCAAAAAGACCTTGCTTGTCAATCCTCAGAAATAGCGCTTGTTCATCTTTAGATATCCGGAAAAGTGTCTCAGACAATCAGAACCAGATTGAACTGCGCAGGCAGTTTCGAAACACTGATCGGCGGAAGGTCGGAAAATCAGGATTCGGCAGGTTCCGCAGACACTGCCTTGGGCGACCTCATCATTGTATGCGATGGAATGGGCGGTCTTAAAGGCGGTAAGCATGCGTCATCTCTGGCTGTAAGGACTGTAATCGAATACGTCAGTTCGGTTTCCGCGGACTCCGATCCGGTGGAGACCATGAGGACAGCTGTTGCCAAGGCTAATTCGATTGTGTCGGAAGAAGGGATGAAGGATGAGTACAAAGGAATGGGGACTACTCTGGTGGCTTTGCTTATAACTCCTTTCAGTGCTGTTGTCGCACAAGTCGGAGACAGCAGGGTGTATCAGTTGAGGAAAGGGAAGAAGATTTTCCGCACTTCGGACCATTCCATGGTCTTCGATATGGTAAGGGCCAATGTCATCACCGAAGAACAGGCGAGACTTTCGGACTGTTCCAATATCATTCTCAAAGCTGTAGGGATAGACAAGACCGTCGCCCCGGACATCTACGAATTGCCTTATCGCAAAGGAGACAGATTCGTACTGTGCACGGATGGTTTCTGGGGTGTTGTAGACGAGCCTACCCTCCTTAAAATGCTGACTGAAAGAGGCAGCCTTGATGACAGGACCAGGACTATGGCGCATGAAATCGATGATATCGGGATGGAGAATGGTGGCGGACACGATAACCTTACCGTGGCGGTAATCGATGTTTTCATGGATTCCGGAATGAGGGATAAAAATTTTTCCAGACAGACAATTGCCAGTATGGTCCCGTATCTTCTCCTGGTCATCAGTATAGGGTTCAATATTTACCTTGTTGCCGGTAGTCTGAAGCTACGGCAGGATATGACGGGAAACTGCTCCGGCCAGCTTTACTCAGGAATAAAAACCGATCTGGAATCGCTTCGCGAGGACATAAATGCCGTTGGGGATCTGTCTCCGGCTGATTGTCTTACTGTAGCCAAGATCGAAGGCATTCTTGACAGACTGGATGTACGGGAGAATAAGACAGAAAGCTCGGATACAAACGAAAAATAACAGAAAAATGAAAAAGACAATATACACCATAGGACGGGACCCGTCGTCCGACATCTGTCTGGACGATGGCGGCAACCTGATCAGCCGCTACCATGCTGTCCTGAAAGTCAAGAAAAACGGGACATATGTCATAATTGACCAGAGCCTTAACGGTACCTATATAAACGGAGTCAGGATTGCCCAAGGAAAGGAAGTACCTATTACTCGGAAAGATACCGTCATGTTTGCCAATGTGCTGGAACTGGACTGGTCGCTTGTACCTGTATCAGACAAGTGGCGCAAGCCTGTCTTGATCTCGGTTTCAGTCGCTATGCTACTTGCCGTAGCAGTTTGTGCCATCGTATTCATTCCGTCATGGATATCCGGCGCGTCAGGTGATGACAGGATACCGTCAGGATCTTCAGCGATTTTCCCTCAGGACATGGATTCGGGAAGTATTGATAATCAGGATGACGGTGACAGACTGTCATTGAGAAAACTCAGGGAGAGAAAACGTGCAGAGGAAAAAAGACAGCGGGAACTTGAAGAGGCAAGGCTGGATTCAATCAGGAATGCAGAGACTGTAGCTCCGGTACAGACCGAGACTGCCGTGCCGGAAGAAATTCAGTCGGAAATCGCTGAAAATGACAGTACGGTCTCCGTTGCAGTACCGGATGCTGATACCGGAGCAATGCAGGAGCCGGAGCCTCAGGACACTGTATCAAATCTCAATGTAAATGCAATTTATTAAAATTCAACCACAATGAAACTAATAGTAATCGGACGCGACCCTCGTCAGGCCGAGATCGTCATCCCCAATGAGTATGTAAGTAATTATCATGCTGAAATTATCCAGCTCGACAACGGCGATACTTTGATCGTCGATAAAAGTACCAACGGGACATTCGTCAACGGAGAAAAACTGATACCAGGAAAAGAGACGCGTATAAGACGCGGTGACAAAGTGACATTCGCCGGTCTCGATCTTTCCCTCGACTGGATGTTGATACCCCCGGTAAAGATCCCTGAAGGTGTCCGTCAGGTGAGAAGCATAGGTTCGCATTATATGAATACCATGATTGTAAACGGTCCTGGTGTGAGCCGCTTCCATGCCACAATCAGAGAAATGAATGACGGGAAATGGTATATATGCGACCATAGCAAGAACGGTACGACTGTCAACGGGAAGTCGATACCGAAGAACAAATATGTCCGCATCAAACATGGCGATGAAATCTCTTGCGGCGGAATCCCGGTAGAAAACCCGGCAAGAGGCGGAGGCAAGGCTTGGGCATATGTCGGTATTGCACTTGCTGCGGCATGTGCTCTCATTCTGGTTTTCTTCGGAATCAGGTCTTTCAACCGTACTATGTCCGACCAGGAACTGATAGCCAAGTATGACAATTCGGTAGTCCTTATAATGTGTGAGTATCATTTCATAGCAAAGTCCAGCGATGTTTTCCCTGAGTCTTTGTATGAAGAATTCGTAATCGATGATTTCGGAAACATAGTAGAGTATGACGGCGAAAATTCCACTGCATGTACGGCTACCGGATTCTTTGCCGGAGAGGAAGGAACCATTGTCACCGCACGCCATGTGGCCAGGCCATGGGAAATGAACAGCGATACGGACCTGGACAAGACATTGCTTGACGATGCAGAGAGAATATACAAGAAAGAGCTGAATGAGCTGTCTTTCGGACTTCCGCAACTGATGGAAACTGAAATAGAAGGCGTCATTGACAATATCGTCATTGTGCCGAACGGCAAGTATTTCATATCCCAGAGTTCTGTGAATTGTGCTGAGGTGGCATGCAGTCCGCAAGAGCAGGATCTTGCGTTGCTTAAAATCCTTTCCGACCATTTGCCATTGGGAGTGACACCTGTACCGTTAGACAAAATCAGCGTGGACAAACCTGAAAAAGGAGAACATGTCCTGACTATCGGATTTCCGAGAGGCTATGCTTTGTTTGATGATCCGGAAAAGACTGAAATTCAGGCTAACGCTACTGCCGGGTCCGTTACGAGAACGGATGGCCGTTTTAATTTCGGTCTTGATGCCGGTATTTCCAGCGGTTCCAGCGGCTCTCCTATTTTCGATGAGTATGGCGATGTCATAGGGGTGTTGAACGCAAGACATCTTGGTATGAACCAGGCTTATGCAATCAGGTCCGAATATCTGTCCGCTTTGCTGTATGAAGCCGGAATCACCAAATAGAGTTTGATATGAGTAAACTTGCAATAACGGTATTCTCAGCCTTGCTGTTGGTTTCTCCGGGGTTTGCCCAGACTGTGGACAAGGTTTATCTGCAGTCCGGACTGGTCCTGGATGGATATATATCGGAGCAGATTCCTGGTAAGGAAATCACGGTCACGACAAAAAGCGGAGACCGGACATGCAAATGGTCCGATATCGTCAGGACTGAAAAGATCTTTGGTGAGAATTGTTCAGGCGGCATGGCCGAAACCGTAACGCTGAAATCAGGCGAGAGCATTGAAGGCCGCATATCAGTTCAGAATATCGGAAAAGACCTTACAATGGAGACCAGGGACGGAGAGATGAGGACAGTATCATTTGAAGATATTGCTGAAATCAGTTCCGATGTGGTTGGAAGTGAAAGACAGTTGTGGGAGGTTGTTCCTTTGCTAGACAGGATTATATTGAAGGACAGTACTATGGTCGAAGGCTTCATCGTCACGAGACGGATAGACGAGTCTGTCTCTATTCTTCAGAAGAACAGATTCAGGCCGCAGACATATCAGTTGTCCGAGATAGTATGTTATCAGAAATTTCGGAATCCGGCTTTTGCCGGTGAGATTCAAGGAGGCGTCAGGGTGGTTGTCGGAGGGAAGAATATCGGACTTGCGATGTCTGATGCCACGTTCGATGAGGTAAGACTGACTCTTTCCAATACCCCGCAGATTTTCATGGAAGATCCTGTGACTATAGAGGTTTATGCTCTTGATATTGAAGAACCGGTCAGTGTATACAAGGCCAAGGAAAAGTTTATTGAGGAAGATGCGGAAACTGTCTATGTATTGAAAATGTCAGACAAGCCTGCTGCAGAAGCCGTGATCACCGGCAGAACGGGAGAAAAGACAGTCATGACGGTCTCTGTAAAGAAGTCCGGCCTGTATTTTATCGCACTTGATGGATTCGGGACGGGGATAATTGTGGAATTGTATAAATAGCATTTGTCAGATGTTGGTTCGCATACAAGGCATATCTGAGCTTCAGAATCAGATATATTATGATTATGATACCGATGCTGTTCCGTTGGGACAGGGTGGTATGGGTATAGTTTATCCGGGCAGATGTTTCCGTGTGGATAATCCTAACGAGTATATCGAGGTGGCCATCAAACTCATGACCGACACTTCTCCGGATATGATAAAGAGGGCAATGCGCGAAGCTTCCATCCAGATAGATGACCCAAACCTCCTGAGAATGTACGGCTTCATTCCTAATATGGAGCCGGATCCATATACTAAGGAAATGCGTCCGAAATATTACATGGTCATGGAGCGGCTCGACGGGGTCAGCCTGGAAAATCTGCTGGACGGTGTGTTCTGTACTAAAAACGGTACGGACATAAGTGCGGCCAGAGAACTGTATGATCTCGGGATGAGGGACAGGACTTCGTTTACTCTCAAGATTATGAATCCCATCCTGCGAGGTGTGAACCGTCTTCATCAGGCGGGATACATTCACAGGGATCTGGATCCGAGCAACATCATGATCACACAGTCGGACGAAATCAAGATCATTGATTACGGTGTATGCAAGCCGGTATCGTCAGGGGTTACCGATACTAAATTGACACAGACAGGTGCCATTATAGGAAAGGTCGACTATGCTGCTCCGGAACTTCTGACAGGAGATGTTTCGCATCATAATTTCACGACCGATATCTATGCTCTCGGTATCATGATATATCGGTTGTTTGTCGGCAACCTTCCGTTTACAGGCGATAATACTGCGGTGATGAAATCCCACCTGACGGAAGCAGTACCTGTAGAGAATATTTCGGATCCGATCATAAGGAAGATAGTGCAGAAAGCCACAAGTAAAGCTCAGGAAGACAGGTATCAGAGCGTGGATGACATGCTTGCCGACATGGAAACATGCTGTATCGGCACTGCCCGGGCCGACTGCGGCGGACCCGTACGGGCACATATCGGTGAAAACATTCCTTCACATACTTCTGCTCTGTCCTGGATCGTTCCTGCAGTTGTCGGTCTTGCTGCCGGGATTGCAGTCGCGTTTATAATGTGATTTGTCTCTATGCTAAGGAAATTCATATTTTTCAGTCTTGTAGTCTTCGCGTTTTCACATGCAGTGGCTGCACAGGAAACTCCAGGTTCCAGAAGCGTGGAGCGCAGGATGAATTCTTTGGTAATAGATGCCTTGCTGCGTATGGAGGAGACTTCCGATATCGTTGACAGACAGAGCGGACGTGAATTCATCCTGAACTTCGAATCTGAGCTGACACCGGTTTTCTGCGATCTGTTTTCATCAGGAGATTTTCTGCAGCAGATTCCGGTCAGACAGTATGTGGACTGCTTCCTCAATGCGGACGGAGTTTCCAGATTCACTATGGCGACTCTTGAGTTCCGTAATGTAAGGAAGTCCGGTTGGTCATTCGAGAACGGCAGGTGGTACTGTACCGTTTTGCTGGAGAAGTCAGTTAATTACTTCGATGAAAATTTCGTCTCTTTCCCTCTTCCCGGACAGAATTCTGAACAAACCGGTTTTGACATCAGTGTCAAGTTTGTATTTGATGAAGCGTGTACAGGATGTCGTATAGCGGAAATAAACTGCTCCAATGCAAAAGATTTTGAGGCACTGCCTCCTCATTATCTCGTAGTACAGAAAAACGAGGCCGCTGACGATGCGAAAAGGGATGAAAATATCATGATCGGAAACAGTAGGATAGTTTTCAACGAATTCGGACAAGGATATGCTTCGGGAACGGAAATCTCGTTCTGGGATGACGATATGAAAGTGAGCAGGATAGTCAAGTCCCGGAATGAAAGGTATGAATATGTCCAGTTCCGGTACAAACCGAGACATCTGAGATTGCGTCTGAGAAACGAATTCGCCCCGTTTTCCGCGTATTCGTTTTCCGGGAGGACGGAAATTCTTGCCGAGAGTTCGTCTTCGGCTTATTCGGTAGGGTTGGATGCAGGGTATTCGTTGACAGCATCCAGGGCGTTCAAGATAGGATTCTTCACAGGTATCGGTGTGTCGTTTTCAAATATATCGCTTAAGACTCTCCCGTATAGGTATTCCTACTCTACATCAGTGAGCGGGGACAATATGCCACACAAGAGGACTTATCAGATAGATTATGCGACTCAAGGGGCCAGTTTCAGTGATTTGTGCGTGCCGGTATATCTTAGTCCTGAGTTCAGACTCCACAGGTCAGTGTCTCTTTTCTTTGATTTAGGTGCAAAGGTTTATTTCAATACCGTTGCCGTGACTGATCCTTTTCATGTATCAGGGCATGTGTACGGGGAGTATGAGGACGGAACTCCGGTTATGGACGGGGTGTACGGCATAGGAGCGATAGATTCCGATTTCAAGTACATGATCAACGCAGTGACGTTCATGCGTAATCCTGTCGATATAGCACTTATCGGTGACATAGGTTTCAATGTCAATCTATATGACAGGACTGTTTATCTGGAAGTCAAGGCCGGCTACGAATTCGGACTCACGCCGACTTATACTTCATCGGAGTCGATGTTCTGTTCCACCAGTTACAACGGGGCTTCTTATCCTCTGGTCTATGACTATCGTTACGGGGATATCGCTACCCGTCCGCTTGCCGACTGTATCTCATTTAAAAGAAAGGCTTTATGGTTCAATATAGGTCTAATGCTAAAATTGTAGTGTATGAAAGTTAAAACATTGCTGATATCATCCGCGTCATTTGTCATAGCATTCGGAATCGGGCTTGGCGGAGCATTGGTTCTCAGAGATTACATGGGAAAGTCCGGTTCCCCGCAGGAAATTCCATCTTTCAGTCCGCAAGAGACGCAGACTGACGAAGGGCCTGCCCCGGAATCACCGTCCGGAACAGTACCAGAACCGAATGCTCCGGAGCATAGATTATCCGGTAATACGGCTCCTGTCATTACGGAAGTGGAAGGCCCTGAGTTCAATGTAAGGAAAAGGACGTATTCTGTCCGTGTACATACGGAAACCAAATCCGGTGAAACAGCAAATGTGGAATATATATTATACGATGACACAGGAACGGTGGTCAGTTCAGGGGCTTCTCCTGATTTTACAGTACCGCAGAGCGAGAGTGGCGTGTATTATGTCAGGGTTACGGATAAGGCTACGGGAGAGACCAGCAGCCCTTTCGAGATAAAAGGCTGCAGGATCCGGAAAATGTCCGCAAAACGTCTCGAACAGATATGCAACAGCGGGGATTATACAACGATGCGGAATGTCGAGGCCTACGAACTGGCTCCGGATCTGACGCTGCATTTCACAGGTATCGCGGATGATCAGGAAGCATCCAGCATTGATGATATATGTACCAGGATTTCTCTCGGAATATGGAAATCCGTGGCTGTACTGGACGTACAGTATGATGAACTGAATCTTGTTGAATCCGTGAAATTTCAGGTACACTTATGATGAAACGCTGTATTCCGGCAATTATTCTGTCTCTAGTCTGCATCTGTCTTTCCGCACAGGATAGGGCGTTGTCGATATATTATATATCGCATTCCCAGGCCACCAATGAAAAGGCATTGCTCAGCGCGCTCAATCTTGCACAGCCTCTTGACGAATCCGAAGCGGCGGTTTTCTATCTTGCCAATTCGGAGAGGCCCCTGATAGCCTATGTCAATCTTCCGTTCGAAGGTGTGACATTCGATGAAATCATAATGGAGCTGAACACGAAGTCTTCACACGAGGTGTATCCGGAGGTGGACTGTGACCGCTTGTGCGAAGTTTTCGACAATGTAGATACAGTCAGGGATGAGTTTGCCTTCGTTAATTTCAATTATTATATCGATTCCATGTTCTGGGAATTCTACAGGGAATCCGTAATAGCTAAAATGTATTATGTCCTGAACCTTGCAGATGACCCCGAATATGCGGCGATGAACATATACTTTACTGAAGGCGATATGCCTCATATAGATGAATCCCAGCCTTTCGGACCCAATAATCTGTGCGCCGGGTATGAGTTGCTTCCATTGATACTTTATGAATAGAATGACATATATGAAAAGAGTAATTTTACTGTTGTTTTTACTGTCGACGGTAATGTCGGTGAATGCCCAGCCTGCGCTGCCGGCTTTCTGCGAGGTATTCAGACCTGCCGAGCTCTCCGGTTCGCAGCGGTCTCTGACGATAAAGCAAAGTGACATAGACAGGTTCATGCGGGATTCACGATACGGACAGAGTAAAAGAAACACTCAGGAATACTGGCAGGTACTAAGCGACAGGGACAACAATCCTGTATATGCATCGGAGTCCGGTTCGGAAGTGATCGGCCATCTTGAGTGGAATGAAGCTGTTACGATAGCGCGGATATCAAATGACCGCGCGCTGGTTATTACCGGGACATTCAGCAAGGGCGACTATCCCAAGATTCCTCTTAATGCCAGATGTATCGGCTGGGTACCGATGGACAAACTCCTTTTGTGGGAAACCTGTCCTACGGACGATGCCGGAATATATTACAAGGCATTGATATCCCTGAATCTCGATGCCCGCAATATCCGGACAGACAATACCGTCGGAAAGATGTACGGAAATCCGGACGATTTGTCCAAGAGTGCTCCGCTGACTACGGACAAGAAATTTTATTACATAATGAAAAGGGAGGACAATATGGTCCTTCTTGCCACACAATACACTGTCAGTTCCGGCTATAGCAAGGAAGTTCTCTTCGGATGGGTATCCGAAGGTTCGTATGTCCCGTGGAACCAGAGGTCCTGCCTGGAGCCTACATGGGAATATGACGATGTCACGTACTTTATCAGTAATTCAAAGTCGGCTCCTGTGTATCCTGAAGCAAATGCTTCCGAAGAAGTCACGCGTTGGGAATATTCCACCCAGAAAAACTGGAAAAATTACAGGATGAACGGGAACGAGCTCAGGTTCCCTATACTTGACGGGAGTGTCCGCGATGCCAAAGGCGATATCGTCAGATATAATATTTCTTCTTTTGGTACTTCTACCGGTGAATCAACCATAGGGGCTGCTATAGGTACTGGAGAAAGTATCGGGGTGACAGAAGAGGCTTTGAGACAGATGCAGAAGATAAACATTTGTCTCGTGATCGATGGAACAGAGTCCATGAAGCCTTATTATCCTGCCATAAAGGAAGCCATCAAGGAAGGATGCAAGCTATTTCAGGGCAAGTCTGTGGAAGTCGCAGCCATAATATACAGGGACAAGGAGCACATACTCGATGGTAAAAGCTACGAAGTGGAGGAGTTCCGTTTTACAAGACCTGACAATACCCGGCTTATGTCATTTCTTGATACCGGAGGACAGTACGGTTTCAGGACATCGGGTGACAGGACGGCGGAAGAATCCGTATTTTACGGAATGAGCCGTGGCCTGGACTTGTTTAAAGGGTTGGAGAAGCAGAGCAACATCATGCTTGTTGTCGGTGACTGCGGCAACAACGACCCGTCGAAAGATGACCGCTTTTCCGAAGCGGACATTACTGCCAAACTTGTTAAATACAATGTCCAGCTGATGGTCTTTCAGGTTGCAAAGAAATCTGTTCCCAAAGCATACGGTACATTTACCAATCAGCTGTCGAAGATCCTGAGGAACAATCTGGAACAAAAATATAGAATACTGGATGAGCAGGGTGTAAAATATCCGGCAACCGTGACAATGAAAGTCGTGGAAGGCGGCTATGTCCTCGAAAACGACAAGAACAGCAATATTTATGTAGGTTCTATCAGATTTCCGAAACCGGAGCATGAGATGCTTGCTGCAGAACTTACGGACGAGATGGTAACGTCAATAGACAATCTGAGCAGCTCAATCCAGAATCAGATAGACATCATCATCGGCGGAAGTTCGGGCAACAGTTGGAGATCCAGCCGCAACGTATCAGGAGGTATGACATACGATGAAGCTTTCATCAAACAGGTACTCGGCGAGGATGGCGATCCGGGCCAGGGAGTCGTGATGTCATTCAAAGGCTTTACTCCAAAGCTTGACCAGAGCCGGAGGGAGTATTACAAGCCTGTCCTGTTTATATCTTCCGATGAACTCAAGACGTTGGTCATGAAACTGCAGCCCGTAGCGAATGAGGCCAACCGGCCGTCCCAGGACAGAATGCCGTATATCAACGCTCTTAAGGCCCTTATACGCAGTTTCGTGCCTGATATCACTCCTGAGGATATGGAAAACATGTCGCAGGATGAGATAATGGCCATTGCGGCAGGTCTGAATGAGGCTTCCTCTGCATTGAAAGGTTACTCCATAGCTGCGCTCGGAGATCCTCATAAGGTACCTCATGCCGAATATGTCTCCATTCTAAAGCAATTCGCATCCAAATTCAGGAGGATAAAGAATATCCAGGCCAGTGCATATCCTTATACAATGGAGTTCAATGGAGCCAAATATTACTGGATCCCTATTGAAGAGTTACCATAAACCATAATGACGAACAGATGGACAAATTGTTTGAAATATCTGATCTGAAATGTTCATATGACAAGTCGTCACGTGACAGGAAGATCGTTCTGGAGATAAGGCATCTTGTGATACCTAAGGGGCATAAAGTTTTCATAGTCGGAGAATCAGGTATCGGTAAAAGTACTATCCTTGAGGTTCTTGGCCTTATGAACAATACCATAGTCTCTGATCCGGAAACGCGTTTCCTGTTCTACGGAGACAATCGTCCCGTCGATATTCTTGGACTTTGGCTGAGAAATGATGACAGGGAATTGTCTGACTTTAGGAAAAAACATTTCAACTTCATATTCCAGAGTACTAATCTGATGCGTAATTTTACAGCGTATGAGAACATATCCATCACAAGGATGCTTCAGGGATATGACAAGGCATCTTCGTTTGCAAGGGCATCAAAGGTGCTTGAGGATCTCGGGCTGAGCCATCTCGATGAGCACAGGATGGCACATGAACTTTCCGGAGGCCAGCAGCAGCGTCTGGCATTTGCAAGAGCCGTCATCCCTGATTTTACCGTGCTTTTCGGAGACGAGCCTACGGGTAACCTTGACAGTGACAATGCCATCAGAGCCATGGAACTTCTGTCGGACAAACTGAATGAACTGAAAGGGAGTTCGGCAATCATTGTCACGCATGACATGCATCTTGCAACGGTTTTTGCCGATATTATCATCAAAATACGCAAGGAAGTCAGAACTGACAGTCATGGCGATGTGAGTTTTTCCGGTATGATCGATGAGGATTCGGTCTATGTTCCGGATGATTCGGGTACTTCCTGGACCAACGGAAAGGCAAAATACGCTACAGCGGATTTCGAGTTTTTTCTAAAACACGTCGAAGATGAGTAAAAATAACATGAACGGAGATTATTTCAGGCTTTTTGTCCACAGGGAAGGTAAAGTCGTCCTCGGTAAGAATTATTCCAATCTTTGGCTTCTGACCGCAGTACTTGCCATGACATTCCTGGCGATAGCTTTCAGCAATGCAAGCCTGAATTACCTGTCATATAAAATGAATGATCCGTTTATAAACTGGCTGAATATCGAGAACACGTCTGACAAGTCGGATTATTACGGATTGACCATGGCACTGTCAGATACTGCAGTGACGGAACAGTATCATATTCTCGGATATCAGGAAGACTATAAATTTTCCTATAATTTCTTTTCAACGGACAAACAGTTGAGGTATTTTACCGGAAGATTCTTTCAGGAACTCAATACACCACTGGTGGAAGCCATACTGAGTGATGAAAATGTAGTCGGAGGCCAGAAAGTGTCATCGGTCGAAGAGGTAGACCCTCAGTCTATCGGAGTCATAATGACTTATGAAATGCTTGCATCTCTTGGCTATGAAAAGGCTCCTGCCTATATTGGGTATGCCAGATATTCCCCTGATGCCGATACCCTTGGCTTCCATCTTTATACTGAAGAAAGCTATGCCTCCGTTCCTGTCCCTGTATTGGGCGTTGTTGAAAAATTACCCGGCAATGTCGATTTTATCACTTCTGCATATTTTCTTGAGCAGGATTTCAACGATTATTCGAATCCGTTCTATATGACGAATCCGGAATATGCTTCAGTCCTGCATTATTATGTACCTGAAGATATGGATCCCGATGAGTTTGAGTCGGCAGTGATTGAAATGGCACAGAGCAAGGATGTCTCTCTGATTCCGGATCGGATGTCATTCTATTTGCCTCAGATAGAACCGTTCAAACCAGGCAGTTTCATATCGTTTTTCCCCGATGGGGAGTCATCGCCGCAGATGATCCAGCAGATCAATGACGAGGTGCTTGCATCATATCCCTACGAAGAGGTGACGCAGGTATTCGATTTTGCTTTTTCAGACAGTTATGTAAGTCAGATTTCTTTCGTGTCGGTACATTTCAGGGATCTGGATATGATCAAGGATTTCGAGACTTATGTCAGGGATCATTTCTATATAGAGATCGAAATGTCCCAGGTGAACGCGAAAGACAATTTCAATGCAGTCAGTGTCATGGCGAATATCCTGTCGTGGTCTATTGTAGTGTTCGCTATCCTGTGTATCATTCTGTTCATCGTGAATCTTTTGCAGTCCTATTTCCAAAAAGTCAGGCGTAATCTTGGTACATTCAAGGCTTTCGGAATCAGCAATGCGGAGCTGATCAAAGTATATGTCCTCATTATGTCGGCAACCGTGGTGTCTGCAGTGGCGGCGGCGTTCATCTCGGTGTACATCGTGCAGCTTCTTCTGCCTCTGTTTGGCCTTATGAAAGACGGGACTTTCAATTATCTGTCCGTATGGAATGCAAAGACCATGTATGCGATTGCGATAATCATGCTGAGTTCCATCCTTACCGTTTATTTTGTAATGCGCAGACTTTTGTCGGCAACACCGGGAGATTTGATTTATGACAGACAGTAACCGATTTATGAAACATGTTCCATGGACGTTTATCCTTCCGATCCTGTGGGTGTCCGTATTCTCATGTAAAAAAGACAATGATATGGATCCTGTAGCAGTGACAGGCGGCGCCTTGTCAGCGGAAATCGTGGAGATGTCTCCGACAGGTGACGAGTTCCTGCTGTCATTCACTTCAGACAAAGCATGGACACTGTCCCAGACAGTACCTGATGATTATCCACGGTGGCTGATCGTTGACAGGCAGAGCGGGAATGCAGGTACGGGAGTCATCAGTCTTTCTGCTCCTCTCAATGATTTGAGAATGGACAGGGAAACGCGCCTTACATTCAATGCAAAAGACGGCACTTATGCAACGAATGTCCTGGTTAAGCAGACATATCCGTATCTGATTGCAGCCCTTGAAAATGCACAATCTGTTCCGGAAATTTCCCTGACTTACGATTATGACGAGTATATCGGCGCGGGCATGGCGGCAGACCGGATCAATATTTCATCGAATGTCACTTGGGGCGTTATGGGTGAGGAAGAATCCGCACATTTCAATATTTCGCCTCTTGAAGGCGAGGGGGACGGTGCCGTACTGCTCTTTCCTTCATCCCCGAATTTCGGAAAGGCCCCGCATACATATGAGTTCGATATTGTTCCGCTGATGGAAAACTATGCAGGAGACGGTTATACGGAGATTCCGGAAGTGGCTGCCGATCATTTCCATGTTTCGATGTTTCAGGACAATTTTCTCTTTCTGCTCGATAACGTAGTGAATGACATCAACGTGTCCTTTTCTGATATGAATGACATTTATGAGTTGACGTATCTCACAGACGGATCGGATGAACCGATGCCTGGAAGGGATGGAGACGTGCCTGTGTCGATCTCGATCGAAGCGGAAAAACCGTGGCATGTCCACGAGTGTCCGGCGTGGATATCGACCAATGTACGGAGCGGACAGAACCTGACCTTTGAGATCGCTGCCGATGGCGTGAATCCGACCAGGCAGGACAGATCGGGAACAATCGTACTGATGCCGGACGAGGAGACCAGGGCCATAAGAAATATCGCCGTTGTCCAGGAAGGTTATCTTTTTGAAATGGAATCCGATGAACTGGACGGGAATATGACGGTTGAAATCGCTGCTGATGATTTTGAAGTCCATAGTATGACTCTCCATACGAGAGGTCCGTGGAAGATTTTGGACTTGATGCCGGACTGGCTGGATATCACCCCGACATCATATCAGGGAAAATACTCAACTTCAGGTATTTCATCGCATGACATTTCTTTCAGGGCACTGGACAAAAATCTCGAATTCGACGACAGAGCGGCAGATATTGTCTTTTCACGTACGGTAAAGCCTGTCGGAATGAGTGAGGATCCGCTGGATATGGATGTGAGGATTGTACAGAAGGCGTTTGTCTTTGATGTCCTGCCATCGCCTGTTCTTGGTGAGATTCCGTTTCTTAATACATTACCGTATCAGGTGGAAATCACCTGCTCCGGACCTTGGAAGATAGATTCCGTCCCGGACTGGCTGAATATTCCGGAAACTTCCGGAGAGGCAGGGACTACTGTAATATGGGTTAATGCCAAAACTGCCAATCCTTATGAGGACAGAGACAGAAGCGCTGTCGTGGAAGTCGTCAGCATTGACCATGAAAATGCAGGAAGGAATGTCCGGCGGAGTTTTGAAGTTCTTCAGAGAAAATATACTTTTGAACTTATACCGGGACCGGATATCATGGATATCCCGGCATACAAGACTGCTTTCCCGACATATTCTGCAAATCTCCAGTGCTCGGCGCCATGGGAGATTACGGCTTGTCCTGAATGGCTTTCGCCAGATGTTACTTCAGGCGATGGTATGGAGGACGTGGTATTGAACTTTGTCCCGCAGGTGAATTCATCGGAGTCTGCCCGTTCAGGGACCGTTGCTGTAAGGGATTCCTATAAAGGCCGGGAACTGAGTTTCGATGCTGTCCAGAATGGATTTGTATTTGACGGGGCTCCGGTATCGTTCGATGACATCCCGGTAATGAATACTTCATCTTATACAGTGACCTTCCCTCTGACAGCGGAAGCTCCGTGGGAGGTAGTCTCATATCCTGCCTGGACCAATCCGTCGCAGCTTACGGGGACGGCATACTCTCATGGAGAAGCCACGGTAAATTTCATTCCGGAACCTAATCCGGGACTCAGCCGCAGAAGCGGTACAGCAGTGATAAGGAGTAAGGTCAACAACGGGGAAAAACGGGTGACATTTGATCAGGAACCGTTCGAATTCGATGACTCGCCTGAAAGCTATGAATATACCGAGCTCGATGACAAATCCGAAAGTTTCCATGTCAAGTGTTCCGGACCATGGTCCGTAAATGCTCCTTCTTGGGTGAAATTTTCTCCGTCAAGCGGATCTTCCTCCGCGACTGTCAGCGTGTCCGTTACAGCCAATACTACTCTTGATGAAAGGAAAGCGGACTGTCGCCTGATCAGTTCTCTGAACGGCCTGGTCAGAAATATCAGTATTGTACAGGATGCTTTCGAATTCAATTCCGAAGCTTTGTCATTCTCTTTCGGAACGATCGATGATACGGAAGAAACATTTGACATTATATGTTCGGGAAGCTGGACTGCGAGAAATGTACCGTCATGGATAGAACTTTCCGCATCACGGGGGAGCGGTAGCGAGAATGCTGATCCGGAAGAGATTACACTCGGTGTCGAGGACAATATGGGAGTTACGGACAGGAAGACGGTAATAGCCTTTACAAGCGATGACAATCCGTCTCTTGTCAAGAACGTGACCGTGACTCAGTCCGCTTTTGTCTTCGAGGTCTCGCCTCAGACATGCGGATTCGGTTCTGAAGCCGGGGATGAAAGGATTACCGTAGAATGTTCCGGAGAATGGACCGCGTCATGCACGGCATCCTGGATCGATATTTCGTCTGTCATGACAGGCAGTTTCGAGATTTCAGTCGATGAAAATGAGTCCGATACCGAGAGACGTGCTACTGTCACTGTCCGGAGTACGATGAATGGTCTCACTAAGGATATCCTGGTGACACAGGCAGCCGGTACTGCCGAATGATAACATCTTTTAATCTTAAAATATTTACGTTATGAAAAAAATTCTGTTGATTGCGGCAGTGGTGCTTATGACAGCATCATGCGCGATGGTCCACACGGCTCAAGTAGAAACGACTACAGTATATTCTCCTGCTGTCGAGACTACTACTATGGCTACTCTCGAGGTTTCCACGAAAAAGATCTCCTATCGTTATGTGCCGGATAGAAAGACAGCAAAGACACTTTCTCAGAAACAGCTTATCCAGAATGCAATCTATGCTGCGCTTGAAGAAAATGGAAATGCTGATGAACTGGTCGAGGTGAGCTACTGTATTTCAGCCAAAAGAGCATTCTTGTCAAAAAGAATCCGCAGCATAAGCGTGTCAGGTTATCCTGCTTATTATGTGGATTTCAGGGAGCCGACGGATGCAGATCTCAGGAGTGTGGAGACTCTGAGCAGGTCGAAGATGTTGCGTCAGTCCGAGGTAAAAGGGATAGAGCTGCATACTGCGGAGTAATATGCGTGCTGTGGGCTTAGTGTGAAAAATAAAATGGAGCGGGTTCCGGAAAGCAATTCCGACCGCCCCATTTTACGTTACAGCAGCAATGCCACCCTGTATACGATGAATGCCATGACCCATGCGATGACTATGGTGTAGACAGCCGAGAATAGCGGCCACTTCCATCCTCCTGTTTCCGCCATCATGGCCCCGAATGTGGCTATACATGGGAAATAAAGCAGGACGAAAACCATGAATGCCAGAGCGGCGGCAGGGGTGATGCTGTTCTGCAGGGCTTGCTGGAGCTTCGTCTCTCCGGTACCTGATTCCACATCCTCGTCGATACTGTACATTACCCCCATGGAGCTGACCACAAGCTCTTTCGCTGCTATGCCTGAAAGGACGCCAACCCCCATCTGCCAGTCGAATCCGAGCGGCTCGAGCACAGGCTCGATGGCTTTTCCGATATAGCCCAGGTATGAATTTTCCTGCTGAGTCACCTTGTCAGGGTAGTCATTGTGGTGCGGGAAATATCCCAGGAACCAGATGATGACCGAACTTATGAGGATGATTCCCGTGATCTTGTGCAGGTACTGCTTGCCCTTTTCCCAGGTATGACGCAGGATGGATTTCGAAGTCGGCACGCGGTACGGCGGCAGTTCCATCACGAACGGCAGGTCGTCATCCTTGAAGAACCTGCTGAGTATCTTGGCGGAAAGTATGGCCATAAGTATGCCGAAAGCATATATCCCGAGCAGGACCAGACTTCCGTGTCCCGGGAAAAAGGCCCCCGCTATGAGAATATATACCGGAAGACGGCCTGAACATGACATGAACGGCACTATGAGAGTGGTGATAAGCCGGCTTTTCGGACTTTCGATGGTACGTGTGGCCATGATGGCAGGTACATTGCACCCGAATCCCATGATCATCGGAATGAAAGACTTCCCGTGCAGCCCCATCTTGTGCATCAGCCTGTCCATGATGAATGCCGCCCTGGCCATGTATCCGGAATCTTCAAGCAGAGATATGAAGAAATAGAGCAGGACGATGTTCGGCAGGAATACCAGCACGCTGCCCACACCTCCGATGATTCCGTCTGTCACCAGATCCTTGAGCATTCCGTCAGGCATGATGCCGGACACGAAATCCCCGAACCTGGCCACCAGCCAGTCTATCCACTGCATGGGGTATTCGCCCAGTGTGAACGTTCCGAAAAAGACGATGTACAGCAAGAGGAAGAATATCGGGAAAGCCAGCCACCTGTTCGTCACCACGGCATCTATCCTGTCCGTGACGGTCCTGTGCTTCTTCTGAGTCTTCCCTGGCCTGTATGTCTCTGTCAGCGCACCTTTCACGAATGCGTATTTGGCATCAATGATAGCCGACTCGGTGGATGTCCCCATCAGCTGTTCGAATCTTTTCTGTTCCTCGAACTTGGCGGCTATGATTTCATCCTTGTTCGGCAGGGTGTCGATGATGCCTGAGGTCTCCTTGTCGTTTTCCAGAAACTTGATGGCCAGATATCGGGTAGAATACTTGTATCTGATGTCTGCGTTTTTCTGTATGGCCAGTTTCACCCTGTCGATGGACTGTTCGAGCTCTGAGCCGTGGTTTATGTGTATGTGTCTGGCTATCTGCGGGTTCGGGTTCTCGTACAGTTCTATCACCTTGTCAAAGAGATCATGTATTCCTTCCCCGGTCTTGCTCACGGTAGGTACCAGCGGCATGCCGAGCAGATGTCCCAGCGTGGTGATGTCCAGCTCGTCCCCTTTCGCCTTCAGTTCGTCATACATGTTCAGAGCCATCACTACGCGCAGGTTCATGTCAATGATCTGGGTGGTGAGGTACAGATTCCTTTCCAGATTCGAAGAATCCACCACGTTGATGACTATGTCAGGGGTTTCCTCCACCAGATTCTTGCGGACATACAGTTCCTCGGGGCTGAACCCTGATATGGAATAGGTGCCGGGCAGATCCACGATGACGAACTTGTATCCGCCATATTCGAAATTCCCCTCCTTGGCATCCACTGTCACCCCGCTATAGTTCCCTACATGCTCGTGGCTGCCTGAAGCGATATTGAAAAGGGACGTCTTGCCGCAGTTCGGATTTCCTACCAGGGCCACCCTGATCACATGGCGCCGCTGTTCTGCCAGATCTTTCATTCTCTGGGCCAGGATTTCGGCCTCGTCACAAGACTCGGCAATCACTGTGGCTGACGTAGCCGGTTTCCCGAGGCTTTCCTTGGCCTCCGATTCGCTGATGACTTCTATCATGTCGGCCTCTTCGCGCCTCAGCGAGATTTTGTAGCCGATGATTTCATATTCTATGGGATCTTTCAATGGGGCGTTCAGTATGACTTTCACGACATTCCCCTTTATGAATCCCAGTTCCAGTATCCTTTTCCGGAAACTTCCGTGGCCGCTGACTCTGACCACTACGCCGCGTTCTCCGGTTTTCAATTCAGAAAGTTTCATATATTAACGTCAGTTCGGCGAATTATTATACTAAGTACCAGAGACTTCGTCGAACTGACGTTATGATTTTTTCGAAATCCCTTTCCTTTTACGTGTCACCCCTCTTAAATTCTCCCCTATCAAGGGGAGAACTTACTGCCGGATTCGTAAAACGAATCCTCTAAAAGAGGTAGTTCTCTGAAATTCTCTACGTTCTTTTCATCGAACTCACGTTATATTATCTGTCGGATGTCCGTCAGATTTCCGGACAATCCGGGTGCAAAGATACGCAAAAAACACATGAGTGCGCTATCCCCATAAATGGTGATATGCATCTTCCGTCAATGATTTGCACTGCCTTTTTACTCAGCCGGAAAGCGAAAATGCTTGCTGGAAAGGAAATTTTCAGACCATGGATACCTCCCTAAGGTATATTTTTTGTAAATTTGCCGCGGCTAATTTTTTTATTATGAAAGGAAAATCATTTCTGAAGGAAACATACAGCAGCCTTGACAACAAGTCCAAATACGTTGTATTCAAGATCAGAAAGTCCAGCTGGAAATTCTGGGCAGTCATAGCTGCGACAGTCATCGCTCTCATAGTGCTCATAATCTGGCTCACCAGACCGGAACCCCCTCAGGAAGACATACCGATAGTCATGACGGAGACGGTGACCACTCAGGATGTGGAACTGTACGGAGAATATCCTGGTACAATCCGCGCCCAGCAGTTCGTGGAAGTCCGGGCACGTGTGGAGGGTTATCTCGAGAACATGCTGTTCGAAGAGGGTACATACGTCGAGAAGAACCAGGTCCTCTTTATTATAGACCCTCGCCAGTATCAGGCACAGGCCGACAGGGCCAGGGCGCTTCTGGAGAAGAACAAGGCGCTGGCCCAGAAAGCCGAACGTGACCTGAACCGTATCCGTCCGCTTTTCGAACAGAATGCAGCCAGCCAGCTGGATCTGGACAATGCCATCGCCGCCTACGAAAGTGCGAAAGCCGAAGTGCTCATGAGCGAAGCTGACCTGAAACAGGATGAACTAGCCCTCAGCTACACTACCGTCAGGTCTCCGATAAGCGGCTATATCAGTGAACGGCATGTCGATATCGGAACCCTGGTGGGACCAGGCGGCCAGTCCCTGCTGGCCAATGTCGTCAAGAGCGATACCGTAGACGTGGAATTCAAGATGACGGACCTTGACTATCAGATCAGCAAGGACAGGAATGTGAATATCGGACAGAAGGATTCCACCCGCACATGGGACCCGTATGTCACCATCACGATGGCCGACAAATCTGTCTACAAATACAAGGGCCTCGTGGATTTCGCCGATCCGCAGGTGGACTCCCGTTCCGGTACATTCTCGGTCCGTGCCGAGATGCCGAATCCTGACCATGACCTCCTCCCGGGGCAGTTCACGAATGTCACATTGCTTCTGGATGTCAGGGAAGACGCTGTGGTAGTACCTACAAAGGCTATCATCACGGAGAAAAGCGGAGCCTACATCTTCGTCCTGCGCAATGACGGCATAGCTGAAAAACGCTTCATCGAGCTGGGGCCTGAAACCGGAAACAAGACAGTGGTCGAGAGGGGACTCCTTCCGGGAGAGCAGATAGTCATCGAAGGTTATCACAAACTTACCCATGGCCAGAAGGCCCGTACGGCCGAGATGCCGATCTCCGGGGAAACCAACTGATGTGAATTTGACATCGGACTGCTATTGTCCGGAGCAGAATCCTGCGACGGACTTCCGGACAAAGACAGTCAAAACTGACATAAAATGAAATCAGACTTTTTTATAGACAGACCGGTCTTTTCGACCGTCATATCCGTCATCATAGTCCTTGTGGGATTCATCGGACTCACGCTTCTGCCTGTGGACCAGTATCCTGACATCGTCCCTCCTGTAGTCAGAGTCACCGCTTCATATCCGGGAGCCAGTGCCCAGACAGTGGCGCAGGCTGTGGCTACTCCTATCGAACAGGAACTGAACGGGACCCCCGGGATGCTTTACATGGAGTCCAAGAACACGAATTCCGGAAGCTTCACCGCCAACATCACATTCGACATATCCAGCAATCCTGATCTCGCTGCGGTAGAAGTGCAGAACAGGGTGAAGCAGGCCGAAGCCAGGCTTCCCGTGGAGGTGGTGCAGAATGGTATATCGGTGGAGAAAGTGGCGGCAAACAAACTTGTGACAGTCACCCTGCTCACCGATGATCCGAAATTCGATGAGATATATCTGAGCAACTATGCGACTTTGAACGTCCTTGACATGCTCAGACGTGTGCCAGGGGTCGGACGTGTGTCCAATGTCGGAAGCCGTTACTATGCCATGCAGATATGGGTGCAGCCGGACAAGCTTGCGAGTCTCGGCCTGACGGTGCAGGATCTTCAGAAGGCCCTGAAAGACCAGAACCGTGAATCTGCCGCAGGTGTGCTGGGGCAGCAGCCTATCGAGAATGTGGATGTGACCATTCCGATTACTGCCACCGGCAGGCTTTCATCCGTAAGCCAGTTCGAGAACATTGTCATCAGGGCAGGGCAGGACGGCTCCATCATCAGACTGAAAGATGTGGCCAGAGTCTCCCTGGAGGCCCAGTCATACAATACCGAGAGCGGTATCAACGGCGGAAATGCAGCCGTGATGGATGTCTATATGCTGCCTGGGGCGAATGCACTGGAAGTGGCGGAAAATGTGAAGAAGGAGATGGAGGAAATCTCCAAGTCTTTCCCGGAAGGTATCACTTATGACATACCTTTCGACATGACCACCTATATATCAGAATCCATTCACCATGTTTACAGAACACTCTTCGAAGCCCTTCTGCTGGTGATTCTGGTCGTATTCCTCTCCCTGCAGAGCTGGAGAGCCACGCTTATCCCGGCCATAGCGGTGCCTATATCCCTCATCGGTACTTTCGGCATCATGCTCATATTCGGGTTCTCGCTGAACATGATGACACTGCTGGGACTCATCCTGGCCATCGGTATAGTGGTCGACGATGCCATAGTAGTGGTCGAGAATGTGGACAGGATCATGCGCGAGGAGCATCTGTCCCCGTATGAAGCCACCAAGAAGGCCATGCAGGGAATCGGTGGCGCGCTGATAGCGATGTCGCTTGTGCTCTGTGCCGTATTCGTGCCTGTCAGCTTCCTGTCAGGCATCACCGGACAGCTTTTCAGGCAGTTCACCATCACCATCGCCGTATCTGTCATCATCTCTACCATCGTCGCGCTTACGCTGAGCCCCGTGATGTGTTCCCTCTTCCTCAAGCCGCCGCAGCCTGACGAGAAGAAAAACTTCATATTCAGAAAGATAAACGAAGGTCTGGCATCAGGAAACAGATTCTATGAGAAAATGATCCGTGCCAGCCTGCATCACAGGAGGAGAATGGCCGCCTTCTTCGGTATCACCATCATCAGCATATGGGTATTCTCCAGCCTGGTTCCGAGCAGCTTCATGCCGAAGGAAGACCAGGGATATTTCACTGTCGAGCTTGAACTCCCTGTAGGCGCGACCCTGGAAAGGACCCGCGTCATCACTGAACGTGCCATGGATTTCCTGATGAGACAGCCGGACGTCCAGTATGTGTTGAACGTCACGGGATCCAGCCCGCGTGTCGGCAGCAACCAGTCGAACAGCCAGCTTACCGTGATTCTCAAACCATGGAAGGAAAGGAAGGAGACCGATATAAACAAGACCATGCAGACGGTTCGCGATTCGTTGTCCGTATATCCTGAGAGCAAGGTCTATCTGAGTACTCCGGCCGTCATCCCGGGACTTGGAACATCAGGAGGTTTCTCCATGGTGCTCGAAGCCAGGGGAGACGCGACTTACGAGCAGCTCCAGCAGGCTGCCGACACCCTTATGTTCTATGCCTCCCAGCGCAAGGAGTTTACCGGTCTGTCGACCAATGTCACCAAGGACATACCGCAGCTCTTCTTCGATGCCGACCGTGACAAGATCCAGATGATCGGAGTCCCGCTCGCCGATGTGTTCTCCACGCTGAAGGCTTTCACAGGTTCGATCTATGTGAACGACTTCAACATGTTCAACCGCGTCTACCGTGTCTATATTCAGGCTGACGCACCGTACAGGGCACATAAGGACAATCTGAACCTCTTCTTCGTGAAAAGTTCGAACGGGACCATGGTCCCTGTCAATGCCCTGGGCAGTACGGAATACACTACCGGTCCCGGAACCATAAACAGGTTCAATATGTATTATGCCATTACGGTCAATGGTGAAGCTGCACATGGCTACAGTTCCGGACAGGCGATGGACCTGTTGGAAAGCCTTGCCAGAGAGCATCTACCCGATAACATAGGCATAGAGTGGAGCGGTCTCTCCTATCAGGAAAAGAAGGAGGGCGGGCAGACCGGCGTGGTCCTTGGACTGGCATTGCTCTTCGTCTTCCTCTTCCTGGCAGCCCAGTATGAAAGTTGGTCCATCCCTGTCGCCGTCCTTCTGTCACTGCCTATCGCCATTGCAGGTGCATATCTTGGCGTATGGATTCTGGGGTACGAAAGCAACGTATATTTCCTCATAGGTCTGGTGATGCTCGTCGGACTGGTGGCGAAGAATGCGATCCTTATCGTGGAATTCGCAAAGGAGGAAGTCGAAAAAGGAAAACCACTGGAAGAGGCTGCAGTCACTGCCGCCCATTTGAGGTTCAGGCCTATAGTCATGACATCATTGGCCTTTATTCTGGGTATGCTCCCTCTTGTGTTCGCTACCGGACCAGGTTCGGCCAGCCGCCAGGATATCGGTACAGGTGTGTTCTTCGGAATGATAGTGGCCATCACGGTGGGTATAGTGTTCGTGCCGTTCTTCTTTGTCCAGATTTACAAACTCAGAGAGAAAATGTCGGGAAAGAAAAGGAAAAACCGCTCGTCAGGAGCGGCATTGGCGATAGCCGCATTGATACTTGCCGGAGGACTTGGAGTATCGTGCTCGCCGGCAAAGCATTGTTCCGCGCCGGAACTGGACCTGCCGGAGACCTATATGGTATCAGAGACTGCCGATACGCTGACATGGGCAGATGTGGAATGGTGGAAAATTTATCCTGACACGACGCTGCATCAGCTTATAAAGGATGCTCTGGAATACAACAGGGACATGCTTGTGGCTGCCGAACGTCTGAGGGAGATGGAGTACCGCTACAAGATCCAGCGTTCGGAACTGTGGCCGTCGATTTCCGCTAGAGTGTACGGGGAGAACGAATATACGAACTACTCGGGACATGACGGAGAAGACGATCCAGTAGTCAGCGTTCTTGGCAGATTTTCATGGGAAATAGATCTCTGGGGACATCTCAGATGGGCCAGCAGGGAGAAACTCGCCGAATATTTCGCGAGTGTCGAGGCCCAGCGTGCGCTGAAGATATCGTTGATAGCTGAGGTGGCCGATACGTATTTTGATCTGCAGTCTCTTGACAATGAACTGCTTATCGTCAAGAGAACATTGCAGACCAGGGACGAGGGTGTCCAGAAGGCCAAAATCAGGCTTGACGGAGGTCTGACTTCCGACATCCCGTATCAGCAGGCGTTGGTGGAGAGGGCCACTACGGCTGCACTGGTCCCCGAGCTGGAGAGGGAAATAGCCATGAAAGAGAGTGAACTGGCATTTCTGACAGGTTCTTATCCGAAGCATATAGACAGGGCGCGTATTCCGCTGGAACTGTCATACAGAAAGGAGATTCCGGTAGGCGTACCTTCACAGCTGCTGACCCGCAGACCTGATCTGAGACAGGCGGAGCAGGAATTGCGTGCGGCTGAAGCCGCAGTCGGTGTAGCACAGGCCGAGAGATTCCCGACATTCGAGATTTCTTTCAACGGCGGTACCGAGACCAATACCCTGGAGAATATCATCAAGGCGCCTTATTATTACATTCTCGGGAATCTGACCGCTCCGGTATTCGAATTCGGGAAGCGGAAGGCGAATTTCAAGGCTGCCATTGCTGCATATAACCAGGCCAGATACAGTTATGAAAAAGATGTGCTCCAGGCCTTCAAGGAAGTGTATGATGCGATAGTCAGCTACAATACCGCAGTAGAAAACACCAGTCTCAAGTTCGACCTGCAGGAAGCTTCGAAACAATATGTCTCCCTGGCGAATCTGCAGTATATCAACGGAGCCATCAGTTATATGGATGTGTTGGATGCCCAGCGTGCGTATTTCAGTTCGCAGGTGGAGCTGAGCAATGCCATCATGCTGGAATACAAGGTGCTGGTGGATCTTTACAAGGCTTTGGGAGGCGGTTGGACTGCCGATGAGTTGTCAGGATACGGTGATGAAGACAGGTAAATCCGGAAAGATGAGCGGATGGCTGGCTTTAAGTCCGCTTTTCCTTTTTCTGTGCATATATCTGATATCGTCTGTGGTGGCGGCGGATTTCTACAAGGTGCCCATCGCCGCCGCTTTCCTGCTGGCATCGGCTTATGCCCTGCTGATCACTCCGGCGAACAGTACGGAAAAGAGGATAGAAATATTCTCCGAAGGCGCCGGAAACAGGAATGTCCTTCTGATGATATGGATATTCGTCCTGGCGGGAGCCTTTGCCGGTACGGCCGAAGATATGGGTGCGATAGATTCTGCCGTGAATTTCACTCTGGGCATCCTTCCCGGGAAATTCCTTTATGCCGGGCTTTTCCTGGCTTCCTGTTTCATATCCATGGCCATAGGTACGAGTGTGGGTACGATAGTCGCCCTGGTACCGGTGGCATCGGGCATTGCCGTCGAGGCAGGAATGGACGTGGCCTTTGTCACCGCCATTGTGGCCGGAGGAGCCTTTTTCGGAGACAACCTTTCATTTATCTCCGATACGACCATTGCCGCTACACGGACTCAGGGATGTTCCATGTCGGATAAGTTCAGGGTCAATATTGGCATAGTCGCGCCTGCCGCAGTCATTGTCACCCTCATATATGTGCTTTTCGGACTTTCGTCCGGCGCAGAGGTTTCGGCCGGGGATGTGAACGGGGTGAAACTGGTGCCCTATCTTCTGGTCATAGGCCTGGCTCTGGCCGGGGTGAATGTGGTGACCGTGTTGATTATAGGTATATTGGCGAATGCCGTCATAGGATTCGCCTATGGCTCGTTTTCGTGGGTGGAATGGCTGGCATCGATAGGTGATGGCATAGGTTCCATGGGAGAACTGATCATAGTGACGATGCTTGCAGGCGGGATGCTGGAGGTCATAAGACACAACGGTGGTCTGGATTTCATCATTTCGGGACTTACACGGCGCATTTCCGGAAAACGAGGAGCAGAATTCAGCATAGCGGCCCTGGTGAGCATGGCGAATCTCTGTACGGCGAACAACACCATCGCCATCATCACGACAGGGCGGATAGCGAAGGATATCTCGGAAAAGTATGGCCTGGATCCGCGTAAGACTGCAAGCATTCTCGACACTTTCTCTTGCCTGGTGCAGGGTCTGATTCCTTACGGTGCCCAGCTGCTGATGGCTTCCGGGCTTTCCGGAGTGTCCGGCATTTCCATCATGGGCTTCATGTATTATCCTTTTCTGATGGGCCTGTGCGCCATTCTTTCCATCCTTTTCCGCTATCCCCGCAGATTCAGCTGAAAAATCACGTTTATTTCATTATCTTTGTGTAATCGTGAAATCGGGGACAGATGGAAGATATTTGCATTTATGACGGGGATGCCGTGATCAGCCGGATAGTGTTCGGGCATGGTTTGTCCGGAGTGGCCGGAACGCTTGCGGATTGCACCGGAAGCGGCAAGACGCTGCCGGTGTATATGATATATGACGCTCATGTGGAGGAATTTGTCTCGGAAGTGGAGTCGGCGGTGTCGGGAATCGGGGGACTGGAATTCTGCGGGAAATACAGTGTCGTGGCGACGGAGGAAGGCAAGACCATGGATACGGTACTGGACATGACAGGCTGGCTCCTGGAAAACGGCGCTGACCGGAATGCCATGGTTCTGGCCGTCGGCGGCGGTATCACTACGGATATGGCGGGATTCGCTGCATCGATATATAAAAGGGGAGTGCGCTTCGCATACGTCCCGACCACGCTGCTCTCGCAGGTGGATGCCGCCATCGGAGGGAAGACAGGTGTGAACTATGATTCGTACAAGAACATGATCGGAGTCATCCGCCAGCCGGAATTCACGTATATCTGTCCCGAAGTGCTGGAGACCCTGCCTCTCAGGGACTTCCTTTCAGGGGCTGCGGAGCTGGTGAAGACTTTCCTGATAGAAGACCGGGGATTCTACCGCAGGTCGGTAACCTTTCTGGCAGGACTGCACGATGCGGCAGACAAGACGGCTTTTCTGAAAGAGAACAGGCATGGACTGCTGGAGCTGGTCCGTGCTGCAGCCTCGGTGAAGGCAGGAATCGTCACCCGCGACCAGTTCGAAACGGGGGAGAGACGCAAGCTGAATCTGGGCCACACATTTGCACATGCCATAGAGAAGAATGCAAGGATTGCCGGAGATGATATCACCCACGGGGAAGCGGTCTCCATGGGTATGGTGATGGCTGCGGAGCTATCCGTCCGCACCGGGCTGGCCTGCTCAGATTTTCAGGAAGGCCTGGCGTCCGATTTCAGGTCTGCGGGGCTTCCGGTGGACTGTCCTTACCCGGTATCTTCCATGATAGAAGCTATGGCCAGAGACAAGAAGGCCGAGAACGGGACAGTTCATTTCGTGCTGCTGTCAGCCCCCGGTCATGTGGAAATCCGTGACATGACCGCGGACCGTGCTGCAAGTCTTCTCGCCTGACCGGGCACAGACAGGGCTTCCGGAAGCATGAAACGGACAAAGTGATTCACCTGATTTACGTTGATATTATGATTTGCACTACCATACAGAACAAGACAGCTTCGCAGATCCTGGAGATTCTGCAGAAGACGGAGATGGCCGAAATACGTCTGGACAGATGTTCTCTGACAGACGATGAGATAGACACATGTTTCGAATCCGATGTACCGTTGGTGGCTACCTGCCGTGTCTCCGAAATCATGGCTGCCGATCCGTCCTTGTCTGAAATCAAGGCGGCAAGTATCTGTGAGAACCGCCTGTGCCGCGCCGTCAAGGCAGGGGCACGCTATGTGGACGTGGAGATAGAAGCTCCGAAATACATGTCGAAACGCGTCCGCGCCTGTGCCGGCGAGTATGGAAGCGTTTTCATCAAGTCTTATCATGACTTCAACGGTACGGATTCATACGAAGCCCTCAAGGCGCTGGTAGAGAAATGCATGCATATCGGTGCCGATATCGTGAAAATAGTCACTGCCGCAAAGAATCCTGAAGATGCGGACAGGGTATTGAGACTTTACGATGAATTCGCTCCGGGACGGCTCATCGCCTTTTCCATGGGAGAGGCAGGACGGGAATCCAGACTTCGGTGTCTGGCCAAAGGCTCACCGTATACTTATGCCGCTCTGACTGAAGATGATGCGGCCGCTCCCGGCCAATGGTCTGCCGACGCGATGGCTTCCGCATTGTACGGCAGTCGCCGCTTCATCGATGCCGCCGTTGCCATACCATCTTCCAAAAGTTTTGCCCAGAGGGCAATAATAGCGGCGGCGCTTGCTGACGGCGTATCTCATCTTTTCGGTTACACTCCGTGCGGCGACAATGAAGCTGCCGTTTCCGTGGCCAGAGACCTCGGTGCCGAGGTCAATGCCAATGGATCCGGGCTCGAGATCAGGGGTATCGCGGCTTCTCCCGGCTGTATCGATATCAATGCCCTTCATACCGGCGAGTCCGGCCTGCTGACCAGGCTTATGATACCGCTCCTTCCGATGATATCGAAGTCTCCGGTAAGGATAACCGGGGAGAAAACCCTGCTTGACAGGCCTTTGAAAGGTGCGGAAGAGATGATGTCGGCTTTCGGGGTGAATATGGAAAACGAATCTGGAGACTGCAGGATACCTCTTACGGTGACAGGTCCTCTGCACAGCGGACAGGCTGAGATTTCCGGCAGGTACGGCTCACAGCTCATTTCAGGCCTGTTGATGGCATTGCCTCTGGCGGACAAATATTCGAAGGTTACGGTCCGTGAGCCGAAAAGCATACCTTACATGTTCATCACGCTGGATGTGATGAAGAAATTCGGAGTCAGGGTCGGAAACGAAATGATGGGCGACCGGGAATTCGTAGAGTCGGGAGGCGACTGGTCCCTGTGTTCGGAAATGCTTTTCAAGGTGAAGGGCGGCCAGAGGTACAAGGCGGCTGATTTCGCGATAGAAGGCGACTGGAGTTCCGCGGCCAATTTCCTGGTGGCGGGCGCTCTTTTCGGAAAAGTGGAAATATCAGGTCTCGACACGGCTTCCCTTCAGGCGGACCTTTCCATCATGGACATATTGATGGAAGCAGGTGCGAGTCTGTCGCAGACTGGAGATCATCTGGGGCCTGTGACCGTTCAGCGTGCCCCGTTGACGGCGTTTGATGTCGATGCTTCGAATTGTCCGGATCTTTTCCCGATCATATCCGTACTGGCCGCATTCTGTCAGGGTACAAGCCATATTTCCGGAACGGACAGACTTGCCCACAAGGAGAGTGACAGAGGACAGGCCATACTGGATATGCTTCTGAAAATGGGAGTCAATGCTTCCATTGAGAAGAATACGCTCATCATAGAGGGGCATTCTCTGGCTTCGCGCCTGCTGGAGGGGAATCTTCTGAAAGGGGGCCGATATACTTCCAGTCATGATCACAGGATGGCCATGGCATTGAAGGTGGCTGAAATGGGGGCTGACGGTCCTGTGGAAATCGATGACACTGCGTGCGTCGCCAAGTCGTTCCCGACTTTTTTCGATCTGTATTCAAGCCTGTAGAGTCGTCACGGAACGTCAGGGGATTCGGATTTCGGAGAAATCCTTAACATGGTCCGGCGAAGTCCCCGGACGGAAGTTCAATAAATTCGTCGGACTGAGGTTGATTCTATATGAACGCGTTTGGTCAGAAATTCAGGGTTTCGGTGTTCGGAGAGTCTCATGGCAGGTCCATCGGCGTGGTCATGGACGGTGTTCCTGCAGGAATTCCGCTGTCCGAGCAGGATTTTTCGGAAGATATATTGCGACGCAAGAGCGGAGCGAAAGGAACTACGCCGCGCATAGAGGATGACAAACCTGAAATTCTCAGCGGAGTTTTCGGCGGAAAGACGACAGGAGCGCCTCTTTCCGTGGTTTTCAGAAACAACAATACCAAATCTTCCGACTACGAAATATTCAAGGAAATGCCGCGGCCCGGCCATGCCGATTTTGCGTCCGGCGTGAAGTGGAACAACTTCAACGACCCTCGCGGAGGCGGTCATTTCTCGGGCCGGCTGACTCTGCCGGTAGTGGCTGCCGGAGTGGTGGCGAAGAAGATCATCGACGATGTGTGTATCAATGCCAGGCTCGTGGAAGTCGGTGGGGTGCCAGGTGGCGATGAACAGTGGCTTGATGTGCTGGATCAGGCGATAAAAGACGGGGATTCTCTCGGCGGAATAGTGGAGTGTTCCATAGAAGGGGTTCCGGTGGGAGTCGGAGAGCCGTTTTTCGATTCCGTGGAGTCCATGATTTCACATGCGGTATTTTCCATACCCGGAGTGCGCGGCGTTGAATTCGGCGACGGTTTCCATGCCGCGAAGATGAAAGGGTCCGAACATAATGACCCTATCATTTCCGATACCGGACAGTGCGGAAAGAACGGGGCCGGCGGCGTGAACGGAGGATTGGCCAATGGAAATCCCATAGTTTTCCGCGTGGCATTCAAGCCTACTTCCAGCATCAGGAAGCCTCAGCAGACTTATGATTTCACGACCGGGAGGATAGGTACCCTGGAGATACCGGGCCGTCATGATGTATGCTTCGCCCTCAGGACTCCTGTCGTGGTGGAGGCCATGGCTGCCATAGTCCTGGCCGACCTGATGTCCAGATAGTCTGGCCGGGAACTATTCGGGGACAGTGAGTCTCAGCCGGTATTTCAGGCTGCCGTCATTCATGTACCACAGCGTATCTGTGTCTGCGGCGGTGCCTGGCGTGGGACTTTCTGTTCCGGAATGGCTCATGGTTCCGGATGTTCGGGCTGTCCTGAATATCTTTCTGGACCAGTCAACGGGGTCTATCGTGAAAAGGACAGGCTCTTTCTTTCCGTCTTCTCTGAATCCGAGCTTCCTGTAGACATTACCGTCCGACCATTCGAGGTCTGCATAGCTCATGATATCGTCAGGCCGGATGTCTTCCATGAACCTTTTCAGTATCTTTCCCATTCCGCCGGGGATTCTGGTCCCGTTTTCGGAAGCATATCTTATCCATTCGTAGGATCGTATTTCATGTCCATCCTTGAGCCACTTTCTGGCATTTGAGAATGTTGCTGCCGCGACGAGCCGTCCTGATGCCTTCTCTGTCAGACCATAGCAATACCTGCAGACTGACGGTCCGTAGTTGTGGTTCGCATCCATGAATCCGTTTGCTGTGCGGCGGTCAATCCTTTCCGCGGAACAGTTTCTGGCGAAAATGCTTCGGAACCGGCCCAAGTGGGACATCAGTCTGGCTTTGTACAGCGAGTTCTGGCTTCTCCAGCGGTCTTCCGCGATGGTTACTGTCTGTATTCCCTCTGTGGATTCGTGGCTGTCGTCCATGATACCAGGATGGAAGGTATCCTGCAGAAGCCTGCGGACTTCCGTCCTGATATGATATTCTTCCGCGGCTTCTTCTGCAGTACGTGCCTTGATTTCGGCAGGGAGTATGTACAGTATGCTTCCGTTGGATGGGACCGCTTTCAGGATAGCCTGTCCGCCCAGCAGCATGGCAGTGCAGCCGGCTCCCGACTGTGTCACGAAATCCTGTATTTCCCGATGAAAGTCCATAAGAACATATCCCCGATTCCAAATCGGTGGCAATGTTAGTAAAGTTTTGGCTTTTTTTGCCTTTATACGGAAAAATTTTTCTCTTTTGATAAGAATTTTCTGAATTTTGTCCTATGGCAAATTTCGATACGGAAAGGATGAATGAAGATATGAACGAGGAAAAGGTTCCTGCCGGTCTGCCCCCGATGGCAGAGAGCGGAATCCACGCCGGTTTCCCTTCGCCGGCCCAGGATTACATGAACCCGTGCATTGACTTGAACAAGGAACTTGTCAGGCATCCTGCAGCGACGTTTTACGGCAGGGTGGTAGGCGATTCCATGCTGGATGCCGGGGTGGAAGAGGGTGATATCCTGGTTATAGACAGGGCGTTGGAGGCCTCGGACGGTAAGATGGCGGTGTGCTTTGTGGACGGAGAGTTTACGCTGAAATATATTTCCTTAAAGAATCCCGAGACAGGGGAAAAGGATGGAATCTGGCTCGTTCCAGCCAACCCTAAGTATCGCCCGATGAAAGTCCGGGACATGTCCGGGTTCACGGTATGGGGCGTGGTTACATATATCATAAAGAAAATCCGCTGATATGTTCGCACTTGTCGACTGCAACAATTTTTTCGTCTCTTGCGAGCGCGTATTCCGTCCGCAGCTCGAAGGGAAGGCTGTAGTCGTCCTGTCGAACAATGACGGCTGTGTCGTGGCCCGCAGCAATGAAAGCAAGGCCATGGGCATCAGGATGGGAACCCCGTACTATCAGGTCAGCCATCTCGCGGACAGCGGCAGGCTGGAGGTATGTTCCTCGAACTATGTGCTGTACGGGGACATGTCCGCCCGTGTCATGTCCGTTTTGGCCGATGCAGTCCCTAAAATAGAGATTTATTCGATAGACGAGGCTTTCCTGGTCCTTGACGGCATGGGAAAGGAGCGGATCGGGACTCTCTGTGCTTCCCTGGTCTCAAAGATACGCAGATGGACAGGCATTCCGGTCAGCATCGGTGTCGCCCCGACCAAGACTCTGGCCAAGATAGCCAGTCATTTCGCCAAGAAATTCCCGGGGTATAAGGGAGTATGTATGATAGATACTGAGGAGAAGCGGATGAAGGCTCTGTCTCTGACTCCCATAGAAGAGGTGTGGGGAGTGGGCCGACGGCTTGCTCCGAAACTTGTTGAATCCGGAGTGAGGACTGCTCTGGACTATGTGGAACGTCCGGAAAGCTGGATCAGGGAGCATTATATGCTGCATGGCGTGAGAACCTGGATGGAGCTTCGCGGAACCGTGTGCGTGGAGACCGAAACCGAATCTGCGAGGAAATCCATCTGCACATCCCGTTCTTTTGCCGATATGCTGGAGAGCGAGGACGAACTTTCCATGAAAGTCTCGGATTTTGCGGCTCAGTGTGCCAGAAAACTGAGGGAGGAGGGGACCGCAGCCACCGAAGTCACGACATTTCTGTATACAAACAGGTTCCGGACGGATCTGGAACAATATTTTCCGTCAGCTACCATACGGCTGCATACGGCGGCCAGCAATACCCAGGAGATCGTTTCTGCGGCCCTGCAGGCACTCCATGTCATTTTCCGGCAGGGGTACAGATACAAGAAAGCCGGCGTGACAGTCGGAAATATCGTTCCTGCTGACAGTGTCCAGGCATCTCTGTTCGATTTTGATCCTGGACTGCGTGCGAAGAATGACCGTTTGTCGAAGATAATGGATATGATGAACAGCCGTGGAGATTCGTCCTTGTTGAGGCTTGCATCCCAGAAAGGCGGGCACTATGCCGCCGATATCAGGAGGGAACACTGTTCCAGACGTTATTCTACTTCGCTGGATGAAATCATAGAAGTGAAATGATATGTTTTTCGGAAAATTATCCTGTAAAATAGTCGGATTGACGATAAAAAATCCTAAATTTGCAAGATAGGGGGGTGACTAAAAAAGTGCTTTCTGCGATAAGCTCGAAGTTCTACATTTTGCCCCGGATGGTATGATTTCTACACTAAAAAACAATACTATGCTGAAAGTCAATTTGGGAGGTTGCAGCTCCTTTGTTAAAGATGCAGATTACAAGAAGTATGTGGATAAGGCCCTTGCCGCTTTCGATGTGCTGGAAAGCGAGACAGGAGCCGGCAACGATTTTCTGGGATGGAAACATCTGCCTACCGCTACTCCGGAGTCATTGATCGCTGACTGTGAGGCTGTCAGGGATGCCTGGAAGGCAAAAGGCGTGAATCTGGTCATCGTGATAGGTATCGGAGGGTCGTATCTTGGGGCCAAATGCGCCATTGAAGCCTTGTCTCATTCGTTCGGGAAACAGCTTGCTTCGGCAAAGGATTCCATGGAGATCGTTTTCGCCGGGCAGAATCTTTCCGAGGAGTATATCAGCGAATTGATGGATCTTGCGCAGGAGCGCAATGTCGCGGCTGTAGTGATTTCAAAGTCAGGTACTACGACTGAACCTGCCGTGGCTTTCAGGCAGATCAGGAATTATATCGAAGAAAAATATGGGAAAGCAGAGGCTGCAGAGAGGATCGTGGCTGTCACTGATGCGAAAAAGGGCGCCCTCAAGTCTCTGTCCACTCAGGAAGGATACAAGACTTTCGTCATAGAGGATAATGTAGGCGGTCGTTTCTCCGTTCTGACACCGGTAGGAATCCTGCCAATCGTGCTCGCGGGTTTCGACATCAGAATGATGCTCAAGGGTGCGGCCGAAATGGAGGAGACTGCAGCCAGACGTTCTGCAGAGAACCCTGCCATCCAGTATGCGGCCATGAGAAACCTTTTGTATGACCAGGGAAAGAAGATAGAGATTCTCGTTTCGTTCAATCCGAAACTCCAGTATCTGGGCGAGTGGTGGAAGCAGTTGTACGGGGAGTCCGAGGGGAAGGACGGAAAGGGTATATTCCCGGCTTCGGTGAATTTCACTACGGACCTTCATTCCATGGGACAGTATATCCAGGACGGCGAGCGTATCCTCATGGAGACAGTGGTTTCAGTGGAAAGCAGCAACCGTTCCATGGCCATAGTGAATGACCCTCAGAATCTGGATGGACTGAACTTCCTGTCCGGAAAACAGATAGAGCATTGCAACGCTATGGCTGAACTCGGTACCAAGCTTGCCCATATCGATGGCGGCGTGCCTCAGCTGTCCGTTTCCATCGAGCGTATAAATGAATACAATCTCGGAGCGCTGTTCTACTTCTTTGAGAAGGCCTGCGGAATTAGCGCATATATTCTTGGAGTCAATCCTTTCAACCAGCCTGGAGTCGAGGCTTACAAGAAGAATATGTTCGCCCTGCTTGGCAAGCCTGGATACGAGGCCCAGGCGGAAGAGCTCAAGAAGAGGCTGTAGTCTTGTTACATGGTTATAAATAGACTGCAGATGAAGAAAAAAGGAGTCCTTTCCGTTTTCGACATCTGCCTGATTATCGGAATAGGGGTGACGAATATCCTCTATTCCGTTTTTTCTGGCACTGTCGACATCTTAGGTTCGCTGACAGGAATAGCGGGAGTCCTGTGTGTCGTGCTGGTAGCGAAGGGCAGTATATGGAACTATCTGTTCGGCCTGGTAAATGTATCTCTTTATGCCTGGATTTCCTTCAAGACCGGACTTTACGGTGATGCTGCCTTGAATGCATTGTACTACGTTCCCATGCAGTTCATCGGATGGTGGCAGTGGCGGAAGCGTGGAGCCTCGGCCATACGCGGTGAGGACGGGCAGGCGTCCGTAGTGCATGCCAGAAGGATGACACCCAAGCAGCTGGTTCTTCTGGGAACAGTATGTGTCGCGGGGATAGTTCTCGGGGCCTTTGTCCTGGAAAAACTCGGCGATCCCCAGCCGTGGAAAGATTCCGTGACCACTGTCCTGAGTATTATAGCGCAGTTCCTGATGGCTATGGCCTTTATGGAGCAGTGGGCTCTGTGGATCATTACCAACGTGGTCAGTGTCATCATGTGGTCCGTATGTGTCGCCAACGGTGACCCTCACTCTGAACTGATGGTGATCATGTGGCTCTTCTACCTGGCAAACTCCGTCAACGGTCTCCGTGTCTGGCTCAGACTCAGCAAGTCGTGAAGGGAAGGGGATTCCATGCCTGTTCAGGCTGTTGCGGAGCATGGAGATGAAAAAATCGGAAAAATTGTATTCTTCCATGCAACATCCGGAATAGATCCTGCATCTTTAAGGCGTGTTTGATTAATAATATACGGACGTCATGAGAGAACTTTTTCTGGAAATACTGAAGAGAGTCGGAGCATTCCTTATAGTGGCTCTTGTTCTCTCATCGTTTGTTCTATTTTCATAATAGAAGATCTGCAACTTTTGATACATTGCTATGATGGCAGGCAGGATGCTGGAATCCGCTGCCATCATTGTTTTTTTGTTTTCTTTATATATCATATCGCTACTTTTGGCTATCTTTGCAGCCTGCCGGGAGAGAATCCGGCAGGAAATTGAGAATTTGAGTTATGGCACAGAAACCATCCATCCCAAAGGGAACCAGAGATTTCGGTCCGGCGGAAATGTCCGGAAGGAATTATATATTCGATACTATCAAGTCCGTATTCAAGACTTACGGGTACATGCCCATCGAGACTCCGGCCATGGAGAATCTCGGCACTCTACTCGGCAAGTATGGAGACGAGGGTGACAAACTGCTGTTCCGTATTCTGAATTCAGGAGATGCTTTCTCCGGAGTAGACTTCGGAAGCTATGCCACGGGAGACGGGAAATACAACAGCAAGGCTTTGTCTCTCAAGGTATGTGAGAAAGGCCTGCGTTATGACCTGACTGTCCCTTTCGCACGTTTCGTGGTGCAGCATCAGAACGAGCTTTCTTTTCCGTTCAAGCGATATCAGATTCAGCCGGTGTGGAGGGCTGACAGGCCGCAGAAAGGCCGTTACAGGGAATTTTACCAGTGCGATGCCGATGTCATAGGTTCCAGGTCTCAGATGAATGAACTGGAACTGGTGCAGATAGTCGACCGTGTCTTCACTCTTTTCGGCATCAACGTGCTGATAAAGGTAAATAACAGGAAGGTGCTGGCAGGACTTGCGGAAATATCAGGCTTTCCTGACAAGGTGGTGGATATCACTGTAGCCATAGACAAAATCGACAAGATCGGGCTGGAGGCCGTCAAGGCTGAGATGAGGGAAAGAGGTCTGACGGAGTCTGCTGTTTCCGTGATAGAACCTGTCCTGACCTTGAAAGGAGGCTATGCGGAAAAGATTTCCGTCATGCGCGGCCTTATGGAAGGCAGGTCAGCTTCAGGCATAGTATCGGAGACCGGGTTGAAAGGCCTGGATGAACTGGATGAACTGTTCGGACTCATTGAGGCGGCTGGGATTTCGCAGGAAGCGGAAATAGATCTGTCTCTCGCCAGGGGTCTGAACTATTATACCGGAGCCATTTTCGAGGTCAAGGCAAAGGATTTCGAGATAGGAAGCATCTGCGGTGGCGGAAGGTATGATAATCTGACCGGAATTTTCGGTCTTCCTGATATGTCGGGAGTAGGTATTTCTTTCGGTGCGGACAGGATTTATGATGTGTTGAAAGGTCTGGACAAGTTCCCGAAGGAAGTCGGCACTGCCACCAGAATCCTTTTTGCCAACATGGGGACAGAGGAGGTGAAGTACTTGCTCCCTGTAGTCCGTGCCCTTCGTGAATCCGGTATTTCATGCGAGATTTTTGCCGAATCTTCGAAATTGAAGAAACAGTTTGACTATGCCGACAGGAAAGCCATTCCGTTCATTTCCATTACCGGCGGTGATGAAGTCTCGAAAGGTCAGGTGAATCTGAAGAATCTTTCCACGGGGGAGCAGGAGAGTTTCGGCAAGGATGACATTGACGGAATATTGAAATTCGTATCGTGAGGTAAGCTCATTCGAACCGTTTTTTTTCTTTTTATTGGAATTTTTTTTGAAATATTTTGGATTTTTAAAAATTGTTCTTACCTTTGCAATCCAATACCGCGGGGTAGAGCAGTTGGTAGCTCGTCGGGCTCATAACCCGGAGGCCGGAGGTTCGAGTCCTTCCCCCGCTACCAAGCAGGACACTTCATTCGAGGCGTCCTTTTCTTTTATGTCCATACCCCTCACAGAGCGCACTGCAAAGCCGATTTTAGCGAAAAACGGATTCATGTTTTCGGTTCGAGCGACCCGGTTTTCATTGTCCCAATATACCCCGTCAGGAAAGACAAGATTCTGTATCTGCTGACATACCCCGAAATCGAACTTTTCCCACTCTGAACCTAGTGAGGACGCGATTTTCAATGTTGCCGAAGTGTATTCCGCAAGGTTCGAGCGGGCGGTTGTACATCTTTTCAGCTCTTGCTCGCATTCGCTGATTTTCAGCTCCAGGTCCGCTTTCACTTCGTTGTAATCATCCTCCGATATGCAGTCCTCCGTCACATACCGTGTCTTTGCTGTCTTCAGTTTAGCCCGCAATGTGTTGAGGTTCTTGCTGACTGACTGCGCCCGTTCTGCGAATTCGCCCTCCTTTTCCTCGAATTTCCGCCTGACGACCATTTCAAACAGGGGCTTGAACTCATCCGGTACAGACAGAGAATTCAGTATTTCAACAAATTGCGCATGAACCGTCTTCGCTGATACATTGCAGCCTTTCCCGTTGCTTTTATAGTAGTCAAGATTCTTTTTCTTGACGGTGTAACCTGTCATTGTGCGTCCGTCCTTGTTACTTTTGAGGTATCCTTTAAGCGGGAATCTCGGAGTTTCCTTGGCGTGCAGATAATTGCTGTTGTTGCCATTAAGAATATCCTGCACCTTCCAATACATGGCCTTTGTTATCAGGGGTTCTTGGCATCCTTCTATCCTGTTGCCGTTGAGGTATTCATGCTCAAGCAAGCCACAGTAAAAACAATTCCGCAGGCATTGCGACAGTTTCTGCTTGCTTATCACCAGTCCTTCTGACCTCAACCTCCTTATTATTTCTGACTGTCTGATTTCGGGCTCATCCACAATCCACTCAAATGCGCGTTTAAGAGTTCGTCCCTGTTCATTGACCGTTATAATATGTTTCTTTCCGACCTTTTTTGCCGTATAGCCGAAAGGTGGTCGGGAGTACCATTCTCCACGGTTGATGCAGGCGACCATACCTTCATGGCATTTATGCTTGCGCATTGCGTTATCAATGTTGGCAAGCACTATGAAGATGTTTTCTATCTGCTCGGCAAGTATGTTGTTTTCATCGATAGGCTGATTGACTGATTTTACCGTCACTCCGCTGTTCTTTGCTTTAGCCTTGTATATGATACCGTCTGTCGATGACCGGGAAAATCTGTCGAAGTCATAGACTATTATATGGTTGTACTCCGGGTCGGCAAGAACCTCTCCAATCATATCAAGGAATAGTTCTCCGGCCTTTGACCCGGATTCATTCTCCCCTCCGAAGTATTTCTTGACCCGGATGCCGTTCCTTGCGCAGTAATCCTCACAGGCAGCAATCTGTGTGGGAATGGAGTTGTTGTTCTTGTATTGGTCAGCGGATGACACCCTCGTCCAAATTGCAGCCACCTTTTCTTTCTTGGCAAGTTCATTCCTTCGTCTGATTATCCGTTCCTCTCGACTGAGGTTGTCTGTCTTTTTCCTCTTTATCATAATCCGAATTGTTTTTATATGCCATGTAACCTATCTCGGCAAGACGGTCTAATCCGTTGAGGATTGTGAGCATATCCCCGACATCTGTTATGTTCAGTTTTGAGAATTCAGGCCTGTGCTCATCTGTAATGTCTGTTGCGGTGTACACTGCTGCCTATGGGATTTCCGCCACTCTGCCGCTGTGACCGCTTATTATAGCCGGATAGTCCGGTGGAGGCGTGCAGTATGCAGCCCCTGTTATAAACTATAAACATGATTTATATAAAATTTATCAGTGCCTGAACAGGCTTATTAACAATCCGAAGCCAACCCGACTCCGGAAATCGGCACTTGACCCCGTACCGTCTGATGCAAATATATGGAGTCGACGTCAAAATCCAAAGCCCGCTGCATCATATTTTCAACATTTCCAGTACCTTTGAATATATGCAGCCATTGTCCTCCCCCTGTAAATCCAATGTATCATAAAGCTCTCTGATAGGTTGCATGGTCCTTTTTATGCTCGCACCCCGTTTCGGCAGGATACTCCTTATCCGGTCCTCCAACTGCCTCATGTCATAGTTGCAGTCTTCTAGGACAAGTGTGTATATATAGGCTTTCATACTAGTGAAATTTCGTTCGCATGGGCTTGCAAAGATTGCATCCCGGAGGAAATCAACTATCGGATTGGCCGTTGAAGAAAGCACCGCGTTGAGGTCTGTACATAGGATATTCAGGGCAGTCCTTATCAGTTTTTGGCTTTTCAAATTCAGTTCAAACCGGCACTTTCCGTCAAAAGCCGTCTCTATATCGTTGTCTAGTATGAATCTTACGTTCTTCGCCAACCGCATTTCCTTTGCCTTGTCATAGACCGTCATACGCTTGGCAATATCCTTCGTAGACACATTGTTTGCAAGTATGAGATTACCGTTTTTCATAAGCCGGACATCATATTTGGCGTAATTGGATATATGGCTTTTCATATATGAGGTCAACCCTTTGATGTCATCGCACATGATATCCTTCGACACATCGCATGACACTACAGCCGAATCCAACATCATATCCATATCAAAGACACATAATCCCAACTGCTCAATATTTGTAAAGCACTCTCTGATATTGTCCCGCGATATAAGCCGAGGGTAGTCATGCCCCAACACCTTCCCGGTGAATTCCGTTGATACCTCCCCTTTCCTGTAATCTATCCTCAACCTCAGTTTGAAGGGCAAGGCTTGCTCATACAGCAGAGCTACGAGCTCACCGCCCTTGACAATTTTTTCAAATGCTTCTTCATCTGTCAGATGAATGGAGTGTATCGGTGATATCACCTTCAGACGGTCAAATGTCAGCATTGCCCATTCCTGTTGTCTGCATCATTTTTGTAACCGCCTTCCCCTTGACAAGT
>CALUQB010000014.1 GCA_944322815.1 uncultured Bacteroidales bacterium | reverse complement strand
ACAAAAAAAGACTTTCATCAGAAAGTCTCTCAATTATTTACCATTTCTTATTATGATTGCAAAGTGTCAAACTCCCGCAGCCGCACGCCTCCGGCGTTGAAAATTTCGATCTTGAAATCGCTGACTTCGGGAACTTCTACGGTAGACTTCACAGGAACAGCATTCTGATGTCCGTCCGAGGATGTGAGGGCTATGGTCACTTCCCCCATCCGTGCAGTACCGCCACCGTCCACGGTGACAGTCTCTTTCGCACAGGATATCATCAGCAATGCTACGAAAGATAAAAGAAATCCTATTCGTCTCATTTGGTTAAGAAATTATTGGCTGGCAAATATATGGATAATTTTCCATTTTCCAAATCCTGAGAATAACGGATTTTTTACTAAATTTGCGGAATAATGTGTTTTTATGGCAGACATCATCACGAATACTTCCGAATATACCGATGACAACATCAAGACCCTGGAATGGAACGAACACATCAGGAAAAGGGCCGGAATGTACATCGGAAACCTCGGCGGAGGAGCGAATCCCGGAGACGGCATATATGTACTTCTGAAAGAGATCATCGACAATTCCGTGGATGAGTTCACATCCGGTTTCGGAAAGAACATCGTGATAAACATTGACGGAAAGACAGTGACTGTCAGGGACTACGGACGTGGTATCCCACTCGATTCCGTGGTCAAGGCTACCAGCAACCTGAACACCGGAGGAAAGTTCGACAACAAGGTCTTCAAGAAATCGGTCGGTCTGAACGGAGTAGGTACGAAAGCGGTGAACGCATTGTCCGAATATTTCTATATAGAGTCTTTCAGGAACGGGGAATCCTCTTTCGCCGAATATTCGAGAGGGGTGCTGAAAGATTCAGGGAAACGGGAGTCGAAAGAGAAGAACGGCACTCTGGTGAAATATGTCGCCGATTCCGAACTCTTCGGAGACTTCGCATACAATCCCGAATTCGTGGAGACCCTGCTGAAAAACTACTCATACCTGAAAAAAGGCCTGACACTGACACTGAACGGGACAGCCTACAGTTCGAAGAACGGACTTCTGGACCTGGTGAACGAAAACATGTCGGAAGAGCCGCTTTATCCGCCCATCCATCTGGAAGGGGAAGACATAGAAGTGGTGCTGACTCACGGCAACAGTTACGGAGAGAACATTTCATCGTTCGTGAACGGACAGAACACCAGGGACGGAGGCACCCACCTGGCAGCATTGCGCGAAGCGGTGGTAAAGACTCTGAAAGAGTTCTACAAGAAGGATTATGCTCCGGAAGATATACGTCAGGGAATAGCCGGAGCCATAAGCATAGGCATTCAGGAGCCGCGTTTCGAGTCCCAGACGAAAATCAAGCTCGGCTCCACTTACATGTGGGAGGAGTCACGGAAGGATGAGGAAGGCAACACGGTCATCGAACACGGACCTACCATCAGGAGCTATGTAAACGACTTCATCAAGACGAATCTGGACAACTACCTGCACATCCACAAGGAAGTGGCTGCCGCCATACAGGAGAAAATCGTGTCTTCGGAGCAGGAAAGGAAGGAAATCTCCGGCATCCAGAAAAAGACCCGGGAGCGCAGCAAGCGCGCCAATATATACAACAAGAAACTGCGCGACTGCAGCATCCACTACAACGACAAGCTTCCTGCAAGCAAACAGGAACTGGCGGAAAAGACCAGTATCTTCATCACGGAGGGAGATTCCGCAAGCGGTACCATCACGAAGGCACGCAACGCCACGACCCAGGCCGTATTCAGCCTGAGGGGCAAACCGGTGAACTGCTACAAGGTCAGCCGGAAAAAGGTAGCGGAAAACGAAGAGCTGAACCTGCTGATAAACGCACTCGGAGTCGAGGATGACATGGCAGACCTGAGATACAACAATATCATCGTGGCGACTGATGCCGATGATGACGGGATGCACATCAGGATGCTGGTACTGACCTTTTTCCTGAAATACTACCCGGAACTGGTCAGAAGGGGGCATGTGTACATACTCCAGACCCCGCTGTTCAGGGTGAGGAACAAGAAGGAGATACGCTACTGCTACGATATCGGCGAACGGGATGCAGCCGTAAAGGCCCTGAAAACAGGAATACAGATCACCAGGTTCAAAGGTCTTGGAGAAATCTCCGATACGGAATTCAGGGAATTCATCGGCGAAAACATCAGGCTTGACACCGTAAGTCTCAGCGATGAGGAATCCATAGCCGACCTGCTGGAATTCTATATGGGTGACAACACCATAGACAGGCAGAATTTCATCCGGCAGAACCTCAAGTCCGAGGAAGAGCTGGATGACATCAATATCTGACATCACTCAAAGGGTGTAATAATTACATGGAACGATTATGTGGAGAAAATTTTGCGGATTCTTATTGAAAGCTTTCGGATGGACAGTTGACAGCGGTCCGGCTCCTGAGCCCAAATGCATATTGCTGGGTGTGCCGCACACCTCTATATGGGATTTTGCCATTTCATACCTGTACTACACTTCAGTAGGAGGCAAGGCCTATGTCATGATCAAGAAGGAGTTCTTCGTAGGGCCTCTCGGATGGCTGCTCAGAAAGCTTGGCGGGCTGCCTGTGGACAGGAAAAACGCCGCCAGTCTGGTACTCAGCGTCATCCATGAAATGAACCATACGGACAGGCTTCATCTGGCCATAGCTCCGGAAGGGACCCGCAAACCTGTCAGACACTGGAAGACCGGATTCCATACCATAGCCAGGGAAACCGGAGTCCCGGTATATCTCAGCTATTTCGACTGGGGCACGAAACATGTAGGCCGCGGAGAAAAGGTGGAACTTACAGATGATGCGAAAGCCGACATGAAGCGCATACAGGAAATCTACGAGGGAATGCACCTGACAGGCAAGTTCCCTGAGAACTACATCACTCATTAGCCCGGAAACGGAACGGTTCCGGCCAATTTACTGTTATCATGAATTTCATTTCAAGGAAAATACTCAAGCTCCGCGAACGGTACATAGACACATTGGCGAAGCTTTACGAATACTCGACAGCATTGTACGAGAAAAACCGGATGTCAGTGATGCTGGATTCCGACATGGGATACACATACGGCAGTTTCAAGAAAAAATGCGATGAAATCTCCCACAGGCTCTCGCGTTACGGCATCGGGGCTGGAGACAAGGTAGCCATCCTGTCGCAGAACATGCCGAACTGGACAGTAGCCATGTTTTCCCTGGTACCTTTCGGGCGCATTTCCGTGCCGATACTGCCGGATTCATCGGAAAACGAAGTCACGAACATCCTGAACCACTCGGGAAGCAAGGCCATCTTCATTTCGAAGAAACTCCTGCCGAAACTGAGCCGGGAATGCTCTGACAAGATGGATCTGGTGATAGACATCGAGACTTTCGAAATCATAAAGAGGAACGACGATGCTTTCACATGCGACGGGAAAACAGCCCAGCCTTTCCCTGACGACATCGCCACACTCATCTACACCTCCGGTACCACCGGAAATGCGAAAGGCGTGATGCTCAGCCACAGAAACCTGTGCCAGAACATCATAGCCTCCCTTCACGCACACAAATGTACCGAAAAGGATGTCTGGCTCTCCATACTGCCGATGGCCCACACCTACGAACTGAGCATAGGTGTGCTCTACCCTATTTTCGTCGGAGCATGCGTCTACTATATACAGAAACCTCCGACACCTACAGTGCTGCTTTCAGCCATGAAGACGGTCCGTCCTACGGTGATGCTGTCTGTCCCTCTCATCATAGAGAAGATATACAAGAACAGTGTCCTGCCGACCATCAGGCGCAGCCGCGTGCTCAAATGGATGAAACGGCACACTCCTACCCTGCTGTGCAGGCTCATAGGAATGAAACTGAAAGCCACCTTCGGAGGCCGCCTGAAATTCTTCGGCATCGGCGGTTCGAAACTTGACATCAAGGTAGAGGAATTCCTGAAGAAAGCCAGGTTCCCGTATGCCATAGGATACGGTCTGACCGAGACTGCCCCGCTCATCTGCAATGCGGGAGTCAGATACACGAAGCCGGGTTCGACCGGAGTGGCCGCCTACGGTGTGACAGTCAAGCTTCTGAACGTAAATCCCGAAACAGGGGAAGGTGAAATAGTGTGCAAGGGTGACAACGTGATGCTGGGCTACTACAGGGATCCTGCGCGTACCCGCTCGGTCTTCACCGATGACGGCTGGTTCAGGACCAACGACCTGGCGACAGTGGACGAAAAGGGAAGATATTACATCAAGGGCCGTCTCAGCAACATGATTCTGGGCCCGTCAGGAGAAAATATCTACCCTGAAGAAATCGAAAGCGTCATCAACAACATGGACGATGTCAACGAATCCGTAGTACTCGAACGGAACGGAAGGCTTGTAGCCCTGGTTCAGTTCAACGACAACATCATAAACTGGAATCAGGAAGGGGAAGACCAGTTCTTCGAGAAACTGGAAGCACGCAAGCAGGCCATCCTGAACTACGTGAACCGCCACGTGAACAAATCGTCCAAAATAAACGATGTGGAAGTCGTGAAGGAACCTTTCGAAAAGACTGCCACACATAAAATCCGCCGCTACAAATACAAGAAGGAAGAAACAGCCCCGGAGAGAAAGACAGAAGGAGAGAAAACGTCATCAGGCGAAACCGGGAAGTAACGGACATCATAAAAAAAAACCGGCCGAATCGATTCCGGCCGGTTTTTTTATTGCTACTCCGCGGAAATCTCAAGCAATTTGTCGAGAAGTTCCGTCTCGCTGCCAGGAGTATAACCTGAATGCGAATACACGATTTGTCCCGACTTGTCAACGATGAAAGTCTGAGGAGTCAGGGATACGTTCATCGCACGCTTCAGATCCTGGTTCTTGTCGAACACGCAGTGGAACTGCCAGCCGTAGCCCTGAGTCATCGATTTTGCCCTGGCAAGAAAACGGCTGTCATCGACAGACACGGCTATGATATCGAAATCCACCTGTGTGAGCCAGTCTTCCATGACATCGTTCAAAGCATTCAGCTCCGCAATGCAAGGCTTGCATGTTACACCCCAGAAAGAGATGATCACCGGCTTGTCTTTGACTACGGAACGTATGCTGACAGTCTCGCCTGATATATCCTCCACCTTCACATCCGGAAGAGTCTGTGCCGAAACCAGATGTGAAGCCAGGAGGATAGCCGATATTATTGAAATGAATTTTTTCATCACTTTAATAAATCACAAAATGCGGAAGCGGATGGGATATGACCGATGCGCGGGAAATCTTTACAGATCCGCTCCTACGCTCGGCGGATGAAGAAACCTTTACGGATTGCTGGGCATCCGATACCTTTGTCATGGTATAAGGGAAACGTGGAACACGATAGTCGAATGTGAAAACATATCCCGGTTTTTCAAGCAAATCAGCCGCCCATCCCATGTAGATAAGCTGCACTTCTTCATAATTCTCGCCTATTTCCACCGTCTGGCCTTCCACATCGGCCTTTCCAGGCTCTGTCATGGTAGCTATTCCTATAGGATAAGTACCGCCCATGACCGGATTGTTGTTGCCGGAGTTGTTCAGGTAGACACCAAAGAAACCTATGTTCGCCTTTCCGTATTGCTGGATATCCGGATCGAGATTCAAATCATGAAGATCTACAGGCCAGATGGCATCTTCCGACATGAAGGACAGGGTCTGGGCTGTTTTGTCATAAAGAGCGTGGAATGGAGGGAAGTCGATATCATCGAAATTGCTCTGCCATCCTGACACCTCATACTGATAGTTGTTTTCATCTGCCGTGATAACTATGGTCTGGGTAAGAGTACCCTGGCCGGCCTCATCCGGACCTGTCACTTGCCATGTTCCAAGCCACTGGTTGTATTCGGCGGTAGCCGCTTCCTCCTGAGGAGTGAAAAGTTCTGACATGGCGTAAAGTCCGGTAGGGTTGCCGTCGAGGTCCACGCCTATCATGGCAGCATACCACTGTTCGTCAGAATCAAGAATACCTCCCAGAGAGCCTGACATGCTGGCATCGGAAAGATAGTCTGCCCATCTGGTAGCCTGACCCATCTGCAGCCTGTATGCGATTTCTTCTTTGACTACAGCTATCTGAGACTTGGCGAAAGTGTTGATATCGGAACTATACACTTCCTCCCAGTCTGAAAGCGACACCTTGGCAGGAAGATAAAAGTCTGTTCCGCCTTTCACTACGAAATCCAGGACATCGGCGTACATCGTAGTTCCAAGCTGCTCGTCCAGCACCATGTCCGTACGTTCCTTGTATGAGCACTCCCAGTTCGGATTCTTCACCCATTCACCCTCAGGAAGAGGAGTCACGAACTCTTCTTCATCAGGAGTCCCGTCGGTAGTTCCGTCAGCTGAAAGGCCCGTAACTACGACCCTGTAGGCAGTCCTCTTGGTGAGGTCGCTAAAGGTCACGGAAGCATTGCCGGCCTTCAGGACAGGCTGGATATTGCCGTTCAGGCTTGCAACCTGGGATGCGATGACCTGATCTATCGAAGACTCGGTATCCTCTGTCACGAAACAGTACCAGGTGCCGGCAGATTCTCCTGAACAGGAAACGCTGACTTCTACGGAATTATAAGTCAGAGACGCCTCATTGACTGACACACGGTAACGGGCATCGCTCGGCCCATTGTCAGGCTCCTCATGCGGATTGTCACAAGCGGAGAAGTTCCATGCAGCCAACGCAAACGCAGCTGCACATCCCAAAAATTTCATTTTTTTCATACTGATAACAATTTTTATTTGTTCTTGATTTCAAATTAAAGATTCAATGTTACAATACCGGAGCCGGCCTGTCACCGGATCTGACCGGAGGCACGGCATTGTCGATGACATCCGACGGTATCTCAGCACGCCTGTACACGCTCACTTCCCCTGAAGCGACCTCTGTAAGTGTCAGCTCGTCACCGGACAAGGAAACCGAATAGCCGAGTCCGCGTGCTCCGCCAAGTCTTGTTCCATCCGTATATCGCCCGGTAAGCACATTGTCGCCGGAAACGGAATATGTACCGTCATAATACCAGTAACGGAGCAAGTCCTCTCCGACTTTCTGATAAAGGCTGAAATTTCCTGAATCGAAAGAGATATAGACATCGATAGCCATATTCTGATCCTCGATCAGTCCTCCTGTATCCGTCAAATGCCACTGTCCGGAAATATCCGTACCGGTGTCGATTTTTTCAGAGCAAGAAACCGTTCCCAGCACAAGAAAAGATGCTGCCAGAAAGTATAAAAAGTTCCTAATCATTTTAATCATAATCTGCAAAAAATAACATCACATTCTACAGCCACCCGCCATTACCGTTGCTAATGCCTCTTGCAATGACCGATATCTCCTTTGTAATATATGAACCGCCTATCGTCTGGCCGTTGCTCGGGGTCCCGGCTCCGGCAATGGCGGTAACGGTAAGCTTTGCGGCTCCTGCCTTTTCAGGCTGTATCAGCAGGGAACCACCCTTGATGACCGGAGGAGTCAGCAACCCGAGAGCCTCATAGTCCTCATCGGAAATGGTGACATTCTCGATATATGACAGGCCGGATGAGCCGCCGCCGAATATCGAATCCAGACTGAGCCTCTGCGAACGGCCCACTTCAGCCATAAGACATGGAGTACCTTCTATCTGCATCAGCAGTCTCCAGGCGTCGATCGTACCGGTACCCATCTTTCCCACGTAAGCGGTAAGATCGAGGTCGCCCATTGACTGTACTCCGCTTGCGGAAGTCACCAAAGTCTGCTTGGTGCCGAAAAGACGGCTGTCTATGTCATTGACGGAAGTAAGCAGCATGGACACGAACTGATCCTTGGTAAATGTCTTGCCGAGAGTAAGGGCATACGAGAGACCCAAAGCCGCCACGCCGGACACATGAGGGCAAGCCATGGAGGTACCCTGCATATATCCATAGTCGGTAACGGTCTGAAGAGTCTCCCCTCCTTCAGTATAGTCTATAGGTTCCGTCGGCATCGTGGAAAGCACACAGCCGGTCTCGCTGTCGATCATGCCTCCGGTAAAGTATTCGCCTCCCGGAGCCGCTATATTGCAGCCGGGACCGTAATTCGTGTAGTATGCAGGAAGTCCGTCCGAAGCCACGGCTGTCACTGAAATACAGTCTCTGCCGGCACCCGGATAGGCGGCCCTGTTCCAGGCATCATTCCCGGAAGCGAAAATCGCGATATTGCCATCAGGCAGGGCATCGCAGTTCCCTCTGTGATTTATAAAATATTCGAGAGCTTCCGCCTCTGCGTTCTGACTTGCAAAGTCATCATCTCCGGTAAACTGCGTCTGGTTTCCCCAGGAACACTGCAATATGCAGGCACCCATGTCTGCAGCATACTTTATCGCCTCGCAGCATTTGTCCACCGAAGCCCCTCTGTCTCCGTTGAAAATCTGCAGAGCCATGATCCTGACACCGCTGTCCGGAGAACCGTCGCCTCCGGCCACACCGGCGACACCGATACCGTTGTTATTGACTGCGGCGACAGTACCGGCAACGTGTGTCCCATGTCCGGTATTGCCAGGCGAACTCCAGTCTATTTCACCTGTATCATCCACGAAATTGTAGCCGTAGATATCATCCACATACTCGTTGTCGTCATCAGTCTGGCCTTCGACACCGTTCTTCTCCTTGACATTCACCCACATGTTGGCGGCGAGATCAGGATGGTTCCACTGGACGCCGAGGTCGCATACCGCCACGATGACTTCCGGTCTACCCGTTTCGAGCCTCCAGGCATCAGTCACGTTGATATCGGCTCCACGTCTTGCCGTAGGGGCAATATCGGTGCTGCCGTCATTGTAATAATGCCACTGCAGCCCGAGTTCCGGATCATTGAACGGAGCTGACGATACGGAAGCTGACGCTGATCTCGTGATCGGATAGGACCTGCCGTCGGACGCTACTTTCATCCTGTTGTTGAACTGGACTTTTCCGACTTCGTCGTAAGCGGCTACCGCATATGCAAGGCTGTCCAAATCGGCATTGCTGCTGAATTCTAGCCTGCACCAGCAGGCAAGCCCTGCCTCAGGAGACCCTACCTTCGTCGCAGGTGCGGAAAGTCCTCTGTACATGGGAGCAAGAGTCACACCGGAAGCTGCAAGTTTCTGCCGAAGAGCTTCGTAAGCCGACAAATCCTTCAGCCTCACCAGCAAGGAACCCTCCACCGGGTCATCCTGCACATTCACTATCTTGGCAGACGGGAAAACCGCCTCCCCCGCACCGTTTCCTCCTTCCAATGGGTCTATGCTGCACGAGAGGGCCGTGGAAAGAAGCCCCGCTACTGCAGCAAATGTTACGCAATATCTTCTCATATTCTGTTTCAGTATCTTGATTACCATCCGAATGTATCATTGTTTGTACCTGAATCCTGTCCCGGATAGCCGTATGTGAACGGGAATGTAAATTCCCTTCTGTTCATATTGTACGTGGCATCTCCGGCCAGCCTGGCAGTAATGTTCACTTCCTCTGTCTCATTACCGCTGTCCCCCGGCGCCAAATAGACGTCCCCGGTGAGATAAGTCTGGGCATCAAGGCTGAGGATATTCAGACCTGCTTCGTTTTTCTCGTCGGTAATGGAAAACCTGATATAGTTTCCATGTCCCCACGGATCGATACGATAGGCATCGAGTGTCTCGGAATATTCCAGGCCGACAGTCCTCGATACGATGTCGGACCCGCCGGCATCGATGCCCCAGTCAATAAGATCCATCATCACACCTCCGCAGGTATAGATACCTGTCTGATACAACTCGTAATCCTCACGGACGATAGTCACGTCTATACGCGGATAAGTAGTCTGTTCTATATACTGCTGGGTATAAGCTTCATCCACATAAAGAGACAGCCTGTATTCCTTGAAATCTTCCATTTCGCCCGTAAAATATACCGTCACCTCGGCAGACATGACACCCTGGGCGAAAAACACGCTTTCCGGAATATCGAAAGCCTCCGGATAAGCGCACGACCAGTGGATAGGCACGTTTTCATCCTGACGCGGAGCATCATCCCTCTCAAGAGTGAAAGTCAGCTCGGACGCAGAAAGAGGCATGGAAAAATACGGATATGACGGGTCCATCGCCGTCTCATCGAAATATACATTCACTCCTGAATAATTCTGCTCGCCTCCCGGAGTGTATCCGTCCTTTTTGCAGGAAACGGAAAGAAGGACAGCCGCCATAAGCGGGATTATGGTATATCCTGTCAATTTCATAATATCTTTCCTTATCTATAATCAGTCGGTAACTCCATCTCTCAGATCTCCCCTCTGACCTGCCACTGGCAATGATCCGCTTTTGTTCGATGAAGACGGTATGGCCTTGTTGTTATTCGTCTCCCTCTGAGGGAAGCGAAGAAGCAGATACGGATCGTCAGGCGCAACGTTGAAGCCATAAGCGGACGGCCAGTTGGTCACTACGCCGGACTGGATTCTCACTACCGGCTTTTTCAGTCTCATGATATCCGACATGGAAAAACCTTCTCCCCACAATTCTATCCTGCGCTGCTTCCATATTTCCTCCTGAAGCTCTTCGGCAGATGAGGCGCTGCATGTATATGAAGGATCCCTGTAGGTTCTGACGAAATTCTCAAGCTCTGTCCTGGCCAATCCCTCCTGACCGCTCATGGCCAGGCCTTCGGCCCTGAGGAGAATCATTTCCTCCACCCTCATGATACACCAGTCACTGGCATTGTCAGTACTTCCGATACCTTGCTTCTGTCCGAATTTCACTGTAGTATATTCCTTGAACGGCAGTTTGATATCAGGAATGGTCATGGACGCTATAGCCTTGCCTGTACGGCCGTTCCACTCAATGGTCGAGAGCAGGGGCGAATCGAGAGACTCGTTCACCCACCAGCCTTTACGCACGTCCGTAGCCGGGATTTTATCGTACAGAAGCTTGTTGATGCGCTTGTACATGCCGGTAGCCGTCGTATAGCCTGTAGCGGTAAACGAAGCCAGATGCGCCGGCCAGCTCGCGAGTCCGGCAACATTGTCAGACTCAAGCATGATACCCCACATCCAGTTATGATCATTGATATTGCAGAATGCAGGAGTCCCTACCTCAGTCATGGAATACGGAGTATATCCTTCCATGGCTTTGGCCGCATCTTCGGCCGCCTCGGCGTACATTCCCATATTCAGATATGCCCTGGCTCTGAGTCCGTAGGCCACGTTCTGGTCTACACGGGACTTGTCTCCTCCCCTGTTGTAGTCCGACAGATAATCTATGGCCCTGTCGAGATCGCTGATGATAAGCTCATACACCTCGCGGAGAGTCACTCTCGGGTTGTTGTAATAATCCTTGGTATCTTCAGTCATGAGGTTTACGCTGAGTGCATCCGGGTTGTCCTGATACCTGAAAGAATAGTAAGGGGCAAGTCCCAGATAATCGAAAGCCCTGACAGCGAGAGCCTGGCCTGCATTGTGCCTCAGCTCCGAAGAAGCTTCGTCCAGATTTATTCCGGACATGTCCGAAAGCACGCTGTTGCATAAGGCTATCTGGTTGTAAAAATACGAATAGCGGATGTAGCAGACGATGTAGTCATCGTTTCGGTCAGTATAGTTGTGGCTGACAGACATCCAGTTATAGTTGCTGTTATCGCAGACCATGTCAGGACCGTTGCAATCCTGGAACATGCAGACTGACGGATATCCGAAATCATTGTGGATGGAACCGTTTGTGGTAAACGTACTGTGAGCCTGACCGGCAAAGGAATATATGCCCGCCAGATCCGCTTCGGCTCTGTCCGGAATGGCAGTTACGGCATCGTTCACCTGCTGGGAAGTCATGAACATTCCCTCAGGCAGCATTTCATCCATCGTAGAGCAGGAAACCAATGCCAGTGCAATCGCCGAATAATATGTTTTCTTTATTTTCATCTCCTCAATCATTAGAATGTGATAGTTATACCTCCTGATATGCTGCGCATGGCCGAATAGGTAAAGCTGCCGTTGCTCTGGGATCCTCCGAGAGCGCCGAAATACATCCTCGGGTCAAGCCCTTTCCGTGCCGAAAATACCCACAGATTGTCTCCTGTGGCATAGACACGCAGGCTGGCTATATGCAGCTTCTGCATCCACTTTTCGGGGAAAGTATATCCTATCGTGACATTGTTGATACTCAAATAGTCGGAGCTGACCAGAAATCTGTCGCTGTCATTCTGGTAGGTATTGTCCGCGGCATCAAGGCGCGGAATCATGGAACCCGGATTCTCGGCAGACCAGGATTCAAGGATGTCATTGTGCCAGTTCGTTCCTGCCATCTGCGAGCACCCGGAGTGCATCAGCTGCTGATATGTTCCGTCATAAAGACGGCCGCCCAACTGATATGAGAACTGGGCTGAAAAATCGAAACCGTAAAGGTTCAATGTAGTGCCGAATCCTCCGTAAACCTTGGCCATGGTGTCTCCGCAGTCGGACTGAGCAGCCAGCGAATAATCCGTGGTAGTGCTCCAGTCACCATTGTCCGGGTCCACGTAATAAAGTGCCGCACCGGTATTCGGATCCACACCAGCATACCTCTTGTAATAAGCTTCATAGAGCGAGCCTCCTATCCTGATAATGCTGGAAGAACTCCTGATACCCGTATTCCTGACACCTTCAGCCAGATCAAGCACCTTGTTGGAAATGTGCGTAAGGTTGATGTTCGCACTCCAGTTTACTTTGTCTGTGGATATTATCGTTCCGTACAGATCGAGTTCTACGCCATGGTTCAGGATGCTTCCTACATTGGTGGGAATCGAACCAGACATGATACCGGAAGAGTTAGGCACCGGCTGGTTATAGAGCAGATCGACCGTCTTTCTGTTGAAATACTCTACCGTACCGCCGAGTCTGTCACCGAAAAACGAGAAATCCAGTCCTGTATTGAACGCATAGGAAGTTTCCCAGGTAATATTTTCATTTCCCTTGTAATACATGGTCTTGGAATACTCACCCGTCGTTTCGGAATAGCTGACCGTATACTGGTCGACGTACGGGTAATAATTGGAGGAACCGTTGGCATACAAAAGATTGTCATTTCCCTGCACGCCCCAGCTGGCCTTGAGTTTGAGCATGTCGAGCCATCCCCTTGTTCCGGACATGAATCCCTCGTCGGAAATCAGCCAGGCACCTCCGGCACTGCCGAAATCACCCCATCTGTGACCGCGGGCGAAGCGTGATGAGGCATCATGCCTGTATGATGCGCTGAAGAAATACTTGTCACCGTAGCTGTACTGTACCCTGGACAGAATACCCTCGGTCATGTAGTTGTTTGTATACGAACCCGTATCCCTGTTGGTAATACCGCCGGCATTGCCAAGCTCGCCGATGAACGGATTGTACAGATGGTCATTCGCACCCTGAAGCATCTGTATTTTCAGACGATAACGCTCATATCCCGCAAGAGCCTCGATATTGTGTCTTCCGATCGTGGTCTTGTATGTAGCGAGATACTGGGTATTGATACCGGAAATCCTCTGATGAGTGACCAGCGTGCTTCCGTCGAATTCGTCATTGCTGCTTCCCCAGCGGCTCGAAAGGCTGTTGGCCCTGTCATTGGACTCGGTGAGAGAGTAGTTCACGCTCAGAGTGAGTCCCTCTACCGGTGTCACATGGGCGTACCACTGACCGTTGAATGTCGTGTTTATATCGGTAAAGCGGTCGTTGTCTATCGTGGCCCCTGCGCGGGAGTTTCCCATAAAAGGTCTCTGCGCATTGGTGGAATTGGCACCGTTGTCGTATATCGGAGTGCCCGTAGCGCTCTCGTAAAGCATGTTTCCGGCGGCATCGCGAACATACATCGGATATATCGGGGCCACCATGTTTACGGCATAAAACAAGTTGAGCGAAGAATTGGAAGACTCGTCGGCATCGCCATAGTAAGTCGCCTGGCTGTAACTCATGTTGGTTCCGATGCGAAGCCAGTCTTTGGCCTGGTAATCGACCTTGCCCCTGCCTGTGTAACGCGTAAAGCCAGAATTGTCTATGATTCCGTCATCGTCAAGATAGCCGAAACTTGCGTAATAATTGATTTTCCCCGTACTTCCGGATACTGTAGCATTGTATTCCTGACGCAGATTGCCCTTGCCGAAAATCTCATCATACCAGTCATCCGGAGTATAATAGTACTCTCCGTCACTGTATCCGAGAGTAGCATTAGGATTGAGCTTGAAATTGGTACCGATAAGTTTTTCTCCCATCGGCACGGTATAGACCTGATAGCCGATTCCTCCGTTGGCGGCATCGAGAAGGGCGCTGTCCGCATATCTGTATGCTTCCGAAGATGTCGCCCCGGCATATATCTGCGAATTGTAAAGCGAACGGTACATCAGTTCGTAATACTGACCAGGATTGTCTATCACATCGTAATTCGGCACCATTCTTCTGTTCGAACCCCACTTGGCATCCAAAGTAACCTTGGCCTCCCCCGACTTGCCTTTCTTGGTAGTGATGAGTATCACTCCGTTTGCACCTCTCGCTCCGTATATGGCATTCGCAGCAGCATCCTTCAACACTGTCATGGACTCGATGTCGGCAGGATTGATATTCTCTATGCTGCCATCATACGGCACACCGTCCAGGATATAGAGAGGATTGTTGGACGCAGACATGGAACCCATACCTCTGACCCTGATAGTGGCACCCGAACCCGGTTTTCCGCTCGTCTGCACGACCTGTACTCCGGAAACCTGACCGGAAAGGGCGCTTGAAACATTGGCCACCGAACGTTCGGCAAGCTTGTCGGAATCGACTGCAGCAGCCGAGCCTGTGAAAGAAGACCTTGTGGCAGTACCGTAGGCCACCACTATGGTTTCATCGAGCATTTCGGTATCCGGATGCAGGACTACATTCAGGACGCCCGCTCCATGCACGGCCATTTCCACGGTCTTGTAACCTATCGAAGAAAATATAAGGACTCCATCGGCTGGTATGTCCATGGAGAAGTTTCCATCGCCGTCAGTACTCGCACCGGTCATGGTATCCTTAAGCTGTATCGAAGCAAACGGTACCGGAAGGCCGTTGGAGGCATCGGTAACATTACCGGTCACGGTCACAGTCTCCTGTCCGTAAGCCAATACGCAAGACAGAAGCGGGAGAAACAAAATAAAAGCAGAAAAAAGTTTTTTCATTACCGTCATAACAACCGCACTATCTTCAAAATTTATCTTGAAACACTTCATAAAAATCATAATGAACTCAGAAAGAATATCCTACGCCTACCGTAAATGTATGCTTGAGAGGCGAATTGCCCCAGCCGAACAGATAGGCCGCATCTATGTTCACACCGAAAAAGCGGAAACCAAGGCCGGCCGATGCGAACGAAGGGATGCCGTTTCCGACAGAGGCATAATGATATCCTGCACGTACATAGACCAGAGAATCATAGCCATATTCCGCTCCCACGGAACCGCCTGCCGCAAGAGGACCTCCGAAATACACGCGCCCGTCCACGACTGCGGAAAGCTCGTGTTCATCCCAGGAATTGGCGTACGCCACTGACAATTCCCCGTTCATCGGTATGTCGAACTTGTTCCCTGCATGCGTGGATACCGGCAGACCGAGGTTGTTTCCCGAAAGGGAAATAGAAAAATCTTCGATCCTGTACATCAGCTGCAGGCTGGCAAAGGCCGTATAATAGGCAGGATACTTTGCGGAAATCTTGCTGGAAGCATAATTGAGTCCCAGACCTGCCGAAAAATCATCAGTGATAAGATAAGAGACTCCGGCACCTACCCTCCAGTCTGTCGGAGTGTATTTTCCGGTCGGTACTCCATAATCATCCATTCCCATGTACGGGGCATTTATCGAAGCAGAAGCCCCGACAGATACGCCGAAACGTCCTGTTTTATATATGGCCCCCAGAATTCCGACATTCGAAGCTGAGGCTGTCGGCTGCCATGCGCTATATGAAACGCCTGCCGAAAAGGTATCGTCATAATGCGGGACAGCCGCTATATTGCCGAACTGGGCATAAGCATCGGCCGAAAGTCCGGACATGACTCCGCCCATGGCCGCCATCCGCGGATTCAGGGCATTGTCAATAAATGTCATGGCCGCACTCTCCTGTGCTTCGGCGGCAAAAGTCCCGCCGGTCAAAAATGCTGCAGCCAGTAAAATCTGTTTTACTCTCATATTCTTCATAATATTCTATATTCTTACGAAACTACCGGACGCAGCCAATTTACCATCCTTGTGCAGCAGCACACTGTATGTACCCGGAGCCACATTCGTCAAGTCTATCTCCAAAGGAGAAGTCAACGATATGGCGGAAGAAGCGGAATAAACCACACTGCCGGATGCCGAAACCACGGTCACGTCGTACATTCCGGACTCGACGGTCCTGACCTTTACGAAATTTCTCGCAGGGTTAGGATATACGTCCATCTCGGTAGTTACCGCATTTCCTGTCGAAGCAGAGCTGCGGACTGTCACCGATACTCCACCTGCCACTGATGCCCCTTTCGGGTCGGTAGCTGTTATCGCTATGCGCACGCTGCCGCCGGAGAGCGCTTTCAGACGCACCAGGCCGTTTTCCAGCTCCTCGATGGCTACGATATCGGATCCGGTCTGGCTATACTTGAACTGAAGTTCGTCGGCATCGGCATCATAGAAGCAGTCGTATGGGTTGAAAATGGCTTCCATCCCCTCACCGTCGAGTGCGATGTCCTTGCTTCCGAGGAATTTCGGTACATTGTTCTCCAAGACCGTATATGGAATATCCATGGTGGTGGACAATCCTGCCTCATCGGTAACGATTATGCCGCATACAAAATCCCCGGGTTCCGAATGCAAGGCATCAATGGTCAGCTGTACCGCCCTGTCTGAAAGTTTGGAGAACTCAAGGGCAGCCTGATTCCCGCCATAATTCCACTCTATCTCGTATTCCTGACCGTCCGGTTCCTGGACAGTATAGGTCCTCACGATGATTTCGGAAGCGCGCAGCCTTATGTCTCCGGTCTGGTCTGCCGTGATGACAGGCGCCCTGTTCTCAAGGGTCCGCACGCTCTTCGGCTCGGGAGCCGAAGATTCCTCTCCGATCATATTTGCGGAAACCACGGTGCACCAGTACTCGGTACTGAAATCCAGACCTTCGAGTACAAATCTTTTCCTGCCGTCAGGAGCATCTGAAAGGGATACTACCTCATATTCCGCTCTTTCGGTAGCGGACAAATCATCCGCGGCAAATTTCGAAGTGCCGTAATGCACATAGAAATAATCGGTATTCTCAGGCACCGCCACTGTGAAAATGAGGCTGTTGCCATCTGCCTCCACTGAAAAATCAGTTACCGGAGAAGCCTCGGTAGTTCCGTCGATGACAGCCCCAAGGGCAGCATAAGCATCCACCATACCGCTTCCAAGCATTCCAAGCCTGTCCTGATTGTAATCGTATATCGAAGGATCGGCAGTGTTGACCAGAAGCTTGAACAGATTGCTGCAGGTAAAGCCGTCGGAAGGCTTTTTGGTCGAAAGCACAAGGGCTGCGACTCCTGAAACATGAGGGCAGGCCATGGACGTACCGTAATTGTATTCGTAAGTGTTGTATGCACCAAGGCTGTAAACGTTTCCATATAAAAGGCTCATATTGCCGTCTCCGCCAGGGCCGCAAATGTCCACCCATTCCCCGTAATTCGTATAATATCCGAATTTTCCGGTCGGACCGACAGCCGCTACGGAAAGCACTTTTTCATAGCGTGCAGGATAACATGAAACTGCCTGGTTATTCCCGGCAGCAAAAGTCACCAGACCTCCCCTCATAGGGCCGACCTGCCTGCCGTTCTCGTCAAGCCCGGCATATTCCACGAAATAATCGATAGCAGTCTTGTCCATTTCCGTCAACGGAGCTTCCGGTGAAGCGTACCCCCAACTGTTCTGGCATATCACTGCTCCCATATCGGCAGCATACTGGAAAGCCTTGTAAGTATCTCCGCCATAGCTTGAATTCGGATCAAGAAGCTGGAGCGCCATGATTTTCACGCCGCTGTCCGGAGATCCGTCACCGCCGGCCACGCCGCATACACCCTTACCGTTGTTGTTCACTGCAGCCACGGTCCCGGCGACGTGCGTCCCGTGAAAGAGGGGAACAATATCGGCCGAATTTGCAACGAAGTTATAGCCATAGATGTCATCAATAAGGCCATTGCCATCGTCATCGACTCCCGGAGTCCCGTTAAGTTCAAGCTCGTTCACCCACATGTTGTCATGAAGATCCTCGTGTTCGTAGTCGACACCCTGGTCCACAACTGCCACGATGACATCCTTGCTGCCGTAGACACCGAAAGCATCCCAGGCCTGCTGGAGCTTTATATCGACTCCCGGAGTAAAGACATTCTGGTTTTCATAGTTATACCCAGTATTTTGATAATGCCACTGATATCCTGAGGTATAGTACGGATCATTCATCTGTACCGATGTCGACACTTTCTTCATCACCGGTTCCGCAAGCTCGATGCCCTCGGACCCGGCAGCATTGGCCGAAGCTTTGGTCACAGGAACGTCCTCATTGTAGCGGACCTGAAACCATCTGTGCAGACCGGCTTCTTTCTGCCTCCGCTCGAATCTGCCGCCTATGCGGAATGCCGTAGAGACAGAGGTCACCTCTACGCCAGGTATTGACAACAAGGCCACTCCATCCGCATTCAGAACGCCGTCCGCATCTGCGTATTCGAGCAGTTCATCTGCCAATGCGTCAGAAACCTTTACCGACATCACACCTGGCACCACAGCATCCTCCGATACCGGTACATCCGGTACAACAGATCCTGAAGCCGGGCTGTCAATCACCAGTTCCTGCGTACAGGCAGCCAGCATAAAAAGCGCAGCCGCAGGCAAAACAATACTGTATCTGTTCATTTTTTCCATTTTTATTTCTTCTACCCGATAACGCTATTTCTTTTCCATATTGAAAGGGAAACGTGGCACGTAAGTAAAGAGTGCCGGATCATTAGGATTGGCGTTCCTGAACGCCACGAACTGCATTTCCGTAGCGTTGAACGGTGTTCCCCCGGATTCCGTCAGATTTTCATTGGCTCTCACGACAGCCGTATTCCCTGTCATCGAGGCTGTAGCGATAGTATATGAAGTCTGGGTATTCAGGAAGCTGACATTGTTCTGCTGCGACCTTGTCGCAAAGAAATATATTGTATAATATGTCCCGTTTGAATCATACCTGTCGCCTGCATAAGATGAGGTGAAGACAAGGCCGCCTGTAGAGGCATCGAAGCCTGCCTGGACGAACGGAAGCGATATCGCCGTTTCAGGCTGGTAGCCGTCGATCAAATAAGTCTCGTCAGGAACGAGATAATCGATATTAATGTCATATTCGATAGAATGCAGACCGTCCCCGTCCTCATAATAGCCGCTGATCGTCCATGTCCCCAGCCATTTTCCATAAGCTTCGCTATACTCGACCACTTCCGTAGAGAAAGGAGCGGAAACGGCATAAAGGCCTGTAGGCTCGAAGTTGTCATCCACACCGGCCGCTATACCCACATACTCCACACCTTCTTCCATATCAAGGATAAAGGCTGTGGCATTGTAGTAGACATAGTCCGACCTGTCCACGAGATAGCCTTGCTCCTCCAGTCTGGCGAACTCCGCCTCTTTCTCGGCCACAGCATCGGTTATACAGCCTTCGATCCCTTTCTCCTCATATTCGGAAAGAGGAACGGCTATAGCGAAAAAACCGTCAGTCGTCTCGTAGGTTATGACCTGGACGACATCTCCATAACCGGAGTTGTCACTTGCAGCCTGCTTGCCGAGATAGGAAACGGTCCAGTCCGGATTAGGTTCATAAATGACTGCTCCCTTTATGGTATCGAAAAATACAGAAGCCGGCGTACCGTATATATTGTACTGTTCGTCAAGACCCACGACGACAAGCCTGTACAAAGTCCCGGACTGGAGTCCGGAGCAGGTCACCTCGGTATCCGAACCGCGGCTGAGCAAGGTGGAAATATCTGTTCCTGATTCCTTCACTGCTGCTACGGCTTTCTCTACGGCAAGTGTTTCTCCCTGGTGGAAGTCGTTGTAGCAAAAGGCATAGTATGTAACATCTTCCGTCCCGTTATGGCGGATTTGCGCCGTCACTTCATTTGCACCGACAGATATCAGCTCTATACCGAAAGACAGATTCTCTTTGTCTGCATACTCCGGACCGCCGTCCGAACATCCTGAAAGAAGGACTGCAGCAAATGCCAATGCCGCAGATGCCGCTGACAGATATGTTTTTTTCATAATCTTTCCGTAATTCCTATTCTTCATATTCGTATGATACTGTTCCGCCTATCTTGAGGGAAGCCACATTGTTTACATAGTAGGAACTTCCTTCCGCAGCGGAAACTATGAGCACCAGATGGCAGTTTTCGATTTTCCAGCCTTCATCGACAGGAATGGAGAAAGAATACTCCGCTTCTTCTCCGGCATCGAGTTTCCCGAGTGATTCCCCGCTATAGTCGGCCTTTGTCCCCGAACCTGTGTATTGCGCATAACGGAGACAGTCGCTATGAGTATAATATGACTCGTTCGACGTACCTGCCTGCTGTGCATATATACCGTTTTCCACCAGCCATGCTCCGACTTTGTACTGTCCGGCCCTGGCCGCTTTCACTGACATGGAAACTATCACATTTTCTCCGCTGACGGCAGCACAGGCAGCTATTCCTGCCGAAGCCGGACGGTCTTCAAGCTCGTTCTGAATAAAACCGGCACAGGTAGCATAAACCACATCGGAATTGGCGTTTGACTGCACGAACAGATTCTTGTCGAGATCCAGTGTCAGATGAGGATAACCGGGAACATCCTGCGAGCGGGCAAGAGGACCGGAATAATATGCAGGATCATCACCGTTGTAAGAATGGCAGGCTACTCTCACATAGTCTTCCCGCACAGGTGAAGTGGAAAGACGATCGAGCGCCGCCATCACGTAAGGACAGTTTCCGCAGGCAGTTCCCGTAAACTGAAGAAGAAGCACCCTTCTGACGAAATCGGTGCTCTCCGGCTGAGGATCTTCAGGAATTTCAGGCAAAGCGGAATCTATCGCGGTTATCGTCACTTCGTGTGATCTTTCGCCGTTGTACGTGGCATAGAATGAATATGTTCCAGACGTTTCCGTAGTGAATCTGGAATCCTGGAGCGCCGCTTCGGTCCCGTCGGAATTGAATACGACAGCCTCACCTGTGACATCCACCCCATCATACTCCACCGACAGTGTGGCGGCATCGAAGCCGTCAGACATGATGACAGTCTTGTCAGGGACTATCTTGAGATATTCAGATAATTGCGTATCGTCACCGCCCTTGCTGCAAGATGCCATTCCGGAAACCAGGGCAACAGCCGCAGCGGACAAAAATGCAAATTGAAAAAGACGTTTCATATTATATAATGTTTAAATATTTTTCAGTTCATGGAATCAGAATGCCGTAGTAAGCATCAGATTCGCTCCCGTATATGCAGGGGAATAGCGGCATACGCCACCGGAGCATACATATCCGGCCCTGTGACGTCCGTAACCTAGCTGCACCCTGGTCCGGCCTTTCGCATAGCTCACTCCGGCATCATAGTAGTGTATCTTGGACATGCCGATGTTGTACATGTCACTGACATAAAGACTCCACCTCGGAGCCAAGCTGAATTCCAGAAGGGCTGCCACCCAGTCGCCCTCGCAGTGACCGGAAGACCACTCGCTCCTGTCGTTTTCACACAAAAGATACTGGAGTTCGCCGCGGAGCGAATACTTGCCGCCGAACTTCCAGGTAATGTCAGCTACGAATATGTCCGAGGCATACGGTTTCTTGTCGAAACCGAACAAAGAGCAGACTTCCTGCCTTGAGTACAGGAAAATAGTCTTCAGAGACCTGCTCCACTGACGTTCTACATCGAAATTGATATCGTTCCAGAGTTTGTGCATCTGTCCGGCGTCTGTCTTGAGAGTATAGGCGCAGGACCAGTTGAGATGGAAATTCCAATATCTGTGACGTACGGATTTGTTCCGCAGGGAATAGAATATATCAGCCTGTGCGGCATGTTCACCCATGGTGATACCTGCAGCCGGATGCAGGACATTGGAATTGTTCACCTGATGAGGATTCAGATTCGCCAGCATGTACGTGTACTGACGTGTAAGTGCCGGCAGATAGTTCAACATGTTTCCCGTACCGCTGCCGTAAAGGGAGAGACTCGTACCCATATTGTCCAGCATACGGTAAGTCGCCGAGAAACTGAGGGTTTTCCAGTTGTACAAGGCCTCCGCATAAACAGCCATGCCTTCCTGTGCCCTGGTAGAGACATTAGGGGTTATATCCTTGCTTTTCCAAGCAAATTCCCCTTTGAGGGACAGGGAATTCCAAGTGAAATCCAGGCTGGAGGAAAACATGTCCAGATAAGGGGTATCAAGACGGTAATAGGCAGCGAAATCCATATTCGGATCCTTGTCCAAAGCCTCATACCGGTTTATATAGCTGCCTTCAAGATTCAGATAAAGGGCATCCCAGCCGAAAATGTCAGCTATGGAAAGACTCAGGTCAGCCCCGCGCACCCAGGAACCGGCATAATCGGTATACAGTCTCGGCCGCCCGTACAGACCTTTTACGGTAAGATAGTCGGACAGACGGTAAATTCCCCTGATGCCTTCCAGGGAATTGTTCAGGCCGAGCTGGCGATCTTCATAACTGCGGAATATCAGTCCGTTGCCGAACTGGTCATAAATGTCTCCGACAAGGACCTCGAAACTTTCATCTGTCCATTGGATATATTTGCCGGCAAGAAAAAACTTCTTCACATCGGGCTGTTCCCCGAGTTCATATCCATACAGGGCCGGCATATAGGCTTCCACCTGCACTCCGGCGGAGAATCGGCCCAGCGTATAGTCCAATTTCAGGTAATTGTTGGTACCGAACTTGTCCTCAGGCGCTTCTCCGATGGTTTCATCGTTGATATAATACACTGAATTGGATTCAAGACTTGCAGAAATCTGTCCAGGTCCGAGTCTGATCTGTGCATTGGCATACAAGCAGGATAAAAGACCGGCAAAGACCACTGATACCAGCTTCAAATTCATAACTATATTTCAAAAGAAAAGATGAGAGGGGGACTTTGGGAAGAGTCTCCGGCCAGCCCCCCTCTCCTCTTGATTATTCAGAGTTATTTCACAATACTCATTAAAAAGTCATCAGACTGATTACTGCATTTCAGCAGCATTAAGTTTGTCTACAAGAGCCTTCAACTCATTAGGGTCACCGAGCCGCTCATCTGAAGTATCGTATGCAAAATAGAATACTCGCCCTGACTCACCCCAAGTACCAGCATCATCAGCAGCAATGGCTATAGTGGTAATCTGATTGCCTACAACAGGGGTAAAAACATTGTAGTATACTTGAAGCAAGAAGATATAAGCTACTCCGTTTTCATCGAAATTCTCCTGAGGTATTTCCGTCCACTGGAGTATGTTCATATACCAGTCATCTGTCCAATATCCTTCAGGATTTCCGTCAGGATCAGTAAAATCGCCACCCATGGATGAAGCATACTGGACCTTAGCGGCTCCTTCGCCTTTTGTGACTTTTAAAGCAGCTATATAGTAAGTATTCTCGTATTGCGGAGTAAAATTATTAAAAATACCAAGTTCAGCGACTTTATCTGCATTGTACATACCTACAAGTTCTATGTCGCAGGATGGGCCTTGATCACTTGAAGAAAGAGTGGTGAATTCATACGTTCTTACAGTCTCGGTAACTTCACCGCCGCTGGTTACAGGAATGATCGCAAGATAATACTCGGTAGCAGGAGTCAGATTCATAACATCTATGGTCTCCTCAGGACCGAGGAACATGACATATTGGGAAACCAAAGACTCTACAGCATCAGCTCTGGTATAATTGACATTACCAGCTTCAACCTGCATTGTTACCTGATCTTCAATCATCTTGTCTACATAATCCAAAGCGTCCTGTTTATCATATTCAGCTTTAGGGATAGCAGTTGCGCCCCAGTATGTACCGTTCATTCCTTCATCTTTCGTCGCTACGGAAGCACTGATAGTAGTTGAAGTAATAGTCTTGAAAGTCACATCAACATCAAATTCATCAGCGGAAAAGCCATGCAATGTTTCAAAAGCTATAGCCTTGCAGTCACTTTGTCTTCCCAGACCCGGTTCATAAGCAAAAGCGAAAAGATAGAATTTGGTATCCGAAGAAAGAGGCAGATCGTAACTCTGCGAGCCTGTACTTAATCCATAACCTGCATCCAGATAGCCCTTCTGACCTTCGATATGTTTGTCTGCGATCTTGTTTGCATCTTCCTGGCTCAGGCCGTCCGGAGTACTTGGATAAGTCACGTCAGGGAAATTCGAAGCATTCGCATAAATCCATACGTACCTGCTGTTATCATCGCTCGGAATGACTGAAAAATGTGCAGAGTAGGCAGTAATGTCAGTTACCGACAGTTCGAATGTCATTTCCGGAATCTCGGCTATAGTGGCAGCCGTTTCCCTTGCTACAGGGGTAGACTGTACGCCTTCGGCATCGACGCCTACGGCTACTACCACATAGTTCGTTTCAGGTGTCAGATTGTCGAAGACTATCTGTTTCTGTCCCTTGTTGGCGTTAGCTGCCAGATATTCTGAAAGTGACTGTCCGGCCGCCTCGGCTGAAGCCGATATGGAAGCGATTATGTCCGAGAAAATCTTCTCGTCCGAAGCTTCACCGTATGTCGACGCAGGCAGCACCGAAGTCAGGTAGCTTACCTGGTCATCGGAAGGGGAAACGATGTATGATACCGCTTCATCCAGCTCTGAAACTATTTCAATGGTGAAAGTACAGTCAGTTCCCGCTGCCGTAAGAGACAAGGTCGCAACCTCGGAATACTTGCCGCTTTCAGAGATGGCAGCAGCAACGACATAATACTGTTCTCCAGGAGTACAGTCTTCCAGAGTGACATCCTGTGATCCTGATGCCGAAACCTCTGTACCTGCAGTGACGATCGCTCTGGCACTCGGTACGGAGGACAGGTTGTCCTGTTTCAGATATGCCACTTTCTCGGCATTGGTCGCACTTATCCTGAAAGTTACGGATGTAAGTTCCTCGGAAACTCTTTCCAATGTGACTACCGGAGCATCTTCCAATTCGTCAGGAGTCTGCTCGCACGAAGTCAGTGCGCCGAAAGACGCCATGAAGGCTCCTGCCAGGGCAAAAGCCAAAATACCTTTAGTTTTCATAATATTCGGTTTATTTTTAGTTGTTTTTACTGTTCATCAGACTCTTCAGGGGTCCAAGGCTTGAAGGTGTAAGTCAGACCTCCGTAGATGCAGAACTCCTGTGACAGGTCGAAATTGTTAAGGTTGAAACCAAAACTTGGCTGGTCTTTGGACTCCGGAATATAAGTGTCCACAGCGAAATCAGGATGAGGCCATGCTGTCTTTTCGACCCTGAGGATAAGATATTCCCCTGATTTCTCCACATGTATAAGTGTCTCTCTCGGGAGCACGATTATGTCCATAAGATTTCCGGCATCGTCATATATCCTCTGCTTGATAGCCTCATCATCCACGATCAGCATACTTGAAGCCCTGTCGTAAGTATATGTACCGGTGACACTCAATATCGTGGCAGCGCCGGCAGGGGTGGATGCTCCGTTGCTCATCAGGATGGTCGGCTTTCCGGCTTCGTTATAACGGAATTCGACGTCACAATAAGTGCCGCTGCCGTCTTCGGTAGTTGTCGGGTCAGTAAACTCGAATGTAAGGAAATAATCCGTAGTCTTCGGATCGTCAGGATATGCAGCATTCCACGCCGCAGCATAATCTGCAGCGAACTTGCCTGCCGTGATGTATCTTATAGGATTGTCCGGATCATCCGGATTGTATTGCCATGAGAAATCATGCGTTTCGGTGTCGCAATAATAAAAGAGCGACCTTTCCCTGTCAAAATCGCATTTGATGGCTGTCCATGTAGTGTTGTCTAAAAACGAATCCGGAACTTTCTTAGGGTCCGGCTGAGTGACGGTAAATGAACAAGGAGATGTCTCGCCGTAGAGTACTGTGACAGTAGCTGATCTGTCAGGACCTTCATTAGGCTCTACGTAAAAAGATATGACGCCGTCAACGTCGTAATTGAACTGATTTACCCAGCTTTCGGAAGATACCGCTTCAATCGAGGCTCCCTCGACTGTCTCCTTAAGCTGGTAAGCTATTGATTGTGACCCCCCCCCGGATGGCACTTCAATCGCTGTCTCACTCAATACGAGTACAGCATCCGACGCCACATCCAAGCCTTCATCAAGCTCGTCTTCGGGTTTCGTGCAGGAAAACACAACCGGAGCTATCAGCGAAACTGCAAGATAGAGCAAATAATTTTTTTTCATAAGATAGGACCTTTTAGTTAAACTTTTAAACCTTATATTTAAATTTTCTTACTATTTCGTGAATATGTGAACCATGCCATTAACATCTCTCACTTTTTCCCTTAACAATTGTAAGCAAAAACGCATACAAAATTATGGGAATTATTAAAAAATGCAAATTTTAGCCGTAATATTTTAGATACATTTTATGCCCGGCCATGGGGCGGAGGCCTTTCCACTTTCAATCTGTAAGCATACAGGGGCCTCCAAAATCCGTATTTTGAAGAAGCACCGTTCCGTTCAGGGATATCAGGTCCAGTTCAGAGATAAAAAACAAAACGGGTGATCCGCAGACCACCCGTTCTCACTTATAAGGTACTGAAATTATTCAGCAACCACTTCGAATTTGAAAGTTCCCTTGATGTCCTTGTAGCACTTCACTGAAGCCTCGTACACTCCGATTTCCTTTACGGAATCAGCGAGGATAGTGATGTCCTTCTTGTCTACTTCCACTCCGGCAGCCACGAGAGCATCGGCGATCTGGATAGTAGTCACGGAACCGTAAATCTTGCCGTTTTCGCTGACCTTTGCGGAAACCTTTACTGTCATGTCGGCGAGCTTGGCTGCAAGTGCCTCTGCATCCGAACGGAGCTTGGCTTCCTTGTGGGCACGCTGGCGGATATTCTCAGCGAGGATCTTCTTTGCAGAAGGTGTAGCCATGATGGCATATCCCTGAGGGATAAGATAGTTCACGGCATAGCCGTTCTTCACGTTTACGATATCATCGGCATGGCCAAGGTTAGCCACTTCTTTCTTCAATATAATCTCCATAATGTTTCCTCCGCTTATTTCAAAAGGTCTGTTACATATGGAAGAAGTGCAAGATGCCTTGCTCTCTTCACAGCCTGTGCCACTTTCCTCTGGAATTTCAGGGAAGTTCCGGTGATACGGCGAGGAAGGATCTTTCCCTGCTCGTTCAGGAATTTCTTGAGGAATTCAGCATCCTTGTAGTCTACATATTTGATACCGGCCTTTTTGAAACGGCAGTATTTCTTTCTCTTCACCTCGACTGTAGGAGGGTTGAGATAACGTATTTCATTGTTCTGTGCCATGATTGCTCCTCCTTATTTAGCCTGTTTGTTTGCCCTTCTTTTCTCGGCATATGCCACGGCATGCTTGTCCATAGCGAAAGTCAGGAACCTGATGATCCTCTCGTCACGGCGGTACTGGGTCTCAAGGGCAGCTACCAGCTGTGAATCAGCCTTGAATTCGATAAGGTAATAAAAACCTGAAGTCCTCTTCTGGATAGGATAAGCGAGCTGTTTGAGCCCCCAATCCTCTTCATACACGATTTCTCCACCATTCTCCTTGATGAAGCCCGTGTACTTGGCAACCGCTTCCTTCATCTGAGCCTCAGACAAAACGGGAGTTGCAATGAAAACGGTCTCGTACTGTTTGATCATTTTGTTTATAATTAATTGTTAGTAAATGAAATGCCCACTCGCGGCGAAAATTTTTCCACGAATGGGCTGCAAAGATAGCTATTATTTCCGTAATATCAAATTATTTTTCCGGAATGGCTTCAAGGGCCGCCTTCAGGAAATTCCAGCATTTTTCCACTGACGGGATGTTGAGTCTTTCGTCAGGCGAATGCGGACTCATGATGGTCGGTCCGCATGAAACCATGTCGAGATGAGGATAGTTTCCGCTGATGATACCGCACTCGAGTCCTGCATGGATAGCCAGTACGGCAGGCGTGTTCCCGTACAGGTTCTCATATACGGATTTCATGGCATGAAGTATCGGAGAGGAACTGTTCGGAGCCCAGCCTGAATATCCTCCGGTGAATTCCACCTTTCCTCCTGCCAGTTCGATGACCGCCCTCATCTTTTCAGCCAGAAGATCCTTGGCGGAATCCACGGAGCTTCTCATCAGGGTCTTGATGACGAACTTCCCGTCCTCAGTCCTGGCTATGGCCGTATTGTTCGATGTCTCCACCAGGCCTGGCATCTGGTCGCTCATCCTTTCCACGCCTTCCGGAGATACGGACAGGGCGCGAATGCATCTGAGAGCATCTTCGCGGCAGATGCAGACGGAAGGAAGCCCTGCAGCTGAAAGGCTTATCTGAAGCTGCGGATCAGTAACGGTATATTCCGACCTGATCACCGACTGCATCTTCCCGACATATTCCTCCACCCCGGCAGTCCGTCCTTCCGGAACAAGTACGGATGCATGGGCGTCTCTCGGAATGGCGTTTCTCATGTTCCCTCCCTCGAAAGAAGAGAGCAGGACATCATGGTCACGCAGCAATGGCAGCAGCACCCTGGCCAGAACCTTGTTCGCATTGGCACGGTACAGTATGATATCCATACCTGAATGTCCACCCTGGCATCCGGAAACTTTCAGATCGTAAGCAGTATAACCGGCAGGCACATTTTCCGTAGAATACGGAATTTCGGCCGTGGCATCCAGACCGCCGGCGCAGCCTATGTAAAGTTCTCCCTCCGTTTCGGAATCCAGATTGATCAGTATGTCGCCTTTCAGTACTCCAGGCTTCAGTTCTCGCGCTCCCGTCATTCCGGTCTCCTCGTCTATGGTGACCAGCACTTCCACAGGGCCATGTTTGATGTCATCAGACTGGAGCACGGACAAGGCCATGGCCACGCCGATACCGTTGTCGGCTCCGAGTGTGGTACCTTTCGCCTTCACCCATTCCCCGTCTATCCAGGTTTCTATCGGATCTTTCTCGAAATCGTGCTCCACATCGGGATTTTTCTGGGGAACCATGTCGCAATGTCCCTGCAATATGACCCCTTTTCTGTTCTCCATGCCGGGAGTTGCAGGTTTTCGGATGATGATATTGCCGATTTCATCCCTTATGGTCTCAAGCCCCAGGGATTTTCCGAATTCATACAGATACTCTACCGCCCTGGCCTCTTTCTTGGATGGGCGCGGGATTCTGGTCAGAGCGTAAAAGTTGTTCCAGACAACAGCAGGATTCAAATCTTTTATAGTCATGACAATATGGTTTTAAATCGTTTTCCGTTACAGTTTGGCATTTGCAGGTATGGAAGTTTCCTCTCCGAGCTGGTAAACCGGGAATCTGGTGTCTATCAGGACGCTTTTTCCGTCCATGACCCTGATCCCGCATACGGCAGGAACACGGTAAACTATCACAGGCACATTCGTTTTTTTCGCTTTCTGCTTGTCGGACTGAGGCTGCGTGATGTTTTCAGGCCTGATTTCCATGACCACAGGTCTGCCTGACAGATTGTCCGCAGGCAGGATACCTGCCGTTTCCGAGAATCTGAAGGCTATGTACATCTGGTTCTCCCTGTCCTTGTCAGGCACCATGTCGAATACGCAGCTCTGCGTGCCGTACTCGGAATAACCGATGAAAAGCGAAAGATATTCCTGTTCGAGTCTCGTGATTTCAGCCAGGGCGGCCCCCATGGCCGAACCGCTGTATGTGGCATCGGTATCGCCTGTGACTATGCTCATACGCTGTTCTCTCAGGGAAAATATGATCCGTGCGATCTCGGCAGCACGTTCTTCCTCGGATTTCTCCACCAGCATATCCAGCTGCATGGCGACCCTGCCGTAATAAGAGTCGTCTTTCACACTCTTATATAGGGTAGCGGCTTCTGTAGTCAGCTTGGCTGTCATGGCCTTGTCGGAATAGTCTCCCGGAGCGATGACAGGGAAACGCCACGAACCGGAACGGGCCGGGAGCGCATCGGCTGTAGAGACCAGGCCGGAGGCGGAAAGGCTGAGAAAAGCTGCATGACCCTGCGTATCGTTCAGATCCAGAAGAAAGCGCCTGGACATGTCAGCCTCGACATACGGCGTCATTTTCAGCCCGGACAGCGTATAATGCACTTCATCTTCCGTCCTGACATCGACTCCAAGATATTTCGATGCATACTTCGCATAAGGACCGGCATAGAATTTTTCGCATTCAGCCTGGACTTCCATCGTTATCACGGTAGACGGCAGCGAATAAGCCACTGTCCCGACAGGGTCCTTGCCCATGTATACGGAATCGTCATCTCCGGCAAAAACCGGGCACTGCACCGCCAGAAACAGTGCGGTCAAAGCTATCATTCTCATAGTCACAGTAAAATTAATCATCAGTTATAGTGTCCTTAATGATATCGTTTCAGCGTTTCCATCTCTTATGACTCCAGAGCCAGTTATACGGAGTCTCCCGGATATCGGCTTCCAGCAGGTCCAGATACTTTCTCATGATGGCTTCCGGCTCCATGTCGGAAGCATTCTCGCATATAGGGACGAATGTCAGCTCATAATGGCCTTTCGATACGGGAACCATCCTGAGATAAAGCACGCTCATGCCCAGCTTGTGGGCAAGGCCGGCGCTTCCCAGCATCACCCTGGTTTCCTGGTTGAGGAAAATCCCCGCATCGTGCGGAGTGGCATAAGGGTACTGGTCCGTAGGATAAATGTAGATAAGCTTTCTGTCTCTGTTCCTGATGGCATAACGCAATATCTGTCCTGACTCTATTTCTCCGTCAAAGCCGCCTTCTATCCTGATGGGATGCGACCTGTTCCTTTTGAAGACCTCATCCCAGACATCATTCCTGAGCTTTTTGTAAACCACCTTGACGCAGTTCTCGTCTCCGGGATACCGTACGCCGGGATCATAGTTGTAACACCATAGGCCGCCGAGAAGCTCCCAGTTCCCGCAGTGGGAATACAGGACGGTGACGCTTGGAGAGTTTTCATAAGCACGGCAGAGGACTTCCAGATTCGTGTATCTGCATATCTCCGATTCGTGAATCCGTCCGTAGTCGGAACCGCTGAACCATACGGCCTCGGCGAAGACTTCGCCAAGATGACGGTAAAACGCCGCCGCAGTCTTTTTCACTGTCCGGTAATCCATCTCGGGAAAGGATCTGGCTATGTTCGTCAGAACGACATCAAGCCTGTACTGCATGACATCCTTCATCACCCAGGCCACCAGGGACCCCCAGAAATAATGAAAACCCAGAGGCAGTCTGCCGAACAGCCTCATGACTGAAAGAATCAGCCTTATCTTCAACTCCGAACTCCAATTCTTCATATTCCAGGTCTCGATTCTGACAAAGATAAGGTTTTTTTAGACAAGAGTTCGTCAAGTAAAAAATTTATTTTACTACCTTTGTCGGGCTTATACCTGCAACAAATCAATTAATCAGATAAATATTATGTTCAAAGGTCAACCAAAAGGACTGTTCGCCCTTGCCCTCGCCAATACAGGCGAAAGGTTCGGGTACTACACGATGCTGGCCATTTTCATGCTGTTCCTTCAGGCCAAGTTCGGCTTCAACGCAGCGGTAGCGGGTCAGATTTACGCCATTTTCCTGGCAGGAGTATATTTCATGCCGCTCTTCGGAGGCTGGCTCGCCGACAAGATAGGATTCGGCAAATGCGTGCTCACAGGCATCGGGGTCATGTTCCTCGGATATCTTTTCCTGGCGATTCCTACAGGAGCCGATGCTGTAGGCAAGGCCGCCATGTTCGGGGCACTGGCCCTGATAGCGGTCGGAACCGGCCTGTTCAAGGGAAACCTGCAGGTGATGGTCGGAAACCTGTATGACGATCCACGGTATTCCAGCAAAAGGGACGCGGCTTTCAGCCTGTTCTACATGGCCATCAATATCGGTGCGATGTTCGCGCCAAGCATGGCCAAATACGTGACCAACTATTTCCTCGGGAAAGACGGTCTCTACTATGATGCCAGCATTCCTTCCCTCGCCCACCAGTTCCTGGACGGCACCATCACTGCAGAGAATTCGTCCAGACTGGCCGATCTCGCTTATTCCATGACAGGTGCTTCGGATCTGACTGCATTCAGCCAGCTCTATATAGACAAGCTTTCCACTTCATACAGCTACGGTTTCGGCGTTGCGTGCATATCTCTGGTCATTTCAGTGCTGATATACTTTTTCTGCAGGCCTTGGTTCAAGCATGCCGATGTGAATGCAAAACAGGCAGAGGCCGCACATATCGCAGAGCAGGAACTTACGCCGCAGCAGACGAAGAGCCGTATCGTGGCCCTGCTGCTCGTCTTCGCTGTCGTGATCTTCTTCTGGATGGCATTCCACCAGAACGGTGCCACCATGACCATTTTCGCCAGGGACTACACACAGCATGTAGCCGAAGGATTTACCAGAATAGGATTCAATATCTGGAGCCTTTTCCTGATAGCCGTTTCCATCTATACGCTGTTCAGCGTTTTCCAATCCGAGACAAGCAAGGGGAAAACGATATCTGCCATAGCTACCGTCGCTCTCTGGGGCGGAGCATACGCCATCTATTCGACAATGGATCCGGTTCTCGACATCCAGCCGTCAGACTTCCAGCAGTTCAACCCGTTCTTCGTGGTAGCCCTCACTCCGGTATCCCTCGCCATTTTCGGCTCTCTGGCCAAAAAGGGCAAGGAACCTTCAGCTCCGCGCAAGATAGGTATGGGTATGCTTGTGGCCGCCATCGGCTTCCTTATCCTGACAGTAGCGTCCATGGGCCTGGCTTCTCCGAAAGAGCTCGGAGGAAATGTCAGCGATGTGCTTGTATCTCCGAACTGGCTGATATCCACATATCTGGTACTTACATTCGCCGAACTGCTCCTCTCCCCTATGGGAATATCTTTCGTCTCGAAGGTAGCTCCTCCTAAATACAAGGGAATGATGATGGGATGCTGGTTCGCGGCCACTGCCATCGGAAACTATCTGGTTTCCATCCCGGCACTTCTCTGGGACAAGGTTCCGCTCTGGGGTGTCTGGACACTGCTCATCGCGCTCTGTCTGATTTCTGCGATTTTCATCTTCTCCATTATGAAGAAGCTTGAGAACGCCACGAAATAAATATAAGAGGGTCAAGGTATTGAGGGTGAGGGCGACAGGAGTTTACTTTCGTAAATGACTTCGCCCGAATCCCTATAATAACGTAGCGGTTTGCATTTATGATACACCGCTATTGTCCCGGAAGGGACCCGAAACCTTCATCAGATATAATAGTCGCAGTTATACTTGTTCAGGATATCCATCTGCGTATAATTGTCTTTCCTGGCAGGTGACTCGTGCAGAATCAGATAATCGGTGACGGCAGTGATCGCGGCAGCGGCCTGTCTGTCGGAGTGCTGGGCGATAAGGGCCTGGACATAGCCTTCACGAAGTGCAGCCAGGTTTCTTTCCAGAACATCGAATCCTACCACCCTGCATGTACGGATACCCCTGTCCCTGAGATAGTCGGCCACGAAATGGACCCTGGAATTGCACATCACGATATATTTGAAAGGGTCAGGATCGGCGGCGAACATGGCATCCAGCACTTCATACCGCGATGCGACATTCTTGGGATCAATGAACGTGTTCTCTATCCGGCATTCAGGATAATGTTCCGATATATAGTCGATAAGTCCGGTCCGCCTGGTGATGGTAGGGTCGGAAAGCCCCCTCTTGTCCCTGGCTATCCTTATGATATGCAGTTTCCTGACATCCCGTCCGTTCGTAAGTATGTCGGCGCAGAGATAGCCGCTCTGGTACATGGGCATACCGTAATATGCCAGATAACCGTCATCTTCCAGTTTCGAATCTATATATACATAAGGTATATGCCTCTCCGAAAGATCCTTCGCGAACTTCAGGGTCTCGTTTCTGAACATGGGCGCTATGACGACTCCGGAAGGTGCGGAATCAAGTACCCTGGCGCATGCATTCTGGAATGAATCCAGGTCATACTGGTCGTACATCACCGCACTTATGTCTATACCGAACCGGCCTGCATATTCGCGTCCCTGGTCTATACCCTTTTCCGTCAGTTCCCAGAACTCCCCGTCATTGAACTCCGGAATGAGGCATGATATGTGGAAATTCTTCTTGGATGCCAGAATGGATGCATAGAAATTCGGTCTGTAGCCAAGCTCCTGTATCACTTTCAGGATCTTCTCCTTGCTTTTGGCAGACACTTCCCCCCTGTCGTGAAGGACCCTGTCGACAGTCCCTTTGGAAACTCCGGCGGCTTTCGCGACATCGTTTATGGTTATTTTGTTCCCCTCACCCATGTTAAATACCAGTCAGATCTTTTAAGCGTACAATTATACTAAATTATCGTATATTTTTCGGATATTCAAATATACAATTTTTTCCGTTACCGCACACGGAAATGAAAATTATTTTTTATATTTGCAAGGATAAACACTAAATGACTATTTAACTATCTAAATTTTATACAATGCCTAAAGTTATCACATTCGGTGAGATAATGCTCAGACTTTCCACCCCGGGGTATCTGAGATTCTCCCAATCAAAAGAATTTGCTGCCACATTCGGCGGCGGAGAAGCAAACGTAGCGGTTTCACTTGCCAATTACGGCATAGAGACTGAATTCGTGACCCGTTTTCCAAAGAACGACATCGCAGCCAGCTGCATCAAGGATCTGCACAGCTATGGCGTAGGTACCAACTATTGCGTATACGGCGGTGACAGACTTGGAATCTATTTCCTTGAAACAGGTGCTGTGGCACGTGCAAGCAAGGTCGTATATGACAGGGCGCACTCTGCCATCTCGGAAATAGAGAAGGGAATGATCGACTGGGAAAAGGTTTTCGAAGGTGCAGACTGGTTCCACTGGACAGGTATCACTCCTGCCATCAGCCAGGGTGCGGCAGACGTGTGCCTCGAAGCCATCAAGGCAGCCAACAAACTGGGCGTAACCGTTTCATGCGACCTCAACTACAGGAAAAATCTCTGGAAATACGGAAAGACTGCATCTGAAGTGATGCCGGCTCTGGTAGAGGGTTGCGACGTGATTCTCGGAAACGAAGAAGACGCTGAAAAGGTATTCGGCATCAAACCTGAAGGATTCGATGTCACAGCTACCAAAGGCGAGGTGAATGCAGCGGAATTCGAAAGCGTATGCAAGCAGCTGATGGCCAAATTCCCTAAAGCAAAGAAAGTCATCATCACACTCAGGGGTTCCATCAATGCAAACCACAACACATGGGGCGGAGTGCTTTATGACGGCACAAAGCTGTACCAGTCTCCAAGATACGACATCACCCACATCGTAGACCGCGTGGGCGGCGGAGATTCATTCATGGGCGGACTTATCTACGGACTTCTCACCTACACGGGCGATGACCAGAAGGCCCTTAATTTCGCGGTAGCCGCATCATGCCTGAAACATACCATTTTCGGCGACTACAACCAGGTGACCGTAGCCGAAGTCGAGAACCTCATGAAAGGTGACGGCTCCGGAAGGGTTTCAAGATAGTATAATATTATTAAGGAGTACAGACATGGCAAAATACAGCAAACTTGAAGTTCTCGCAGCTGTCAAGGAAACAGGAATGGTTCCTGTCTTCTATAATGCAGACCTCGAAATCGCCAAAAACGTGGTCAAAGCCTGCTATGAAGGCGGCGTGAGGGCTTTCGAATTCACAAACCGCGGTGACTTCGCACAGGAAGTCTTCGGCGAGCTTGTAAAATTCGCCAACAAGGAACTTCCGGGAATGATTCTCGGTGTAGGTTCCGTAGTGGATCCTGCTACGGCAGCCCTTTACATCCAGTTAGGCGCGAACTTCGTAGTTGGTCCGCTTTTCAATCCTGAAATAGCACCTATATGCAACCGCAGGCTTATCCCATACTGCCCGGGATGCGGTTCGGTTTCGGAAATAGGAAAGGCTCAGGAACTTGGATGCGACCTCTGCAAAGTATTCCCGGGCGATGTCCTCGGACCTGCTTTCGTGAAAGGACTCCGCGCTCCTATGCCATGGAGCCAGATCATGGTTACAGGCGGAGTGAAACCGACCAGGGAGAATCTCGAAGGCTGGTTCAAGGCCGGAGTCACTTGCGTGGGAATGGGCAGCAACCTTTTCCCTAAGGACGTGATCGCCGCCAAGGAATGGAGCAAGATTACCGAACTCTGCAAGGGAGCGCTCCAGATCATCAAGGAAGTACGATAATTTTAACCACGGAATGAGGGTGACTCAAGGCCAGTTTCCTGAGGGGCCCTCATTTCCATAAAAAATCAAGAATGGAACAATCAACTACTAAAAAACTGATGACCAACTGGAGATGGTGGATGGTCGTGTTGCTTTTCGTGGCTACTACCGTAAACTATCTCGACAGACAGGTTCTCTCTCTGACCTGGAAAGACTTCATCGCCCCTGAATTCCACTGGACAGACAACGACTACGGTACCATCACTGCCATATTTTCTATAGTGTATGCCATCTGCATGCTCTTTGCCGGAAAATTCGTGGACTGGATGGGAACGAAAAAAGGCTATCTGTGGTCTATCGGCATCTGGTCTACCGGAGCCTGCCTCCACGCCATCTGCGGCTGGCTGACAGTACATATCGAAGGCTATGACAACGCTGCCGCGATGACAGCAGTGGAAGCCGGTTCGACGGCTGCCCTCGCCATAGCATCCACCAGTGTATGGCTCTTCCTCGCAGCAAGATGCGTCCTCGCTCTCGGTGAAGCAGGAAACTTCCCTGCAGCCATCAAGGTGACAGCAGAATATTTCCCTAAGAAAGACAGGGCATTCGCCACTTCAATATTCAATTCAGGTGCATCCATCGGAGCACTCATAGCTCCTGCCAGCATTCCGCTTCTCGCACAGTTCTTCAAGGACCAGGGCGTAGGAGGAGGCTGGGAGATGGCATTCGTCATCATCGGTGCTCTCGGTTATATCTGGATGGGATTCTGGGTATTCATGTACAACAAGCCTGAAAAATCCAAATTCGTGAACAAGGCCGAACTTGAATACATAAACCAGGACTATACAGACGAAGAAAATGCAAAGGCTGCAGAGGCTGACGGTGCGAAGGAGAAAAGCATCTCTCTGTGGAAATGCTTCACATACAGGCAGACCTGGTCTTTCATCGTCGGCAAATTCTTCACCGACGGTGTCTGGTGGTTCTATCTGTTCTGGGCTCCTGCATACTTCTCCGACCAGTATGGATATGCATCCAGTTCAGGAATGGGAGTAGCCCTTATCACCACTCTCTATGCTATAGTGACGATATTGTCCATTTTCGGAGGTTATCTGCCTAAACTTTTCGTGGAAAAGAAAGGCATGAATCCATACAACGGCCGTATGCTTGCGATGCTTATCTTCGCATTCCTTCCGCTTCCGGCATTGTTCGCCCAGGGCGCAGGAGCATATTCGGCATGGTGGCCGGCCCTTATCATCGGTCTGGCCGGAGCAGGACACCAGGCATGGTCAGCAAACCTTTTCTCGACCATCGGTGACATGTTCCCTAAATCAGCCATATCTACCATCACCGGTATCGGCGGCATGGCCGGCGGTATAGGATCGTTCTTCATACAGAAAGGAGCCGGCGCCCTGTTCACATATTCACAGGAAGCAGGGGCTGCATTCCAGTTCCTCGGGTTCGAAGGAAAATCAGCCGGATACATGATCGTATTCTGCGGATGTGCAGTGGCTTACCTGATAGCATGGGCTATCATGAAGGCTCTGGTTCCTAAATACAAGAAGATCGAGGCTTGATAATTTCAATACCAAATCCTTAATACATCAAACCAATCGGATAATTTCTGATCCGGAGAAAGAGGATGGCCGCGAAGGCCCTCCTCTTTTTTTGCAAAAAAGAGGAGGGCCTGATGCCCTTGGTCCTAACCCCGCGGGCATCGCCCGCTGCCCCTTTCAGGGGCGCTTTCGCTCCCTCCGGTCGCGGACACCTCGGTGTCTGCTTTTTTCAACAAGGGGAGGGCCTGATGCCCTTGGTCTGCGGAGAGTGGCTATACTGACAAAATGACAGAATGGAAAAGGTGGCAGATAATTTGTATTGCCGGAAGAGACTAATTGTATCTGATCATGAAAAAAGAAGTAAAAGATATGTCACAGGAAAATATCGAAGGACAGGATAAGGAACTCGAAAAAGAGCTCCCGGAGACTCCGGAAGGCGAAAAGGAAAAATCATCCGAAACCAAACGCGGGTCCAGAAAAGAGAAAAAGGAAAAGTCCGGGACAGAGGCTCTGGAAAAACAGATCCGTGAGCTGACTGACAAATTAGCAAAGGAAAAGGATGACTATATCAGGCTGATGGCGGAGTTCGACAATTTCAGAAGAAGGACTTCGCAGGAAAAACTGAACCTGGTGAACGTGGCAGCCGAAGACACCATAAAAGGGCTGCTTCCGGTTCTGGACGACTGCGAAAGAGCGATGGATGCCCTGGCCAAGTCCGATGACAATCCTGCTGCGAAGGAAGGAACCGAACTGATATACGGCAAACTCACCGGCTATCTCCAGACGAAAGGACTCAGCAAGATTGAAGCCCTGGGAGCGGAATTCGATACCGACCTTCATGAGGCCGTGGCGCAGTTCCCTGTCCAGGAAGAAGAGAAAAAAGGAAAGGTTTTCGATGTGGTGCAGACGGGATATACTCTGAACGGAAAAGTGATAAGATTTGCAAAAGTGGTCGTAGGAATCTAATCAGGAGGTGTAATCATGGCTGAGAAAAGAGATTACTATGAAGTCCTCGGAGTCAGCAGGAACGCTACGGACGAGGAGATAAAGAAAGCATACAGGAAAAAGGCGATACAGTATCACCCGGACAAGAATCCAGGGAACAAGGAAGCCGAAGAGAAGTTCAAGGAGGCTGCCGAAGCATACGATGTACTGAGCAACAAGGAAAAGAGGGCAAAATACGACCAGTTCGGCCATGCAGGTCTGGACGGTCAGGCCGGACCTGATTTCAGCGGAGGTTTCGGAAACCTGAACGATATCCTCAGAGACCTCTTCGGAGGCGGATTCGGCGGGGGTTTCGGAGGATTCGGAGGCTTCAGCGGATTCGGAGGCGATGACTCGCACAAGCAGCAAGGCGGACAGAGAGTGTACAAAGGCCGCGACATCCGTGTAAGAGTACAGCTAACCCTGGAGGAAATAGCCAAGGGGGCTGAAAAAGACATCCAGATAGAACGGAACGTACCATGTCCTGACTGTAACGGGAAAGGTGCCAGAAACAGCTCCGACATCAAGACCTGCCCTTCATGCAAAGGCACGGGCCAGATCAAGAGGGTGGTCAACAGTTTCTTCGGGCAGACCGTGACCTATTCTACCTGCCAGCAGTGTAACGGTGAAGGCAAGATAGTGACCAACCCTTGCCACACATGCTCAGGTACAGGACTTGTCCGCAAGAAAGAGACCGTCAGAGTCAGAATACCGGCAGGTGTCGAAGACGGAATGCAGCTTACCATGCGCGGACAGGGGCATTGTGCCAAAAACAACGGCATCAACGGGGACCTGCTCATCGTGATAAACGAGATCGAACATCCTGAAATAAAAAGGGACGGGAACAACCTCGTCTACACTAAGATCATTTCCATTCCGGAAGCTGTCATGGGAGCGACGGTAGAAATTCCGTGTCTGGACGGGAAATACAGCGTAAAGGTGGAGCCGGGTACCCAGTCAGGCTCTGTCATCAGGCTGAAAGGCAAGGGGCTGCCTACCGTGAACGGCTATGGCACGGGAGACATGTACGTGAAATTCGTAGTATGGATACCTAAGAAGATCAGCCGCGAAGAAAAGGATCTCATGGCCAGGCTGGCATCAAGCGAAAGTTTCAGGCCGAATCCTTCAAAGGAGGACAAAAACTTCTTTGACAGACTCAGGGACATGTTCTAAACATGTTTCCAGATAATACCACTACAATTTTTTCAAAAAAATTTGCTAAGTAAAAATTTATTTGTACTTTTGCAGTCCCAAAATAAAAGCAACCTCTTGCGAAGGAAAAGGAATACGCAACGTTGCCACTAAAAATTAGAAAGCAATGGATTTGATTAAAGTTGTAGAGCAGGCGTTTGCCAATGAAAAAGTGGCCACCTATCCTAAATTCAAAGCCGGTGACACTATCACAGTCACTTACAGAATCAAGGAAGGCGATAAGGAAAGACTCCAGAAATTCAAAGGTGTTGTCATCCAGTTGAGAGGAGCTTCTCCGGCTACAAAAACCTTTACAGTAAGAAAGATCTCAAGCGGTGTGGGTGTTGAAAGGATCTTCCCTTTTGCTTCTCCGTTCATCGAGTCTATCGAACTGAACAAAGTCGGAAAAGTCCGCAGGGCAAGAATCTTCTACCTCAGGGAACTCTCAGGTAAGAAAGCCAGAATCAAGGAAAAGAAACTTGCATTCATCAAAGAGGAAAACGCTTAAGACAGCATATCAGGCTTCGGCCTGAATCCGGCCCCATAGCTTAACTGAATAGAGCATTTGACTACGGATCAAAAGGTTACAGGTTTGAATCCTGTTGGGGTCACTCAAAAGACACTCTGAAATTCAGAGTGTCTTTTTATTTATTGCCGGACCGGATTCGGAACAGGGAGGGACAGGGACTGTCCTCTCAGTCCCCATCGACTATCCTGATTTTGGCATAATTCAGCATCAGTATCTTCTCTCCATAGTCATCGAATGCTATTCTGGCCTTGCGACCGGCGGCATTTCCTGAAATTTCCTTAATATAGCCGAAACCGAAACGGTTGTGCTCGATACGTTGTCCTGCAGCGAGCTGATTTATAGGAGATGGCTGGAAATCATAATCATCAGCCTTCGGTCTCACGACCTGAAGAGGCTTGCGGAACGGTGTCACTCCTGAAGACTTCCTGTCGTCAGTCTCAGGCAAGGACTGCTGCCGGGACTGCCGTGGACCGGCAGGGCCGTCTCCTCCGTATCTGCGAAAACCGGAATTGGCAGAGAACCGTCCCACTGCCCTATCTTGATGAGCATCAGCCATACTGTCCGAATCCGTCGCATCAGAGGCATTGGAGAGCGGATTGAGAATATATTTTCTGTCGATTTCCCGTATAAAGCGGCTCGGATAATTCGATTCATGCTTTCCATTCCGCATCCTGGTGGTGGCGAATGACAGCCAGACAGCCTTCATGGCCCTGGTCACCGCCACGTAAAACAGCCTGCGTTCTTCCTCGATATCGCTTTCAGAAGCCAGGAAACCTCCGGAAGGGAAAAGATTCTCTTCCATACCTGTCACGAACACATACGGGAACTCAAGTCCTTTCGATGAATGGACTGTCATCAGCGTGACCTTGTTGTCCGAATCCTCGTCATCCTCGACATCGACAGCGCTCAGCAGCGAGACATTTTCCAGGAAATCCCCCAGAGTGACGACAGGGAGATCCTGAGCCGAAATCTCCACTTCTTCCGCAGCATCAGCCAGCATCTCTTCGAAATATTCGTTCTTGCGCTCTTCGACAAATGTCTTGACGCTGTTCAGAAGCTCTTCGACATTGGCAGTCTTAGACTGCCCTTCGATACTCGTGTCACTCTTGTAAAATCCGAGAATCCCGGACTCGACAGCTATGGATACTGCCAGATCTCCCGCATCCTCCTTGAGAATCCTGGAGGCATAGCCGGTAATCATGGAGCAGAAAAGCCTGAGCTTGTCCACTGCGGCGCCTTTCAGACCGAAACTGTCAAGATCATCGGAAAAGACAGTGCGGAAAAGCGTTGTCCCCTTGTCCATGGCAGCTGCCGAAAGAGCCGCGAGGGATGTGTTGCCTATACCTCTGGCCGGTTTGTTCACTATCCTCTTGAACGATTCGTCATCATCGATATTGGACGCCAGTTTGAAATAGGCCATCAGATCCTTTACTTCCATCCTGTCGAAGAAAGAATTGCCGGAATAGATCCGGTACGGAAGATTCCGGCGCCTGAGCGCTTCTTCCAGAGCCCTGGACTGGGAATTGGTCCTGTAAAGTATGGCGAAATCCTTGTACGAAGCGGAATCCGAATGAATCCTCGAAAGTATTTCCCCTGCCACCAGTATCGCTTCCTCCTGCTCCGTATAGGCGCTTATAAGCTTGATTTTATCGCCTTCCTCCCCTCCGGACCAGCATTTCTTCGGTATACGGGCGGAATTTCTGGCTATCAGAGAATTGGCAGCTTCCACTATCGTTCTGGTAGAACGGTAATTCCTCTCCAGCCTGAACAGGTGGCATTCCGGATAGTCTTTCCTGAAATTCAATATGTTCTCTATCTTCGCTCCCCTGAACGCATAGATGGACTGCGAATCATCGCCTACCACGCAAATGTTCTTATGTATCATCGAGAGTTTTTTCAGGATAAGGTACTGCGAAAAGTTCGTATCCTGGTACTCGTCCACCATGATATACAGAAATCTGGAAGCTATGGACTCCAGTGCCTGCGGATTGTCTCTCAACAGGATGTTCATGTTCAGGAGGATGTCATCGAAATCCATGACATTGGACTGTCTGCACTTCAGTGCATACTGTCTGTAGATCTCATGTATTTTCGGTTTCCTGGCGGCGGCGTCGTTCTGGATGGCCTGAGTGTTCCTGGCATAGGCCTCTGCGGTGACGAGATTGTTCTTCGCCATGGATATGCGGCTGAGGACATCTTTCGGCTTGTAGACCTTCTCATCGAGCTGGAGCTCTTTCAGACATGTCTTTATGGCACTCGTGGAATCACTCGTGTCGTAAATGGTAAAGTCCTTCTTGTAACCAAGACTGTCGGCAAATTCCCTGAGAAATCTGATGAAAACGGAATGGAACGTCCCCATATACAGTCGTCTGGCCGACTTCTCCCCTACCATCAGAGCTATTCTCTCCTTCATTTCCGTGGCTGCCTTCTTCGTGAAAGTCAATGCGAGAATCTTCTCCGGAGGACAGCCTGTCCCCAATATGTGGGCTATCCTGCTGGTCAGAACCCTGGTCTTTCCGGACCCTGCTCCGGCTACTATGAGCACCGGCCCTTCAATGCAACGTACAGCCTTCTCCTGCTCATCATTTAACCCTTCGAAAATAGTACTGATTTTGTTTTCCATAATGGCGCGAAATTACGAAAAATTTAAGTATCTTCGCGACGGTTTTCTGAAAAACGCAAAAACGGTTTATATAATGTCTAACATCATCGAATTGAAAAGAGGGCTGGACATCCCGATAGCGGGATCAGCGGCCCAGAAAGCAAAGAAGGTGGTAATTCCTGACGTTGTGGCTGTCAAACCGACTGATTTCAGAGGTCTTGTCCCAAGGCTTCTTGTAAAAGAAGGAGACACCGTACTCGCCGGATCCCCTGTATTTGCCGACAAACTGTCTCCAGAGATTCTTTTCACTTCTCCTGTAAGCGGCACTGTGACTGAAATAGTGCGTGGAGAAAAGAGGAAACTGCTGGAAATCCGCATCAAGGCGGACAAGGATCAGAAGTATGAGGATTTCGGTATCGAAAAAGTTGCTTCACTGGACGGAGAACAGATCAGGGAGCGTCTTCTCAAAAGCGGACTATGGCCGGCTCTCATTCAGAGGCCTTACGGAATAGTCGCAAAACCTTCCGACAAACCGAAGGATATCTTCATCTCGGCATTCTCTACGGCGCCTCTCGCCGCCAATCCCGAATTCGCTCTGAGAGACGATTTCAACGACATCCAGACAGGTATCAATGCTCTGGCAAAGCTGACAAAAGGCAGGATCCACGTATCCTTCAACAGGGAAAACTATTCAGGCACGCCTTTCCACAAGCTTGAAAATATCATTCCTCATATCTTCGGAGGAAAACATCCGGCAGGCAACGTAGGTGTCCAGATCAGTCACATCTCCCCTGTCATGAAAGGCGACATCATCTGGACCACTTCTTTGATGATGGTGGCTGCAATCGGAAAACTTTTCAATACGGGAAAATACGATCTCGGCAGACTGGTGGCTGTCACCGGGCCGAAAGCCGTGGATCCTTCATACGTAAAGGGAATCGCAGGTATGTCCATGAAAGACATCGCCGAATATTACGACAACTCGAACGATGACATACGTTTCATCAGCGGAGACGTACTCACAGGCACGAATGTCGGCAAGGACGGTTTCCTCGGATTCTACGACAATCAGATAACCCTCATCAAGGAAGGCACTGAATGCGAACTTTTCGGCTGGGCGAAACCATTCAGGACCAGTCAGTTCAGCGCATCAAAGGCATATTTCTCATGGCTGACTCCGAACAAAAAATACGAAATGGATACCAATACGCACGGTGAACCGCGCGCATTCGTCCTTTCCAGCGTATATTCGAAAGTCCTCCCTATGGACATCTATCCGGTATATCTCCTCAAAGCCTGCCTGGCCCAGGATATAGATAAGATGGAGAAGTTCGGCATTTACGAAGTCATCGAAGAGGATCTCGCACTCTGCGAGTTCGTCTGCCCGTCGAAGATAGGCATCCAGTCCATACTCAGCGACGGCATTAACCTCATGTTGAAAGAAATGGCATAAACTCTGAAGGTATGAACGGATTAGTCAAATTCATGCATAAAATCAAACCGACCTTCAGTGAAGGCGGCAAGCTGAGCTTCCTGCATTCGACATTCGAAGCTTTTGAATCATTTCTGTATGTTCCCGGAACCGTTACCGCCAAGGGAACGCATGTAAAAGACGCTGTGGACCTGAAAAGGGTCATGATCATAGTCGTGCTCGCACTTGTACCGAGCCTGCTTTTCGGTATCTGGAATACAGGATACCAGCACAATGAGGCTTTCGGTCTTGGCTGGGGCTTTTGGCAGATGGTATGGTACGGCTTTCTGAGAATACTTCCTCTGTATCTCGTGTCCTACATCGTGGGTCTTGGAATCGAATTCATTTCAGCCCAGCTCAGGGGACATCAGGTGAATGAAGGCTATCTCGTCACAGGTATGCTCATACCTCTGATCGTCCCTGTTGATGTTCCTCTCTGGATGCTCGCCATAGCTGTGGCATTCGCAGTGATCATCGGAAAGGAAATCTTCGGAGGCACCGGAATGAACATCTGGAATCCGGCCCTTCTGTGCCGCGCCTTCCTGTTCTTCTCATATCCGAGCAAGATGTCCGGTGACACTATCTGGACAGGAGGCCTGACCAGATACCTCACGGACGGTACCGCCTATGCATGCGGCAACGGTGTCGTGGACGGATTCTCCGGGGCCACTCCGCTGGTACATGCCGGCCAGGGTATCCAGGGACTTGAAAGTGCAGGCATCTCATTCATGGACCTCTTCATAGGAAACATCGGCGGTGCAGTCGGCGAGACTTCTGTCATAGCCATCCTTCTGGGCGCGATTCTGCTTATCTGGACAGGTGTGGCAAGCTGGAAGATCATGCTGTCTTCAGTCATCGGAGCACTTGCCATTGGCTTCCTTGCGAACGCATTGGGTACCACACCGTACCTGCAGCTTCCTGCATGGTATCATCTTGTACTCGGCGGTTTCGCTTTCGGTACAGTCTTCATGGCCACAGACCCTGTGACATCTGCACAGACAGAGACAGGAAAATGGATCTACGGTTTCCTGGTGGGAGCGCTTACAGTGACTGTAAGGCTGTTCAATCCGGGATACATGGAAGGCATGATGCTCGCCATCCTGCTTATGAACACCTTCGCACCTCTGATCGACCACTATGTAGTGGAGGTCTCACTGAAAAGGAAAGCACGGAAAGTTAAAATCGCTTAAATTATCAAGGTATGAATACTAACGGTAATGTATATACAGTAATATATTCGACCATTCTCGTGGTACTGGTCGCTGCGATTCTGGCTTTCGTGGCTATGAGTCTGCAGGGCAAACAGAACGAGAATGTCAAGCTCGAAACCATCAGCAAGCTTCTCGGGGCGGCTTCCCAGGCTGACGAGACCATGGTGATAGAAGAAGGCGCAGACGTGCTCGGACTCTACGCAGAGAAGATAGAGGATGCGTTTTTCGTGAACGGTCTCGGAGAGAAGGTCGGTGAGATGAACACCGGAAAGGAAAATGTCAAGGACATTCAGGTGACAAGCACATCCGACCTGAAAAAGCAGAATGATATCATCAAGAAAATCGAAGACGGACAAAGCGATCTGGTATCCACTCTGGCACTGCCGGTATATGTCTTCGACATAAACGGCAAAGACGTGACTGTCATACCATGCTACGGAGCAGGTCTGTGGGGTCCTATCTGGGGATATCTCGCCATAAATGAAGACGGAAAGACCATCGACGGGGCTGTCTTCGACCATAAGGGAGAAACTCCTGGACTCGGAGCCAAGATCGCCGATGCTCCTTTCTACAATGCTTTCCACGGAAAGACATTCAACCTGGATGGTGACGTGGTCTTCACTGTAGCTAAAGCCAGTGCCATCACCGAGCCGGAACACAGCGTAGATGCCATAAGCGGCGCCACCATCACTTCGCAGGCACTCGGAAAGAGCATAAATCTGTGGGCCAAATATTACAAGCCGTATCTTGCAGAGTCCGCAGCTGCACATCAGGCCGTGTCCGCGGCTGACAGCACCATGACAGTTTCCGGCCTGGCAGAGCCACAGGATTCAGTCAGCACTGCTGCAGCAGTAGAAACCAATGTAAACGTGGAGGAATAGGAAATGAGTGATATAAATTATAAAGAAGTATTGTTGAAGCCGATATTCAAGGGCAACCCGGTCACCGTGCTTGTCCTCGGTATCTGCTCCTCACTGGCAGTGACTGTCCAGATGGAAGGCGCTTGTGTGATGGCTCTCTCCGTGATCATCGTGACAGGTCTGTCCAGCTTTGTAGCTTCCATCCTGAGAAACACCATACCTAACCGTATCAGGATCATAGTCCAGCTGGTAGTGGTTTCGCTGATGGTGATTCTGGTGGACCAGATTCTGAAAGCATACGCATACAGTGTCAGCAAAACTCTGTCGGTTTATGTGGGACTTATCATTACGAACTGTATCGTGATGGGCCGTATCGAGGCTTTTGCCCTTGGCAACAAGCCTATCCCGTCACTTCTTGACGGGCTCGCCAACGGCGCCGGATACGGTCTCATCCTCGTGGTAGTGGCCTTCTTCCGTGAAATCCTCGGATCCGGTACACTGTTCGGCATGAGGATCATCCCTCAGTCATTCTACGACGCAGGTTACATGGACAACGGTCTCATCATCCTGCCGCCTATGGCTCTGATACTCCTGGGCATCATCGTATGGATCCAGAGAAGCATCCAGAAAGACCTTCAGGAAAAATAACATCAAACTCGAATCGAAATGGAATATATAAGCTTGTTTGTAAAGTCAATTTTCGTTGACAACATGATATTCGCCTACTTTCTCGGTATGTGTTCATATCTGGCGGTATCAAAAAGTGTGAAAACGGCTACCGGTTTGGGTGTTGCTGTAGTATTCGTCCTTCTGGCCACACTTCCCATAAACTATCTGCTGAACGAATTCGTGCTGAAACCAGGAGCACTCTCGAGATGGCTCGGAGACTCATTCGCAGACATCGACCTGAGCTTCCTCAGCTTCATCGTCTTCATCGCGGTAGTGGCGGCATTCACCCAGCTTGTGGAAATGGTAGTGGAGAAGTTCGCTCCTACACTATATTCGCAGCTCGGTATCTTCCTTCCGCTGATAGCAGTGAACTGTGCCATCCTCGGCGGCTCCCTCTTCATGCAGGAACGTGATTTCGTAAACGTAGGTGAAGCCACAGTCTACGCACTCGGTTCAGGTATCGGCTGGTTCCTGGCCATAGTGACACTGGCTGCCATCAGGGAAAAGATGGAATACTCGAATGTCCCTGCCGCGCTCAAAGGTCTCGGAATCACATTCATCACTGTCGGACTCATGGCCATATCGTTCATGACCTTCATGGGGATCCAGCTTTAATTCAGGAGATTACAAGAAATGGAAAATTTAGTATCTACCATAATCATTGCGGTGATAGCAATAGTTGTTGTCACCCTCATCCTGGTGGCTCTGCTTCTGTATGTGAAGATCAAGCTGACTCCATCGGGAAAAGTCACCATCAGTATCAATGACGGGCAGAAAGAGGTGGAAGTGACTCCTGGCGGCTCTCTTCTGGCGACTCTGGCCGAACAGAAGATATTCCTTCCGTCTGCATGCGGAGGAAAAGGAAGCTGCGGCCAATGCAAATGCCGTGTAGTGGAAGGCGGCGGCACTATTCTTCCTACAGAGGTAGGCTTCTTCAGCAGAAAGCAGATACTCGATCACTGGAGACTGGGATGCCAGGTGAAAGTGAAGGAAAATCTGAAAATCGTAGTTCCGGAGTCTGCGCTGAGCGTCAGAAAATGGGAATGCGAAGTCATATCGAATCACAATGTAGCTACATTCATCAAGGAATTCGTCGTAAAGCTTCCTGAAGGAGAGCATCTGCATTTCCGCCCAGGCGGCTATATACAGGTGGACGTACCTGCGGTAACTGTAGATTACAGGAACATAGATGTGGACGAACAGTATCGTGAAGACTGGGAGAAAATGGGCGTCTTCGACCTCAAGATGGTGAACACTACCCCTACCCTACGCGCATACTCCATGGCCTGCTACCCTGCGGAAGGCGATATCATCAAACTGAATGTCAGGATAGCCACTCCGCCTGTGGACCGCGCTACGAAAAAATTCCTTCCGGTCAATCCGGGCGTATGTTCATCATACATCTTCTCTCTCAAACCAGGGGACAAGGTAACGATCTCAGGTCCTTACGGAGAATTCTTCCTTCCTGACAATCTGCCTGCCGACCAGGAACTGATCTTCATCGGCGGCGGTGCAGGTATGGCACCTATGAGAAGCCATATCATGCACTTGTTCAAGACTGAGAAAACTACCAGAAAAGTGAACTTCTTCTACGGAGCCAGGAGTCTGAAAGAGGCATTCTATCTGGATGACTATCATGCTCTCGAAAAGGAATTCCCGAACTTCAAGTTCCATTTGGCTCTTGACAGACCTGACCCTGCAGCTGATGCTGCCGGAGTGGCATACACCGCAGGTTTCGTACATACTGTTCTTTACGAGACATATCTGAAACAGCATGAAACACCGGAGGATGCACTCTACCTGATGTGCGGACCTCCTATGATGTCATCGTCAGTGGTGAATCTGCTCGACAGTCTCGGCGTTCCGCCTGAGAACATCCTCTACGATAACTTCGGAGCCTGATTTCCGACTGGAAACAAAGTCATAAAAACACAAAGCCCCTGAAAATCAGGGGCTTTTATTATTTTGAAAGGCTATATCTTACCTTGTTTTCCTTTGATACGCTATTTTTATTTTTGTCCCCCGTTTGTACCCAATCAAATTTTGACGGTGTTTTTCTTTTGACTATTAATAAATTACAAAAAACGCCAAAGTAATCTACGATAACTTCGGCGCCTGATTTCCGACTGGAAACAAAGTCATCTTTCAATCACATACCGCAGCAGAAGTTTTCTGATATGATCAGAAAATACCTTCGCGGTATCAGTCGTAGCTTCAAGCATTTCAGCGATATTCTTCGACTTCATCAGTTCTATGGCATCAGTTTCGTTCTGGAAGATGTAGCCCACATACTCTTCATACGTATCATCAGCCGCATGCTCCAGCTCCGTGATCCTGTCACACTGTATCGTCATCTCGGAAAATTTCTTCTTCATGTCATCCATGCCGGTCACAATCAGAGACATCGCGTCAGCCTCCGCATGAATATATTCTGCCAGCTCAACCAGCTGGACATCGATCTTCTCAGGCATATATATCAGGATAGCCTTGGCAGAATCATTTATATTGTCCAAGATATTGTCAATATTCATGGCCACCGTCTGAAGGTCTGAAGTGTGCAAAATCGAAACATACTTGTCATTCAGCTGCTCATAGAACTCCGTAAGCATGGCGTCACCCTGTATTTCACACATTTTCACTTCTTTTTCCAGACGTTTCCGTTCAGAAACATCTTCTGTCTTCATCATCTGAAGCAAAGCCTTCGATGCCTGCCGGATATATGCAACCTGCTGGGAAAAAATAGGCTGGAAATGTGTCCGCGGAGAAACCAGTCTCCTGAATCGTCTTAAAAAGGTCATGGTATATTCATCTGCTGTGACCAAATGTAAAAAATATTTTTAATAAAACATTAAAATTGGCACAAAAAGGCGGCTTACACTTAAAAAAAGATAAATAATTCGTTCAAAAAAAGAAATTTTCATCTTTTTCTTTTTTTAACATTCCGTTTCGTCCGCATGTGGTAGTTTTGCGGAAAAGGAAAACGAAATGCGAAATTTTACAAAACATACCAGCAGCAAAAAAGGCCGGATTCTTTCCTCATCTACTTTCTGCCGTTCGGCAAATGCCTTGCTTATACTTATTCCGGCCTTTATTTTCTTATCATGCAGCGCAGAAGTACCGGATGCACTCCCGCTGTCAGAAGGGAAACAATGGAAACTGAAATTACACATAAGTTCCGAATCGGGCTGGCAGGACAGGAATATCAGAGGAAAGGCAGTGGATGTATTCATATTCAATGATGACGGACTACGGAGAATAGACTCTTACCAGAGACTCACGGCAGGAAATGAGCCGTATATTGACGCTGCTTCGAGAAAGGGAAAGAAAATCGTTACTGCGATAGTCAATCCTCAGGAAAAAGACTATGAATGGAACAGCATCTCATCCTTTGAAAGCGTAGCCGGAATATATACCGATCTTCGGCTGGAAGATCCTGAGTTTCCCCTGATGAGCGGAGTAATACACATCACTGCCACGGATGACGGCAGTTTCAACATGCCTGTCAGTCCCGCCATGTCTGAAGTGTATGTCAGATCCATAAAATGCGACTTCAGCGACAGGCCGTACCCGGATGCCCGACTGGAAAATGCATCTGCATACCTGACAAACATAAACTCGCTGGTGACTCTGGTTCCTGACGGAATCAACACCCCGTCAGCCCCGATGAATACGGACGGATACCCGACAGAATCCATGAAACGCATGGAACATCCGGAAATGGTCTATGCGGAATTCAATGAAGACATAGGCACGGAAGCCATATATCCGGAAATCAGACTTTACTGCTATCCGAACGGCAGCGAAGAAGATACGGAAGGCACACCGTTTACCAGGCTGGTCATCGCAGGAGACATAAAAGGGAGAAGATATTATTACCCTTTAAACATAAACAGAGGTGAATTCGGAATGTCTGCATGGCATTCGGGGATAGAACGGAACTGCAGGTACATATTCGACATCACCATCAGGCAGACCGGGGTGACAGATCCATGCATTCCCGTCTCCGGCGAGACCGTGACAATCAACGGGACTGTAGAGCCGTGGTATCAGCGTCCGGAAACTGAAATAGAATTCTGACAAAAGCTTCGAACATCATGGACCGACACTCAAACTATCGGAGGTTCGTTTCAGGAAACCTCATGTACATAGCGGCAGTGATCACCTGCCTGTATCTGCCTTCATGCAGCGAGATGTCACCGGAAAATCTGTCGGAAACGGATAGAGAAACTGCTGTAATCAGATTCTGCAGCGCAGAACCGAAAACCAAGGCCATGGATCCCGATGAAACGGAAATATCGGATATCAACGTTTTCGTGTTCAATTCTTACGGGATACTGGAAGGTGCGGCATACCTGAATGTCCAGTCCGGACAAAATGCCCCTCAAGGATTCTCATGGAACATTGATCTGGTCAAAAACGGGACATATTCCATATATGCCTGCGCGAACTTCGGGTATGAAGTCGATGTCGCCAGCATGGACGGACTGGAAAACCTGCGATACTACATGGCATATCCTGACGATTATTCCATAGGCATGCCGATGAGCGGATATCTGGAAAACGTAAGAATCACCGGAGACGAAATCACTGTCCCGCTGGAAAGACTGATGGCGAAGATTTCTCTCAAGGTGGACAGGAGAAGACTGGATGAAAATGTGGAATTCAAGATAAGAAGCATACAAGTCGAAGGGTGTCCGCGTTCTGTATACCCCTTCAGCAGAAATCACATCCGCGACCCTTTCGACTTTTTTCCATCCGGCTTCCTGCGGAAAGACTACGAAACGGACGCATTGAACCTGACAAACATAGACGGGCTCAGCGGAGAAGTCTGCCTGTACATGCTTGAAAACATGCAGGGAGACCTGCTCCCCGGAAACGATGACGAGTCTCTGAAAGTACTTCCGGACAGTGAGTCGGCCAAAAATTTCTGCTCCTATATCGAAATCAAGGCTGAATATCTGTCTCCGTCATATCAGTCCAAGCCTGGAGAATATCTGATATACCGGTTCTATCCGGGCGAAAATCCATCGAACTTCGACGTATGCAGGAATGTCGAATACAGAATATGCATAGTGCCGTCCGGATCCGGACTTGAGGGTACGGAATGGCGTATAGACAAATCAGGAATTGAAGTTGCGGGACAGTCGCTGGAGCTGTCGTACACAGACCTTTCGCTGACATACATCGGGGAAACAGTCAGAATACAGGCATTCATGTCTCCAGGGAATATCACGCAGGAGATGCTGCGATGGGAAAGCGATGACACATCCGTGGCTACAGTTTCAGATAACGGAGAAGTCACTGCCCGTGGAGAAGGCTCCTGCACTGTCCGATGCCATTCCGGAACAGGAAACGAATGCTCGGCCGAATGCCTGATAAACGTGGAATTCCGTCCATACTACATGAAAATATTCCCTGGTAATTTCATAAGGTGCAGACAAGGTGACATCATCAGTTTTCAGGTTGATTATTTTCCTGATGATGCGGCCTTTGATATCGGGATCGAGGAGCTTGAATATGACAAAAACCGGGGAATTTATGACTACGAAATCAGTGAAGACGGAAAGTCTGTGACCCTGTATACGAAATCAAGGGGTAGCGGACTGCTCTACATGGAAGCCGGCTACCCGATAAACGATGCGGAAATGATAGTCCTGGTCATCGACTGATACTGTCACGGCATCAGTCCATGACGGACTTGTCACCCCAAAATGATATCAGTGATCCGTCCGGTGGCACCGGCATTGTCACGACAGTATTCTTCCGTGATCCTGCCGGCCTGCTCCAGCAGTGCGGCATCGCCGTGGTACTTCCCGAACCAGTCATGTATGTCCTTCTCATTTGATACGGAATCAGCGGCACCGAGCCGCATGAGATCGACAAACTGCTTGTTCTTGTGATATTGCGGTCCCATGGCTACCGGGATACCATATACGGCAGCCTCCATGACACTGTGTGGAAGATTCTCGAAACCGCCGCCTATCAGTGCACACCATCCATAACGATACAGACGGGACAGCATACCGATTTTATTGACTACCAGCACCTGGGCCTGCTTCATGGTTTCCATCACACCTGATCTGGCATTGTCAGGAATACCTGAAGAGAATACATATTCTACATCTGTATATAATATCGACTTTCCCGGAGCCGAATCCAGGATATGTCTTACCGGACCTTCATCCAGCTCATGAGGGACGAACATGAACTTGTCTTCAGGATAGTCTTTCAGAAGAGAGATGAACAGTTCGTCATCCTTACTTCCGGTACTGCCGGCTATCGCCACTTTTTTGCCGTCTGCCCAAGTCTCCACTATCTTGTCGTGCCAGTCTTCGGCAGCGATCTTCATTACTCTGTCGAATCTGGCATCGCCGGTCACTTCCACATTCCTGCAGCCGAAACCTTCAAGTACGTCCTTTGTCTCATGATTCTTCACCATTACACATTTGTAGACGGACCTCAACGCCCTGCGATACGGCCAGCCATACCATTTGAGATATGGAGAATCCTTCGAAGCGAGAAGCGACATGATATAAGTATCCACATGATGGCGTTTCAGCTGACCGAGATAATTGAACCAGAATTCACCTATCGTGAAGACAGCCTTCGACGGGCGGACTATCCTGATGAATTTCCTGGCATTGAACCAGGTATCAAGAGGAAGATAGAATACCCAGTCCACAGTTTTCCAGTTCTTGCGATGACTGTACCCTGACGGTGAAAAGATAGTCAGCAGGATCTTCTTCTGGGGATACCTTCTGCGCACTTCCTCCATCACCGGACGCGCTTCCTCAAACTCGCCCATTGAAGCCACGTGAAACCATATTATGTCATCATGACCTTTCACTGCAGTCTCTATCCTGGAGAGCAGATTCTTCCGGCCGTCGACGAAAAGACGGATTTTGTCATTCCACAGAGCTATGACCCTGAGTACAAGAGATGCGATACAGATCAACAAAGTGTACATGATATGAATTATTTAAGGTATTTTGCCGTATAAGTCCCGCCTGACTCCATCAGACTCTCAGGTGTACCTTCGAAGACGACACGACCGCCTCCGTCTCCGGCCTCAGGTCCGAGATCTATCACCCAGTCAGCGGCCTTGATAACATCCGGATTGTGCTCCACCACCACTATCGAATGTCCTTTCGAAAGCAGGGCGTCAAACGATTTGAGAAGCTTCTCCACATCATAGAAATGCAGGCCTGTAGTAGGCTCGTCGAATATGAAAAGGATGTGCTGGTCCCTGTTTCTGGACATGGAATCATTCATCGAAAGGAAGTATGCCAGTTTTATCCTCTGGCTCTCTCCCCCGCTGAGCGTACTGCTGCTCTGACCGAGCTTGATATAGGACAGGCCGACATCCATCAGAGGCTGCAGCCTTTCAGCTATTTTCTTTACGGCCGGCTCCGGCTGGGACGAGAAGAAATCCACCGCCTCTTCCACGCTCATGTTCAGAATATCATCTATGTTCTTTCCCTTGTAGCGGACTTCCAGTATATCAGGCTTGAAACGTTTTCCTCCACAAGCCTCGCAAACCATGGTCACATCAGCCATGAACTGCATTTCTATCTTCACGAAACCCTCACCCTGACATTCCGGACAACGTCCTCCGTCGATATTGAAAGAAAAGTGCGAAGGTGTATATCCGTTTATTTTCGCATATTGCTGCTCGGAGAGCAGCTTCCTGATATCGTCATATACCTTCAGGTATGTGACGGCATTGGAGCGAGAGCTCTTGCCTATCGGATTCTGGTCGACATACTCCACCTGGCTGATACGGTCGAGGTTTCCTGAAAGCTTGCGGAATGTGCCTGGAGCAGAGCCGGTATGGTTTATATGCCTGAACAGTGCCGGGTACAGGATATCGCCGACAAGAGAGGACTTTCCGCTTCCGCTGACACCTGTGACCACAGTCAGGACACCCAACGGAAATTTCACATCGATATCTTTCAGATTGTGCTCCATGGCGCCTTCCACCTGAATCGAATATACCGGAGTCCGTTTTTCCCTGACATATCTGGATCTCTGTCCGGAAAGATACTGCAGAGTCAGCGACCTGTCTATCTGCTCCTGGCTGATCTGCGGACCGAGCCGGCCTTCGAAGACTATCTGTCCTCCGTTCACTCCGGCTTTCGGACCGATATCTATGAGCAGATCCGCCGCCCTCATGATCTCTTCGTCATGTTCTACCACAACCACGGTATTCCCTATGTCCCGGAGCTTTCTCAGCACCGATATAAGCCTGTCCGTGTCGCGCGGGTGCAGGCCTATGCTCGGTTCGTCCAGTATATACATCGACCCGACCAGGGAACTGCCCAGAGCCGTCACCAGGTTTATCCTCTGGCTTTCGCCGCCGGACAATGTGTTCGAAGTCCTGTTCAGTGTAAGGTATGAGAGGCCGACATCCCTGATGTACTGCAGGCGAGACAATATCTCATCGACTGCCTTCGACACGACAGTCTTCTCATATTCAGTCAGCTTAAGCGAAGAAAAGAAACCGTAAAGCTGGTCCACGTTCATACACAGGAGTTCATGTATGTTCTTGCCGCCGACCCTCACGTACAGGGCATCTTTCCTGAGCCTGCTTCCGCCACAAGTACGGCAGACAGTCCTGCCTGAATACCTGCTGAGCATGTACTTATATTGGATCTTGTACTTGTTCGACTCGACCCATTTGAAGAACTCATTCAGACCGATGATGGATTCCTCTTCAGTATCGGCCTTGAAACCGTTCCATACCAGATCCCTTTCATTTTCCGAAAGGTTGCAGTACGGCTCGAACACGCGAAGGTCATGTTTGTAGGCATTTTTCACCATCTGATCCTTGAACCAGCTCATCTTCTCCCCTCTCCAGCATGCTATGGCCCCATCGTAAATGCTTTTGCTCTTGTCCGGCACGACCAGTTCCTCGCTGATACCGATGATCTGCCCCAGGCCGCCACAGTCAGGACAGGCTCCGAGAGGACTGTTGAAACTGAACATATACTCGTCAGGTTCCTGAAAAGTCATCCCGTCAGCCTCGAACCGGCTCACGAACCGGCGGAGAGCAGCATCGTCCGCCTTGAGATACAGGGTACCGTCACCCTTTTCAAAAGCCGTGGCAATGGATGAACGCAGTCTCGTATCCAGGTCAGACTTCTCCATATCGGTCATCCGCACGTCATCACCCGGCATACGCAGCCTGTCCACCAGAAGATAAAGTTCCTCAGGATAGTCACCGCTCTCCGCCCTCTGCATCATTTCCTCTATCCTGATGACCTGTCCGCCGGAATAGAATCTCGAATACCCTTCCTCTTTCAAAGCCAGCATCAGTTCGACCTTATCCTCCCTTTCACTCCATTTCAGGTCGGACAATATATATATTGTACAGGCATGCGAAGAAAAGATGTACTCAAGAACATCATTGGCCGTATGGCATTTCACCTCCTCTCCCGATATCGGTGAATAAGTCCGTCCGATTCTGGCGAAAATGATTCTCAGATAATCATAAATTTCAGTACTGGTAGCTACGGTAGACCTGGGATTCCTCGTGTTCACTTTCTGCTCTATGGCGATAGCCGGAGGTATGCCTTCTATCTGTTCCACATCAGGCTTCACCATCCTGCCCAGGAACTGTCTCGCATAGGACGACAAGCTTTCCGCAAAGCGCCGCTGGCCTTCTGCAAACAATGTATCAAAGGCCAATGATGATTTCCCGGATCCGGAAATACCCGTGATGACAACGAACTTGCCGCGCGGAATCCCGACAGTCACGTTTTTCAGGTTATTCACCTTCGCCCCTTTTATCAGTATGTTTCCTTCTTCACCCATATTCTCTCATGAAATCAACTTCAAATATAATGTTTTTCGGACATTCTGACACCCCGAAACAGACAAATTGGCAAGTCCCGGTGACATATTTTCCTTTTTTTCTTCTTCCGCGGCACGAATCGCCTGCGGCACGGCAATTGATATTTCTCAAGTCGTGCTTGAAAAAGCACAAAGGGCTGATGCCCTGAGAATTATATTTAGAACAATTTAAAATTATAGGAGATAAAACTATGGTACCTGTTAGAAAAAACCAGAATTGGTTGCCTGACATTTTCAATGATTTCTTTGACAACGACTGGATGGTCAGAACAAATGCTACGGCTCCTGCCATCAACGTATTGGAAAACGAGAACAGCTACGAAATCGAAGTGGCCGCTCCTGGCATGAAAAAGGAAGACTTCAAAGTCCATATCGATGAAAACGGGAATCTGGCCATTGAGATGGAAAAGAAAGTCGATGAGAAAGAAGAGAAGAAAAACGGACATTACCTCCGTCGCGAATTCTCTTACAGCAAATTCCAGCAGACTATGGTGCTGCCTGATGATGTCGAGAGGGAAAAGATCAGTGCGAAAGTCGAGAACGGTGTGCTGAATGTCATCATCCCTAAGATCGAAAAGACCAAACCTGAAGACAGCAAGAGAGTTATCACCATTGAATAATCAGTATGAGCCGGAACGGATTCTGCCGCTCCGGCTTTTTTTTATTTTTCACGATCGCATTTTTTGCAATTTTTTCAAAAAAAATTTGGAGGGTCAGAAATTTTACCTATCTTTGCATCCGCAATCAGGGAAACACCTCTGAAAAGCACAAGCAAGTTCTTAAAAATGGTGCGGTAGTTCAGCTGGTTAGAATACCGGCCTGTCACGCCGGGGGTCGCGGGTTCGAGTCCCGTCCGCACCGCCAAAAGTTTTGGCAAATTAAAGCAAATCCTTGAAGTCCAACTACTTCAAGGATTTTTTCGTATATGCCGTTATGGCAAAATACGCTTTCTAAGACACGGGGGTATATTATAACGCAAAAAAAATTTGCAGGCATACAAATGTCTGAAAATAGAAAATTCCGTATCTTCGTCCATCAAAGAAAATAACAGAAAAAATATGTTTACCAACAGGGAAGAAGTATTGGAAAAGGCATTACGGGTATTCGCCAAAATGAACTATGAAAAAGCCACCCAAATGGAAATAGCAAAAGCCTGCGGACTGTCAAAGGCCGGGCTGATTTATTATTTCCCTCTCAAGCAGGACCTGTTCGTGGCGGTGGTGGACAAATATGTATTTCGCACCCAGCAGTTGGAGAACAAATTTCAGTTCACGGCAGGTTCATTTTCGGAGTTTATCGACCAATATGTAAATGGGGTGGAAAATACCATGAACCGCCTTGTGCAAATGCTCGATGACGGCAACAATCCCAACGATTGCTGCTTCAATTTCTACTACTACCATCTGCTGATGCAGGTACGGTTGTATTATCCGAATGTGGAGAAAAAGTTGGCCGCCATATTTGATCAGAATCTCCAGTTGTGGAAGTCTGCCCTCCAAAATGCAAAAGAAAACGGAGAAATACGTCAGGATCTGGATGTGGAAGAAACTGCCTCGATGTTTTGGCAAGTCTTTTTCGGCATTTCTTTCGAGCAGTCTTTCTTTCAAGGATTGAATACCAGACAACTGTCGCAAAGACTCCATTTCATTTACTCGTTGCTGAAAGCCTGAAGCCTGGTTTCCGGCACAACCACGTACCTGCATATTATCCATATAAGGAGTTTTTTTACAACAAAACAGACCAGTTGGTTTGTTTTTGCGTCCCTTTGTTTATATTTGCATATATGAATTTACTTTCAGCAGATAGACAACAAATACCACAAAGGACGTGACACTGTTTGCAAATACCCCCAACGCCTTGCCTGAGGAAGAGGCGGACAAGCTGTTCGCTGCCGGAGTTTCATTCCTAAGCAACAAGGCTTTTGCTTCCGCCTATATATGCTTTGACCACCTTAAGGTCAAGGATTTCAAGTTACTGTACAACAAAGCCCTCTGCTGTTTCATGGTGGGATGGTACGATGAGTGCCACAGGCTGCTTTGTGAAGCCGAACGCCTTGTACCTGTGAATGTCGGCCACGGCACGGAAAGACTTCCTGAAACGTTCCTCCGTTACCTCCATGACGAGGAACCGCCGTTCTGCCCCATACCGCAAGGCACTCCCGAGCCGCTGGCATATTTGCGTATCCTGCGCCTGAAGGCGGAAGCCTCTTTCAAACTGCATTTATACAATGAAGTCAAGGCCATTTCCTTCCGGCTGGGCGCGAAATACAAGCATATTGAAACATTAATCAACTCTCAAAATGACAATGATAACCAATAAAGAAATCTACGGGCTGCACACTTCCCATGATTCGGGACCTTCCGGATTATACGAAGCCTACCGGGATGTCCCGCTTGACAGCCTGGACGAAAGCCGGAAAAACAATACCCCGCTGCATACGGCCTGCCATTTTGCAGACATGACTGCCGTGGGTATCCTGCTGGACAGGGGCGCGGACCCCAACGTGAAAAACAACGACGGCGACACACCGTTGTGCGTCATGGCACGACGCGGTTCCCGACCGGACGATGCCGACATCGCCGGCCTGCTTCTGTCCAAAGGGGCGAGAGTGCCACGTTCCGGCAAAGACACGACCGCCCTGATAGAAGCCGTGCGCAACCGCAATTTCCTGATGGCCGATGTCATTCTGACATCAGGGAACCGTATTGATTCTACAGACAGGAGCGGCAGAAACGTGATGCACGTCATCTGCCTGTCTGCCGGACTTATTGCAGATGAGATCAGGCGCACGGAAAGACGGATAGAGGATTTTTTCCAACGGTGGTACTCGGACAAATCCAAGCAGGAAACTTATGCCGAACTGGAAAACCTGCGGGAATCGGACAGACAATGCTGCCACACGGCAAAGCTCATTCTGGAAAACGGACAGATAGACCCGGAAGAAAAGGACAGCATCGGGAAGACAGCCTTTGACATAGCCGTGGAAAGCGGTGCACGTAAAATCGGGGCATTGCTGTCCGGACAGGATCCCGAAACGGACGAACTGGCTGCACTTGCCGGGGGACTGGACATCTTCCAGGCATTATGGTACAAGGATGACACGGCGCTGGATGCCCTGTTGCGTTCCGGTGCAGATCCGCAAGCCATTTGCGAAGATGAAAAATTCCATGACTTCCAAGGCAAGTCGCCTTTAGGATGCGCCTTGATATGGGAGAACTTCACCGCCGCAGAAATGCTGCTCAGAGGCGGTGCCGACCCTGATTTCAAGGATGCGGAAGAACGGACGGCCTTTGCCGTGTGGATGAACCGAAACGGCCATCGCCATGAAGACAAAGAGACTTGCCTGCATTTTCTCCAGTGCCTGACAGAATGCGGATGGAACCCGGAAAGTCCTGCCGACAAGGAGGGAAACACGGCCTTGTCCGTCGCCTGCCGCGGAGCCGGATATGACACGGGAGTCTGGGCTGTACGCTATCTCGTGGAGATCGGGGCAGATGTGAATGCCGCCAACCGGCAGGGGCAGACTCCTGCAATGAATCTCTACGGAGGACGATTCTGGAACGGCAACATCCCGCGTTTTGCGGCTCTGCCAAGATCATATCCATACGGCGGGCGGACCTGCACGGAACAGGATGCCGAGACACTTGAAACCCTGCTTGAAGCCGGTGCAAACATCAACGCCAGAGACAAATGGGGCAATACCATGCTGCATTATATCGCAGCCAGCTCGACGAGCGGCTCGAAGGAAGCAGCCTCCCTCGTGATGGACTTCGGCACACCGGACGTGAACGCCGTGAACAATGAGGGGCTGACAGCCCTGGCCATTGCAGCGAAGAAGAACGACGAATCCCTTGTAAAATTCTTATTGAAATACAACTGAGAAAGATATGGACAACAATATGACTTTCCTGAATGCCTGCCGTAACGGACAGAAAGGCATTGTACAGATATTCCTGAAGAAAGGCGGCATCGACGTGAACAAGCGTGATGCAGAAGGCAACACGCCTCTATATTATGCCTGCCTGAAAGGTTTCAGGGATATAGTCAATCTACTCCTTGACAATGATGCAGATGTTTTCGTCTCCAACAACCTGTCGGAAACTCCTCTTCACGCCGCTTCCAGAAGCGGGAACAAGGAAATTATCGGGAAACTTGTGCAATATGGAGCCGAGTTGGATGCCACGGACAATGAAGGGCGTACTCCTTTAATCCGTCTGCTTGAGAACAGACGTACCGATACCGCCATGTTTCTGATCGAACAGGGAGCGGACACTGAAATCGCAGACAATACGGGACACAAGGCTATAGACTACGCCACCGCACACGGATTGCGTGAAGTGGTGGAACGTCTGTCCACAGGAAGCACTGCCGACACACATGGCAACACACCGCTTCATCAGGCGGCCTTCAACGGCCAGTCGGAAATCGTCCGTTCGCTTCTTTCCACATTCCCCGACATGACAGACGCAACGAATGACGACGGAGAAACCCCTCTGATCATTGCCTGCATGAAAGGCAACCTTGCTGTCGCCAAACTCCTGCTCGATGCCGGGGCGGATGCAAACAGGAGCCAGCTAAACGGAAACAGCCCTCTGCATTTTGCCGCATGGTCCGGAAACAAGTTCATAGGCAACGACCTGATAGCGGCACATGCACAGGCAGATGCGCAGAACGGGAACGGGGAAACGCCCCTGATCCTTGCCGCCAGAGAAGGAAACAACGAGTTTGTCTCTCTCCTTGTAGAGCATGGGGCGGACGTAAACCTTGCGGACAATCTCCAGCATACGGCATTGTATTATGCCAGCGAACGGGGTTATAACGAAATCACGGAAATACTGCTGACAGCAGGAGCAGAAGGATAGAGTATCACATTTTAATAATCAAGACGATATGACAAAAGAAAACGCAAATCCTCAAAGTCCTGAGGAAATGGCAAGAGCGGCACAGGAAGCCGCCGTGAAGGCAGCAATGGAACAGGCGCAGGCCATGTTCGGAAGCGTCCCGGGATTCCAGATGCCCGAAGGCATGCAGGAACATCTGATGGAGCAGATGGGTGCCGGAATGCCTGACATGGCGGCAGCGCAGGCACAGCAGGAAGCCATGCTGAAAGCGGCGGGCATAGACCCGGAGACGGTGGCGCAGGCCGGCCGC